>NZ_JANJOU010000012.1 GCF_024594815.1 Roseomonas populi | reverse complement strand
TGAAGGTCAACGCGCCGGAGGAAGTGGCCTGGCGCATGGGCTTCATCGACGACGCCACCCTCCGCGCCCTGGCCGCGAAGCAGAGCAAGAGCGGCTACGGCACCTACCTGGAAGGGCTGCTGAACCAGCGGCGCTGATAGGGTAACGGGGGCCGGGCGCTACCAGCCCGGCATCGCCCTGCCATCCACGGGATTGCCGGCCGGCAATGGCACGGCGGCGATCCGCCGCGCCACTTCCGCCGCCTCGGCGGGGTCGCCGCGCCGGATGTCGTAATCCGCCCCGCCGGGATAGGCGCCCACCACCTCGAAATCGTCGCTCGCCCATTCCCGGCAATGCCCAACCCCGGCCGGGATCACCAGGGCATCGCCCGCGCGCAGCTCCACCACCTCGCCCGAAGGCCCGCCGAAGCGCACCCGCGCGGTGCCGCGGGAGACGCCCAGCACCTCATGCGCGTTGCTGTGGAAGTGATGGTAGCCGAACACGCCGTCCGTCCAGGCGTTGGACCAGCCATGCCCCGCGAAATGCCGGGCGATGGCCCCGGCATCCGCGCCCAGCGCCCCGCGCCAGACCACAAGCGGCAACCGGGAGTTCGGGATGCCGCCGTCCGGCGCGAAGCGGTGCGCCTCAGTCATCCGCCCCCACCCGCTGCAGCACCTCGCGCTTGCCCACATGGTTCGCGGGCCCCACCACGCCCTCGCGCTCCATCTGCTCGATGAGCTTCGCCGCGCGGTTGTAGCCGATGTTGAGGTGACGCTGGACGAAGCTGGTGCTCGCCTTGCCCTCGCGGGACACGAGCGCGACGGCCTGCTCGTAAAGCCCCTTCTCGCCGCCGTTGGCGGTGGCGTCGAAGACGGGGCCGGAATCCTCCTCGTCCTCGGTCTCCGTGACCTCCTCGATATAGGCGGGCTCGCCCTGCTCGCGCAGGTACTCCACCACGCGCTCCACCTCCTCGTCGGAGACGAAGGGGCCGTGCACGCGGTTCACGCGCCCGCCGCCGGCCATGTGCAGCATGTCGCCCTGGCCCAGCAGCTGCTCCGCCCCCTGCTCGCCGAGGATGGTGCGGCTGTCGATCTTCGACGTCACGGCGAAGGAGATGCGCGTCGGGAAGTTCGCCTTGATGGTGCCGGTGATCACGTCCACCGAAGGCCGCTGCGTGGCCATGATCACGTGGATGCCGGCCGCGCGCGCCATCTGCGCCAGGCGCTGCACCGCCGCCTCGATCTCCTTGCCCGCCACGATCATCAGGTCCGCCATCTCGTCGATCACCACGACGATCATGGGAAGCGAGACGAGGTTCAGCGGCTGCTCCTCGAACACGGGCTTGCCCGTCTCGGGGTCGAAGCCCGTCTGCACGCGGCGGGTGATCTGCTCGCCCCGGGCATTTGCCGCCACCACCTTCTCGTTGTAGCCGCCGATGTTGCGGACGCCGAGCTGGGACATCGCCTTGTAGCGGCGCTCCATCTCCCGCACCGTCCACTTCAGCGCGCCGATCGCCTTCGGCGGCTCCGTCACCACGGGCGCCAGCAGATGCGGGATCCGGTCATAGACCGAGAGCTCCAGCATCTTCGGGTCGATCATGATGAAGCGGCACTCGTCCGGCCCGAAGCGGTAGAGCAGCGAGAGGATCATCGTGTTGATCCCCACCGACTTACCGGAACCGGTGGTGCCCGCGATCAGCAGGTGCGGCATCCGCGCCAGGTCCGCCACCACGGGCGCCCCGCCGATGTCCTTACCCAGCGCCAGCGGCAGCTTGCCCGGGTTCCGCGCCCAGTCCTCCGCCTCCATCATCTCGGAGAAGAACACCATCTCCCGCTTGGTGTTCGGCAGCTCGATGCCGATCACGTTGCGCCCGGGCACGGTGGCGATGCGCACGGCCAGCACGGACATGCTGCGCGCGATGTCGTCCGCCAGCCCGATCACGCGGGCTGACTTGGTCCCCGGCGCCGGCTCCAGCTCGTACAGCGTCACCACCGGGCCGGGGCGGATATCCGCGATCCGCCCGCGCACGCCGTAATCCTCCAGCACGGATTCCAGCATCCGCGCATTCTCCTCCAGCGCCTCGCGGGAGGGGCCGCTGTCCCGCCGGGGTGGCGCCGGGGCGAGCAGCGAGAGAGGCGGCAGGCGGAACTTGCCGTCATCGCCCTTCTTCACCGTCTCCCCGATCGGCAGGCGCCGCGGCGGCAGCACCCGGTCGGCGATGCGCGGGCTCTCGCTCCCCGTCTTGTCGCCCCCGATCTTGTCGCCCTTCATCTCCTCCGCCGCGCGCCCGGCCACGACCTCCGGCTCAAGCTTCGGCGCCTTGCGCGGCGCGGGGCGCGAAGCCGGCGCCTCCTCGGCCGCGGCATCGGCCGCCCGCAGCAGCTGAGAGAGCTGGGGCGAGGGCTCCTGCCGCCGCCGGATCATCCCGGCCAGGGATTCGCCCAGGCGCGTCGGCGCCCCGAAGACCCGCGCCAGCAGCCCCTGCGGCTCCGCCGGCTCCTCATGCCCGTGATGCAGCCGCGCCCGCGCCATGCGGGCCTCCGCCGCGCGCGCCCGCGCCTCGGACCGGCGGCGCAGGATGTTCCCGGCCAGCCCATGGCTCCGCCGCGCCGCCACCCCGCCCGCGCGCCGCCAGGAGGAGAGCGGGATGGCCAGCGCCAGCACCGTCGCCGCCACCGCCATGGCCGCCAGCGCCGAATTCCCCAGCGCCGATCCCAGCGGCCCGAAAACGGCGCCGATCGTCTCGTCCACCGCGTCCCGCATCAGCGGCCCGACAGCACCGCCCGCCGTGCCGCCCGGGAAGGGCGCCGGCAGCGGCGTGGTGGAGAAAACGGCCGCCAGCAGCGGCAGCCCCGCCAGCAGCGCAGCCACCCGCAGCGGGAAGGGCGAGAGCCCGCGATGGGTGGAGAGCCGCAGCGCCCAGGTCAGCAGGCAGGCCGCCGGCAGCAGCCCCGCCCAGCCGAAGCCCTGCAACAGCACGTCGGACACCATGGCGCCGAAGGGCCCTGCCAGGTTCGCCGGCGCCCGGCTGGTCGCGGTGGAGAGGGAGGGGTCGCCCGGGTCGTGGCTGGCCAGCGCCACCAGCACCGCCAGCCCCAGCAGCCCCGCGATCATGCCGAGAAGCTGCCCGCCCCGCCGCATCAGCGCCGCCTTCACGGCGGGGGAGGCGAAGCGGCGGATCCCGGCCGGGGTGCCGAAGGGATTCATGCCCACCTCGGCCTCGACCGGAGTACTGGAGGCGGATCGGCTTGCGCGCGGCATGGTCTTCCCGGTCAAGTTAAGGGGCCGGGGTAAGGCTACACGACAAACCCTTGGTTTGTGCGCCACAGTCGGAAAACAAAAAGAGCCCGGGGGGAGTTCCCTCCCCCCGGGCTCGAACCAGGGCTCGCGCCCGGCTCAGTAGCGGTACAACTCGGCCTTGAAAGGCCCCTGCTGCGCCACGCCGATATACTCGGCCTGCTGCTGGGTCAGCTTCGTCAGCTTCGCGCCCACCTTCTCCAGGTGCAGGAAGGCCACCTTCTCATCCAGGTGCTTCGGCAGGGTATAGACCTGCTTCCCGTAGGCCGCGCCGTTCGTCCACAGCTCGATCTGCGCCAGCGTCTGGTTGGTGAAGGAGGCGGACATCACGAAGGAGGGGTGACCCGTGGCGTTGCCCAGGTTCACCAGCCGCCCCTCGGAGAGCAGCGTGATCTTCTTCCCGTCGGGGAACTCGATCTCGTCCACCTGCGGCTTGATGTTCGTCCACTTGTAGTTGCGCAGCGCCGCCACCTGGATCTCGCTGTCGAAGTGGCCGATGTTGCAGACGATCGCGCGATGCTTCATCGCGCGCATGTGGTCGGCGGTGATCACGTCCACATTGCCGGTGGCCGTCACGAAGATGTCGGCGCGCGGGGCGGCCTCCTCCATCGTCACGACGTCATAGCCCTCCATCGCCGCCTGCAGCGCGCAGATCGGATCGACCTCCGTCACCATCACGCGGCAGCCCGCGTTGCGGAGGGAGGCGGCCGAGCCCTTGCCCACGTCGCCGTAGCCGGCGATGCAGGCGATCTTGCCGGCCATCATCACGTCCGTGCCGCGGCGGATGCCGTCCACCAGGGACTCGCGGCAGCCGTAGAGGTTGTCGAACTTCGACTTGGTTACGCTGTCGTTCACGTTGATCGCGGGGAAGAGCAGCTTGCCCTCCTTCGCCATCACGTAGAGGCGGTGCACGCCCGTCGTCGTCTCCTCCGACACGCCCTTGATGGAGGCCGCCAGCTTGGCGAACCAGCCCGGCTTCTCGGTCAGCGTGCGCTTGATGAGGGCGAAGAACACCGTCTCCTCCTCGTTCGTCGCCTTGTCGAGGAAGGCGATGTCGCCCTGCTCCGCCCGCAGCCCGTAATGGACCAGCAGCGTCATGTCGCCGCCATCGTCCAGCAGCAGGTTCGGCTCCCCGCCGTCCGCCCACTCGAGGGTGCGGCGCACGTAGTTCCAGTAATCCTCCAGGCTCTCGCCTTTGATGGCGAAAACCGGGGTGCCGGAAGCGGCGATCGCCGCCGCCGCATGATCCTGCGTGGAGAAGATGTTGCAGGAGGACCAGCGCACGTCCGCGCCCAGCGCCTTCAGCGTCTCGATCAGCACGGCCGTCTGGATCGTCATGTGCAGGCAGCCGGCAATGCGGGCGCCCTTCAGCGGCTGGCTGTTCCCGTACTCGCGGCGGGTCGCCATCAGGCCGGGCATCTCATCCTCGGCCATCTCGATCTCCTTGCGGCCCCACTGGGCGAGGGAGAGGTCGGCGACGACGTAGTCAGTCTTCGGGGGCAGGGTATCGGGCATGTCTGGCGGGCCTTCCGGAATCGGGAAGGCGCGTATCACGGGAGGGCACCCCAGGCCAAGTGGATAAGCCATATCAGGATATGTTTATGTCATTCTGAATGCACTGCACCAATCCGTGTTTTTCATGGCCTGAACCTCATCCGTTCGCCCATGGAAGCGTCATCCGCCGCTCCCCCCATCAGGACGGCACGGCCGCGGGCCGCGCACCGAGAACCTGAACAGCGAGCGAAAGCGACCCCCAATGACCGATCCGGTATCCCGCCGCGCCATGATCGCCAGCGCCGCCGCGGCGGGAGCCCTCGCCCCGGCCCTGGCACGTGCCCAGAGCCCGGACGGCGCCCCGCAGCCCAGCCGCGGCCCCGGGCGCGGCGGCACCGATCCCGGCCCGCGCAACCTCGCGCGAGACCGGGCCAACCCGGACATGCTCAACCCGCCTGCCACCGATCACGGCACCCTGCCCAACCTCCGCTTCTCCTACGCCGATGCCCATGTGCGGCAGGAGAGCGGCGGCTGGACCCGCCAGGTCACGGTGCGCGAGCTCGGCGTTTCCAACGACATCGCCGGCGTGAACATGCGCCTCAACGCCAGCGGCGTGCGGGAGCTCCACTGGCACAAGGAAGCGGAGTGGGCCTACATGCTCTACGGCCGCGCCCGCATCACCGCCATCGACGCGCAGGGTCGCCAGTTCGTGGACGATGTCGGCGTCGGCGACCTCTGGTACTTCCCCGGCGGCACCCCGCACTCCATCCAGGGCCTCGGCGAGGACGGCTGCGAGTTCCTCCTCGTCTTCGATGACGGCCATTTCGACGAGGACAGCACCTTCCTCATCAGCGACTGGTTCCGCCGCGTGCCGCCCGAGGTGCTGGGCAAGAACTTCGGCGTCCCCGCCAACCTCTTCGGCCACACGCCGAGCCCCGACGAACTCTACATCTTCAAGGCCCCGCTCCCCGGCCCGCTGGACGCGGACCGCATGCCCGTCCCGCAGGTTCCCTCGGACGCGAACTTCAGCCACCGCATGCTCGCGCAGGACCCGATCCGCACGCGCAGCGGCACCGTCCGCATCACCGACTCCTCGGTCTTCAAAGCCTCCAAGACCATCGCCGCCGCGCTGGTGGAGCTGGAGCCCGGCGGCCTGCGCGAGCTGCACTGGCACCCCAACACGAACGAGTGGCAGTACTACATCGAAGGCCAGGGCCGCATGGGCGTCTTCGCCGCCTCCGGCCAGGCCCGCACCTTCGACTTCGCGGCGGGCGACGTCGGCTACGTCCCCTTCGCCACCGGCCACTATATCGAGAACACCGGCACCACCCCGCTGCGCTTCCTCGAGATGTTCCGCAGCGACTATTACGCCGACTTCTCGCTGAACCAGTGGATGGCGCTGACGCCACCGCAGTTGCTCCAGTCGCACCTGAAGCTGGACGACCAGGTCATGAAGGCGCTGAAGCGCGACAAGTCGCCGGTGGTGCCGGCCTGATCCTGCGATGGTGGTCCGTGGCCAGGGAGAGGAAGAAGGAATTCTTCCTCTCCCCGGACCCCTCACCATCATCTTCTTTTGGAAGTTGGAATCACTTCGCTGACGGTGCGCCTCGGCTCATGGAGCCGAGGCGACTGCAAGGGCAGGAAAGAGCCCTTCACGCCGAGACCCCGCGTCAGGACGGCGCAGCGGTAGCCAGATGGGGATACAAGGGCCTCAGGCCCTTGGCTCGGGACAAACGCTGCGCGTTTGCCCGAGGGTCCAGGGGGCAGCGCCCCCTGGGGCCACCCGGAACCTACCCGATCGTCTCTCCGCCGCGCTCCCGAAGCAGCGTCCGCAGGTTGCGGATCACCGGGAAGACCTCCTGGTTCCAGTCCTCCCCCTGCGCGTCGTGGGCGGCCTGCTCCATCTCCACGATCTCGCGGTCCTCCTTGAAGATCCGCTCGGTGAAGAGGATCAGGATCGGCCAGCCCGCCTCCAGCAGCCCGGGGATCTTCGGCTTCTTGATGGAGAGCAGGCCGAAGGTGCGGTTCCGCTTCTGCTCCGCGTCGGTCGGCACGTAGGAGATCCACAGATCCATCACCGGCGCGTCGTCCCCGGTCTGGATGCGCAAGGTCTGGTACGGATACTCCGTCCGGATCGTCATCAGGTCCTTCTGCGCGGTGGAGGCCTCGGTCCCGACCGCCCGGCGCTCCCCGAAGATCGCCGCCTCCGCCCAGGGCTGCTTCCCGCCGACGCGGGAAAAGGTGTAGCGCGCCTCGACGAAGTCCTCGCCCTTGGCCCCGCCCATGTAGCGCGGGACCATGTTCCCCATCTGCTTCCGGTGCAGGAACTGATGGTTCATGTCCATCAGGTTCTCATGCATGAAGCTGTAGTGGCAGCCCACCTCGCGCCCGAAGCGCCGCGTCTTGTAGGCGGGGTTCGCGACCGAACCGAGCCCGGGCAGCGGCACGGAATCCGCCAGCGCCGGATCGCCGGGGAAGACCAGGATCAGCCCCTCCACCTCGCGGCAGGGATAGGCGCGCACGCCGTTGGGCAGCTTCCCCTTGCCGAGATAGGGAACGTCCGTGCACTGCCCGGACTGGTCATAGGCCCAGCCGTGGTAGCCGCAGCGGATCGCGCAGCCCTCCACCACCCCCTTGCTCAGCAGCACCTGCCGGTGGGCGCAGCGGTCCTCCAGCGCAAAGACCGGCCCCTGCTTCGGCCGCACCAGCACGATCGGATCGCCTGCGAAGCCCACGGCCAGCGCCTTGCCCGGCTTCAGCTCCGTGGACCAGGCCAGGGGATACCAGTAGTCCCTGTGCACGCCGACGCGTCGCAGGTCCCGTTCCCGGTCGCGCCCGTTGCGGGCCTCCGGGACGACAGACAAGCCCTGATCCATTGAACCTCGCTTCCTAGGACCCGGCCGGGGCGCCCCGGCCCCGCGATCCAGGCCCCGAAAGTGGCACGGATCGCGCGCGGCGTCAGGGCACTAGGCCATCGTTGCCCCGTCAGCCCTTCTCCCCGGGCAGGAACTCCATCACCAGCTCCTGGATCCGCTTCGGGTCGCTCTGCTCCATCACCCGCCGCGCGAAGCGGGCGCAGTCGTCCACGTTCAGGCTCCGCACCATCTGCTTCACCCGCGGGATGGCACTGGCGTTCATGGAAAGGCTGCGCAGCCCCAGCCCCATCAGCAGCGGCACCAGCCGGGGATTCCCCGCCATCTCCCCGCACACAGAAACCGGCATCCGCAGCCGCAGCGCCGCCTCCGTCGCGAACTGGATCAGCCGCAGCACAGCCGGGTGCAAGGGGTCGTACAGGTGGGCGACCTCCGCCTCCGCCCGGTCCACCGCCAGCGTGTACATGGCCAGGTCGTTGGTGCCGATCGCGAAGAAATCCGCCTCCAGCGCGATGGCGTCCGCCGCCAGCGCCGCGCCCGGCGTCTCGATCATCGCGCCCAGCGGCGGCAGCTTCTCCGGCAGGGCCACGCCGCGGCGCCGCACGCGCTTCACCACGCGGTCGTAGATCTCCCGCGCCTCCCGCACCTCCTCGGGGATCGTCACCATCGGAAGCAGCACACGCACCGGCCCCATGGCCGCCACGCGCAGGATGGCCGCGAACTGCACCTCCAGCAGCTCCGGCCGCCGCAGCAGCATGCGGATGCCGCGCAGGCCCAACGCCGGGTTCGGCCCGGCATGGAAGGGCTCCACCCCCTCGGCCAGCGCCTCCATGTCCTTCTCGCCGCCCCAGTCCAGCACGCGGATGGTCACGCCCGCCCCGTCCGTGCCCTCCACGATCTGGCGATAGGCCTCGAAATGCGCCTCCTCGTCCGGCAGGCCCTGGCGGTTCATGAACAGGAACTCGGTCCGCAGCAGCCCGATCCCGGCTGCACCGGCCTGGGCGATCAGCGGCAGCTCCGCCGGGATCTCCAGGTTCGCCTGGAGTTCCATCTCCTCGCCGTCGGTGGTCACGGAGGGCAGGCGCCGCAGCTTCCCCAGCCGCGTGCGCTCCCGCGCATAGGCCGCGATCCCCTGGCGCCCCTCGGCCACCGCCTCCCGGCCCGGCCGCAGCACGATCGTGCCCGCGCGCCCGTCCAGCACCGCCTGGTCGCCGCGCGCCAGCGCATTGGTCAGCCCGGGTAGCCCCAGCACGCTCGGAATGCCGAGCGCCCGCAGCATGATGGCCGTGTGCCCGTCCGCCCCGCCCTCCTCAGTCGCCACCCCGGCGATGCGGGAGGGATCGAGCAGCGCCGCATCCGCCGGCGTCAGCTCCTCCGCCACGAGGATGGAGCCCTCCGGCACCTCCTTGAAGGAGCGGAACCCGGATTGCGTGAGGTTGCGCGTCAGGCGGCGCGCGATCTCGTGCACCTCGCCCGCGCGGCGCCGCAGCCCGGCCTTGTCGTCGTCCTTGGCGGCCAGGATGGCGCCCGCGATCGCGTCCGCCTCGTCGCTCACCGCCGTCTCGGCCGAGAGCAGCTCCGCCTCGATCCGCTTGCGCGCCCCGCGGATCAGCCGGCTCTCGCCCAGCATCATCGCATAGGCGTCCAGCAGCGGCTCCAGCTCCTCCTGCGCCTCCTCGGGCAGGATCGCCAGCCGTGACTTCAGCTTGCCCACCTGCTTGCGGGAGGTGGAGACGGCCTCTGTCAGCCGGTTCCTCTCCCCCTCCACCTGCGCCTCCTTGATGGCGCGGCGGGGCGCGGCCGCCGGGGCCGCATCCACGTCGAAGACCGGCCCGATGGCGACACCGGGGGAGATGGCGATGCCCTTGATCGTCAGCTCGCGCGCCCGCCGCCCGCTCTTGCGCGCCTCGGCCGCCTTCAGCTCGGCGGCCTTCTCGGGGGCCTTCCCCTCGGCGGACTTGCCGTCGCGCATCTCCCCGGACTTTCCGTCCGTGGGGCGCGGTGCGGCAGGTCCGTCCGTCTTCATCAATCCTCCATCCCGGCCTCCTGCCGGGGCTGGCCGCGCCAGCGGCCCTCAACAGCGGGCGCGAAGCCCGTCAGTCCTCGTGGAAGCCAGCCTCGATCAGCGCGGCCACCTCGTCCAGCGCCTCCCGCGCATCCCAGCCCTCGGCCTCCAGCACGATCGTGGCACCCTTGCCCGCGCCGAGCATCATCAGCCCCATGATGGAGCAGGCCGGCACCGTCTGCCCCCCATGCGAGACGGACAGGCAGGAGCAGTGCTTCTCCGCCAGCGTCACCAGCTTCGCGGCGGCGCGCGCGTGCAGGCCGCGCTGGTTGCGGATCACGAGGCTGCGTCGCAGCGGCATGGGCGCGCCCTCCGGCTTCGGTGCCCCCGAAAGCTTCGGCGCAGACGTGGTGTTCCCGCTCATCGCTTTCCTCTCCCCCTCAGCCCCGCCGCGCGCCGCAGAGCTCACCGGCGGTGGCCATGTACTTGCGCCCGGCATTCACGGCATGGTCCACCGCCTCGGCCAGCGGCTCCGTCCCGCGCACGCGGGCCAGCTTCACCAGCAACGGCAAATTCACGCCCGCGATCACCTCAACCTGGTGCCCGCCACAATCGGATCCGTTGCACAGGCTCTTCATGGAGGCGGCGAGGTTGGAGGGCGTGCCGCCGAACATGTCGGTCAGCACCACCACCCCGTCGCCCTGGTCAACCTGGTCCACCGCCGCGCGGATGTCGCCGCGGCGGCCCTCCATGTCGTCCTCGGGACCGATGCAGATGGTCGAGACGTGCTTCTGGGGCCCCATGACATGCTCCATGGCGAGGCGAAGCTCCTCGGCCAGGCGGCCATGGGTGACAAGGACGAATCCGATCATCGGCGGTCCAGCGCGGCCGCCCGCAGCAGGCGGGGTTGGGCCGAAAGGGGGATGGTCATGGGGGTGGGGGCCGCGGCAGGCGCGGCCGGAATGGTTTCGATCATGCTCTGAGCATCGATATGGTGTGCGGGTGGGCCCCTTGGGAGTCGGCGGCGGGGATCGCCTCCCGAATTCCCAGCTCCCGATGGGTCAGCTCCACCGGCCAGCCGGCCCCGGCCAGGTGCCGCGCCAGCCGCTCCGCCGCGAGGACCGAGCGGTGCTTGCCGCCGGTGCAACCCAGGGCCAGCGTCAGGTACTTCTTGCCCCCCGTTTCATAGGCCGGCAAGAGCGGGTCCAGCAGCGCCGTCATGCGCCCCCAGAATGGGCCCCACTCCGGATCCGCCTCGATATAGGCGGCCACCGGGGCATCCCGCCCGGTCATCGGCCGCAGCGCCGGGTCGTAATGCGGGTTCCGCAGGAAGCGCAGGTCGATCACCAGGTCCGCCTCCCGCGGCAGCCCGCGCGGATAGGCGAAGGACCCAACCGTGACGGACATCCCCGCCACCCCCGCCGCGCCGTAGCGCCGCTCGATCATCCGCCGCAGCTCCGGCAGGGGCAGGCCGGAGGTGTCGATCACCCAATCCGCCGCCTCGCGCAGCGGGGCCAGCATGGCCGCCTCCCGCGCGATGCCGTCCGCCACGCCGCCCCCCGCCGCGCCGGCCGGCGCCAGCGGGTGCCGCCTGCGCGTCTCGGAGAAGCGGCGCAGCAGCACCTCCTCGGCGGCATCCACGAAGACCAGCTCCGGCGAGGCCGCGCCCCGCGCCCGCAGCGCGTCCAGCCCGGCCAGCAGCGCGGTGGCGTCGAAGCCCCGCGTCCGCGTATCCACCCCGATCGCCAGCGGCCCCGTCCCGGTGCCGGAGAGCAGCTCGCCCAGCATGGCCAGCGGCGGGTTGTCCACCGTCTCCATCCCGAGATCCTCCAGCACCCGCAGGGCAGAGGACTTCCCCGCCCCGGAAAGGCCGGTGAGGACCACCACCGGGCGCGGCACCGAGTGTGCGGGCGCGATCAGGGTGCACGCTCCGGATAGGGCACCCGTTCCAGGGCGCCGGCGCGGCAGCCGATCCGCCCGGCGATCGCGTCCAGGGCCAGTTCGAGCTTGCGGGGCGCGGAGGCGTCCGGCGCGTGGATCGCGATCCGCGGCAGGGCATGGCCCAGCGCCTCGAAGCGGGCCGGCTCCGGCAGGCGGGGCACCTCCCCCCGCGCGACGCAGTCCACGGCGAGCGCCAGCGGCGCCTCCGCCTCCGAGTCCAGCCCTTCCATCAGCCCCAGGCCGCGCACCTCGATCATGCCCCGCAGCACCTCGGGCGCGGCCGCCCGCAGCGCGCCGCCCCCGTCCCGCAGCACCACCTGGTCATCGGCCACCAGCCGCCATCCCCCGCCCGTCAGGCGGAGGAGAAGGTCGGACTTGCCCGCACCCGGCGGGCCCAGCAGGAGCACCCCCTGGAGGAGGCCCCCCGCATCGCGTGCGGCACAACTGCCGTGTTGCAGCATGGCTGGACGGTGACACCCCGGACAGGCGCGGGAACGTGGCAGAAATCCGGCGGCGGCGGAAGCGGGACCCATGGGAGGGCCCAAGGGTGGCCCTAGGGTGGCCCGAGGGTGGACAGGCCGGCATCGCGGGGCCATGCCACCGGCATGACCAGCCGCCCCGCCATCGAAGCCGCCGCCGCCCGCATCGCCGCGCATATCCGCCGCACCCCCGTCCTCACCCTGCCTGGCGCGGCCCTGGGCGCCCCTTCCGACGTGGCGCTGAAGCTCGAGTCGATGCAGGTCAGCGGCTCCTTCAAGGCGCGCGGGGCCTTCAACGCCCTGCTCCAGGCCGGCAACCCCGCCCGGGGCGTCATCGCGGCCTCCGGCGGCAATCACGGCGCGGCGGTGGCCCACGCCGCCGGCGCCCTCGGCATCCCCGCGGAGATCTACGTTCCCGCCATCGCCGCCCCCGCCAAGGTTGCCCGCATCGCGGAGGCCGGGGCGCGGGTGGTCCAGGGCGGGGACACCTACGCGGAAGCCTTCGCCGCCAGCGAGTCCCGCCGCGCCGAGACCGGCGCCCTCTCCGTCCACGCCTATGACCAAGCGGAGGTCCTGGCCGGCCAGGGCACCGCCGCGCGCGAGTTCGAGGCCGATTTCCCCGGCCTGACCCATGTTCTGGTGGCGGTCGGCGGCGGCGGCCTCATCGGCGGCGTCGCCTCCTGGTTCGCCGGAACCGGCGTCGCCGTCGTGGCCGTGGAACCGGAAGGCTGCCCCACCCTCCACGAAGCCCTTGCCGCCGGGCACCCCGTGGACGCACCCGTCGGCGGCCTGGCCGCGGACAGCCTCGGCGCCCGCCGCGTCGGGGGCCTCATGTTCCCCATCGCCCAGGGCGCGATCCGCGAATCCGTCCTGGTGACGGACGAGGCCATCCGCACCGCCCAGCGCCGCCTCTGGTCCGCCGCCCGCGTGGTGGCGGAACCCGGCGGCGCCACGGCCCTGGCCGCCCTCCTCTCCGGCGCCTGGACCCCACCCCCGGGGGCGCGGGTCGGCGTGCTGGTCTGCGGCGGGAACTGCGACCCCGGCTCGGTGGCCTGATCCGGCGGCCTGTCCCTGGCCGGGCGAGCCCGGGCGAAGGAGGACCGCCCTAGTCCGCCGGCGCGGCCGCCTCCACCACCCGGGGCCGCATCACCACGGGCGGCACCAGGAACCCTACCACCAGACAGCCCAGCGAGAGTGCCAGCACCGCCCAGAAGGTCAGGTGCAGCGCCCCGTCCAGCGCGGCCCGCACCGCCGCATCCCCCACCGCGCCGCCCCCGCCCTCCAGCAGGCGCCGGAGGGCCTCGGAGTCCATCCCCCCGGCCAGGCTGCGCGAGAGGCTGAGGTTCAGCACCCCGCCCAGCACCGCCGCCCCCAGCGCGCTGCCCAGGTTGCGCGAGAAGATGGCGGAGGCCGTGGCCGCCCCCCGCTGGGACCAGCCCACCACCTCCTGCACCATCACCACCGCCGCGGTGTTCAGGAAGCCCATCCCCAGCCCGATCACGAAGGACCCCGCCCCCGCCAGTACCGGGGAGGAGCCGGGGCCGAGCAGCACGAAGGCCACCGCCCCCACCGGCATCAGCGCGGCCCCCAGCAGCAGGCACCCGCGCAGCCCCAGCCGGCCGAAGGAGCGCGCGCCGACCGCGGCGCCCACCGGCCAGCCCAGCACCGTCATCGTCAGCGCGAAGCCGGCGGTGAGGGCGGAGCGTCCGAGCACGCCCTGCACGTACATCGGCAGGAAGGTGGTCAGCCCGATCAGCGCCGCCCCGCCGAGGAAGACGACGATGTTGTTCATCGCGATCGCCCGCCGCGCCCAGAGCGCGATGTCCAGCACCGGGTCCGCCGCCCGCGTTTCCCACCACAGGAAGGTCGCCAGCGCCGGCAGGAACACGGCCGCGGCCGCGATCGAGAGCGGCGTGCCGGGATCCGTCACCGCCGCCATCAGCGCGGCGACCGCAAGGGTCAGCAGCGCCGCCCCCGCCACGTCCACCGGGCGCCGCTCCCGCCTCACCGTCTCCTGCAGGAAGCGCGCGAAGCCCGCGGCGGCGAGGATGCCGATCGGCAGGTTGATCCAGAAGATCCAGGGCCAGCTCGCCCTCTCCACGATGATGCCGCCCGCGAGCGGCCCGAGCACGGAGGAAAGCCCCCAGACGCTCGCCAGGAATCCCTGGATCTTCCCCCGCTCCTGCGCGGAGTAGAGGTCGCCCACCACCGTCTGCGCCATCGGCAGCACCGCCCCCGCCCCCACCCCCTGCACCAGCCGGAAGACGATGAGCGAGGGGATGGACCAGGCGAAGCCGCAGAGCAGCGATCCCACAAGGAAGATCCCGATCCCCACCAGCATCACCGGCCGGCGGCCATAGAGGTCCGCCAGCTTGCCGAAGACCACCGTCGTCGCCGTCTGGGTCAGCAGGAAGGCCGCGAAGACCCAGGAGTAGAGGTGCACGTCCCCCAGCCGCCCCGCGATCTGCGGCATGGCCGTGGAGACGATGGTGGACTCGATCGAGACCATGAACAGCGCGACCATGACGGAGGCCAGGATCAGCGGTCGGCGCGGCGGCGGGGCGGTCATGCGGCCGGGTTACGCCGTTTCGCAGCCGCGAGAAACCCGGAAGCCCTCACCTTCGGGAGAGGCGCGTTACCCCACCTCCATCACCGCGCAGTAGCTCTGCAGCGGGTGCCGGGTCAGCCGGCAATTCCCCAGGCCCAGCACCTCCGCCACCGCCGCCGTCTCCCCGGGAAAGAACGGGCAGTTCAGCTCGTCGAAGACAAGAAGCGATCCCTTCACCAGCCGGGGCCGGATCGCCTGCAGCACGTCCCGCGTCGGCCGGTAGAGGTCCATGTCGAACAGGGCCAGGGCGACCACCGCGTGCGGGTTCCTCTCCAGCCACGGCCCGATCGTCAGGGAGGCGTCGCCCTTCACCAGCGCGTGCCGCCGGTGCTCCGGGAAGGCGTTGATGGACTGGTGGTAACCCAGGATGTCGTCCAGCCCTTCCTCATGCCCGGGCCGGGCGCGAAAATCGCCCTCCCGGACCCCCGCCCCGTCCTCGGGATCAACCGCCGCGAACCCCTTGAAGGTGTCGAAGCCGTAGATCATGCGGGATGCGTTGTAGGGCTCGTGCAGCGCCCGCAGGTTCAGCAGCGTCGCCAGCGTCGCGCCCCACTGCACCCCGAACTCGAGCACCACGCCCGGCACGGGCAGGATGCGCCGGTACAGATCGTCCAGGTACAGCACCCGCGCCAGCGCGTTCCGCTTCGTCACGGCCAGGGCGTGCACCGCCCAGTTCTCCCCGGACTCCTCGATCAGCCGCAGTGCCGTCCTCTTGAAGCGCGCGTCGCGCTCCACCTGCGCACCGGTCCGCAGCCCGATGAACTCGCCCGCCTCGTTCTTCCGCACCGCCCCCTCCGTCATCGCAGCAGGAACTCCACCGCATCCACGTCCAGCACCGGGATGCCCCGCGCCGCGGCCACCGCCGCGCGCTCGGGGAAGTGGTTGTCCACGAAGATCGCCCGCTCCCCGATCACCCCCGCCTTCGGCTCGCCCGCCCGCAGGTGGTGGATGGCGTCGAACAGCCCCGGCGCGATCCGCGCCCGCCGCAACGCCTCCTCCGGGTCGCCCGCGTGCCGGGTGACGAGGTGCAGCCGCTTCCCCTCCCCCGCGCACTGGTAAAGGAAGGCCACCACGCCCGGCACCGCCCGCCCGTCGGCCACCAGCGTGTCGTCCAGGTCCACGAAGACCTCGTCGAAGGCCCAGTCCAGCCGCGCCCGCGTGGCGATCCGCCGCTCCACCAGCCGCACATGCGGGCTGGGCAGCGGCACCACGTCGCGCCCCATGAAGTCGTGCACCGCCATCAGCGGCAGGTTCACCCCGCGGGCCCGCTGCGCCACCATGGTGCCCGCCACGCGGCAGGCCACCTCCAGCAGCTTCCAGCGCCCATCGCGATCCTGCCGCAGCTGGAAGAACCAGGGCCCGCGCATCACCAGCCGCGCGTTGATCCTCTCCGCGATGCCGGTGATCGCCTCGTCCGGCTCCACCGCCTCGGACCGCATCGCGATCCCGGCCCGCACCCGCTCCCGCGTGCGGGGCCCGGCCCAGACCAGCCGCCGGTGGCGGTCCGTGAAGCAGTCCACTGTCACCTCCGCGCCCGGCAGGTGCTCCATCACCACGGGCTCCTCCAGCGCGGCCATGGCCAGCCGCGCCTCCCAGATATCCCGCGCCACGGCCACGCCCTGCCCGCCCTGCCCGCGATCCGGCTTCACCACCGCCGGCCAGTCCGTGACCGCCTCCGGCGTGTCGAAGACGCGCGGCGCCCAGCCGCAATCCGCGAAAAGGCGATAGGTCCTGCTCTTCCGCCGCGTGACCGATGCCGTCTCCGGGTCGCCGTTCACCAAATGCGTGCCCATGCCCTGCACGCGCGGCGCCAGGTACTCCGCCACCGTGTCGTGGGTGGCGAAAACCATCCCCACGCCTTCCCGGCGCAGCAGCGCGGAAAAGGCCTCGTCGAACCCTGCCTCCCCGATCCGGGGCAGCCCGCCGAAGTAGCGCGGGAATCGGAACCGGCCGTGATCCTCCAGGCTGGAGGCGCCGATCATATCGACATGCAGGGAGTGCCGCAGCGCGTCGTGGATCTCTCCCCCATTCTCCGTCCCGCAGGGAAAGACCAGCGCCTTGATTCGCGCCCCCATCTCAGCCGGCCCCAGTGCCGGCGGGGAGGGGCGGATCCCTCCGTCCCGACCGGAAGCAGGCCGCCGCGAAGGCATGGCCGCTCATTCCCGGGAAGAGGGCGCTCCCCCTCGGCGCCCTGCCCGGCCAGAACTCAGGCCGGACAGGGGCTTCACACAGCGCGGCATCTGGCATGCGGGCCTCCGGCAGGCGCTTTTGCCTGCCCTCGCCCGCAAGTCTGCCGAGAAGCCCTTAAGGCGCGATGAATCGCAGGGCCGCCACCTCGCGCCAGAATCCGCCCTTACGGCGGGGCGCCGGACACTCCTCCGCCCCGCCCGGCCGCCTCACTGCACGCGGATGTTGCGGGCCCGCACGAAGTCCCGCCACTTCGCGTTCTCCGCCGCGAAGTAGGCCGGCCATTCCGCCACGGGCCGCACGTCGGGCGTGACGGCGATCGCGTCCAGGCGAGGCTTCAGTTCCGGCGCCGCCAGGGCCTTGGCGCAGGCGGCGTTCATGCGCTCCAGGATCGCGGGCGGCGTGCCGGCGGGCGCCAGCAGGCCGGCGTGCTCCACCACCTCGAAGCCCCCGTAGCCGAGCTCCTCGAAGGTCGACACCTCGGGCAGGAGGGGGCTGCGGACCCGCATGGTATTGGCCAGCGGGCGCAGGTCGCCCGATTGGATGAAGGACATCACCGCGGCGGCGGGCATGAAGAACATGTCGGCCTCGCCGGCCATCACGCCCTGGATCGCGGGGCCGCCGCCGCGATAGCCCACCTCGGTCACTTGGATGCCGGCCATCTGCAGGAAGAGCTCCGTCGCCAGGTGCGACGTCGCGCCGACGCCGGCATTGGCATAGACCTTCGGCGTGCGGGACGCCTTCACCTGGGCCACGTAGTCCGCGACGCTGCGCACGGGCGAGCTGCGCGGCACGAGCATGAGGAGCGGCATGGAGCCGAGCAGGCCGACGCCCACGAAGTCGCGCTCCTGGTTATAGTTGGTCTGATAGAGATGCGGCGCGACCGCATAGGTGGAGTTCGGCGCGAAGACGAAGGTATAGCCGTCCGGCCGCGCGCGAGCGGCGCTGCCCATGCCGATGGTGCCGTTGGCGCCGCCGCGGTTGTCCACCACGAAGGACTTGCCGGTATCCTGCGAGAGACGGGCGGCGAGGACGCGCGCGAAGGTGTCGGTCGGCCCGCCCGCGGGCCAGGGCACGATGATGGTCACGGGGCGGCTGGGCCAGTCGGCCTCCTGCGCGCGGACAATGGCGGGGGCGCCGAGGGCGAGCGAGGCCAGGCCGAGGGTGCGGCGGGTGAGCATGGGCGATCCTCCAGTGTTCGTTTGCTTGCCGCGGCCGCCCATCACGGCTGGCCGCGGCGGGGTGTTGCAGTCAGGGCCGCGTGCCTGCGCCCCGCGGGCCGAAGCGCTCGGCGCCGAGGAAGGCAGGTAACGGGCGGCCCTCGGCGGCGGCCAGCGGCAGCACCAGTGCGGCGAGGAGGAAGCGCATCACGACTCCTCGCCGAAGTCGGGCAGCGGGTCCGGAAGCGGCGGCGTGCCGTGGGTGTGGAAGCTCTCGATCGTCTTCAGCCCCCAGGCCTGGCCCTTCCGCCGCTCCGTCTCCGTCCAGGTGATCGTCTTCCAGTCCGGCGCCAGGATCAGCCGCGCGCCGGCATGGGCCACCTCCACCCGGTTGCCACCGGGCTCGTAGACGTAGAGGAAGAAGGTCTGCTGCACGGCGTGCTTGTGCGGCCCCGTCTCGATATGCACGCCGGCTTCCAGGAAGGTGTCGGCGGCCTGCAGCACCGCCTCGCGGCTGTCGAGCGCGAAAGTGACGTGGTGGAAGCGCCCGGGCACGCCGTGCGCCTCCTTCGTGAAGGCGAAGTCGTAGGACTTGTTGTTGGAGGTGAGCCACATGCCCGCCTCCTCGCCGCTGTCCAGCTCGATCCGCTCCGTGCAGCGAAGGCCGAGGTTGCGCTGGAAGAACTCGCGGTTGGCGCGCACGTCCACGGCCAGGCAGTTGAAGTGGTCGATGCGCCGCACGTTCACGCCGCGCGCCGGGTAGCGCTCCGCCTGGTTCTTCAGCGAGGGGCGGCGATCCGCGGGCGGGTCGTACCACTCCGTGTCCCAGTAGAGCTCGAAGACGTGGCCGTCCGGGTCGCGGAAGTGCCAGCCCGTGCCGTGGCCGAGATTGTCCTCATGGGCCACCACCTCCACCCCGTCCGCCCGCAGCGCGGCCAGGCGCCGCTCCAGGGCGGCCGCGCTGCGCGTGCGGAAGGCGGCATGGCCCAGGCCGGAGGTGTTCGAGGCGGTGAGCTGGAGGGAGTAGCGCTCGTAGTCGTCCCAGCCGCGCAGGAAGACGCTGTCGCCCTGCCGGCCGCTCTCGGTCATGCCCATCACCTCGGTGAAGAAGCGCAGGCTCTCCTCGGGCTTCGGCGTCAGCAGCTCGACATGGCCGAGATGCGCAACATCCATGACCGGCTCGTCGGCCCCCATCGCTTCCTCCATTTTCCACCCTGGACGGGGCGGAACCTAGGCGGGCCGGGACAGGCGCGTCGTATCAAATCCTCTTTCTCGGCTATGCCGTCCGCTTATAGCCGGGACGGCATGGCGGACCGGGCAGCGCACCCCCTCACGCTTGCAGGCGGCCATCCCCCGTCATCCCGCCGCGCCGGAACCGCCGGAGCTAGTTCCGCCGCCGCCGCTCCGAAGCCTCCGCCCGGCGCATGTCCACGAACACCGCGTAGTCCTCGTGCCGCGTCGGCTGCCAGCCCACCGCGCTGCCCCGCTCCACCGCGCGGTGGATGTCCGGGTGCGCCGCCGGCAGCGCCAGGTGGAAGTCCACTATGTCCTTCTTGAAGGCCGCCGGAAGATCGCTCCGCACCACGATCGGCCCGTTCTGGATGGGGCGGGACCGCCAGATGATGCGGATGTCCTTCATGTCCAGCAGCTGCTTCTCCACCGCCGCCGTCAGCACCCCGCGGGAGAAGCCCTTGCTCTCATCCCCCTGGCCGGAGGACCAGCACACCCCCGCGTCGTACTGCTTCTGCAGCACGGCCACCAAGGCCTGGTCGTGCCCGCCCGCGAAGCCCGTGCGGCCGAAGAAGCTCTCGGGGTTGATCCCCGCCGCCCGCAGTTCCGCCCGCGGGATCAGGTAGCCGGAGGCCGAGTTGGGATCGGACCAGGCCATCGCCTTGCCGCGCATCTCCTCCAGCCTCGTGATCCCGGAATCCGCCCGCACATACATCAGCGCCACGTAGCTCGTGGTGCCGTCCGGCTCCTTCGTCACGAGGATCGGCTCCACGCCGCCATTCGTCTCCAGCCACACGCCGGCATAGGCGGCCGGCGACATGTTCGCGATCTCCAGCTGCCTCGCCCCGAAGGCCTGCTGCACCCCCGCGTAGTCGGAGGCGAAGAACATGCGCGCCGGCACGCCGAAGGTATCCTCGAACAGCTTGCGGTAACCCTCGTAGCGGCCCAGCCGGTCGCTCTCGGATTCGCCGCCCAGCACGCCCAGCCGGATCTGCGGCACCTGCGCCGCCCAGTCCCGCCGGCCCGGCGCCGGCATGGCCGGCGCCTGTGCTGTCCCTTGGGCCCGCGCCGCCAGCGGCAGCAGGGCACCGGCCGCGACGAGGGAACGGCGACGGATCATCGGGCGGCTCCGGCAGGAATGGCCCGCCAGCCTCTCACGGCGCGGCGCGCCCGGCCAGAAGCGCTGTCATAAAGTGGTAGGTTGCACATACCCGGCCGCCCCATCACCCTGCGGCCATGGCAAGGCGACAGGAAGGCGCGCCAGGGAAGGAGGCGCGGCACGCGGCCATCCTCCAGGCGCTGAACACGGACCCCACGGTGCGGATCAGCACCCTGGCAACCCGCTTCGGCGTCTCCGGGGAGACGGTGCGGCGGGATATCGAGGCCCTCTCGGCCAAGGGCGCGGTCCGCCGTACCTATGGCGGCGCCTCCGTCACCCATGCTGGGGTGCAGCCCGACCTCCTGGCGCGGGAAGCCATGGCGGGGGCGGAACGCGCCCGGATCGGCGCCGCGGCCGCGGCCCTGGTGCAGCCCGGCGCCGTGGTGATGGTGGATGCCGGCAGCACCACCGCCCGCTTCGCCGGCGCCCTCGCCGCCCGCGGCACGGCCGCCACCCTCATTACCAATTCCCTGCCCGTCGCCGCCGTGGCCGGCGACGCGCCGGCGCTGCGCGTGCTCGTCGCCCCCGGTGAGTTCCACGCGCCGGAGCGCGCCCTCTACGGCGCGGAGACGGACGCTTTCCTCCGCCGCTTCAGCGCGGATGTGGCGATGATCGGCGCCTCCGGCCTCACCCTGGAAGGCCCGACGGATGCGGAAAGCCGAGCCGCCTGGGTGAAGCGCGCCATGCTGGACCGCTGCCCCCGCCGGATCCTGCTCCTCGATTCCGGCAAATTCGGCCGCGGCTACCTGGAGCGCGTGGCCGACCTCTCCACCATCACCGACCTCGTCACCGACACCGCGCCACCCCCGCCGCTCGCCGCCGCCCTGGCCCGGGCGGGTGTGGCGGTGCATGTCGCAGAGAGTGTTTGACCTTCCACATCTCACTTGGCATCCTCCACACCAATTGGAGGACGCTTCTTGGCCCAGGCCCCAGCCCGGCAGCCCATCCCGCAGCCCCTGCAGCAGGCGCCCAGCGCGCGCCTGACCGCGCTGCGCTACGTGCTGACGGATATCGACGACACCCTCACCGAGGAAGGCCGCCTGCCCGCACTGGCCTACGCCGCCATGGAGTCGCTGGCGGAGGCCGGCCTGCACGTCATCCCCGTCACCGGCCGCCCCGCCGGCTGGTGTGACGCCATCGCCCGCCAGTGGCCCGTCTCCGCCGTGGTGGGGGAGAACGGCGCCCTCTGGTACGCCGAGGATCGCGCCAACCGCCGCATGATCCGTTGGCACGCGCAGGACGACGCCGCCCGCCTCGCCAACCGCGATCGCCTGATGGAACTGGCCGCGCAGGCCATGGAAGCCGTCCCCGGCACGCGCATGGCGGCGGACCAGCCCTTCCGCCTCTTCGACGCCGCCGTGGACTTCGCCGAGGATGCCGGCCCCCTGCCCCTGGACCAGGCCGCCCGCATCGCCGCGGTGTTCGAGGCGGGCGGCGCGCAGGCCAAGGTCTCCTCCATTCATGTCAACGCCTGGTTCGGTGCCTGGGACAAGCGCGCGGGGGTGGAATCCCTCTTCACCGCCCGCTTTGCCCCGCTGGAGAGCGTGATCGGGGAGGTCGCCTTCCTCGGCGACAGCCCGAACGACGCCCCGATGTTCGCGGCTATCCCCTTCTCGGTCGGGGTGGCGAACGTGCTGCCCCACCTGCCGGGGATCGCCGCCGCGCCGGCCTATGTCACCCGCGCCCCGGGCGGGCGCGGCTTCGCGGAATTCGCCAGCGCGCTGCTCGCCGCGCGAGGCAACGGAATGGAGGAGAACGCCGCATGAGACACCTGCTTCTGGCCACGATCCCCGCGGGGCCCCTGGCCCTCGCCGCGGGGCTGCTCGCCCTCGCGGCCCTGCCCGCCGCCGCCCAGGCCCCCACCGCGCAGGCCCCCACCGCCAACCCGGGCGGCTGCTTCCGCGGCCAGCTCGACGAGGGCTACTGCGACACCAACCGCGACCTCGTCGCCGACGCGCCGGAAGCGTCCCGCCAGCGCGACCCCTCCACCCTCGTCTTCGCCTATACCCCGGTGGAGGACCCCGCCCTCTACGCCAACCAGTTCCGCCCCTTCGTCGATCACCTGACGCGCTGCACGGGCAAGCGCACCGTCTACTTCCAGGTCACCAGCAACGCGGCCCAGGTGGAGGCCATGCGCTCCGGCCGCCTCCATATCGCCGGCTTCTCCACCGGCCCCACCGCCTTCGCCGTGAACCTCGCGGGCGCCTTGCCTTTCGCCATCAAGGGCGGGCCGGAGGGCTTCGAGAGCTACCGCGTGGTGATGCTCGTGCGCGCCGACAGCAACATCCGCACCATGGCGGACCTGAAGGGCCGGCGCGTGGCGCATACCTCCGCCACCTCCAACTCCGGCAACCTCGCCCCGCGCGCCTTCTTCCCCGGCCTGGGCCTGACGCCGGACACGGATTACCGCGTGGTCTATTCCGGCGGGCATGACCGCAGCGTGATGGGCGTGAACGCCGGCGACTACGATGCCGCGCCGGTGGCCTCCGACGTCTACTCCCGCATGGTCGCGCGCGGCCAGGTGAAGGGCGAGAACTTCCGCGTCATCTGGGAGAGCGACCCCTTCCCCACCTCCTCCTTCGCCTATTCGCACGACCTGAAGCCCGAGTTGCAGGCGAAGATCCGCGAGTGCTTCATGAGCTACCGCTTCCCGGAGGCCATGGCGCGCGACCTCGGCGGCAATGACCGCTTCTGGCCCGCCACCTACGCGGAGCAGTGGGCGCCCGTGCGCGCCGTGGCCGATGCCGTGAACGCCCCCTATAGCCGCGCCGCCTTCGACGAGGAGAGCCGCAAGGAACTGGAGGCTGAGGCCCGCCGCAACGCGCAGCGCGCCCCGCAGACCCAGAGCGGCGGCGTGCACAACGTGCCCCAAGCTTCTGGTGCTCAGGGCGGGGCCCGCCCGTGAGCGCTGCCCTCGACATCCGCGGTCTCACCAAGGAATACACGGCCGGCAAGCCGGTGCTGCGGAGCCTGGACCTGTCCATCGGGGCGGAGGGGATCACGGCCATCATCGGCCCCTCCGGCACCGGCAAGTCCACGCTCCTCCGCTGCATCAACCGCCTCGTCGAGCCCACCCGTGGCGAGATTCGTCTGAAGGGCGGTGTCGGGGGCGACGTCGACATGGCGAAGCTGAGCGGGCGGGCCCTGCGCCTCGCCCGCCGGCGGATCGGAATGGTGTTCCAGGAGTACAACCTCGTGGAACGCCTCTCCGTGATGGAGAACGTGCTGTCCGGCCGCCTGGGCTATGTCCCGCTCTGGCGCGCCTGGCTGCGGAAGTACCCGGAAGCCGACATCGAGCGCGCCTTCCAGCTGCTCGACGCGGTGGGCCTGCCCGAGCACGCCACGCGCCGCGCCGATGCCCTCTCCGGCGGCCAGCGCCAGCGCGTCGGCATCGCCCGCGCCCTGATGCAGCGCCCCGACCTGCTGCTGGCGGACGAGCCCACCTCCTCCCTCGATCCCCGCACCTCGGTGGAGGTGCTGGAGATGCTGACGCGCCTCGCCGCGGCGGAGGGCGTGCCCGTCATCATCAACATCCACAACGTGGCCCTCGCCAAGCGCTACGCCCGCCGCATCGTCGGCATGTCCGGCGGCAGCATCATCTTCGACGGCAAGCCCGAGGACCTGCAGGACAGCCACCTCAGCCAGATCTACGGCGGTGAGGACTGGCTGTGAGCGACGCCACCCTCCCCGCCCCCGCACGCCGGGCCGCCTTCGCGCCCGACTGGGGCATGCGGATCTTCGGCCTGCTGGTCGTCGCCTACCTGATCTACGCCGCCTCCCAGCTCGATCTCGGCCTCGGCCGCCTCGTCACCGGGCTGGGCGAGGGCGCGCGCTTCCTGGCGCGCATGGTCCCGCCCAACTTCGAGCGCTGGGAGCTGCTGGTCGAAGGCCTGCTGGAGAGCATCCAGATCGCCGTGCTCGCCACGGTGATCGGCCTTGTCCTCTCCCTTCCCGTCGGCCTCATGGCGGCGCGCAACATCGCGCCCTGGTGGCTCTCCGGCCCCGTCCGCGCCTTCATCGCGGTCTGCCGCAGCCTGCACTACGTGATCGTCGCCATCCTCTTCGTGAAGGCGGTCGGCTTCGGCGCACTCGCGGGCGTCTTCGCCCTCGTCATCGCCTCCGTCGGCTTCGTCTCCAAGCTCTTCGCGGAAGCGGTGGAGGAGATCTCCATGAAGCAGGTGGAGGCCGTGCGCGCCACCGGCGCGGGAACGCTGGCCGTGCTGCTCTACGCCGTGCTGCCGCAGGTGGCCTCCCGCTTCGTCGGCTTCAGCCTGTATCAGCTGGACAGCAACCTGCGGAACTCCACGCTGGTCGGCATCGTCGGCGCGGGCGGCATCGGCGGCACGCTCTTCGCCGCCTTCAAGCGCTTCGACTACGACTTCGTCTCGGCGATCCTGATCGCCATCATCGCCCTCATCCTTCTGGCCGAGCTGATCTCCGGCCGCATCCGGGCCGCCATGCGATGAGCGCCACGACTCATGACACCCTCGCCCCGCTCCGGCGCGAGTGGATCCGCCACACCCCTGCCGAGCGCCTGACCCGCTGGCTGGCCTTCCTGATCATCGTCGCCGCCGTGGTCTGGGCGGTGCAGACGATCGAGATCATCCCGGAATTCCTGGCCGACGCGCCGGAGCAGATGGCGGACCTGCTGGTGCGGATGTGGCCGCCCGACCTCGCCGCCTATCCGAAGACCGTGCACGCCGCGCTGATGGAGACGCTGCACATCGCCTCCCTCGGCACGGTCTTCGGCTTCGTCCTCGCCATCCCGCTGGCCCTCATGGCCGCGCGGAACATCTGCCGGATCAAGGCGCTGAACTTCCTGGCGCAGGTGCTGCTGGTTGCCTCCCGCTCCGTCAATTCCCTTGTCTGGGCGCTGATCTTCGTCGCCGTCTTCGGCCCGGGGCCTGCCGCCGGCGTCTTCGCCATCGCCTTCCGCTCCATCGGCTTCGTCGGCAAGCTGCTGGCGGAAGCGCTGGAGGAGATGAACCCCGGCCCGCGCGAGGCGCTCCGCGCCGCCGGCGCCCCCTGGGGGGCGGAGATGCTGAAGGCCGTCTGGCCGCAGGTCCGCCCGGCCTTCTGGGGCGTCGCCCTCTTCCGCTGGGACATCAACGTCCGTGAATCCGCCGTGCTCGGCCTCGTCGGGGCCGGCGGCATCGGCGTGGTGCTGGAGGACGCGATCAACTTCTTCCAATGGGACCAGGTGGCGACGATCCTCCTCGCCATCCTAGCCGTTGTCCTCGTCGCGGAAGTCGTCGTGACCCGCGTGCGCGCAAGGCTCCTCTAGAATGGATACGAACGAAAGCGTCGATCTCCTCGTCATCGGCGGCGGCGTGAACGGCTGCGGCATCGCGCGCGACGCCGTGGGCCGCGGCCTCTCCGTGATGCTGGTGGAGAAGAACGACATCGCGGAGGCCACCTCCTCCTCCTCCTCCAAGCTGATCCACGGCGGCATCCGCTACCTCGAGACCTACGAGTTCCGCCTGGTGCGCGAAGCCCTCGCGGAGCGCGAGGTGCTGATGGGCATCGCGCCCCACATCATCTGGCCCATGCGCTTCGTCCTGCCCCACCGGCCGGAGATGCGCCCGCGCTGGATGATCCGCGCCGGCCTCTTCCTCTACGACAACCTGGCCCGCCGGAAGTCCCTGCCCGCCAGCGAGGCGCTGAACCTCGACGCCCTGCCCCAGGGCGAGCCGCTGAAGCAGCCCGAATTCTCCCGCGGCTTCGCCTACTCGGACTGCTGGGTGGAGGACAGCCGCCTCGTCCTGCTCAACGCGCGGGACGCCGCGGACCGCGGCGCCACCGTGCTCACTCACACCGAGTTCCTGCGCGCCAGCCGCGCCCCGGACGCCTGGACCTGCACCCTGCGCGGCCAGGACGGCGCGGAGCGGGTCGTGCGCGCCCGCGCCATCGCCAATGCCGCCGGCCCCTGGGTCATGCCCACGCAGCAGGAGACCGGCACCGCCCTGCGGGGGCGCGTGCGCCTCGTCCGCGGCAGCCACATCGTCGTCCCCGCCCTCTATGACGGCCCCCAGGCCTACATCCTGCAGAACGACGACCGCCGCGTCGTCTTCGTCATCCCCTACGAGGAGCGCTACTCCCTCATCGGCACCACCGACGTGCCGCACGACCCCGCCATGGGCCGCCCCCACTGCACGCCGGAGGAGGCCGCCTATCTCTGCAAGGCCGTCTCCCGCCAGTTCCGCGCGCCCGTGACCCCGGAGGCGATCGCCTGGACCTATTCCGGCGTGCGGCCGCTGCATGACGACGGCTCGGACAACCCCTCCGCCGTCACGCGGGACTACACGCTGCAGATGGACCGCGCCGGCGCGCCGCTGCTCTCCGTCCTCGGTGGCAAGATCACCACCTACCGCAAGCTGGCCGAGGACGCGGTGCAGCAGATCGGCCAGGCCCTGGGCCGCACCGCCCCCTCCTGGACCGGCGGGGCCAGCCTGCCCGGCGGCGACCTCGGCGGCCTGACCCGCGCTGCCTTCACGGAGAGCATGGCCCGCGCCCATCCCTGGCTGCCCCGCCCCCTGCTGGACCGCCTGATCCGCACCCATGGCGGCATGCTCGAGCGCATGATCGACGGCGCCACCTCCATCGAGGCCATGGGGGGCGACCTCGGCGGCGGGATCACCGCCCGCGAACTCGAGTGGATGCGCGCCCGCGAGTGGGTGACCCAGCCGGACGACGTGCTGTGGCGCCGCACCAAGCGCGGCCTGCACATGACCCCCGCCGAGCGCGAGGCCTTCGCCGCCCGTTTCGGTAGCCTCGCCGCGGCCGCCTAGCCAATCCGGCCGGCGTCGCGCATCACCCCCCGATGCGCCGACGCCGCCTTGCCCTCCTCCTCGCCGCGCTCCCCCTGGCCGGCGCCGGTCCCGCCGAGCTGGACCTGGCCCGCGACTACATTGCCTGCTACCGCGCCACCCTGCCCGACCTGCGCCGCCTCGCCCTCGGCGCCGCGGCGGGCGGCGACGCGCCCGAGGCCGCCGAAGTCCAGGCCGCCATCGACGCCGAGCTGGCCACCGCCGAACCCGCCTACCGCGAGGCCATGGCCCAGGCCCTGGCCGAGGGCCTGCCCCCAGAAGCCCTGCGCCGCGCTGTTGCCAACGGCTCCATCCGCGCGGAAATCGGGGCCAGCCCGAACGCCGCCCGCCTGAGCGGCACGCTCAACCGCCTGACCTTCGAGGCGGTGACGGGGATGGCGGAACGCGCCCTCAGGCCGCGCTGAAGCGGTGCTCCGATTCTGAACTGTCCGGAGCAAGGGGACTGGTTGGACCTATCGATCCAACCCTGGACCTGCATCGGGCTGCCGCGGGACTGACTTGAGGCGTTGCGCCGAAGATCGGGTCCCGTCCTGCCCTTGCAGTCGCCTCGGCTCCACGAGCCGAGGCGCACCATCAGCGAAGCCCAGACCAACCGATAGAAGAAGATGATGGAGAGGGGTCCGGGGAGAGGAAGAATTCCTTCTTCCTCTCCCCGGGACAGACCATCAGCCGAGGCTCAGGACGAAGCCTTGCCGCCGTCCCGCGCCAGCATCGCCCGCGCCAGCGCCTCGAACTCCGCGACGGAGAGCGTCTCCGCCCGCCGCGTCGGCTCGATCCCCGCGGCCGCCAGCAGCGCCTCCGCCTCGCCCAGGGACTTCAACGATCCCCGCAGCATCTTCCGCCGCTGCCCGAAGGCCGCCGCCGTCACCCGCTCCATCGCCCGCGCCAGGACGGAATCCGGCTGCACGGCGCGGGGCACCAGGTGCACCACGGCAGACCACACCTTCGGCGGCGGGCTGAAGGCCCCGGGGGGCAGGCGCAGCACCATCTGCGCCTCGCAGCGCCACTGGGCCGCCACGGCCAGTCGGCCATAGGCGGAGGTGTCGGGCGCGGCCACGATCCGCTCCGCCACCTCCTGCTGGAACATTAGCGTCATGCTCTCGAAGGCGTCCGCCTTCGCCAGCCAGCCGATCAGCAGGGGCGACCCGACATTGTAGGGCAGGTTCGCCACGATCCGCCGGGGCGCCGGCATCATCGCCACCGGGTCCACCCCCAGCGCGTCCGCCTCGGTCACGGTCAGCCGGCCGGGATAGGCCGCTTCCAGCTCCGCCAGCGCCGCGATGGCCCGGGAATCCAGCTCCACGGCGTGGACATGATCGGCCCCGTTCGCCAGCAGGGCCCGCGTCAGCCCGCCCGGCCCCGGCCCCACCTCCAGTACCTGCCGGCCGGAGAGATCCCCCGCCAGCCGCGCGATCCGGCCGCACAGCGCCTCGTCCAGCAGGAAGTGCTGGCCCAGCGCCTTGCGCGCGGCCAGCCCGTGGCGGTGGATCGTCTCGGAGAGGGAGGGCAGCCCGGCCGGGCCCGCGCCCGGCCCGCCGGGGCCTGCCGGATCCACGCCCCCGGCCTCCCGGCTCAGCCGCGCATCTCGATCGTCGCGCGGCGGCGCAGGTCGCGGCTCTGCTGGCGGGAAAGATTCTCCGCCCGGTCGCGCATGATCTGCTGCTTCGCCATCTCGGGCGTGAAGGTGGCGAGGTTCTTCGTCTCCTTCGCGCAGACGGCGATCACCAGGATCCCGTCCGGCGTCACGATGGGCTGGCTCGTCCGCCCGGGCGCCAGGCCCGCCACCAGCTGCCGCAGCGCCGGCGGGCCCAGCGTCTCCAGCCGCACCTCCCCGCCCGGATCGGCCGGGCGCACGTTGCCGGCGGCGCGGTTCGCCGCCTCCACCGCGTCGCAGCCGCCCTTGATCGCCTGGGCGCGCGTCAGCACCGCCCGCTGCTGCTCCGTCGGGTTCTGGGGATCCAGCGGCGTGGAGAAGGGCAGGAAGGCCTGGCGCAGCGTCACCATCGTCGCGTTCTCGCGCCCCGTCTCGCGCTTGGCGCGGAGCTGGACGATCTGGTAGCCCCCCGGCACCTCCACGGCGTTGGAGACGGCGCCGGGCGGCATGCGCTGCACCACCGCGGCCACCTCCGGGTCCAGCTGGTTCGCGCTGATCCAGCCGAGGTCGCCGCCCTGCAGCGCCGTCTGGCTCTGGCTGAACTGGGTGGCGGCCAGCGCGAAGGGCAGGCCCTGGCGCAGCCGGGTGATCACGTCGTCCACGAAGCGCTTCGTCTCCCCGGCGGAGGAAGGGTTCTCCACGGGCACGAAGATCTCGGACACCTGGTACTCCGGCTGGCCCACCCGCGCGGCATGGGCCGCCACCGCCTCCTGCACCGCCTCCGGCGAGGGCTCGGCGTTCGGGCCCAGCATCCCGCGGATCAGCCGGCCCCAGCCCAGCTGGGACCGGAGCTGGTCGTACAGCACCCGCGGCTCGATCCCTGCCTCGCGCAGCTGGGCCCGCAGGCCCCCGGGCGGCAGGCCGTTGCGCTTCTCGATGTCGCCGATCGCCTCGGCCACCTCGTCGTCGCCCACGGGGATGCGGCGGCGGCGGATGTCCTGCAGCCGCAGCCGCTCCTCGATGATCTGGCGCAGGATCTGCGGCCGGATCCGGGCCGTCAGGTCCGGCGCGGGCTGCAGCCCCACGTTCAGCGCGAAGAGCCGGGCGCGGGACCGCACCTCGGCCTCCGTCACCACGTCGCCGTTCACCACGGCGACGATCCGGTTCGTCTCCGCGGGCGTGGGGGCGGGCGCCGCGGCGCTCCCCGGGCGGGGCGCGGGCTGCCGGGCCGAGGGCTGGGCCAGGGCCGCGCCGCCCGCGAGGAGAAGGGCGGGCAGCGCCATGACGAGACCGGCAGAGGCCGGGCGGAGACGGGGGAAACGTCGCATGGCCGGGTTCCTAGACCATGCAGCCCGGGGTTTGAAGCGACCCGGTGGGCGCACGGCGTGGCATTTCGTTTCTGTGGGCGCCCTGAAGGCATCCCTTGAGGGCATTCACAGCGCAGGGCTCACAGGGCCCGGGCCGAGAAGTCGCCCACCGTCTTCAGCGAGATGCGGAAGATCAGGGTGGTGGCACCGGGATAGGTGGTGCCCGTGACCGCGTTCTCCGCCAGGGAACGGAAGAAGCGCCCCTCGAGGATGAAGCACTCATCCTCGTAGGCCGCGCTCGTGCCGTAGGAGACGCCGCGGTCCAGCTCCAGGTCGTAGCGCCCGAAGGCGCTGGCGCGCCAGTACTTGCCGAACCGCGTGCTCGCCCCCGCATAGACCTCGCGCGTGTAGCGGGAGGGCGACTGGAGGGGGTTGGGGATGTGGTAGATGTAGCCCGTGGTCAGCCGCGTGCGCGGCAGGCCGATCGGGTCCAGCCCGAAGCCCGCGGCGGTGTCGATCATCCGCCGGTCCCCCGTGTCCCCGTCGAAGCGCCCGCGGGCGGTCAGGTCGAGCCAGGGGGTGGGGGCGACCGTGACCCGCCCCACCCAGTCCGAGGCGCGCTTCTCCAGCCCGGAATTCTCCGTGAACAGCGCCTCGTCCGAGGCCCGGAAGGACCGCCCGGCGAGGCCTTCCAGCGAGCCGCCATTGGGGAAGAACCAGGCGCCCCGCATCGCCGCGTCCACCCGCGTCCCACCCTCCTGCCGGTCCCGCCCGTTGAAGCGGTTGAGGGAGAAGAGGTTCGTGTCCGTGAACTCGAAGTCCAGGCTCTCCTCGTTCGGGATCCGCGTCTGTCGCCCGGTATTCGGCCCCGTCACCAGCTGCACCCGCGGCTCGATGAGCTGGCTGCCCAGGCTCCCGGCGGAGCGCACCAGGGGCAGCCGCCAGTCCAGCGCCACGCGGATGTTGCCGGTGGCCGTCGTCACGCTGCTGACATCGCTGAAGTTCGGCACCTGGTCCAGCTTGTCGGCGTTGTAGCCCAGCCCGTCCGCCTGCATGCGGAAGGTCCACTGCGCGCCCAGCCCGTCCGTGCGCGGCAGCTCGTAGCGCAGCCGCGTGCCGGCCCGGCGGGTCCGCGTGCCCTCGCTGCGGTAGATCGAGAAGGCGGTGGCGTCCGCCACCAGCGTGCCGCCCAGCGAATCCCGCCCGAACACGTGCTCGTAGTACAGGTTCGGCAGCACGAAGGGCGTGCGCCCCACGTCGTCCGTCTCGCGCAGGCCCTGGAAGGCCAGGGCGTTGATCCGGGCGTAGCTGTTGTAGCCCCAGTACCCTTCAGCATAGGCGGTGCTCGCCAGCACCGCCGGGGAGGGTAGCCGGAAGGAGCGCAGGTAGGTCTGGCTGGAGGCCCGGTTGATGCTGAAGCCGGCGTTCCAGTTCTCGTCGATCGTGAAGTTCCCGCGGGAGAAGATGCTGCCGCCAAGCCCCTTCTCCGGGCTGTTGCCCCGCTCCTCCAGATAGGCGGCGGAGGCCGCGATGTTCACCTCGCCGAAGTTGAAGCGCTGCCGGTACACGCCGTGCGCGAAGGGCGCGGTGTTCGTGGTCACCACCGGGGTTACGGTCAGGTCGCTCGAATCGTTGATCGCCCAGTAGTAGGGCGTCTCCAGGAAGCCGCCGAGGTACTTCGTCTGCCCGAAGGAGGGCGAGAGGAAGCCCGAGGACCGCGGCGTGGAGGGGTCCGGCATGGACATGTAGGGGGTGTAGAAGGCCGGCACCCCGCTGAAGTCCACGGTCGCGTCGCGGAAACGGATGCGCCGCGCCTCCCCGTCCTGCGTCGCCAGGCGGGAGCGGAGCTGCCACAGCGGCGGCTCCATCGGGTTCTCCTCGCAGAGATCGCAGGAGGAGTACACGACGCGGGACAGGTCCATCACCACCGCCCCGCCCTCCAGCGTGCGGCGCCGGGCGCCGTTGGCGGCCAGGCGGCCGTTCTGCGCCAGGAGCCCGCGCAGCCCCTCCACGATGGCGTCCCGCATGCCGCCCTGCAGCTCCGCCCGCTCGGCGAACAGGACCTGCCCGTCCGCTTCCAGCAGCTGCACGTTGCCCTCAGCGGTGGAGACGCCGGTGTCGCGGTCGTAGGTGAAGCGGTCGGCGCGCAGGATGCGCTCGTTCTGCCAGGCCTCCACATGGCCCCTGGCGGTCACCCGGTTCTCGTTCTGGTCGTACTCCACCTCGTCGGCCGTGAAGGTCACGGGCGCGCTGCGGTCCACCGGCGCCACGCCGCCGCGCAGCACGCCGGCCGTGGTGGGGGCCGCCGGGCCGGCGGGCGAGGACGGGGTGCCGCGCGCCCCGCCCGGCCCGACCCCGGAACCGAGCTGGTCCGGCCGGATGTCCATCGGCCCGCCCTGCGCCGCGGCGGGCACGGGAAGGGCCGCCGGGATGACGAGCGTGGCCGCCAGCGCCACGCCGCCGAGCAGCCGCGCGCGGCGGGACACCGCGCGGCCCGGCATCCGCCCCCGGGAGCCCCACTTGCCTCCGGTCACGTCGGTCATCCGTCCTCCAGGTGAAGCAGCAGCGCGACCGCGCACATCAGGCCGGCCATGGCGGGCGCCCAGGCGGCCAGGACCACGGGCAGCGTGCCCGTCTCGCCGAACTCGCCCGTCACGCGGTCCAGCAGGAACAGGGCGAAGCCCGCCGCCACGCCCGCCCCCAGCATCTGGGCGACGCCGCCCTTGCGGGCCTCGCGCATCGAGAATCCGGCGGAGAGAAGGGCCATGGCGACCGCCAGCATGGGCAGGGCCAGCAAGGAATGGAACTGCAGCCGGTGCCGAACCGCCGAGAAGCCCGAATTCTCCAGCACGGCGATGAAGTCCGGCAACACCCAGAAGGAGAGGGTGTCGGGGCTGGCGAAGCTGTCCTCGATCCGCTCGGGCGTCAGCTCCGTGGGGAAGCGGACCGTGCGGGCGGGGCTGGCCTGCCGGTCGGGCCCGAAGGCGATGGCATCCTCCAGCACCCAGGCGCCGTTCGTCAGTGCCGCCCGCGGCGCCTCCACCCGCCCGAGGAAGCGGTCCCCGGAGGAGATGCGCCAGAGCGAAACCTCCTCCAGCCCGAAGAAGCCCGGCGTTCCGCCGGTCCCGGGCGCGCCGCCGCTGCCAGGTGCCACCGGCCGGCCGGTGAGGATGGCCACCCCCTGCGGATCCAGCTCCCGGTCCGCCTGGCGCAGCCAGAGCCGCCCGCCCGCCAACGCGCTGGTGCCGGACTGGTTCCGCAGCACCGCCGCGTCCAGCCGCTCCGCCCGCGCCAGCATGGCGGCCGAAAGGGGGGAGAGGCCGGCCGTGGCCCCCGCGCCGATCAGCGTGGCCACGATCACCGGCCCCGTCAGGAAGCCCCAGGCGGAGATCCCCGCCGCCCGCGCCACCACCAGCTCCGAGGAGCGGGCCAGGCGCCAGAAGGCCAGGATCCCCCCCAGCAGGATGGCGAAGGGCAGCACCTGCGTGGCCACGAAGGGCACGCGCAGCCCCGCGATGGTGGCCACGGTCGCAAAGCCCACCTCGCGCGTGGCGGCGCGGCGCAGCAGTTCGATGAAGTCGAACAGCGCCACCAGCCCTGTCAGCGCCGCCAGCATGACGAGGCACATGACGAAGAAGCGGCGGGCGACGTAGAGCCCGAAGGTGAAGGGAAAGGTCACTCCGCGGCGGCCCCTCGGGGCAGCACGATTCCCGCCGGCCGGGCCGCGGGCATGGGCGGGGCGCGGCGCGGCCAGCCCGGCGCGCCGGAGAGCACCCAGGCCGCCGTCAGCCCCGGCCCGATCGCGTGGATCCAGATCAGCGGGATGAAGCGGTTGTCTCGCGCGGCCAGGTTCCCCACGGCCAGCCCCAGGGCCAGCAGCCCCACCACCGCGCCCACCGCCACCATCGCGGTCATGCCCCCGCCATGGCGCCGGAAGGCGCTGGCCAGCGCCGCCGCCAGCCCCACCATCGCGAAGGACAGGGCGGTGAAGGGCGAGGCGAGGCGGCCATGCCCCTCCGCCCGGAACTTGCGGATGTCCCGCTCCTGCAGCCCCTCCTCGGGGTTGGGGTTCAGCAGCTCGCCCACGAAGCGCTCCCGGCTGTCGCGGTTCCGGGAATCCTCGGTCCGGTTGCTGCGGGCCAGGTCCACGCTGTTCTCCCCGAAGGCGAGGACCGTGAGGCGTGGCTGCGCCGGGGTTCCCGGCGGGGAATTCGGCGGCACGGCCCGCTCCATCTGCTGGCGCTGGCCGTTCAGCAGGATCACGCGCGGCCCGTTGTTGCTCGGCAGGATCACCCCGCGCTCCGCCAGGATGGTCACGGGCGCCCCGGGCTCACGCATGTCGTGGATCAGGATGCCGCGCAGGGTCCCGTCCCGCTCCCTCGCCCGCGCATAGACGGTCAGGTCACTGGAGACGCTGCTGAACACCCCCTCCTGCACGAGGATGGCGGCCATCTGATTGCGGATCTCGTACTGCCACTCCCGGAAGGCGGCGTGGGAGATCGGCACCAGCCAGGTCTGCAGCACCAGCCCCACCACGGTCGCCAGGGTGGCCACGAGCAGGGCCGGCCGCGCCAGCCGCCAGTCGGACAGCCCGGCCGCCCGCATCACCACAAGCTCCCGGTCCGAGGAGAGGCGGACATAGGTGAAGAGCGTCACCACGAAGGTCGTGATGGGCAGGATCACCGCGAAGAAGGAGGGCAGCAGCAGCCCCGTCAGTTCCAGGAAGACGGCGAAGGACAGGCCGCGGTCCAGCACCAGCTCGATGAAGCGGAGCGACTGGGTCAGCCAGATCAGCGCCGCCAGCCCGACCGTGACGGCCAGGAGGGAAAGGGCGATCTGCTTCGAGATGTAGCGCGTGACGCGGCTCATGGGGCGCGCAAACTATCCATCCGTCCATCCCGGGGCAAATGGCCTGATGTGACGAAGGGCGGCGCCCGCCCCCCTCACCATCATCTTTTTCTATCTGCTTGAAATAATTTACTTCACGGCACGCCCCGAACCCAGGTCCCGGGGCGACCGCGAGGGCAGGAAAGGGGAAGTCCCCACGGGGACATCGCGTCAGGACGGCGCAGCGGCAGCCCGATGCAGGTCCAAGAGGCTCAGCCTCCTGGCGGGGGTTCAAGGGGGCGGAGCCCCCTGGGGGCTCCACTGGGGCTCCCGCTGGGGCCGGACAGGTCCGCCACCCCCTCCGCCCCCAGGAAGGTCCGGATGGTGCTGGCGGGAACGATGCGGGAGTGGTCGGGCGTGGAATCCGGCCGGTGGCTGACGATGCCCAGCAGGCAGTTCGTATCCGGGTCGAAGACCCCCGCCCCGGACTCCCCCTCGGCCATGGGCAGGGCGATGTCGGCATAGGCGCCGTCCGCCTTCCGGGTCTCCGGCACCATCGCCCCCGCCTTCGCCAGCCCCTGCTGGGAGGAGGAGGAGATCCGCACGGCCTGCCCCGGCGCCGGCCCCGCCCCGCAGGGCCGCGCCGCGGGCCCGGGCGGGCTGGCTGAGGCCTGGAGCAGCGCCAGGTCCTCCCCCCCCTTGTAGAGGGGCCCCACGCCGGGCTCCAGATAACCCTCCCCCACCCGCAGGGGCCGCACGGCCAGGGTACGGCCGGCGTAGCGCACGGTGGTGGGGATGGGGGTGCCCCCGCAGTGGCGCAGGCGCGGCACGATGCCATCCACCAGATGCGCCGCCGTCAGGAAACGCCCATCCCCGAGATAGACGGCGTTGCCCCGCAGGGGGCAGCCGGGCGCGTGCCCGCCGCGCAGCTCCGCGCGGAAGGCATCGGGCAGGTCGGGCAGGCGCTCGCCCGGCTCCGGCGTCCGGGTCGGCGTGCTCTCCGTCCAGGGCCGCGGCGCCCGCTCCGCGCAGGCGGAAAGAAGAAGGGCGACCAGGCTGGCCGCCCCGAACGCCGTGGCGATGCGCATCAGGCCGGCAGCACCTTGCCGGGGTTCAGAAGCCCCTTGGGGTCCAGCGCCGCCTTGATCCGCAGCATCGCCCCCAGCTCCGCTCCCCCGCGCCAGTCGGCCAGCATGTCCGGCTTCAGCCGGCCGATGCCGTGCTCCGCGCTGAAGGAGCCGTCCAGCTCCCGCACGATGGCGTTCACGCAGTCCATAATGTCGTGGGATCGCGCCAGGAACTCGGCGGGATCCATCCCCTCCGGCTGCTCCAGGTTCATGTGGATGTTGCCGTCGCCCATATGGCCGAAGGGCACGGGGCGGCTGCCCGGGATCAGTTCCCGCAGCGCATCGCTGCAGCGGCGGATCATCTCCGGCACCTTGGAGACGGGCACGGAGACGTCGTTCTTCACGCTCGCCCCTTCCCGCTTCTGCGCCTCCGGGTGCTCCTCGCGCAGGCGCCAGATGGCGTGGCGCTGGGCCTCGCTCTCGGCCAGGGCCGCGTCCAGCACCTCGCCCGCGTCCAGCGCCTCCTCCAGCACCGCCTCCATCAGCCCGCGCAGGTCGGCGTCGGGGCGGGAGGAGGCAAGGTCCACCAGCACGTAGTGGTCGGCCCGCTCGGAGAGCGGCAGGGTCGCCCCCTCGATGTGCTTCAGGGCGAAGTCCATCCCCGTGCCGGACATGTACTCGAAGGCCCGCACCGCGGTCTCGTCCCGGTCCCGGAAGCGGCGGAACAGGGAGAGGGCGGCATCCTCGCTCTCCACGGCGCAGAGGGCGATCGCCTCCGCCCGCGGGCGTGGAAACAGCCGCAGCACCGCGGCCGTGATGATCCCCAGCGAACCCTCCGCCCCCACCATCAGGTGGCGCAGCGCGTAACCCGTGTTGTCTTTCCGCAGCCGCCGCAGCCCGTTGATCACGCCGCCATCGGGCAGCACGATCTCCAGCCCCAGCATCAGCTCCCGCGCATTGCCATAGCGGACCGTGGTGTTGCCCCCGGCATTGGTGGAGAGCACGCCGCCGATCGTCGCCGTGCCCTCGGCGCCGAGGGAGAGGGGGAACAGGCACCCCGCCCCCGCCGCCGCGTCCTGCGCCGTCTTCAGCACCACCCCCGCCTCGGCCACCATCGTCATGTCCACGGGGTCGATGTCGCGGATCCGGTTCATGCGGGACAGCGACAGGATCACCTGCCGCCCGCTCTCGTCCGGCATGGCCCCGCCGACCATGGAGGTGTTCCCGCCCTGCGGCACCACCGGGATGTCCGCGTCGTAGAGCAGCTTCAGCGCCGCCGAGAGCTCCTCGGTGGAGGCCGGCCGGATCAGCGCCGGGGAGGCGCCGCGATAGAGGCCGCGCCAGTCCGACAGGTGCGGCTCCAGGTCCGCGGGATCGGTGATGATGCCGCGCGGGCCGAGGATGGCCCGCAGCGCCGCCATCAGCGGCTCGGCGAGGGGGGCGACCTCGTGGGGCATGGCGGTTCGGGGCGGGATCGTATCGGGCATGGCAGGGGGACCAAACGCCGCCCCGGGGGGCCGGGTCAAGGGCGGATACAGCCTGTATCGAAGCCGGCCCGCCGGCCCCCTTCAGCGCGGCGCCGCCGCCCGCCGCAGGCGGTCGTTCACCGCCTCCCCCAGCCCATCCTCCGGCACCGGCATCGCCGCGATCCCCCGCAGCCCCAGCCGCGCCCCCTCCGCGTCCAGCCAGCGCAATCCGGCGAAGAGCCGCGCCGCCGCCTCCGTCGGATCCCCGGCCTCCGAGAGGTTCCACACGGCCCCCGCCCCCGGCGGCGGCGCCCCGAAGGCCAGCAGCCCCTCATCCGCCGCCGCGGACCGTGCCCCCAGCCGCACCGGCAGCCCCGGCGCGTAGTGGGAGAGCATCATCCCCGGGGATCGCAGCGTCGCCGGCTCCGCCGCCTCGGGCCGCGCCACGGGGCCGAGCACCTCCTCCAGCGCCGCCACCGTCAGCCCGCCCGGCCGCAGCAGCAGCGGCGCGGGGCCGGAAAGGTCCAGCACCGTGCTCTCCACCCCCACCGCGCAGGGCCCGCCATCCAGCACCGCCGCGATCCGCCCGGAGAGCCCGGCCAGAACGTGCTCCGCCGTCGTCGGGGACACGCCGCCCGAACGGTTGGCCGATGGCGCGGCCAGGGGCACCCCCGCCGCCCGCAGCAGCTCCAGCGCCAGCGGGTGCGCGGGCACCCGCACCGCCAGCGTATCCAGCCCCGCCCCCGTCAGGTGGTCGATCCGGCTTTCCGCCCGGCGCGGCAGCACCAGGGTCAGCGGCCCCGGCCAGAAGCGCGCCGCCAGCGCCCTTGCCCGGTCGTCCGGCACCACCTCGGCGAAGGCCGCCTGCGCATCGGGGAAGTGGGAGATCAGCGGGTTGAAGCTCGGCCGCCCCTTGGCCGCGTAGATCGCCGCCACGGCCCGCCCGTTCCGCGCATCGGCGCCCAGGCCGTAAACCGTCTCCGTCGGGAAGGCGACCAGCTCCCCCGCGCGCAGCAGCTCCCCCGCCCGCGCCACCTCTCCCGCGCGCAGAGACAGGGTCATGCCGCACCCAGGGCCAGGAAGGCATGGTTCTCGAATTCCGCCTTCCCGTAGCGCAGCGGCGCCCCCTCGAAGGACACCACGCGGCCGCCCGCCGCCTCCAGCACCGCCTGGGGCGCGGCCGTGTCCCACTCCATCGTGCGCCCGAAGCGCGGGTAGAGGTCCCCCGCCCCCTCTGCCAGGCGGCAGAACTTCACGGCGGAGCCAATCTTCTGGACCTCCGCGACGCGCCGCCCGTCCAGGAACCGGTCCAGCCGGGGGTCGTCGGAATAGTGGCGGGAGGCCAGGACCGTCGCCCCCGCCTCCGGGATGCGCCGCGCCCGGATCGCCCGCTGCCCGGCCGCGTCCCGCTTCCAGGCCAGCCCGGCCGGCACGATCCCGCCGAAGATCTCCATGCTCGCCGGCACCGCCACGGCGCCGAGATGCGCCCGATCCCCCTGCACCAACCCGATATTGACCGTGAAGCTGTCCCGCCCCGCCGCGAATTCCCGGGTGCCGTCCAGCGGGTCCACCAGCCAGTAGCGGTCCGCCAGCGCCGTCACGAGGCCCGCCGCCACCTCCTCCTCCGCCACCACGGGGATGTCCGGGGTGGCCGCGCGCAGCCCCTCCACGATCAGCGCCTCCGCCACCCGGTCCGCCTCCGTCACGGGGGATTCGTCGGTCTTGCGCTCCACGGCGAAGCCGGCGGCGCGGATGGCGTTGATGGCGTGGGCGGCGCGCTCGGCAAGTTCTGCCGCGAGGGCGAGAAGGTCTTCGTCGGTCATCGCCCGGCAATAGCGGCGGGGCGCCCCGAAGGGCACCCCTTCCGTCACCCCGCCCCCGCGCGCGCCAGCACCCGCCCCGTCCGCACGGCGTGCGCGGCCTCCGGCCGCCCGTTCGCCTCCGCCTGCCGCGCCGCCCCCTCCCAGTCATAGGGCACGGCGCGCAGCTCCACCGCCCAGCCCGCCGCGCCGCGCGTCAGCAGGGCGTAGCGCGCGTGCGGGCTGCCCGCCTCCATCGCGTGCGGCACCGGCGCGGTGTCGCGATAGGCGGGGAAGCCGACGCTGCCGGGGTTCACAACCAGCACGCCCCGCACCCACACCGCGCGCTGGGTATGCGTGTGCCCGCAGAGCACCAGCCCCGCCTCCTCGATCCCCGCCAGCTTCGGCGCGATGGCGTCCTCCGCCGCCAGCACGGCGCGGCCGGAGGAGACGTCCTCCAGCAGGTAGTCCAGGTCGCCCCCGGCGGGGCTGCCATGACAGGCGAAGACAGCCCCATCGAGCAGCGAGAGGGTCTTCGGCAGCCCCGTGATCCAGTCCCGGTGCGCGGCGCTCAGGCACCCCCGCGCGAAGATGTCGGACGGCCCGCCGCCGCTCAGCACCTGCCGCTCGTGGTTCCCCGCGAGCGTCGGGCAGCCCAGCGCCATTTGCGCCTCCGCGGCGCCCGCCGGATCGAAGGGGCCGGAAACGAGGTCGCCAAGGTTCACCACCAGGTCCGGCGCCGCCGCGCGGATGTCCTCCAGCACCGCTTCCAGCGCGAGGCGGTTTCCGTGGGCATCGGCAATGGCGGCGATTCGCATGGGTGCAGCCTGGGGCGCCCCGCCCTGTCCCTCCAGCCCCGTCAGGGAATCGTCAGCTTTCACAGATACGTGAGAAGGCCCGCACTCGAAGTCCACGCCATGCCGATGCCAGCCTGCCCCATCCGCTCCGCCCTGCTCTCCCGAGCGCCGACGCCAGCCAAGCCCTGGCTCGCCCGGCTGACGCGGGACGTGGCGCTCTGGCTCCGCGCCCCCGCCGGCAACCGGCCGGACTGGGGCACGCGCTGAAGCTTACCCATCGGCCAGGCGGTAGGCCCGCAGCCGGTGCCCGTCCGGGTCCAGGGCCACGGCGCTGCGGCCGAAATCCAGGTCCCTCGGCGGCATCAGCACCCGTAGCCCCTGCGCCACCCACGCCGCGTGGGTGGCGTCCACATCCTCCACAGTGAAGGCCAGCTCCGCCGCGCCAGCCACGGCCTCCGGCGCAGGCTCCACCGTGCGGCGCGACCAGAGCGCGATCCGCCCGCCCGGCGTGACGAAGAGGGCGAAGGTCGGCGAGGCCTCCACCGGCTCGCGCCCGAGGAGCGCGGCGTAGAAGGCGGCACTCGCCTCCGGGCTGTCCACGAGGAGGATGGTGAGGCTGAGGTCGAGCATGGCGCGGGGTCTCCGTGTTGCCCGCCCCTTCTCGCGCCCTGGCGCGACAGTTCCTGTCAGGAGCCCTCCATCTCCTGCGTCGCCCGCCACGCCGCCAGCAGCGCGCGGCGGCGGCGGGGGTAGCGCCCGCCCTCCGGCACGGCGGCGGCGATCCGGTCCAGGCGGAAGTGGCGGAAGTCCCGCCGCGTCTCGCACCAGGCCACCAGAACCTCGGCCGTCTCGAAGAAGCCGATCCCGACCGGCCAGACCACGCGATCCGTCCGCGCCGCCTTCCCATCCATATAGTCCAGCCGCAGCCGCTGCTCCGCCGCGATCGCCCGGCGCAGAACCGCCAGGTGCGGCGCCTCCCGCGCTGGGCCGGCCATCAGCCCGCTCGCGGCCGCCTCCTCCGCGGCCTCCGGCGGCAGCACGGCCTCGATCTTCGCCAGCGCGCCCGCCGCCGCCGCCTCCAGCTCCCTGCCGCCCCGCCGCGCGACCAGCCGCAGCCCGAGCATCAGCGCGTCCACCTCGTCCTCCGTGAAGGAGAGCGGCGGCAGGAAGAAGCCGGGGCGCAGCACGTAGCCGATCCCCGCCTCCCCCTCGATCCGCGCGCCCTGCGCCTGGAGGGTGGCGACGTCGCGGTAGATGCTGCGCGCGGAAACGCCCAGCTCCTCCGCCAGCGCCGCGGCGGTCACGGGGCGCCGCCGCCGGCGCAGCGCCTGGAGCAGCTCAAGCAGGCGGGCGGCGCGGGACATGGTGACCATCCGGTGGCGAGAGCGCGGGGGCCGCCATGGCGCTTCGCGCCCCGGATGCTATCTCTGGAGGGTTCGGTACCGGAATCCCCCATGCTCGACATCGCCTTCGCCAAGCCCACCCTGCCCGAGAGCGGCGCCCTGGTCCTTCCCCTCGCCGAGGACGACCTGGGCGGCGGCCTCGTGGCCGAGTGGGACCGGCTGCTGGGCGGGCACCTCGCGCGCGGGATCTCGGCGGCGGAGTTCAAGGGCCGCAAGGGGCAGAGCGCGACCCTCTATGCCCCGGGCGGCGGCCTCTCCCGCCTCGTCCTCATCGGCCTGGGCAAGCGCGACGCGCTGGACGCCACCGCGGCGGAGGCGGCGGGCGGCGCGGCCGTCACCGCCCTCGGCAAGGAGAGTCTCGCCGCCATCGACGCCCGCGCCCTGTCCACGAATGGTGGCCCGTCCAGCGGCAAGGGGGCCGCGACACCCGCCGACATCGCCCTCGGCGCCGTGCTGCGCGCCTGGCGCTTCGACCGCTACCGCACCACGGAGAAGGCCGAGGACAAGCCGCGCCTGACCGGCGTGAAGGTGCTCTGCGAGGACCCCGCCGCCTCCCGCGCCGAGTGGTCCTCCCGCAAGGCGGTGGCCGAGGGCGTGTTCCTGACGCGGGAGCTGGTGAGCGAGCCCGCCAACATCCTCAACCCGCCGGAATTCGCCGACCGGCTGCGCAAGCTGGAGAAGCTCGGCGTGGAGGTCGAGGTCTTCGGGCAGAAGGACCTGGAGAAGCTCGGCTTCGGCTCCATGCTCTGCGTCTCCCAGGGATCCGCGCAGCCGCCGCGCATGGTGGTGATGCGCTGGAACGGCACGGACCAGAAGAAGAAGGACAGCAAGCCGCTGGCCTTCATCGGCAAGGGCGTGACCTTCGACACGGGCGGCATCTCCATCAAGCCTGCGGGCGGGATGGAGGACATGAAGTGGGACATGGCCGGCGCCGGCGTCGTCTCCGGCCTCATGGCGGCCCTCGCCGGGCGCAAGGCGAAGGTCGATGTCGTCGGCCTCGTCGGGCTGGTGGAGAACATGCCGTCCGGCACCGCCACCCGCCCGGGCGACGTCGTCACCTCCTATTCCGGCCAGACGATCGAGGTGATCAACACGGACGCGGAGGGCCGCCTCGTCCTCGCCGACGTGCTGTCCTACTGCAAGAAGCGCTTCGACCCCGCCTTCATGGTGAACCTGGCCACGCTGACGGGCGCGATCATCGTCGCGCTCGGCAACGAGCACGCCGGCCTCTTCTCCAACGATGACGGGCTCGCGCAGCGCATCCAGGAGGCCGGCAAGGCGGTGGGGGAACTGGCCTGGCGCATGCCGCTGGGCGATGCCTATGACCGCGCCATCCGCTCCGACATCGCGGACATGAAGAACGTGGGCGGCGGCCGCGCGGGCGGCTCCATCACCGCCGCCCAGTTCATCCAGCGTTTCGTGGATGGCTGCCCCTGGGCGCATCTGGACATCGCGGGCGTGGCCTGGAGCGGCAAGGACCAGCCCACCGTGCCGAAGGGCGCCACGGCCTGGGGCGTTCGCCTGCTGGACCGGATGGTGGCCGAGCACCACGAGGGCCGCAGCCTCGCCGCCGCCCCCGCGCCCGAGCCGGCCGAGGAGGAGACGGCGCTGGTGAGCGGCGCCGACAGTGCCTCCCCCGCCACCCTCTCCGAGGGAACGCCGGCCTCCGAGCCGCTGGTGCCCACGCCGGACGCCGTGACCCGCCCGGCGGAATCCGGCGCCCCTGTCCCGCGCGCGCCCCGCCGCCCGGCCACGCGCCGGCCGCGCCGCTAGGGCGTGAACGGCGCGCCCGAAGCCCCCGCCCGATGCTGAGGCCGGCATGCTGAAGCTCCGCCTCGCCGAATTGCCTGATGCCCGGGCGGAGGGTGGCGCCCCCCTCGCCCTTCCGGTCCGGCCCGGGGCGGCGCTGCCGGACCGCTACGCCGCCGCTGCCGCCGCGGCGGGCTTCGATCCCACCCGGGGCGAGGCGCTGCGCCTGGACGGCGCGCTGGGGGACCGCACCGCGTGGCTGATCGGCGTCGCCCCCGGCCCGATGGGGATGGAGGCCGCAGGCGCCCTGGCCGCCGCCTCCCTGGCCGCCGTTTCCCTGGCGGGAGAGGAGCGGTCGGGCGAGCGGCGCGGGGTGATCGACGCGCGCGGCCTGCCGCCCGGGGATGTCGCCGCCCTCGCGATCGGCGCGGGGATGCGCGCCCACCGCCTGCCCTTCTACGGCGCCACCCCGCCCCCCGCCCTGCGGCGGCTGGAATTGCTGGTGGAGGACGCGGCGGCGCACGAGCCGGGCATCGCCCGCGCGCGGGCGATGCTGCGCGGCGCCGGCCTGGCGCGGGACCTGGCGGCGGAGCCCGCCAACCGCCTCACGCCCCAGATCTTCGTCGAACGTCTCTGGGAACTGGAATCCCACGGGATCGAGGTGACCGTGCGCGGCCGCCGCTGGCTGGAGCGGCACGGCTATGGCGGGCTGCTCGCCGTCGGGCGCGGCTCCGCCCACCCGCCCCGGCTGGTGGAGCTGCGCTGGCCCGGGCATTCCGACGCGCCGCCCGTCGCCTTCGTCGGCAAGGGCATCACCTTCGACACGGGCGGCGTCTCCATCAAGGGCGCCGCCGGGATGGAGGCGATGAAGGCCGACATGGCCGGCGCCGCCGCCTGCGCGGGCGCGATCCTGGCCCTGGCCCTGCGCGACAGCCCCGCCCCGGCCACCGCCGTGCTCGCGATCGCGGAGAACATGACGGACGCCGATTCCTACCGCCCCGGCGACGTGCTCCGCATGGCCTCCGGCCTGACCGTGGAGGTGGTGGACACGGATGCGGAGGGGCGGCTGGTGCTGGCGGACGCCCTGCACCACGCGCGCGGCCTGAACCCGGCGGCCATCCTGGACCTCGCCACGCTCACGGGCAGCATCATCTCCGCCCTCGGCCACCACCGCGCCGGGCTGTTCGGCAACGACGACGCGCTGCGCGACGCGGCGATGGCGGCGGGCGAGGCGGTGGGCGAGCCGCTCTGGCCCATGCCCATCGGCCGCAGGCATCGCGAGGACCTGGCGAGCGAGATCGCCGACCTTCGCCACTGCCTGCCCCCGGGCGGGGGCGGGCCGGGCTGGGCGGGGAAGTTCCTGCCGGATGCCTGCCACGCCGCCGCCTTCCTGCGCGACTTCGCGGCGCCGGAAGGCGGAGGGACGGTTCCCTGGGCCCATCTGGACATCGCCGGCATGGACCTGCGGGAGGAGGGGCGCGAGGCCGGCTCCTACCCTCTCCCGCCCGGCCCCAGCGGCTACGGCGTGCGCCTGCTGGACCGGCTGGTGGCGGACCGCTTCGAATGACCGAGATCGGCTTCTACCACCTGACCCGCACGGCGCTGGAGGTGGCGCTGCCGAAGCTGCTCGGCCGCGTGCTCGCCACCGGCGGCCGTGCCGTGGTGCGGGTGGGCGGGCCGGAGCGACTGTCGGCGCTGGACGCCGCCCTCTGGACCTGCCCGGACCCGGACTGGCTGCCCCACGGCACCCCGGCCGCAGGCGATCCCGACCTGCAGCCGATCTGGCTGACGGTGGAGGACGACGCCCCCAACGGCGCCCGCCACCTTTTCCTGGCCGATGGCGCGGAGACGGCGCGGCCGGAGGCCTATGACCGGGTCTTCGACCTGTTCGACGGCAACGACCCCGCCGCGCTGGAGGCGGCACGGGACCGCTGGCGCCGGGCCCGCGCCGCCGGCCACGCCCTGACCTACTGGCAGCAGGGCCCGAACGGCTGGATGAAGCGCGAATAACCCGCGCCCGCCCTTGCCGCGCCCGCCCGGGCCTGCCACATCGCAGCGGCCCTCAGGAGCGCATTCCATGTCCGACGATACCCAGGCCACCGAGACCATGACGGTCGGCGCCCTGATCGCCGAGCTGCAGAAGCTCGATCCCTCCCGCCCCGTCGCGCTCGGCATCATGCTCGGCGGCGACGAGGGCGAGGAAGGCGAGATCGACATCTACGGCATCGACCTCATCGAGGAGATGGAGGCCGAGGACGGCTCCCCCGCCTATGTCATCGCCTGCGACCTGCGCGGCGTGGACGACGAGGAGGAGGGCTGAGCCCTCCGGGCAGCCGGCGGACCTCCCTCCCGCCCCCGGGACGGGGCCGTGACGGAGGCCGCGCGGCGCCCATCCGGCGCGCGACAGGCGCCGTGACCGACGCCCGCGGCGCCCCTGGCGCCGGGGCCATCGGGAACACCCCGCGGGAGAGCCGCGGCCCGTATCCGCCGCGCCGGATGCGGGACCTCAGGCGGCCATGCCCCGCCGCCTGACCCAGCCAAGGCCGATCAGCCCGGCGGAGAACAGCGCGAGACCTGCGGGCTCCGGCACGGTGACGATGCTGTAGCCCGTGATGGTGCACCCGAAGCGGCACCCGCCACCTCGATCGGAGGCGGTGGCCGCGAAGCCGAACGGGTCGCCGAGGGTGAAGCGGAAATCCGTCTCGGTGTTGTTGTAGGCGACAACGCCCGTCGGCAGCCCGCCGGGTGCGCTGGTGAGCCGCAGCTCGTAGCGCGGGGCGACCGCGCTGAAGGGCGGCGGGTTGAGGAATTCGTAGAGCGAGGCGGCCAGGCCGACGCCGCCGAAGCCCGTGGCGAACCGCATGTCCACCAGGCCGTCCACCCGGACCGGCGACGGCCCGAAGGAGCCGTCCACTACGAGCAGGTCCACCCCATCGGCGAAGGCCTGATCGGTCAGGACCAGGTAGCCCGAGCCGTAGACGCCCTGGAACGGGCCCTGCGGGCTGCCGGGGTTCTGCGCCCCGCCGGTCTGCACGAAGGTCACGATCCGGTCCGCCCTCGCCGGGGCCGCGCCGGTCCAGGCCGACAGGACAGCGGCGCCGATCGCGATGATCCAGGACTTCATGGCCGCTCTCCCGCTTCGCTGAGGTGTCCTCAGCGGGAGCAAGCCGCGGGCCATAACATAAAGCATTGTTAATGGGAGGGATTGCGCCCTCGCGCCTCCGGCGCCGTCAAGAACGCCGACATGGCGCATCCATCCCGCCCCCGGCTCGTTTGCGCGAGGGAAGCAGGACGGGACGCGCAGCCATGATTCCCACCCGGATCCACGGGATGATCGATTACGGCGTGGCCGCCCTGCTGGGCGGCCTCTCCACCCATCGCGGCCTGCACCCGGCGGCCCGGCGGGCGCTCGGCACGGCCAGCGCCTTCCACACCGGCTACGCGCTGGTCACGGATTACGAGGGCGGGGTGAAGCCGGCGCTCTCCATGCGCCAGCACCTCGCCCTGGACGCGCTGGGCGGCCTGGCCCTGGTCGGGCAGGGGCTGGCGCTGCGGCACGGCCCCTCCCGCAACCTGCTGGTCGGCCTCGGCCTCGCGGAACTGGCCGTGGTCGCCCTCAGCAGCGCCGAGCCGAAGCGCGGCCCGGGCCAGGGCTCAGGCCCGGTGGGGCGGCTGCTCGGGCGCGATGACGAGAGTCATGCGCGGCAGGTGGGCTACCCGCCGCTGGACGTGCCGAAGCCGGTCGCGCAGGACGTGTGGATCGTGGACAGCGTCATGCCGGGCGCGCCGATCGGCGTGCGGATGACGGTGGTCCGCCTGCCCGATGGCGGGCTCCTCCTGCACTCCCCCACCCCCTTCACCCTGGCGCTGAAGGCGGCGCTGGAGCGGATCGGGCCGATCCGCCACCTCGTGGCGCCCAATATCGCGCACTGGATGTTCCTGAAGGACTGGAAGCAGGCCTGCCCGGAGGCGGCGAGCTGGGCAGCCCCCGGGTTGCGGGAGCGCGGGCAGGTGCGCCGCAGCGGCGTGCGGCTGGACTACGATCTGGGCGAGACCCCGCCCGAATCCTGGGGCGGCGTGATCGAGGTGGTGGGCATCCCCGGCGCCATCGGCTTCCACGAGATGGCGATGTTCCACCGCCCCAGCCGCACGCTGATGATGACGGACCTGGTGATGAACCTGGAGCCCTCGAAGCTGCCTGCCCCCCTCCGCCCCATCGCCCGCCTCTTCGGCATCACGGCGCCGGACGGCATGCCGCCGCCCTATCTGCGCGCCGTGGTGAAGTGGCGCCACGCCGAGCTGGCCGAGGCCGCGGGGCGGCTGCTGGCCTGGCAGCCGGAGCGGGTGGTCTTCGCCCATGGCCGCTGGTTCGAGCGGAACGGGGCGGAGCACCTGCGCCGGTCGCTCCGCTGGGTCTGGACGGGGGGCTATCGCGAGCCGGAAGTCCGGCACGGGGTGGAGCCGCTGCTGGCGCATGAGGGGCACACGACGATCGCGATGGACCCGCTCTAGGTCACGTCCGCCCGAACATCCGCGCCAGATCCCCCGGCCCCAGCCGCAGGAAGGTCGGGCGCCCATGGGAGCAGGTGGCGGCGCGCGGCGTCGCCTCCATCTCCCGCAGCAGGGCCGCCATCTCCGGGGCGTTGAGCCGCCGCCCCGCGCGCACGCTCCCGTGGCAGGCCAGCCGCGCCACGGCGGCGTCCAGCCGGCGCTCCAGCGCCGTGCTCTCCTCCCATTCCGCCAGCTCGGCGGCGATGTCGGCCAGGATCGGCCCCGGCTCCGGCGTGCCGAGCAGGGCGGGCAGCGCGCGGACGAGGATGGCGCCCGGCCCGAAGGCCTCGATCTCGAGCCCCAGCCGCGCAAGGTCCTCCGCCCGCTCCGCCAGCCGCGCGGCGTCCCCCGCGGGCATGTCCACCACCGCCGGCAGCAGCAGGGGCTGGGACCGCACGCCCCCGGCCACGAGCTGGGCCGAGAGCCGTTCATGCGTCAGCCGCTCATGCGCCGCGTGCTGGTCCACCAGCACCAGCGCGCCGTCCGGCGCCTCTGACAGGACATAGGTATCGAGGATCTGCGCCAGCGGGCGGCCCAGCGGCCCCTCCCCCGTTCCATCCGGCAGGGGCGGCGCCTCGGCGGGCACGGAGAGGGCGCCGGGCGGCAGGGCGAAGCGCGGCTGGAAGGGCTGGGCCGGTGGCGGGGCGGTGAAAGCGAAGCCGGTCTCCGCGAAGCCGCGCGGGGCGGCGGGGGCGGAAGCGGCCGGCCAGGGGGCCGGGGCCAGCCCGTCCTCCAGAGCCTGCCCGGCGCGGCTAGGCCAGGCAGGATCGGGCGCCCCCTCCGGCGCCGCGCCGGCATCCCAGCCGCCGCGCGCCATCCCTACCCCGGCCCCGGTGCCGAGCGCCCGGCGCAGAGAGGCGATCAGCGCCCCGCGCACCCCGCCCGCGTCGCGGAAGCGCAGCTCCGTCTTCATGGGGTGCACGTTCACGTCCACCCGGTCCGGCGGGATCTCCAGGAACAGCGCGGCCACGGGGTAGCGCCCGGAGGCCAGCACGTCCCGGTAGGCCACGCGCAGCGCCGCGCGCAGCAGCGGGTCCTTCACCGGCCGCCGGTTCACTACGAGGTGCTGCTCGGCGGATGTCGCGCGGTGGTGCGTGGGCAGGGCCGCCAGCCCCTCCAGCACCAGATCCGGCCACTGTCCCTGCACGGCCACGCTGGCCGCCGCGAAATCCGGCCCCAGCAGGGCGGCGGCGCGGCCGGCTCGGTCCGCGGGGGGCAGGTCCAGTGCCGTGCGGCCCTCCACCGTCACGCGGAACCCCACCTCCGGCCAGGCCAGGGCCAGGCGGCGCACCGCTTCCACGGCGTGGGAGGCCTCGGTGCCCGGGGTCTTCATGAACTTGCGGCGGGCAGGCGTGGCGAAGAACAGGTCCCGCACCTCCACCCGCGTGCCCGGGGGGGCCGCGGCGGGCGCCACCTCCCCCACCCGGCCCGCCTCCACATGGATGGCGTGCGCCTCCCCCTCCCTCGGGCGCGAGGTGATCGTCAGGCGTGAGACGGCGCCGATCGAGGGCAGCGCCTCTCCCCGGAAGCCAAGGGTGGCGATGCGGAACAGCGTCTCCTCGTCCGGCAGCTTGGAGGTGGCATGGCGCTCGATGCAGAGCGCGAGGTCCTCGGGCCCCATGCCGCGCCCGTCATCCTCCACCACCAGGCGGTCGATACCCCCGCCCTCCAGCGTCACGGCGATGCGGCGGGCGCCGGCATCCAGCGCGTTCTCCACCAGTTCCTTCACGGCGGCAGCCGGGCGCTCCACCACCTCGCCGGCGGCGATGCGGTCCGCGGTGGTGGGGGGCAGGCGACGAATGACCGAGAGGCTCACGCCGGGAGGGATGGGGCTTCCGCAGCGCCGGCACAAGCCGCGGGGGGCGACCCTCTCTCATTTCCGTAAAGAAATGGTGAGTGATGCTGCTCCTTTTCCCGGACACATTCTGGTAACGGAAAGTTGTGCGCAGCCCTGTCACACGATTCGCGCGGTTCGTCGCGCTGCTGCTGCTCCTGCAATGGGTCGGGGCGGCGCTGCCGCACGCGCGCGCCCTGGCGGCACTGGCCAGCGCCACGCGGGTGGAGCTCTGCACGCACGAGGGCACGCGGACCGTCCTGCTGGACGATGAGGGGCGGCCCGTCCAGGCCGCGCCGGACCTCACCTGCTGCGACCTGCACGCCGCCCCGGCGGCGCTGGCGGCGCCGGAACCCGCCGTGCTGGCGCTGCGCCCCTCCCATCCCGCCCCGCCGCCGGAACCCACGCGGGCCGGGCTGCCGCCCCTTCCCCCGCGCGCCCCGCCGCAACAGCCACGGGCACCGCCCGCCGCCTGAACGCCATGCCCCCGCCGCCGCGCCCCTGCCGGCGCGGCCCCGTCATGCCGTCAGGATTTCCCTTCCATGTCCCGCCCCAATGCCGGCCCGCTCGGTGCCGCGCTGCTCGCGGCCGCGCTGCCGCTGTCCTCCGCGCTCGCCCAGCCCTCCCCCATCCCTGTCCCCGAGGTCGCCGTCAGCGGCGCCCCCGGCGCGCTGACCGCCCGCGACACCGCGGATGCCCAGGCGGCGCTGCGCCAGGTGCCCGGCAACGTCTCCGTCGTGCCCGCGGAGGACATCCGCATCCGCGCCGGCGTCACCACGCTGCGCGACGTGCTGGAGTTCGAGCCGGGCGTCTTCGTCCAGCCGAAATGGGGGGAGGACTCGCGCCTCTCCATCCGCGGCTCCGGCATCGCCCGGAACAACCACCTGCGCGGCGTGCAACTGACGCAGGACGGCATTCCGCTGAACCAGGCCGACGGCTCCGGCGACTTCCAGGAGCTCGATCCCCTCACCCTCGACCACATGGAGGTCTATCGCGGCGGCAACGCCTTCGGCTTCGGCGCCGCGACGCTCGGCGGGGTGCTGAACGCCGTCACCCCCACCGGCCACAGCGCCCCGGGTGCCCTGCTGCGCGGGGAGGCGGGAAGCTACAGCTTCTACCGGGCGCAGGCCGCCTACGGCGTGGCATCCGGCGCCTTCGACGCCTGGGCCAGCCTCTCCGCGCTGAGCCAGGAGGGCTTCCGCGACCACTCCAACGGCAACAGCCGCCGCTTCAACGGCAATGTCGGCTGGCGCATCACGGACGACGTGGAGACCCGCTTCTACTACGGCTACAACAACATCGAGCAGCGCATCCCCGGCACGCTGACGCGCGCCCTGGCGCTCTCCGACCCGCGCCGGGCGGCAGCGGCGAACCTGGCCCTGGACTACCAGCGCAACATCGAGAGCAACCGGGTGGGCAATCGCACCACCTGGCGCATCGCACCCGGGGTGGCGCTGGAGACGGGGATCTCCTTCGTCCACCGGGAGCTGGACCACCCGATCTTCCAGTACATCGACCAGCGCACGGACGACGTGAACGGCTTCGCCCGGCTGACGCTGGAGGGCACGGTGGCCGGGCTGCGGAACGTCGGCCTCGTCGGCGGCACCTTCGGCCTCGGCACCCATGACAACCGGCGCTACGTCAACCTCACCGGCCACGCCGGGCGGCTCACCTACGCCTCCACCGACCGGGCGCGCACGAACACGGTTATCCTGCAGGACACGGTCTATGTCCTGCCGAGCCTCGGCCTCGTGGCGGGGATCCAGCTCGGCGAGGCCTACCGCGCCAGCCGGGACAAGTTCCTCTCGGACGGCGACGGCTCCGGCTCCACCACCTACCGCTACTCCAACCCCCGCATCGGCGCGGTGTGGGACGTGACGCCGGCCTGGCAGGCCTTCGCCAACCTCACCTGGTCCACGGAGCCGCCGACGATCAGCGACCTCACCCCGCTCGCCTCCTCCGGCTTCTCATCCCTCAAGGCGCAGCGGGCACGCACGCTGGAGATCGGCACGCGCGGGCGCACCGGCACCCTGGGCTGGGAACTCGCCCTCTATCGGTCCTGGATCCGGGACGAGATCCAGCTCTTCGATCCCACCGGCACGGGCGCCAGCTTCGCGCTGAACGCCGACCGCACGATCCACCAGGGCATCGAGGCCGCGGGAAGCTGGACCGCGCTGCGCGGCGCGCTGGCGGAGAACGACAGCCTGACGCTCCGCGGCGCCTACACGCTGAACGACTTCCACTTCGACGGCGACGCGCGCTACGGCGACAACGAGCTGCCGGGCGTGCCGCGCCACCTGCTGCGGGCGGAGCTGCGCTACCGCCACCCCGCCGGCGCCAGCATCGCGCCGAATGTGGAGTGGGTGCCGCGCGGCCTCTTCGCGGACAATGCCAACACGGTGCAGGGCAATTCCTACGCGCTGCTCGGCCTGCGCGGGGATTGGACGTTCAGCAACGGGCTGTCCGTGTTCCTGGAGGGCCGGAACCTGACGGACAAGCGCTACATCTCCAGCGCCTCCGTCGCCCCGATCGCCACCGCCGCCTCGGCGATCTACGAGCCGGGCTTCGGGCGCAGCGTCTATGGCGGGATGCAGTTCCGGTTCTGAAGGCGGGACGGGGCGGCGCGGCCGCCCCGCACGGCCCTCAGAGGTTCCAGACCTCCAGCTCCTCCGCCCGCACCACGGGCACGACGCGGCGCGGGCCGCCCTCGCCCCCGAGCAGGTTCACGCCCTCCCCGCCGGAGGCCACGGCCTGCCAGGCCCCGCCTTCGTCGGAGGATGGCACTCCCGTCCGTGCGAAGCTGGACCAGCCCTGCATCATCGCCTTCGCCAAGGCCACCTCGGCAGGCCCCGTGCCGGACTTGGCGGCGAAGTAGGGATCGGTGTGGGTGCCGAAGACGAAGGGGATCTCCGCGCAGTGCGGCACGCCCCGCGCCTTCCCGGCCAGGGGATGCACGAACTCGTAGAGGAAGGCCGGCTGGCCGGAGGCGGCGTGGCGCCGCGCCGTCTCCAGCGCGTCCAGGCGGAAGCGGAGATCGGTGTAGGCAGCCATCCACAGGGCATTCGGGTCCGTCGCCCCGCCCCGCCCGGCGGCGGCGCGGCGATAGGCCTCCACCACTGCCTCCGCCGTGGCCGTGGCGCGCGGGCGGCTGCCCTCCTTCAGCGCGCCCACCATGCGGAGCAGCGAGGCATCGTCGGTGGGGGATGGCAGGCCGGGAATCCGGCGCCCCTCAGGGTCCAGCAGGTCGTACCAGAACACCGCCTCGTCCCGCGTGGTGCCGATCAGCAAGGGCATCGCGGGAAGCCTCGCGCCGCGCGGCACGGCGGGGATCACCACGCCGTCCGCGATCGGCAGCACCGGCACGCGCCCGCCATTCTGCGCGCCCCATTCCCGCGCCAGCGCCAGCTCCGCCGTGTGCAGCCCCTCCGCCGGCGCGTCGCGCAGGCCGGGCACCGTGGTTCCCAGCCTTGCGGCCAGCGCCTCGGCATAGGCGGCGGCCCCCGCCACGTCCGGCAGGTCGGGCGGGCCCAGGAAGGCGCCGCTCTGGATGATCATCTTGTGGATCAGGCCGCGGTTCGCCGGGTTCGGCGCGATGTTCGCCACGCTGGTGCCGCCGGCCGACTGGCCGAAGAGGGTGACATTGTCCGGATCGCCACCGAAGGCCGCGATGTTCACTTTCACCCAGCGCAGCGCCGCCACCTGATCCTGCACGCCCCAGTTCGCCGCCGCGCGCGTTTCCGGATCCTTCAGCGCGGGATGGGCGAGGAAGCCCAGCGCGCCCAGGCGGTAGTTCACCGTCACCACCACCACGTCGCCCAGCCGGGCCAGCGCGGCGCCGTCATTGCCGGCCGCCACGCCCTCCCCCGTGCGCCAGGCGCCGCCATGGATCCAGACCATGACCGGGCGGCGCCCCTCCAGCGCGGGCGTCCAGATGTTGAGGGTGAGGCAGTCCTCCCCCATCTGGGCCGGCCTGTCGTAGAGCCAGGTCGCCCAGGGCGGGATGGTCTGGATCGGGGCGGCGCCGGCCCGGGTCGCGTCCCGCTCCCCGGCCCAGGTGGGCAGGCGCTGGGGCGAGCGGTAGCGCAGCGGCCCGACCGGGGGCGCGGCGTAGGGAATGCCCTTGAAGGCCAGCACCCCGTCGGGCGCGGCGCCGCGCAGCGCGCCGGCCGGCGGGCGTGCGACCGGGCCGTCCTGCGCCGCGGCGGTGCCCGCCCGCAGCAGGGCCGGTGCGGCCAGCGTCGCCAGCCCGAGCGGCCACATCGCCCGACGTCCGAAACCCGCCATCACCCGCCTCCCCCCTGCGGCACCACCCGGGCGCACGGCCGGAAGTCTGAACCCGCCTTCCGCGGGCGCCAAGGGTGCGGCCCCCCCGAGATGCCGCCCGCCCGAAGGGGCCCGGCCTCCTTCCTCACGGCCATGTCACCGCTGCCGTGTCAGCAGCCTGCGCATCCTCCCGAAGGCGTTCGTTACGGCGCCCAAAAAACGGGAGGGTAGGTTCATGAAAGGGAAGGCGTTTCTGCTCGGTGCGGGCCTTTTGATGGCCTCGGTGGCGCCGATCGCACTGGCCCAGCAACAACAGCCCCTGCCGGGCCGCGGCACCCCGTCTAACACGGGCGGTTCCATGCCGGGCGAGACGCCGCCCTCCGTCCGGCCGCCGGCGCCAGGGCCCGTGCCGGGCCGGGCCCAGGGAGCGGGACAGGGCCAGGCCCCGAATCAGGCCCAGGGGCAGCCCGACAACCTCGACCGCCTGCAGCAGTTCCGCACCACCGGCACCTCCCTGCAGATCGAGACGGTGCCCCAGGAAGGCCGCCGCGCGGACGCTCTGCGCCGCAATCTCGAGCGCATCCGCCTGCCGGAGGGCTTCCGGATCGACCTCTACGCCGTGGTGCCGGATGCCCGCCACATGGCGGTCGGCGCCTCGGGCGTGGTCTTCGTCGGCACCCGCAAGACGCGGGTCTGGGCGCTGACGGACCGCGACCGCGACCGGGTGGCGGACGAGGTGAAGGTCTTCGCCCCCTCCGTCGGCTTCTCCGTGCCGAACGGTCTCTGCTTCTCGCCGGACGGCATCCTCTACGTGGTGGAGCACAACCGCGTCGTCGCCTTCCCCGCGGCGGAGTTCTTCTACGAGAGCCCGGACGTGGCGGCGGAGGTGGTGGTGCCGCAGGGCGGGCTCGTCCCCACCGCGGAGGAGAGCTTCAACCACGGCGCCCGGGTCTGCCGGATCGGGGCGGACAACAAGCTCTACATCGCCCTCGGCCAGCCCTTCAACGTGCCGCCCGCCGCCAAGATGGAGCTCTACAACCGGGTCGGCATCTCCGGGATCATCCGCATGGACCGCGACGGCAAGAACCGCGAGGTCTATGCGCGCGGCATCCGCAACTCCGTGGGCATCGCCTTCCGGCCCGGCTCCGGCGAGCTGTGGTTCACCGACAACCAGGTGGACGGCATGGGCGACAACACCCCGCCCGGCGAGATCAACCGCATCACCGCCGCGGGGCAGAACTTCGGCTTCCCCTGGTATGGCGGCGGCCGCGTCCGCACCCGGGAATACGCGGAGGCGCAGCCCCCGGCCGATGCGGTCTTCCCGGCGGTGGAGACGCAGAACCACGCCGCCGACCTCGGCATCACCTTCTACGACGGCCGGATGTTCCCGGAGGAGTACCGCGGCGCCATCTTCAACGCCCAGCACGGTTCCTGGAACCGCACGGAGCCCGTGGGGGCGAGGGTGATGGTGACCTTCCTGAACCCGGACGGGTCGGTGAAGGAGCAGAAGCCCTTTGCCGAGGGCTGGCTGGACGAGGAGACGAACGAGTATCTCGGCCGCCCCGTGGACGTGGCCGTGCTACGCGACGGATCGCTGCTTGTCTCGGATGACATGGCGGGCGCCGTCTACCGCATCTCCTATGACCGCAGCAGGCGGTGATGCGACGGGGAGCGGTCCTGGCGGTGCTGCTGCTGGCGGGGGCGGCCACCGTCCCCGCCCACGCGCAAGGCCAGGAGGGAAATCCGCGCGCGGGCCGGCGGCTGGCCGCCGGCGTCTGCTCCAGCTGCCACGGGCAGGACGGCATCGCCACCCTGCCCGAAGCCCCGAACCTGGCCGGGCAGAATGCGGCCTATGTCGCGGCGCAGCTCCGCGCCTATCGCGCCAGGGAGCGGGAGAACGAGCAGATGAACATCGTGGCCAGGGAGCTGACGGACGGGCAGATCGCCGATCTCGCCGCCTGGTACGCGGCGATCGAGGTCACGGCGACAGTCCCAGGCCGGTAACGCGCCCCGGCCGGCGGATCATGGGGCGGGCGGCCCCGGCGATATCGCCGGCGAGCCTGCCCCGATCCTCTCGGGCGGCCAGGACCTAGGCGTGCAGGCCGGGTGCCTCCTGCCCGGTATGCGCCACGTACTCGGTGTAGCCGCCGTCGTACTGGTGGATGCCCTCCGGCGTCAGCTCCAGCACGCGGTTGGACAGCGCGGCCAGGAAGTGCCGGTCGTGCGAGACGAAGAGCATCGTGCCCTCGTAGTCCGAGAGAGCCGCGATCAGCATCTCCTTCGTCGCCATGTCCAGGTGGTTGGTCGGCTCGTCCAGCACCAGGAAGTTCGGCGGGTCGTACAGCATGCGCGCCATCACCAGCCGCGCCTTCTCCCCGCCCGAGAGCACGCGGCAGCGCTTCTCCACCTCGTCGCCGGAGAAGCCGAAGCAGCCGGCCAGCGTCCGCAGCGATCCCTGCGCGGCCTGCGGGAAGGCATCCTCCAGCGCCTGGAACACGGTGCGCTCCCCGTCCAGCAGCTCCATGGCGTGCTGGGCGAAGTAGCCCATCTTCACGCTGCCGCCGAGCGAGACGGTGCCCGCATCCGGCGCGGTGGAGCCCGCCACCAGCTTCAGCAGCGTGGACTTGCCGGCGCCGTTGGTGCCCAGCACGCAGCAGCGCTCCTTCCGGCGCACCAGGAAGTCCAGCCCCTCGTAGATCACCTTGCTGCCGTAGCGCTTGTGCACGCCCTTCAGGCTCGCCACGTCGTCGCCGGATCGCGGCGCCTGGCCGAACTCGAATACCACGGTCTGCCGGCGCTTCGGCGGCTCCACGCGCTCGATCTTGTCCAGCTTCTTCACGCGGCTCTGCACCTGCGCGGCGTGGGAGGCGCGCGCCTTGAAGCGCTCGATGAACTTGATCTCCTTCGCCAGCATCGCCTGCTGGCGCTCGAACTGCGCCTGCTGCTGGCGCTCGTTCATGGCGCGCTGCGCCTCGTAGAACTCGTAGTCGCCGGTGTAGGAGTTCAGCGCGCCGCCATCGATCTCCACCACCTTGTTGATGATGCGGTTCATGAACTCGCGGTCGTGCGAGGTCATCAGCAGCGCGCCGTCATAGCCGCGCAGGAACCCCTCCAGCCAGATCAGGCTCTCCAGGTCCAGGTGGTTGCTCGGCTCGTCCAGCAGCATCACGTCCGGGCGCATTAGCAGGATGCGCGCCAGCGCCACGCGCATCTTCCAGCCGCCGGAGAGCTTGCCGACATCGCCCTCCATCATCTCCCCGCTGAAGCCCAGCCCTGCCAGCACCTCCTGCGCGCGGCCCTCCAGCGCGTAGCCGCCCAGCTCCTCGAAGCGCCCCTGCACCTCGCCGAAGCGCTCGATGACGGCGTCCAGGTCCTCCGTCTCCGGGTCCGCCATGGCGGCCTCCAGCGCGGCCAGCTCGGCCGCGACCGTGCTGACATCGCCGGCGCCGTCCATCACCTCCGCCACCGGGGTGCGGCCGGACATCTCCCCCACATCCTGGCTGAAGAGGCCGACGGTGACGCCACGGTCCACCAGCACCTGGCCCTCATCCGGCTGCTCGGCCCCGGTGATCATGCGGAACAGGGTGGTCTTGCCCGCGCCGTTGGGGCCGACGAGGCCGATCTTCTCGCCGCGCTGGAGCGCGGCGGAGGCATCGATGAAGAGAAGCTGCTGGCCGCTCTGCTTGCTGATGGAATCGAGGCGGATCATGGGTACTCGGGGCCTGGGATCGGCGCGGCGCGCCGGCATCGGGAAGGGGCGTCCGAGAACACGCCCGATGCCCAGGCGTCAACCGCCGCCGGGAAGGCCGCCCCTCCCTCGAACGCCCTATTCCCCGCGCAGCCGGTGGATCTCCGCGATCAGCGCCGTGGTGGAGGGATCGTGCGCCCCCGGCTTCGCCCCTGGCGCCAGTTCCGGCACCAGCACCCCCGCGAGCTGCTTGCCCAGCTCCACCCCCCACTGGTCGAAGGCGTTCACGTTCCACAGCGCGCCGAGGCAGAACACCTTGTGCTCGTAGAGCGCGACGAGCTGCCCCAGCGTGCCCGCATCCAGGTGCGGGATCAGCAGGGTGGTGCTGGGACGGTCGCCGGGGAAGAGGCGGTGGGGCAGCAGCGCCGCGATGGCGGCGGCGTCCATCCCCTTCGCCTCCATCTCCTCCCGCACCTCCGTCGCGTCCCGGCCGCGCAGCAGGGCCTCGGCCTGGGCGAGGCCGTTGGCGAGAAGCTGGCGGTGGTTCTCCTCGAAGCCGTGGTCGGGGTTCGCCACCAGCACGATGTCGGCGGGAACAGGCGTGGTGCCCTGGTGCAGCAGCTGCATGAAGGAGTGCTGCGCGTTGGTGCCGGGCTCGCCGAACACCACCGGGCCGGTCGGGCGGGAAACGGGCAGCCCGCCCAACGTCACGCGCTTGCCCAGGCTCTCCATCTCCACCTGCTGGAGATGGGCGGGGAAGCGGCCCAGGCGCTCGTCATAGGGCAGCACGGCGCGGGTGGGGTAGCCCAGCATGTCCACGTGCCACACCTCCGCCAGCGCCATCAGCAGGGGCAGGTTCTCCTCGGCCGGGGCCGAGAGGAAGTGCTCGTCCATCCTCCGCGCGCCGTCCAGCAGCGCCTGGAACACCTCCCACCCGCAGGCCAGCGCGACCGAGAGCCCTATGGCCGACCACATGGAGAAGCGCCCGCCAACCCAATCCTTGAAGCCGAAGACCTGCCCTTCCGGCACGCCGAAGGCGGCAGTGGCCTTCAGGTTGGTGGAGAGCGCGACGAGATGCGCCCCCGCCTCCGCCTCGCCCAGCCCCGCCCGCAGCCAGTCCCGCACCAGGTGGGCGTTGGCCATGGTCTCGGCGGTGGTGAAGGTCTTGCTCGCCACCAGAACCAGGGTGCGCGCCGGGTCCAGCCCGTGGCGCATCGCCTCCCAGGCATGGCCATCGACGTTGGAGAGGTAGTGGGCGCGCATCGGCATCCCCGCGCGCCACAGCGCCCGCGCCGCCATCTGCGGCCCGAGGTCGGAGCCACCGATGCCGATGTTCACCACGTCGGTGAAGCGCTGTTCCCCATGCACCCGGGCGCAGAAGGCGCGCATGGCGTCCAGCGTGTCGTGCACCTCGGCGGAGGCGTCCTCGCTTCCGGCCTTGAAGGCCCCACGCGGCCCGCGCAGCGCCATGTGCAGCACGGCGCGGCCTTCGGTGGTGTTGATCGCCTCGCCGCGCGCCATGGCGTCCCGCGCCGCCAGCACGCCGCGCTCCCCGGCCAGGGCCAGCAGCGCGTCCAGCACCTCGGCGGAAAGGGAGGTCTTGGTCAGGTCCGCCAGCACGTCCCCCGCCCGGCGGGTAAGGCGCGCCGCCCGGGCCGCATCGGCCATCAGCGGGCGGATGGCGCCCGCCCCGGGGGTGCGCGCCAGCTCCGCAACCCGGTCCCAGGCCGCCTCGATCCCGTCCGCCATGTTGGCCCCCTCCGAATCGGGCGGAGGTTACGGAGGGCCGCTCCCGCGGGAAAGCCGGGGGCCCATCACCTCCGCGCGGGACTTCCCCGGCCCCTCCCACGGGGCGGCATGGGCGATGCGACGGGATCGCGGGGCCGCCCCGGCACGATCCTCGCTAAACCCCACCCATGATCCCTGGCGCGGCCCTCATCCTTCTCTGCCAACTCGTGGGGGAGGCGCTGGTGCACGGCACGGGCTGGCCCCTGCCCGGCCCCGTGGTCGGCATGGTGCTCCTGCTCCTGTTGCTGCTCGGGAATGACCTGCTGGCAGAACCGCTGGACACCCGCTTCGTCACCGGCCCGGCGGACGGGCTGCTGATGAACCTCACCCTCCTCTTCGTCCCGGCCGGGGTGGGGGTGGTGAACCGGATGGACGTGCTGGCGGCCCACTGGTTCGCGCTCGCCGCCTCGCTGGTGGTCTCCACCCTGCTCGGCCTTGTCGTCACCGCCCTCGTCTTCGTCGCCGTCGCCCGCATGACGGGCCGCGGCAGCAAGGAGGAGGCCGGCGCATGAGCGACCCCGATTTCTCTCTCTGGGTCTATCTCTCCCGCACGCCGCTCCTCTGGCTGACGGTCACGTTGCTGGCCTACCTGGCGGCGGACCGGATCTCGGCCCTGCTGCGGCGCCACCCCGTGGCGAACCCCATGCTCATCGCCGTGGTGATCGCGGCGGGCGTCCTCTACGCGACCGGCACGCCCTACCGCACCTATTTCGAGGGCGCGCAGTTCGTGCACTTCCTCATCGGCCCCGCCACCGTCGCGCTGGCCGTGCCGCTCTACCGCAACCGGCACACCGTGCTGCGCTCTCTCCTGCCCATGGCGGCGGCGCTGCTGGCGGGTTCCATCACCGCCATGCTCTCCGCCCTGCTGATCGCCCGCGCCCTCGGCGTCTCCGGCCCCGTCCTCGCCTCGCTCGCGCCGAAATCGGTGACCACCGGCATCGCCATGGGCATCGCGGAGAGCCTGGGCGGGGATGCGGCCCTGGCGGCCGTCCTCGTCCTCATCACCGGCGCCATCGGGGCGGTGATCGTCACCCCCGTGATGAACGCCATGGGGATGAAGGACATGCGCGCCCGCGGCTTCGCGGCGGGGCTGGCCGCGCACGGGCTGGGCACGGCCCGCGCCTTCACGGTGAACCCGGTGGCCGGCACCTTCGCCGGCATCGCCATGGCGCTGAATGCCCTCGTCAGTGCCCTGCTGGCGCCGGTGCTGCTGCGGGCCCTGCTCTGAGGCCGCGGATGGCCGGCTCCCCCGCCATCCCGCTCCCGCCCTCCGGCGGTCTAGCGCCCGCCGGGCCTCTGCACGTAGAGGCGCTGCTCGGCATAGGAGAGCCAGAACCGCCGCCCCCCGATGTAGTCCTGCCCGAGAATGAGGTCGAAAGGGGCGGAGGCCGGCAAGGGCCCGAGGAGCAGTGACGCACCGGCCATCCTCTCCGCCCCGATCCGGACCGTGACGCCCCGGAGCAGGCGGACCTCCACGCCCCCCGTCCCGATCCCATGGGCGGTCCCCATCGGAAGCCTCGTCACTTCCTGCTCCGTCACCCCGATCGCGGGCGCCAGGGAGCGCCGGAGCAGGCTGGCCTCGGCCCCCGTGTCGAAGAGGGCCCGCATCGGCTGCCCGTTCACCTCGACCGGCAGCACCATGAGCCCGCCCCCCACGAGCGCGACGGGGATGGCGTCGTAGGCGCCCTGCCCGGGCATCGCCGCCAGGCGGCACCGGCGCCCGTCATGCAGGGTCACGCGGCGGGCCGGCATGTCCAGCTCGACCTCGGAGATCCGCAGCAGGTCCGCGCCGAGCAGCCCCGCCACGCGCGCCCCGCCCGGCCGGGAATAGGCGGCGACCGGGACCGACAAATTCCGCAGGTCGTGCCCTCCCACCCGCATCCGGGAGAGCAGCACGTTCTGCGCCCGCGTCTCGCCGGCGATCCCCACGCCGCTGGAGAAGCGCAGCCGGTCCACGGGCAGGCCCAGCACGGCCACGCCCTCCGGCAGGAGGGTGGTGAGGGAGGCCCCCGTGTCCATCACGAAGGGAACTGGCCTGCCGTTCACCTCCACCGGCATGACGGGAAGGCGGTTCTGCAGCGCCACCCCCACCGTGGTGCTCGGCCCTCCATCGCAGGGAGCCACGCAGGCCGGGAGGGCGAGCGGAAGGGCCGCGACAAGGCAGGCGCGAAGGCGGCGGAGGGCTTGCCTGAGCATCGGACGGGAATGCCACGCCGCCGTCCATTCCGGAATACGCATGAACATCGCCGGGAGGCCGGCCGGGAAGGCGCCCCCCCCGCGCCCGCGGTTCCACTGCCGGGAAATCGGCTCTAGCCTCCCGCCAAACCGGGAGGACCGCCATGATCCACGCCTCGCGCCGCGCCCTGCTGCTGGGCGCCGCCGCCCTGCCCTTCCTCGCCCGCCGCGCCGCGGCGGCGGAGGTGGTGGTGCTGACCTCGGGCGGCCTCACCGCCGCCTACCGCTCCCTGATCCCGGGCTTCGAGAGCAGCACGGGCCACAAGCTCACCACCCACCAGGGCGCCTCCATGGGCGCGGCGCCCGATGCCATCCCCCAGCGCCTGGCGCGGGGGGAGCCGGCGGACGTGGTGCTGCTGGCGGCGGACGGGCTGGAGGCGCTGATCGCCAAGGGCCAGGCCCAGCCGGGCAGCCGGGTGGACATCGCCCGCTCCCTCATCGGCATGGCCGTGCGCAAGGGCGCGCCGCGGCCCGACATCTCCAGCCTGGAATCCTTCCGCCAGGCCCTGCTGGCCGCGAAGTCCATCGCCTACTCGGCCAGCGCGAGCGGCGTCTACATCGAGACGGAGATGTACCGGAAGCTCGGCCTGCACGACGAGCTGATGGCCAAGAGCCGCCGCATCTACAGCGAGCGCGTGGGCACGGTGGTGGCGCGCGGCGAGGCCGAGATCGGCTTTCAGCAGGTGAGCGAGCTGCTGCCGATCGAGGGGATCGACTACCTAGGCACCATCCCGGAGGCCGTGCAGCAGCCCACCATCTTCTGCGCGGGCATCGCGGCGAACGCGCGGGAGCCGGAGGCGGCCCGCGCCCTGATCCGCTACCTCGCCTCCCCCGAGGCGGCGCCCGCGCTGCAGAAGACGGGGCTGGAGCCGCTGGTGCGGGCCGCCGGGTAACCGCCGCGCGCCCGGGGCCTTTCCGGGCCTGCCGTCAGGAGCGGGACGCCCGCGCTTCCCGCTCCTCTCCGGTGATCTCGCGGATGATGCGGCAGGGGTTGCCGGCGGCGAGAACACCGGCCGGCACGTCGCGCGTGACGACGCTGCCCGCCCCGATCACCGCGCCCGAGCCGATCGTCACGCCCGGCAGGATCAGCGCCCCGCCGCCGACCCACACGTCCGCGCCGATGTCGATCGGCCTGCCGTACTCCTCCTTCCGGCGCAGCGCCGCGTCGAGCGGGTGCATCGGCGTGAGGATCTGCACGCCCGGCCCGAACAGCGTGAAGTCGCCGATGCGGACCCGGCAGACATCGAGCACCACGCAGTTGAAGTTGAAGAACACGCGCTCGCCCAGCTCGATGTTGGAGCCGTAGTCGCAGTGGAAGGGCGGCTGCATCCAGACCGTGTCGCCCCCCTTCCCGAAGATCTGCCGGCAGAGCCCGCGCCGCATCTCCTCCTCCGCATCGCTGGAGGCGTTGAGCTGCCGGCAGAGGTCCCGGACCCTGTACCGGTCCGCGACGAGGCCGGGGTCGAGGGCGTCGTACAGCTCCCCGGCCAGCATCTTCTCACGCTCGCTGCGCATCGCCACCCTTCCAGCACCCGGCCCGGGCACCCGCCGGTCCACAAGGACCCCGTCCAGGCCTCTTGCGACGATGCGTACAGGCGTACATATCGGGTGGGAAGCCCGGCAGCCCAGGCGCCACGGCGGATCACCGGAACGTGCGACTTGACCACCAGGCCCCGCCGACACGACCCCGAGCGACGCGACCGCATCATCGAAGCCGCGCTGGACGTCATCGCCGCGCACGGCGTGGCGGGAACCACCCACCGCAGGGTCGCGGAGCGGGCGGACGTGCCGCTGGGATCGATGACCTACCACTTCGCCGGGCTCGAGGACCTGCTCCACACCGCCTTCACACGCCTCGCGGAGAGCATGTCGCGGCAGTTCGCCGGGCGCCTCGGCGCCGCGCGCACGACGGAGGAGGCAGAGGAGGCCGTCGTGGACATCATCCTCGGCGAACCCGGCTCCAACGAGCGCACCCTCCTCCTGAGCTACGAGCTCTACGCCTTCGCGGCCCGCCACCCGCCGCTCCGCTCGGTGATGAGGGACTGGATGGAGCGCAGCCAGGCCGCCCTGCGGCAGCACTTCGAGCCGGGCACGGCGAGGGCGCTGGACGCGCTGATCGAGGGCCTCATGATCCACCGCTCCGTCGATCCGGCGCCGCTCGGGGCGGCCGGGATCCGGGCCATCGTGCGGAAGCTGGCGCGGCCCTGACCCGGCCCTGCCGCGCCGCGCGGGTCACGGCACCCCGCCCCAGCCCCGCCCGGAGAGGCGCTCGGCCATGAACGCCGCCAGCGCCTCCACCTTCGCCGGCCGGTTCCGCGCCGTGGGGGTGACGAAGTAGAGCCCGCCGGAGGCAAGGCGCCAGCCCGGCAGGATCGCCTCCAGCCGCCCGTCCGCCAGGTACTCCGCCGCGATGAAGTCCGGCAGTTCCGCGATGCCGAGCCCGGCGAGCAGGGTGGGCAGCAGCGCCTCCACGTTCGTCACCCGCAGCGGGCCGGTGGGCGTCACCGCCTCCTCCGCCCCACCCGGCCCGGCGAAGCGCCAGGAATCGCCCCGCGCGCGATAGGCGTAGCCCAGGCAGTGATGCGCCACGAGGTCGCCGGGGTGCTGCGGCCGCCCGTTGCGGGCAAGATAGGCGGGTGCGGCGACGACGAGCCGCGACACCGGGCAGAGGCGCCGCGCCACCAGCGAGGAATCCTCCAGCACGGCGATGCGGAGGGCGGCGTCGAAGCCCTCCCCGATCAGGTCCACGCTCGCGTCGCTCAGGTGCAGGTCCACGGAAATCTCAGGGTAGCGGCGCAGGAACTCCGGCAGCAGCGGCGCCACCCAGCGCAGCCCGAAGGACATGGGCACGGCCAGCCGCACCAGCCCGCGCGGCCGGCTCGCCAGCTCCCGCGCCGCATTCTCTGCCTCCTCGGCCTCCCACAGCACGCGCCCGGCCCGCTCCGCCAGGCCCCGGCCCAGGTCGGTCAGCGCCAGGCGGCGGGAGGAGCGGTTGAACACCCGTCCGCCCAGCCGCTCCTCCAACCGGGTGACGGCGCGGGAGACGGTGGCGACGGAGACGCCCAGCGCGCGAGCGGCCCCGGCGTAGGACCGCTCCTCCGCCACCTTGGCGACCATGGCCAGAGCCTCGAAATCCGGCAGCCGCGACATCGACAATCCTGCAAGGATAAATTGCATCCCTTTCTATTTTGAAAGGACGCTCCTGGCGACATCTTCGGGCCATCGGATCAACCAGCACGGAGTTCTCCAGATGGCCCGCAAACTTGAAGGCAAGGTCGCCGTCGTCACGGGTGCCACCAGCGGCATCGGCCTCGCCACCGCACGGCGCTTCGCCGCCGAAGGCGCGCGCGTCTTCATCACCGGGCGCCGGCAGGCGGAGCTCGACGCCGCCGTGGCCGCGATCGGCCCCAACGCCACCGGCATCCAGGCGGACTCGTCGAAGTCCGCCGACCTCAACCGGCTCTATGAGCGGGTGAAGGCCGATGCGGGGCGGATCGACGTCCTCTTCGCCAATGCCGGCGGCGGCTCGATGCTCCCGCTCGGCGAGATCACGGAGGAGCAGTACGAGGACACCTTCGGCCGCAACGTGAAGGGCGTGGTCTTCACCGTGCAGAAGGCCCTGCCGCTGCTGGTGGACGGCGCCTCCGTCATCCTCACCGGCTCCACCGCCGGCACGGTGGGCACGGCGGCCTTCAGCCTCTACAGCGCCTCCAAGGCCGCGGTGCGGAACCTCGCCCGCAGCTGGACCCTGGACCTGAAGGCGCGCGGCATCCGCGTGAACGTCATCAGCCCCGGCCCGGTCCGCACCACCGGGCTGGTGGAACTGGCGGGCCCGGACGCGGCGCAGCAGCAGGGCCTGCTGGACTACATGGCGAGCCAGGTGCCGCTGGGCCGCGTGGCGGAGCCGGAGGAGATCGCCAGGGCCGTGCTCTTCCTCGCCTCCGACGACAGCAGCTTCGTCGCCGGCGCCGAGCTCTTCGCCGATGGCGGCCTGGCCCAGGTCTGAGCCAGGAGGGATGACGGAAATGAGCGAGGACACCGGAATCGCCGCCCTGCTGAGGCGCAACCTGCACGAGGTGTTCGGCGAGCGCGACGCGGCCAGGCGCCGCGCCGCCATCGCGGAACTCTACGCGGAGGACCTCGTCTTCGCCGATCCACACGGCACCCAGCACGGCCAAGCGGCCCTGGACAAGGCAGTAGAGCGACTGCACGAGGAGCTGCCGGGCTTCGTCTTCACGGAGACCGGCCCCGCCCAGGCCGTGGAAGGCGCCGGGCGCCTCGCCTGGGGCTTCGGCCCGCCGGGGCAGCCGCCGCGCGTCACGGGGCTGGACGTGGTGCTGGTGCGGGAAGGCCGGATCACATCCCTCTTTACCTTCCTGGATCCAACAGCGGGGTGAGGACGGCGGGAAGCGCCCGGCGCCGCTCGCGGAAATCGCGGCCTAGGGGCCCGGGCAGAGGAGCGGGCGGCACGGAACCTTCGGAGTGCCGCCTCGCGGTAACGGGGTAGGCCGAGGGTGACGTTCCGGCGCACGGCGGAGGCTGGTCACAGGCGGGAGTTCCACGTCGCCCGCCGCATCGGAGCCGGGGAGCAGCCGCTACTTCTGCACCTTCCCTGCGAGGACAGCCACGACCTCGGTCAGGAAGTGCAGGGCCGCGCTTCGCTGATCCCTGGCGAAGATGACTAGTTCGGCCAGCATCTGGTCGACAGCCTCCACCTTCCCTTCGGTACTATCGTTGTCCGGCGAACGATCGTCAGAGAAAACCGGCATTGCTCACCCCTGGCAAACCTTGCCCTGAGGTGGACATTCTTCAGGAAATGAGTAGGCCTGCACCCGGCACAGGGACATGTTTTAATTCCACTTTTGCGAACCAAGTGATCGGAAAGCCCTGATACCTAAACGCATTTCAGAATGCATTATTGTAAGTACGAATGAATGCGGCCATCATGATTTTGAGACACCCTGCGATACTTCCGGTTTCGGAGATCGACGCGGCAGTCGGTGCCGTTGTCCGCAGGACCCTGAGAGACGTTGTGCCGCATAAGCAGGACGACATCCTCGACCGTCTCCGGCAGGAGATGCAGCGCTGCCTCACGGGAGCGCCGATCAATGGAGAGGTGGTGGGGCAGCTAGAGCTGCGGGCCGAACTCGCGGCCAGCCTCAGCCGGCACCTCGGCCCCCCGGACGAAGAGGGCTGAGAGGTGCTGCCCTGGGCGCGGGGCGGCGGCCGAAGCCACAGCCCGCACGCCATCCGACCCGGTGTCCGGCCTCCACCCCGGAAAGCACCGCGGCGCAGCGCCGGAACACCTTTCAGGCCCTGGCCTCCAGCACGAGGTTGAACGGCGTCTCCGTCGCCAGCCGCACGCGGGTGAAGCCGGCCCGGCGCAGCACGCCCTCCAGCCGCTCCGGCCCCGCCTGGGCACCAAGGGCGGCGGCGCCGGGCTGGTCGAGGGAGACAGGCGTGCAGATCATGGTGGAGGCGGCGTAGAACAGGCGGCCGACGGGGTTGATGTTCTCCTCCAGCCGGTTCCCCGCTTTCGGCTCCACCAGCATGAAGGTCCCGTCCGGCCGCAGCGCGCGGCGCACCCGCTCGGCCACGCCCACCGGGTCCCCCATGTCGTGCAGCGCGTCGAAGCAGGCCAGCAGGTCGTATTCCCCCAAATTCGCCTCCCCCGGGGTGAAGTCGGTGGCGCCGGCCACGTCGAAGCGCGTGTTCGCGGCCACGCCGGCCCGCCCCGCCGCCTCCCGCGCGCAGGCGATGGAGGCGGCGTGGTAGTCCAGCCCGGTGAAGTGCGAGTTGGGGAAGGCCTCGGCCATCAGGATCACGGTGGCGCCGTGCCCGCAGCCGAGATCCGCCACCCGGGCCCCGCGCCGCAGCTTCTCCTCCACCCCCTCCAGGGCGGGCAGCCACTCGCCCAGCAGGTGCGCGACATAGCCCGGCCGGAAGAAGCGGGAGATGCCGCTGAACAGGCAGGCGCAGCGCGTGTCGTAGCCGGCGCCGCGGCCCGTGGGCCGGGTGAAGGCCTTCGTCACCTGCGGCTGATCCAGCAGGTTCGCCGCCGCGATCTCGAAGGCGCCGAGCATGAAGGCGGGGCTCTCCGGCCGCGCGAAGACCATGGCCTGCTCGGGGTTCATGGAGAAGCGGCCGGTGCCGGGATCGTAGTCAAGGTAGCCGGCGGCAGCATGGGCGGAGAGCCACTCGCGCAGCAGCCGCTCGTTCGTGCCGGTGCGCCCGGCCAGCTCGGCCGGGGTGACGGGCCCCGCCCCGTCCAGCGCGGTGTAGAGGCCGAGCTCGTCGCCGATGCGGACGAGCGGCACCGCCATGGCGCCGCCGAGGTCGTCGAGCATGCGGTTGACGAAGCCCTGCAGCCTCGTGGGGTCGGGAAGGCCGAGCGGGGCGGTCTGCGTATCCATCTTGCACCTCCTCTGCAGGCTGATTGCTAGAGGATGCGGGTGGGCGGCTGAATGACGCGCCTGCCGATCCGTTTGACCGATCGTCCGGATGCTCGTTACGATTCCCGCCCAATCCGGATCGGTGGGGCCCTGCCATGCGGGGCCGGCCGCGAAGGAGGTGCATGGGCCAGGATGCGCTGTCCGAGGTGCTGCGCGCCGTGCGGCTCACGGGGGCGGTGTTCTTCCGCGTCGAGGCCCGGGAGCCCTGGGCCGCGGAGGCGCCGCCGGCCGCGGCCTGCGCGCCCCATGTCATGCCCGGCGCCCAGCACGTCATCGAGTACCACCTGATCCACCGCGGCGCCTGCTGGGGCGGGCTGGTCGGCGCCGCGCCGGTGCGGCTGGAAGCGGGGGACATCATCGCCTTCCCCCAGGGCGACGCGCACGTGCTGTCCAGCGCGCCGGGGCTGCGGCAGGTCCCGGACCTCGCCCTGTACCGAGAGGCCGCGGCGGCCGCCCCCCTCTCCCTCCGGCTCGGCGCGGCGGGCGAGCCGACGGCCTGCGTGATCTGCGGCTTCCTCGGCTGCGATGCGCGCCCCTTCAACCCGCTGCTGGAGGCGCTGCCGCGCATGCTGCACCACCGTGCCGGGCGGGATGGCCCCTCCTGGATGGGGCAGCTGGCGAGCGCCACGATGGCCGAGGCCGCGCGCCGGCGCATCGGCGGCGAGGCCATCCTGGCGCGGCTGAGCGAGCTGCTCTTCGCCGAGCTGGTGCGGCGCCACGTGGAGGACCTGCCGGCGGAGGGGCGGAACTGGTTCGCGGCGCTGCGCGACCCGCATGTCGGCCGCGCGCTGAACCTGCTGCACGGCCGCGCGGCCGAGCCCTGGACGCTGGACGCGCTGGCGCGCGACGTGGGCCTCTCCCGCTCCACCCTGGCGGAGCGCTTCGCGCGGCTCGTGGGGTGCCCGCCCATGGGATATCTCGGGCGCTGGCGACTGCAGCTGGGGGCGGGGCTGCTGGCGGGGGGCGGGCTGCCGGTGGCGCAGGTGGCGCTCCGGGTGGGCTATGAGTCGGAGGAGGCGTTCAGCCGCGCCTTCCGCCGCATGACCGGCGTGCCGCCCGCGGCCTGGCGGCGGGCCAGCCGCGAGGGGCGCAGCGGGCCGCTCCCGGAGGCGCGGCAGGGTCCGTGAGGCCGGTCTGCCCCGCTGCGCCGGAAGCCCCGGAGCCGCCACGCGGCAGCCGCGGAGCCGGCAGGATTTGTGACCGGAGCGAACTCCGATTAAACCGGCGCCCCATGTCCCGCCGCCCGGCTGTTGCCGATCCCGAGCCCGTCCTCATCACCACCACGGAGCAGCTCGTGCCGCTCTGCGAACGGCTCCGGCAGGAGCCCTTCGTGACCGTGGACACGGAATTCATGCGGGAGCGGACCTACTGGCCCGAGCTCTGCGTCGTCCAGCTCGGCGGGTCGCAGGACACGGCGGTGGTCGATGCCCTCGCCCCGGGCCTCGACCTCTCCCCCCTCGGCGCCCTGCTGGCGGACGAGCACGTGGTGAAGGTGTTCCACGCCTGCCGGCAGGACGTGGAGATCTTCCTGCTGCGCTACGGCGCCACGCCCCAGCCCCTGTTCGACACGCAGATCGCCGCCATGGTGGCCGGCTTCGGTGACCAGGCGAGCTACGACAGCCTCGCCCGCGCCCTGGCCAACGCCCAGATCGACAAGGCCCACCGCTTCAGCGACTGGTCCGCCCGCCCCCTCTCCCCCGCCCAGATCGCCTACGCGGCCGCGGACGTCACGCATCTCCGCCGCATCTACGTGGCGCTGCGCGACCGGCTGGCGAAGGAGGGGCGGCTGGACTGGGTGGGCGAGGAGATGGCGGCCCTGACCGACCCCGCCACCTACCGTACCGACCCCGAGGCGGCGTGGGAGAAGCTGCGGCCGCGCACCACGAACCGCCGGTTCCTCGGCGTGCTGCGCGCCATCGCCGCCTGGCGGGAGCGGGAGGCGCAGCGCGTCAACATCCCCCGCCAGCGCCTGCTGCGCGATGAATCCCTGCTGGAGGTGGCCGCCACGGCGCCGGCGGACGCCGCCTCCCTGGCCCGCGCCCGCGGCGTGACGGAGGGCTTCGCCCGCGGCAAGTCCGGCGCTTCCCTCCTCGCCGCCATCGAGGCCGCGAAGGACCTGCCGGAGGCGGAGCTCCCCGAGCCCCCGCGCGAGAGGTCCGGCCCCGCCGCCTCCCCCGCCCTGGTCGCGCTGCTGAAGGTGCTGCTGGCCGCCAAGGCCGAGGAGCACCAGGTGGCCCCCCGCCTGCTGGCCAGTTCCGACGACCTGGACCGGCTGGCTGCGGAAAGGCCGGAGGACCTGCCCGCCCTCCAGGGCTGGCGCCGCAAGGTCTTCGGCGCGGACGCCCTGGCGCTGCGCGACGGCAACCTGGCATTGGGCGTGGAGGGGCGCCGCGTGCGCCTGGTCCGCCCGGCCTCCGGCCCCGCGCGCGGGGCGGCGGACTGACCTCCCCTCCCCGGGGATTGAAGCCCCGGCCTATCACGGCCGCTTGCGCCCCGGCGGTGGCTGGTTTAGCGCCCTTGTCCGGCCCGCCTTACGGCCGGCCCTATTATCCGGACCCAGAACGCATCATGGCGCCGCCCCTGCCCGATCTCACCGCTGATCCGTCCCGCGACCACAAGCGGGCGGTGCTGGATGCGGGCGCGGTTCGCGATGCCTACCGGCGCTGGGCGGGCGTGTACGACACGGTCTTCGGCGGTGTCTCCTCCTTCGGGCGCAAGCGGGCGGTGGCGGCGGTGAACCGCCTGCCCGGCACCCGCGTGCTGGAAGTGGGGGTGGGCACCGGCCTCGCCCTGCCCCGCTACCGGCGGGACAAGCGGGTGGTCGGCGTCGATCTCTCCCGCGAGATGCTGGAGAAGGCGCGGGAGCGCGTGCTGGCCGAGGGCCTCTCCCACGTCGAGGGGCTGATCGAGATGGACGCGGAGCGCATGGCCTTCGCCGACGACAGCTTCGACCTGGCGGTGGCCATGTTCACCGCCAGCGTGGTGCCGGACGCCAAGCGCCTCTTCGCGGAGATGTCGCGCGTGGTGCGGCCGGGCGGGCAGCTGCTGTTCGTGAACCACTTCGCCGCGCAGGACGGGCCGCGCTGGTGGGTGGAGCGGACCATGGCCCCCCTTTCCCGCATCCTCGGCTGGCACCCGGACTTCGCCCTCTCCGACCTGCTGGACGCCGAGGCGCAGGTGGAGGCGCTGGAGCCCTGCCCGCCGGGCGGCCTCTTCACCCTCGTGCAGGTGCGCAACACGCGCGCGGTCCAGGCCCTGGCGGCGTGAGCCGCGGGGGCCGGCCGGCACGGCACGGCTCCCCCTCTTGCGCACTCGCTGTTCGTGCCGATCTGCGCCCGGTGTTGTACCTTCGAGATCCCCGGAACGACGCATGAACGACGACGCCGAGCCGGCCCACCGGGGACCGGCCGCCGCAGGGCATCTTCCCACCGGGCGGCCCACCGTGCAGGGCGGCGCCGATAGCGGGTTCTCCAGCACCCATTCGGACATCTTCTTCGCGGCCGTCGAGATGACGCGCATGCCGATGATCGTCACGGACCCCAACCAGCCCGACAACCCGATCGCCTTCGCCAACCAGGCTTTCCTGAAGATGACGGGCTACGAGCCGGAGGAGATCGTCGGCCGCAACTGCCGCTTCCTGCAGGGCCCGGACACGGACCGCGAGACGGTGGCGGAGGTGCGGCGCGCCGTCGAGGCGCGGCGGGAGATCGCGACGGAGATCCTGAATTACCGCAAGAACGGCTCCACCTTCTGGAACGCCCTCTTCATCTCTCCCGTGCTGAACCCGCAGGGGGAGCTGATCTACTTCTTCGCCTCGCAGCTGGATGTCAGCCGGCGGCGGGACGCGGAGGACGCGCTGCGCCAGGCACAGAAGATGGAGGCGCTGGGCCAGCTCACGGGCGGCATCGCGCACGACTTCAACAACCTCCTCCAGGTCATGCGCGGCTACATGGACCTGCTGGACAGCGCCCTGGGCAAGCCGGAGCCGGACCGGGCGCGGATGCAGCGCAGCCTCGGCGCCGCCCGCGCCGCCGCGGACCGCGCGGCCACGCTGACCTCGCAGCTCCTCGCCTTCTCCCGCAAGCAGCGGCTGGAAGGGCGGACGGTGAGCCTCAACGCCCTGGCCGAGGGCATCCGCGAGATGGCGGCGCGCAGCCTCGGCGAGGGTGTCGCGCTGCACTTCGAGCTGGACCCCGCCATCGGCACCTGCCGGCTGGACCCGACCCAGGCCGAGGTCGCGCTGCTGAACGTGCTGATCAACGCGCGCGACGCCTTGGCCGGGCGGGCGGACGGGGCCGTGACGATCCGCACCCGCGCCCTTCTCGTGGAGCCTGATGATGCGCTGATGGCCAACCGCCTCACGCCCGGGCGCTACGCGACCATCAGCGTGATGGACAATGGCAGCGGCATGCCGCCCGAAATTCTGTCCCGCGTGATGGAGCCCTTCTTCACCACGAAGGAGGAGGGGCGCGGCACCGGGCTGGGCCTCTCCATGGTCTATGGCTTCGCGCGGCAATCCGGTGGCGCCGTGCGGATCGAGAGCGCGCCCGGCCAGGGCACCACCGTCCACCTCTACTTCCCCGAGGCGGAGGCGGACGCCACGGACCGCCCCGCCTCGCCCCGCGCTTCCGAGCGGCCGGGCACGGAGACGATCCTGGTGGTGGACGACCGGCCGGAGGTGGCGGAACTGGCCCGCGCCATCCTGGAGGAGTTCGGCTACACCGTGCACATCGCCCATGACGGGCACGAGGCGATGCGGATGATCGCCGGCGACGCGCCGCTGGACATGCTCTTCACCGACCTCATCATGCCCGGCGGCATGAACGGCGTGATGCTGGCGCGCGAAGCCCGCCGCCAGCGCCCCCGCCTGAAGATCCTGCTGACCACGGGCTACGCCGACGACAGCATGAACCGCGACGAGGTGGGCGGCACGGAGTTCGACCTGATCCACAAGCCCTACGGCCGCGCGGATCTGGCGCGGCGCGTGCGCATCGTGCTGGACGGGCCGACGGGAGTGGGGTGAGGCGGCCCCCAAGGGGCTCCGCCCCTTGGATCCCCGCCAGGAGCCTGAGGCTCCTGGACCTGCATCGGGCTGCCGCGGGACTGACTTGCGGCGTGGCGCCTGACGATCGGGCACCATCCTGCCCTCGCAGTCGCCTCGGCTCCACGAGCCGAGGCGCACCGTTAGCGAGGTTCAAACCAACCCATAGAAAAAGATGATGGTGAGGGGTCCGGGGAGAGGAAGAATTCCTTCTTCCTCTCCCTGGCCACAGACCGCCAGCCGCGAACCCGGCGCTACTGGACCTTGATCTCCCGCTCCCGGATCACCCGCCCCCACTTCGCGTTCTCCGCGGCGTTGTAGGCCGCCCACTCCTCCGGCCGCTGCGTCTCCGGCGTTACGGCCAGGGCCGCCAGGCGCTCCTTCGTCTCGGGCGCGTTCATGGCGGCGCGGGCCAGCTCGTTGATGCGCGCGACGATCGGGGCCGGCGTGCCGGCGGGGGCGAGGAGGGCGATGTGCTCCACCGCCTCGTAGTCCGGGAAGCCCTGTTCCCGGAAGGTCGGGATATCCGGCGCGACAAGGCTCCGCTCGCGGGAGGAGATGGCCAGCGGGCGCAGCTCGCCGGAGCCGATCAAGGGCAGCAGGCCGGAGGCGGCCTGGATCGCCATGGACACCTCGCCCTGCATCGTGCCCTGCACGGCCTGGGCGCCGGCGCGGTAGCCCACGTCGCTCATGGTGATGCCGGCCTCGCGCAGGAACAGCTCGGTTGCCAGGTGGGTGGAGCTGCCGGTGCCGGAATTGGCATAGGTCATGCGGCTGTCCGGCCGCTTCGCCGCGGCCACGAACTCCGCAAGGCTGCGGTAGGGCGAGGCTTTCGGCACCACCAGGATCATCGGCTGCGCCGCGATCAGCCCGATGCCGGTGAAGGCCCGGTCGTTGTCGTAGGGCAGGGAGTAGAGGTGCGGCGCCATGGCGTAGGTGCTGATGGTGCCCACCAGCAGCGTGGTTCCGTCCGGCCGGGCGCGCGCGACGGAGGCGAAGCCGATGGTGCCGTTGGCGCCCGCGCGGTTGTCGATGACGAAGGACTTCCCGGTGTCCTGGCTCAGCCGCGCGGCGAGGATGCGCGCCACCGCATCGGTGGAGCCGCCCGCCGCCCAGGGGACGACGAGGGTGACGGGGCGCTCGGGGTAGTTCGCCGCGCCGCCTGCCTGGGCCATGGCACCGCGCGGCGCGGCGAGGGGGAGCAGGGGCAGGCCGAGCGCGGCTCGGGCGAGCATGCGGCGGGTGGTCATCTCTGGGGTTCCCTCCGGCCCGTTCCGCCGGACCGTTCCGGATCTGCATCCCACAGGGCGCGCCATGCCTGCAAGACGCGGGCGATCCCGCCCCGCTATGCTTCCCGCCCAGCCGCAGGAGACGACGCCATGCCCGACGAGAAGACCCCCGAGAAGGCCTCCGAGAAGCCGCCCACGGCGCCGGCCGCGCCGCCGCAACCCGCCCCGGAAGGTCAGGCGGCGCATGACGAGGCGGAGCTGGACGAGGCGCTGGAGGAGAGCTTCCCCGCCAGCGACCCGATCTCGACCCTGCGGGAGAACTAGGCCCCGGCCATCGCCCCGGGCGCGTGCGGGTCCATCGCCGCGTCCGGCAGCGGCATGACGTGGCCGGACCAGGTCCAGACCAGCGCGCACTCCACCCGCCGCCCCGGCCAGGCGGCGCGCAGCACGGCGCGGTAGGCGGCCATCTGGCGCAGGTAGAGCGCCGGCACGGCAGAGACCTCGGCCGGCGGCGGGCGGTTGGTCTTGTAGTCCAGCACCAGCACGCGGTCCGGCATCACCAGAAGCCGGTCCACCTGGCCGGCGATGGGGATGCCCTCCACCACCCCGGCCAGCGGGGCCTCGGCGAGGCTCTCCGGCCCGAAGGCCCCGTCCAGGGCGGGGTGGCGCAGCACGGCCAGGGTCTCGGCCAGCGTCGCCGCCTGCTCCTCCGGGTCCAGCCCATGGCCAGGGCGCGCCAGGTGGCGGCGGGCGATGCCCTCCCAGGATGCGGGGTCATGCTCCGGCAGGTGCTGCAGCAGCCCGTGGATCAGCAGCCCGCGCCGGAAGCGGCGCCCCGTGGGATCGCCCGCACCGTGCGGGGCGGCGGCGGGGGGCTCCTGCTCGCCCTCCAGGGATGAGGGCGCGATGGGGTCGCGGCTCGCCTCCGCCGGGGCGGGCTCGGTGGCCCAGTGCGGCAGGATGGCGGCCTCGGCGCGCAGCACCGCCGGGTCGGGCCTCGGCTCGGCGCTCTGCGGCGCAATCACCTCCCAGCCCTCCTCCCCGAAGCCGCAATCCGCGGGCAGGCCCAGCGTGGTGGGGTCGAAGGGCACGCGCGCGAAGCCCTCTCGCCCGGCCTCCAGCCCGCGAAAGAAGCCCTCCTTCACCAGTTGGTGCCAGGGCGGATGGGCGGGCGCCCGGCGCGGCGCCAGGCCGCAGACCAGCAGCCGGTCCTCCGCCCGCGTCAGGGCCACGTAGAGGAGCCGGTTCTCCTCCTCCGCCTCCGCCGCCTCCCGCGCGCTGCGGGCGCGGGTCCAGGGCGCGGCCTGGAACTCCTTGCGCGGCGCCCAGAGCGGGACTTCCGGCATGTTCGCGCCCGCGGCCCGCGCGCCGCTCCAGAGCAGCGTGTCCCGCGCGCCGCCGCGGCCGATATCGGGGATGATGACCACGGGCGCCTGCAAGCCCTTCGAGCCGTGCGCGGTCATGATCCGCACGGCGTCCGCCGCGTTCTCCATCTCCCGCTTCACCTGGGCGCCGCCGCGCCGCAGCCACTGCACGAAGCCCTGGAGCGAGGGCGCGTACTTGTTCTCGTGCCGCAACGCGGCGGAGAGCAGCTCGTCCAGCGCCTCCGCCGCCTCCGCGCCCAGCCGCGCCAGCAGCTTCGCGCGGCCGCCATGCTCGCCCAGCACCTCCGACAGCAGCGCGTGCGGCGTGATGAGGTCCGCCCGGTCCGCCAGCCCCGCGATCCATTCCGCCGCGCGGCCGATGGCCGAGTTCTCGCCCCGCCGCTTGACGAAGACGTGCCAGAGCGGCCCCTCGCGCCCGTGGGCGAGGTTCAGCAGGTCTTCCTCGGAGATCCCGACCAGCGGCGACTTCAGCAGTGCGGCGAGCGAGAGGTCATCCTCCGGCAGCAGCAGCACGTCGCAGAGCGCGAGCATGTCGCGCACGGCGATCTGCTCCACCAGCACCATGCGGTCCACGCCACCGACATGGATGTTCTTCTGCTTCAGCTGCCGCACCAGCAGCTCGATCAGCCGCGTGCGGCGGCGCACCAGCACCATGATGTCGCCAGGGCGGATCGGGCGGTCGCCGCGCGCGGGCAGGGTCTCGTTCGCGATCATGCCCGCGATGCGCGCGGCCAGGGCCTGGGCCAGCAGCGCCTCCGCGTCCTGCGCGGCCACGGGCTCGCGCGGGACGATCCAGGGCTCCGGTGTCGCCGCATCAGCATGTTCGAGAAGCGGCCAGATCTCCACCTTGCCGGCCTGGCCCGCACGGTCGGCGGAGTGCTCCAGCACCGCGTGCTCCCGCACCACGCCCTTTCGCGCCGCGCCATCCGCGAACACCTGGTCCACCAGCGCCAGCACGGGTGCGCAGGAGCGGAAGGAGACGTTCAGCGGCACGCGCTCGAACACCGCGCCGCCGCGCGTCACCTGCGCGTCGAAGCGCGTCTCCCACTCCGCGAAGCCGCGGGCATCGGCGCCCTGGAAGCCGAAGATGCTCTGCTTCTCGTCGCCCACGACGAACAGCGTGCGGTCGCCCGGCTCATGCGTGCCCTTGCCCGCGAAGAACTCCTCCGCCAGCGCCTGGGCGATGCCCCATTGCGCGGGGTTGGTGTCCTGCGCCTCGTCCAGCAGCAGGTGGTCCAGCCCGCCATCGAGCTTGTAGAGGACCCAGGCCGATCCGGGATCGCGCAGCAGGGCCTGGGCGCGGTGGATCAGGTCGTCGAAGTCCAGCGCGCCGCGGCGGGTCTTGCGGGCGGTGTAGTCCTCCAGCACCGGCCGCGCGGCGGAGAGCAGGGCACCGGTGGCGGAGAGCAGGCGATGCGCGGACTGCCGGGCCAGGATCTCCTCCACCCGCTCCATCTCGGCGAGAAGGGCATCCTCCTTCGCCAGGGCCGCGCGCTTCTCGCCCTTCTGCGTGAACAGCGCCATGTGCCAGGAGGCCCAGCGCGCGGCGCGCACCTCCTCCGGCTCGGAGAGGATCGCCAGCAGCGTCGCCGCCGCCTCGCGCGGGCCCTTGTTCTTGTGCTGGGCCAGCGTCGCCAGCGCCTCGCGGAAGGAGTCCGGCGGGCAGGTGATCCGCGCGCAGAGCGAGGCCTCGTCCTCGTCCTCCGGGATGTCCAGGCAGTCGCGCAGCGCGCCGTCGCAGCCATCCACGCGCGCCATCAGCGGCGCCAGCCGGTCGCGCTTGCCCACCAGCTCGCGCAGCGCCTTCGCCAGGCTGTCGGCGGAAACCAGCTTTGCCAGCCCCGCCAGCGCCTCCTCCGGGATGGCGCGCCCGGCCAGCGCGGCCTCCCGCGCCTCGGCCAGAAGCGTGGCGCTGTCCGCATCCTCCAGCAGGGTGAAGGCGGGCGGAAGGCGGGCCTCCAGCGGGAAGCTGCGCAGCAGCGACTGGCAGAAGGCGTGGATGGTGGCGATCCGCATCCCCCCGGGCTGCTCCAGCACGCGGCAGAACAGCTTGCGCGCCGTCTCCACCTCGTCCCGCGTCGGCGGCTGCCCGGCCAGGTCCTCCAGCGCCACGCGCAAGGCGGGCTCCGGCATCACGGACCACTGGCCGAGGCGCAGCGCCAGGCGCGTCGCCATTTCCGCCGCCGCGGCCTTGGTGAAGGTGAGGCAGAGGATGCGGCCAGGCTGCGTGTCCCCGCGCAGCAGCAGGCGCAGCACGCGGTCCGTCAGCACCTTTGTCTTGCCGGAGCCCGCGGAGGCGCCCACCCAGGCGGAGAGGCGCGGATCGGAGGCGGTGCGCTGGGACAGGACGGCGCGAAGGCGGGTGGAAAGCGCCTCGTTCACAGATCCCCCTCCCCCGCGCCGCCCCATTCGGCAATACGCGAGAGGTGGTCGTATTCATCCCCCTTCGGCGTGCGCCCGGGATGCGGGCGGGCCAGGAAGGGGCGCTCGCCCAGCAGGAACTCCTTCGCCAACTCGTTCAGCGCCTCGAGCGCCTCCTCGCTCACCTCTTCCAGGGTCGTGTCCTTCGGCCGGAACTCCATCCGCGTGCCCGCCTCCCAGCCGCCGGAGACGTGCCAGTGCTCCAGCCCGGAGACGGCGGCGGCCGGGATGCCCGCGAAGCCGCCGCGCGCGGCGATGGCGGCCTCCAGCGGCATCTGCGGCGCGCGGCCATCCGCCATCTCGGCGCTGGAGGGCGGGCTGCCGGTCTTGAGGTCGATGAGGACGAGGCGCCCGTCCTTCGTCACGTCCACCCGGTCCGCGCGGCCTTCCAGCCGCACGCCGCAGGGCAGGTCGATGCCGCCGGTGATCTCCGCGTGACGCGTGGCGACACCGTCGCGCCCGCGCTCCGTCTCCAGTACGAATTCCGCGATGCGCGAGAGGCGCGGGCGCCAATAGGCAACGAGGCCGGGGCGCGGCGCGAACTCCGCCAGCGCCTCCTCCGTCGCCACCTCGAAATGCGCGGCCGCGTCGATGCAGTGCGGATCGCCGTCGCAGAGCGTCAGCCAGCGCGAGACCATGTGGTGCACGATGTTGCCGTACTCCGCCACATCCGCCTCGGCGTCCAGGTCGTCCAGCGGGCGCAGCCGCAACACGCGCTTGGCGTACCAGGCATAGGGGTCGGACTTCAGCAGCCACACATCGGTCACGCCGATCTTGCGCGGGCGCATGTCGGCGGGCGGCGCGGGGGCGGGGCGCGCGCAGGGCTCCGGGCGGTCCGGCACGTCCAGCAGCCCCGCCCATCCCGTGGCGGGGGAGGATTCCAGCCCGCCCAGTTCCTGCCCACGCAGGAAGGTGTCGATCCGCGTCAGCCAGCGCGCGGCCACCGTGGGCGATCCACCCCGCTTGCGCGCGCGCGACAGGGTAGCGCGCGGCGCGGCCAGGGCGGAGAGCAGGAAATCCGCGCAGACGCGGCCGATGCGCGCCTCCGGCGCCGGCAGGCCGAACTGGGTTCGCATCGGGCGGCTCATCCAGGCGCCGGGATCGGTGGCGATCGGCCACACGCTCTCCTCCAGCGCGCCGAGCACCACGCGGTCGAAGCTCTGCAGCCGCGCTTCCAGAAGCCCGAGGATCTGCACGCGCGGATGCGACCCGCCCTTGCGCCCGCGCATGGTCCGCACGCCCGGCGCCAGCGGGCCTTCCAGCAGCGCGTCGAACAGCGCGGGCCAGGCGGCGGCCTCCAGCGGCGGCAGCGTCCGCATCGCCGGCTCCAGCCCGGCGAGGTGGACCGCCAGCGGCTCACCCTCCTCGCCGCGATAGAGGCGCAGCCCGCCCGGCAACTCGTCCGTAGAAGACAGCGCCTCGGCGGCGGAAAGATGATCGGCCAGCAGGTCGGCGGGCGGCCGCACGTTGCGGTCCAGCGCGCGGAACTCGCCCAGCGCCCGGTCCAGCGCATCCAGCATCGCCAGCACGCGCCCGCGCGGCGCCTCGTGCCGGATCGCCTCGGCGGCGCGGCGCAGCCCGTCCAGCCCGGCGGCGGGGCGCGGGCCGCGCAGCGCGTAGCGCTCCAGCTCCCGCACCGCCTGCATCCAGGCGCTGCGTGACATCCCGCAGGCCGCCATCGGGTGCTTCAGGCAGGACAGCGTGGCAACGGGTGCGAAGCCCTCCTCCACCATGCGCGCGATCAGCCGCAGGAAGGCGCCGGCGGGCGTCATCCCCAGGGGCTGGCCGGCGGAGTCATCAGCCTGGATGCCGTGGCGCAGCAGCTCCACCGAGACGCGCCGGGCTAGGTCCCGGTCCGGCGTCACCAGCGCGGCGCGGGCGCCGGGCGTCTCCAGCGCCTCGCGCAGCAGCAGGGCGATGGCGGCGGCCTCCCCCGCCTCGTCCGGCGCGGTCAGCAGGTCGAGCCCCGTCAGGGCGGGGCGCCAGCGCTCCGGCTCCTTGTCCTGCCAGCAGGAGATGGCCTGCTCCGGCCGCAGCGCGCGGGCCAGCAGCGCCGCGCGGGCCTCGTTCGGCGCGGGGGCGTCGCGCGCGCAGCCCGGCCAGGGGCGCAGGTCGGCGGCGGTGGCATCCATGCCGCGCAGCAGGCGGGCGGTGCCGTTCAGCGGGTGGCTGTGCGCGTCGCGCAGCGCCTCCCACAGCTCCACCTCCATCTCCTCGCCGGCGCCGTGCAGCACCACCGCGCCGTTCGGCATGCGCGCCACCTGCCGCAGCAGGTCCACGGCGGCGGGAATGGTGCCGCCGATTCCAATGCCCGCGGCGATGATCGGGTCCTTCGGCGGGTTGTCACGCCACGCCGCCGCCTGGGCGCGCAGCGAGGCCACGCGGCGCGCGCCGATATCGGAAAGGCCCTGCTCCTCCAGCCACTCGTTCCAGGCGCTGATCACGCCGCCCAGGAACTTGTGGGTAATCTCCCAGTGCTGCGCGAGGTCGCCCGTGACGAGATCCGGGATGCCCGCGGGATCGCAGCCCTCCAGCGCCATCTCGTCCAGCAGCGTCGCCAGCTCCAGCGCCAGGCGCCAGGCCTGGTCCGGGCTGCCCGGCCCGCCGAAATGCGGGGGCAGGCGCATCACCATCCCCGTCAGCACCGCCAGCCGCCGCGCCGGGTCCACCGCCGGGGGCTGGTCCATCAGGGCAGGGAGGGAGAGCTCCTCCGCATCTTCAGTGGACAGCCCGGCCAGGGCGCGCAGGCGCGGCAGCAGCAGGGCGGGCTTGCCGGAGGCGCGCAGGAAGGACTCGCGCAGGCTCCGCGCCGCGCGGCGGGTGGGCAGGAGGATGGTGACGCGCGCCAGCGCCGCGGGGTCATCCCCCTTGCCCCCTTGGGCGGCCATGGCGACCACGCCCTGCGCGAGATCGTCCAGGAAAGGACGATGCGCGGGAATCTCATACAGATTCATGCAGCGTCCCCCTCGCCTCCGCCGCCCCCGTGGCGGAGAACGGGGCTAGAACAACTTCACAAGCCCTTTGTCCAGCGCTTCTTCCGCCCGTTGCAGGTCCGGCGGCGTGGAGAGGTGGAACCAGGCCCCGTCATGCACCAGCCCGTAGAGCCGCTCGGCCTCGATGGCGCGCATCCACGGCCTCATCATGCCGAAGCGGCCGGGTTCGGTGCCGTCCAGCAGCCGGGGATGGACGATCTGCACCCCGGCAAAGAGGTAGGGCGCCACCTCCCGCTCCTCCGGCCGGCGGACATGGCCCACCGGGTCCAGCAGGAAGTCGCCAAGCCCCACCTCGCCATCCACCGTCGCCGCGCGCACCATCAGCAGCAGCGCGTCCATCCGCTCCGGGTCGAAGGCCGCGGCCAGGCGGGCCAGGGCGGGGGTGGGGCCGTCGAGCCAGTAAGCGTCACCGTTCACCACGGCGAAGGGCGCATCCCCCAGATGCGGCAGCGCGTTGCGCACGCCGCCGCCGGTCTCCAGCAGCACCTCCTCCACCAGCACGGTGCAGCGCGGCGACTTCCGCGCCTCGCAGGCGGCCACGACCTGGGGGGCGAGGTGGTGGGCGTTCACGACGACGTCGTGCACCCCGTTCTCGTCCAGCCGGTCCAGCGCGTGGTCCAGCAGGGACCGGCCGCGCAGCGCGAGCAGGGGCTTCGGCACGGCCTCGGTCAGCGGCCGCATGCGCGTGCCAAGCCCGGCCGCGAGGACCATGCCGTGGGTGAGACGGATCATGCGGCGTGTTCCATAAGCGGGTTCCCGCGCTTCTCGCGCGGGACGTGTTCATCGAGGAAGGCGGCCAGGGGCGCGGTGGCGGGGTGGCGCAGCGCCTCCTCCAGAAGCCGCCAGCAGCGCGGGCCGTGGACCAGGTAGTGCGGCTTGCCGTCCCGCCGGTCCAGCCGCACCCAGAGCGCGGCGACGCGCAGGTGGCGCTGCGCGGCCATGGCGGCGGTGGCGGCCTCGAACCCGGCGCGGTCCAGATCCGGGCGGGCGGCCATGTAGCGGGCGGTGGCGGCCTCGCGCACATCCTCCGCCACGTCGCGCCGGGCGTCCTGCAGCAGGCTCACCAGGTCATAGGCCGGGTGGCCGTGCCCGGCATCCTGGAAGTCGATGATCCCCACCCCAGCCGGGCCTTCCCGGTCCACCGGCAGCAGGTTGGCGGGGAAGAAGTCGCGGTGGACGAAGCCGCCCGCCCCTTCGAAGGGCGCGAGCATCGCGCGCATCGCCGCGCGGAAGCCCTCGCGCTGCGCCGGCGTCGGCTCCGCGCCCATGGCGGCGGGCCACCACCAGTCGAGGAAGGTGGCGGCCGCCGCGCGGGCCATCGCCTCGCCCTCCCAGGCCGGCAGGCCGGGCGGCGGCGGGGCGGCGTGCAGCGCCGCCAGCGCCCCGGCGGCGGCAAGGTAGAGCGGCATCGGATCCGCGCCCGCATCCAGCAGCGCGGCATGGGTTAGCTCGCCCAGGTCCTCCAGCAGCAGCAGGCCGGAGGGCGGGTCGGCCGCGATCACCTCCGGCGCGGAAAGGCCAAGGCCCCGGATATGCGCCGCGATCGCCATGAAAGCCCGCAAATCCGCCTCGGCCGAGGGCAGCCCGACGGCGGCGGCGCCGGAACCGTCCATCAGCAGCGCCGGGCGCGGCCCGCCGGAGAGGCGCAGGTAGCGGCGATGCCCCGCATCCCCCGGCAGGGGCGCGCGGCTGGCCCCGGCATAGCCGTGGGCGGCGAGGAAGGTGTCAGGCGTCATGCGGCAACGGGTGATCCGGCAAGGGCGGCGAGGCGAGCGGCGTCCCAGCCCGAGAGGGTGGCGGTGCGGGCATCCGGATCGTCCGCCTGCGCCAGGGCCAGGCGCAGAGCGTCCCGCGGGGCCCAGGGGCCGAGGCGCTCCGGCCATTCCACCAGCACGATCCCCTCCCGCATCTCCTCCCAGCCCAGCTCCGGCAGGGCGTCGGGCCCTTCCAGACGGTAGAGGTCCATGTGGTGCGCCGGCCCGCCCGGCAGGTCGTAGGATTGCACCAGGGTGAAGGTGGGCGAAGGCACTTCCAGCGCCGGATTCCCCGCCGCGGCCCGCAGGAAGGCGCGGGCGAAGGCGGATTTCCCGGCCCCCAGCGGCCCATCTAGCAGGATGGCGTCCCCCGGGCGGGCCAGGCGCGCGGCCCGGGCGGCGAGCGCGGCGGTGGCCGCCTCGTCCGGCAGGGAAAGGGTGATCGGGGCGGTCATCTGGGGGCCCAATCTGCCCTCCCGCCCCCGGCCGGGGCAAGCGCCGGAAACCGAATGGCAGCCCGGCCGGTTAGGGTCCCGAAGGCCGGCCCGAAGGGGGCCGCGCCACCAGAGGAACCTTCCATGCGCCTTCTCCGCGCCGCCCTGATGCCGATGCTGCTCCTCGGAACCCTCGCTGCCTGCACGGGCGGGAACCGCACCTTCGGCGAGAAGGTCCGCGACACGGTGGATCCGCCGAGCGGCCCGGTGGAGAGCACCGGCCGCGCCGTGGACCGCGCGATCGACCGCGTGCGGCCGAACTGACCGAAGGGCGAGGGCCTCCACCATGCCGAGCGCGTCCGAGCTGAAGCTGTTCGAGGCCCTCGCCACCGTCAGCCGCGCCTGCGGGGAGGGCGGGCTGCCGGGGAGTGGCGAGGCGCAGGGGGAGGCCGCCGTCATCGAAGCCATGGACCCGGAGAGCCGGGTCGTGCTCGGCGAGGCGGCGCTCGCCGTCGCCTACGGCGCCTTTGCCCGGGAGAGCGGCGAGTCCGGCCCCATGCACATGCTAGTGGGCGCCATCGGCCTGATGGCGATCGGCGCCGGGGAGGAGCCCGACCCGCCCGCCGAGATCATGGCCGTGCTGGCCGATGGCGAGCGGGTGGAGGCCGAGATCGACCGCGCCGGCGAAGCGGTGGACGCCGAGTTCCCGCGCGATGCCGCGCCCGAGGCCCTCTCCGCCGCGCTGGAGGCCCGGATCATCGGCAGCGCCATCACCCTCGCCGGCTGCACCCTGCCGGAAGGGGCCGGCGGGCAGGCCGCCGTGCGCCTGCACGCCGCCCGCTACCTGGCGCGACTGGCGGCGGGGCTGCTGGCCATGAACGGGACCGGCGGCGCGGCTTCCGACACTCCGGCCGCCGCCGGGGCCTGACGGGAATGGCCAAGGAAGCCCCCAGGGAGCCGGGGGCGGAGCTGCGCTCCACCGAGATCCTGTCGCAGGCCCGCTACCCGCTGGAGACCTACGAGATCGCGCAGCGGCGCCGCGACGGCAGCGAGCAGACCGTGACGCGCGAGGTGTACCGCGTGGGAGAGGGCGCGGCCGTGCTGCTGCACGACCCGCTTCGGGGCAGCGTGGTGCTGGTCCGCCAGTTCCGTGCCGCCCCCTTCGTGAACGGCGACCGCGCCGTGCTGGCCGAGGTCTGCGCGGGGGTGGTGGAGAGGGGCGACACGCCCGAGGAAACCGTGCGGAAGGAGGCGGAGCAGGAAACGGGCTTCCGCCTCCGGGACCCGCGCCACGTTTTCACCCTCTATCCCAGTCCCGGCGCCACCTCGGAGAAGCTGCACCTCTTCACCGCCCTGTACGACCCCACGGACCGCGCCGGCCCGGGCGGCGGGGAGCCCGGGGAAGGCGAGGACATCGAGGTCCTGGAACTTTCCCTGGATGACGCCTGGGCGATGGTCGGGGCGGGAGAGATCACGGACGCCAAGACCGTCCTGCTGCTCCAGCACCTCCGCCTGGAACGGGCCGGAACCCCCTAAGCTTCCCCCCCTCCTCCGCCCGCTGTATCACCCCTCCCCTCATCGCCAAACGGGGGACGGGCCGACGCCATGACCGCGCATATCGAGACCGACGTCGCCATCATCGGCGCCGGCCCCGCCGGGCTCTTCGCCGTCTTCGAATGCGGCATGCTCCGGATGAAATGCGTGGTGATCGACGCGCTGGAGGCGATCGGCGGCCAGTGCTCGGCCCTCTACCCGGAGAAGCCGATCTTCGACATTCCCGCGCACCCGCGCATTGCCGGCGGCGACCTTATCCGGGGGCTGGAGACCCAGGCCCAGCCCTTCGCCCCCATCTACCTGATGGGCCGGCGCGTGGAGCGGCTGCTGGAGGAGGATGGCGACTTCATCCTCGGCACCAGCGAGGGCGACAGCGTGCGCGCCAAGGCCGTGATCCTCGCCGCCGGCGCCGGCGCCTTCGGCCCGAACCGCCCGCCGCTGGAGAACCTGCCGCAGTACGAAGCCTCCGGCGCCGTCCGCTACATGGTGGCGCGGCGGGAGGACTTCCGGGGCAAGAAGGTGGTGATTGCCGGTGGCGGCGATTCCGCCGTGGACTGGGCGCTCTCCCTGAAGGAGCTGGCGGCGAAGGTGACGGTGGTGCACCGCCGCCCGAAGTTCCGCGCGGCGCCCGAGAGCGCCGCGCAGATGGAGGCCGCCGCCGCCAAGGGCGAGCTGGAGATGGCCATCCCCTACCAGCTGCACGCGCTGAAGGGCGACGGCGCCAAGCTCACGCACGTCACCCTGGCCACGCTGAAGGGCGAGGAGCGCGACGTGGAGGCGGACCACCTGCTCGCCTTCTTCGGCCTCTCGATGGAGCTCGGCCCCATCGCCGAATGGGGCCTGGGGATGGACCGCAGCCACGTGACGGTGACCCCCGCCACCTGCGAGACCTCGCGCCCCGGCATCTACGCCATCGGCGACGTGGCCACCTATCCCGGCAAGCTGAAGCTGATCCTGCAGGGTTTCTCGGAGGCCGCCATGGCCGCGCACGCCATCCACCCGCGCGTGCATCCCAACGAGGCGCTGCATTTCGAGTACTCCACGTCGAAGGGGGTCCCCGTTCATGGTTGAGAAGCAGGGGGCTGACAGGCTCTTCATCGGCACGAAGCGCTACTCCTCGTGGTCGCTGCGCGGCTGGCTGGCCGTGCAACTCGCCGGGCTGGAGGTGGAGGAGGTGCTGATCCCGCTGGCCGGCGGCGGCGGCACCACCGCCATCAAGCAGGCCACGCCCGCCGGGCTGGTTCCCTATCTGGAGCACCAGGGGGCGCGGGTCTGGGAAAGCCTCGCCATCTGCGAGTACTGCGCGGAGATCGCGCCCGCGATGTGGCCGGGGGATCGCGTGCAGCGCGCCCTCCTCCGCAGCGCCGCCAGCGAGATGCACGCGGGCTTCCGCGGGCTGCGCCAGGCCATGCCGATGAACCTCGGCGGCAACTTCCCCGGCCGCGGCGGCACGCCGGACGCGCTGGCCGACATCGCGCGCATCGAGACGATCTGGGCGCAGTGCCTGGACGCCAGCGGCGGCCCCTTCCTGCACGGCGCGGAAATGGGCGTGGCGGACTGCATGTACGCGCCCGTGGTCGCGCGCCTGATCACCTACGCCCCCGCCGTCTCCCCGCGCGGCCGCGCCTACATGGCCGCGGTGCGCGCGCACCCGCTGGTGTCCCGCTGGTACGACGAGGCGGCGCAGGAGCCGAAGGAGTGGCAGCTCGCCCACTACGAGGCCGGGCCCGCCGCTTGAGAGGGGCTGCCTGATGGCTTCGTCGAGCGGCCTGGACCACGTCGGCGTCTGCTCGCGCGACGCCGCGGCGCTCTGGGGCATCTATGAGCGGCTTGGCTTCGCGCTGACGCCAGTGGCGCGCCAGTCCCGCGGGGACCAGCCCCTGGGCACCGCGAACCGCTGCGCCATGCTGCGCCGGGGCTATATCGAGCTGCTGGCGGTGGTCGATCCCTCCCTGCCCGACAACGGCCTGGGCGCGCTGCTGGACGTGTTTGAGGGGGCCCGGATCCTGGCGCTGGGCATGGCGGATTCGGAAGGCAACCTCGCCCGCCTCCGCCGCGCCGGGCTGGAGATCCCCGGCATCTCCCCCCTCTCCCGCCCCGTGGAGCCCGGCGGCCCGACCGCCCGCTTCGAGCGCCTGCCCCTGCCGGACGCGCCGGAAGGCCGCGTCCAGCTCGTGCGGCACCTGACGCCGGAGGCCATCTGGCAGCCCCGCTGGATGGAGCACCCCAACGGCGCCACGGAGCTTCGCGCCGCGATCGTCGTGGCGGACCGCCCCGCGGAAAGCGCCGCCCGCCTCTCCCGCCTCTCCGGCCTGCCGCTGGAGCCCGACCCGGCCGGCGGCTTCGCCCTGCCCCTGCCGGACGGCGCCCGTGTGCGCGTGCTGGACCCGGACACCGCCGCCGCCCTCCTCCCCGGCCTCACGCCCCCCGCCCTGCCCGCCGTGGCGGCGGTGGTGCTGGGCGTGGAGAACCTGGACCGCACCCGCCGCGCCCTCTCCGGCGTGCTGCACCTGGAGACCCCCGCCGGGCTGTTGGTGCCGCAGGCGGAAGCCGCGGGCTGCGCCGTGGTCTTCGCGGCATGAGGCCCGCCAGCCCCCTTCGCCGGTCCGTGCAGACCTACTACGCGCCCGGCCGTGAGGCGGCGCTGGACGCCTTCCAGTCCCGCTTCCTCTCCCCCGGCGAGCTCGGCTTCGACATTGGCGCCCATGTCGGCGACCGCAGCGCCGGCTTCCGCCGCCTGGGCGCCCGCGCCGTTGCGGTGGAGCCCCAGCCCGCCCTGGCCCGCCTGCTGCGCCGCTGCTTCGGCGGGGATCCCGGCGTTACGATCGTCCCCGCCCTCGTCGGCGCCGCGCCGGGCGAGGCGGTGCTGCGCCTGAACACCCGCAATCCCACCGTCGCCACCGCATCGGATGCCTTCCTGGCCGCCGCCGACGGCGCGGCGGGCTGGGAAGGCCAGGAATGGGACCGCGCCATCCCCCGCCCCGTCACCACGCTGGACGCCCTGGCGGCCGCGCACGGCACCCCCGATTTCATCAAGCTCGACGTGGAGGGCTTCGAGGCGGAGGCCCTGGCCGGCCTTTCCTTCGCCCCCCGTGCCCTCTCCTTCGAGTTCACCACTATCCAGCGAGACGTGGCGGCGGGGTGCCTGGCGCGCCTGGCCGCCCTCGGCCCCTACCGCTTCAACGCCGCGCTGGGGGAGAGCATGGAGCTCTCCCTGCCAGCCCCGGTGGAGGCCGGCGCCATGCTCGCCTGGATCGAGGCCCTGCCCCACGCCGCCAACAGCGGCGATGTCTATGCCAGCCCTGACGCGGGCCGGATCACCCCCTGATGCGCGCGGAAGCCTTCCTCCCCCATCTCGGCTTCGCCGCGCTCCTCGTGCTGCTCTCCGCGGGCATCGTGCGCCTGCTCATCGCCCACCCCATGCTGGACGACCCGGCGCGCCGCGCCGCCACCGCCCACACCGTGCCCACGCCGAAGGGCGGGGGCCTGGGGGTGGTCGCGGCCTTCGTGGCGGGCATGGTGATGCTCTACGGCACCGCCCGCTTCGCCCGCATCGCGGAGCCGGAGTTCATCGGCACCATCCTCGCCGCCCTCGCCATCGCGGGCGTGGCGCTGCTGGACGACCTGAAGGATTTCCGCTTCGTCGTGAAGCTGGCGGCCCAGGCCGGGGCCGCGCTGGTGGCCATGGCCAGCGGCCTCGTCGTCACGCGCCTCGCCATCCCCTGGGTGGGCGTGACCGAGCTCGGGTTCTGGGGCCCGGTGCTGACGCTGTTCTGGATCGTCGCCTGCACCAACGCCGTGAACTTCATGGACGGGATGGACGGGCTCGTCGCCGGCTCCCTCCTCGTCGCCTGCGCCGCCCTCTCCTTCATCGGGGCGGAGCAGGGCGCCTGGTTCGTCTATGCCGCCGCCCTCTTCCTCACCGCCGGGCTGCTGGGCTACCTGCCCTACAACCTGCACCCCGCGCGCATCTTCATGGGCGATGTCGGCAGCCAGTTTCTCGGCTTCGTCCTCGCCGTGCTCGCGGTGGCCTGCGCGCGCTTCGACACGGAGCAGCTCTCCTTCCTCATCGTCCCGCTGCTGCTCTTCGCGCACCTCTTCGACACGGGCTTCACCCTCCTCCGCCGCGCCCTGATGCGGGAGAGGATCAGCGCGCCGCACCGCACGCACCTCTACCAGCTGGCCCAGCGCAGCGGCATGCCCGTGCGGTGGGTGGCGGCGGTGCACGGCGCCTTCGTGCTGTTCCAGGCGATGCTCGCCCTCGCCTTCCCGCACCTCCACTCCTGGGCGAAGCCGCTCGTCGTGCTGCCCGCCCTCGGCGTGCAGCTCCTCTGGCTGGCCTATGTCGCGTGGCGGGTGCGGCGGGCCGGCCTCAGTTGGCGGGCGGGCTGAGCACCTCGATCGTCATCGGCCGGTCCTCCATTCCCACCCACTGCTCGGACCGCCACACGGCCCCCGTTTCCGCATCCGCCCAATAGCGGTTCAGGAAGCGCGCCCCGCCGCCGCAGCGCTCCTCCACGTACAGCCCTTCGGCCACCCGCGCGGCGCGCATCCGGCACTCCAGGGAGACGCCGAAGCGCATCCGCCCGGGGTCGCGCTGCGCCGGCGCTAGGTCCACCACCCGCCGCGCCATCGCCGGGCGCTCCAGCAGCGCCGTCACGTCGTCCAGCGGGTCCGGGCTGTCGAAGCGCGTGGCGGAGAGGTTCGTCTGCGTGCCCGCCGTCGCCACCACGCGCGCGCCATCCGTCGCCACCACCGTACCGTCGTCGGAACGCCACATGCGCTGCTCGCCCTGGCCCTGGATCATCGTCATCACCTTGCGCTGCCGCCCGTAGCTGACCAGCAGGGTGGGGCCGTTCGTCACGGCCACCTCCGCCTCGTCCAGGGCGCCCGCCGGCGCCTCGTGGCGTCGCGGCGCCAGCCCGTCCTTGATGGGCGGCAGGAACACGCTCGCGCGCAGGGTGTTCGTGGCCGCGCGCTCCAGCTCCGGCATGTCCGGAACCGCGCAGGAGGTCAGGAGAAGGGAGGCAAGAATCAGGGCGCGGCGCATCCCCGGCAGGATAGGCGCGGCGGGGAGAGGGCGCATCACCGAATCGTGAGGCGCCGGCCTTCTCCCCTTCCGTGGGCCACTCAGCGCCGCGGCAGGCAGGCCTCGGAGAGGAGCCGGAAGGCGGCCGCGCGATGGCTGATGGCGTGCTTCCGGGCCGGGTCCATCTCCGCGAAGCTCTGAGCCTCGCCGTCCGGGACGAACATCGGGTCGTAGCCGAAGCCCTTCCCGCCGCGCGGCGGCCAGACCCATTGCCCGTGGGACTCCCCGAGGAAGGATTCCACGTGCCCGTCCGGCCAGGCGAGGACGAGGGCGCAGGAGAACCAGGCCTTGCGGTCCGGGGAGTGGCGGGCCAGCCGCTCCACCTTCGCCATGGCGGCTGCGTAGTCGCGCGTCCCGTCCGGCTGCTCCGCCCAATCCGCGGTGTAGACGCCGGGGGCACCCTCCAGCGCCGCGACGGAGAAGCCGGAATCATCGGCGAGCGAGACCATCCCGCTGGCGCGGGCGGCTGCCAGCGCCTTGATGGTGGCGTTGCCGATGAAGCTGGTCTCCGTCTCCTCCGGCACGGGCAGGCCGAGGCTGCCGGCCGTGACCACCTCGATCGCATGGTCCGCCAGCAGGGCCGCCACCTCCCGCGCCTTGCCGGCATTGTGGGTGGCGAGGACGAGGCGCTTCTCAGTCAGGGGGCGCGTCACAGGCCGACGGCCTCGCGCTGGGCGGCGAAGAGGGAATCGGTGCCCTTGCGGGCGAGGGCGATGAGGGAGGTCAGCTCGGAATCGGTGAAGGGCGCGCCCTCGGCGGTGGCCTGCACCTCCACGATGCCGCCGCGGCCGGTCAGGACGAAGTTGCCGTCCGTGTGGGCGGCGCTGTCCTCCGCGTAGTCCAGGTCCAGCACGGGCACTCCGCCATGGATCCCGCAGGACACGGCGGCCACCTGGTCCACGAGCGGGTTGCGGGCGATGATGTTGTTCCGCATCAGGTGCTGGAAGGCCAGGTGCAGGGCCACCCAGGCACCCGTGATGGCCGCGCAGCGCGTGCCGCCATCGGCGGTGATCACGTCGCAGTCCAGGGTGATCGTCATCTCGCCCATCGCGGCGCGGTCCGTCACGGCGCGCAGGGACCGGCCGATCAGGCGCTGGATCTCCTGCGTGCGGCCGGACTGCTTGCCGCGCGCCGCCTCGCGGTCGCCGCGCTTGTGGGTGGCGCGGGGGAGCATGCCGTACTCGGCCGTCACCCAGCCCTCGCCCTTGCCGCGCATGAAGGGCGGCACGCGCCCTTCCACGCTGGCAGTGCAGAGGACTTCCGTGATCCCCATGCGAATGAGGCAGGAGCCCTCGGCGTGGCGGGCAACGCCGGGCTCGAGCTTCAGCTCCCGCAACGCGTCGGGGGCGCGGCCAGAGGGGCGATCGGAGGGGCGATCGGAGGGGCGATCGGAGGGGCGATCGGAGGGGCGGAGTCCGGTGGAGGCGGCGGACATGCGATAGCACTCTCCTGCGAGGGAGGCGGGAGGAACACGCCCGACCCCTCGGCTGTCAACGTCTCCACTTGCAGCTCGACCAGGGCCTGCTCCCGCGCCACCTCCGCGGCGGCCAGGTCGCCGGGGGGAAGCCAGAGGGTCAGCATGGCGGCCCAGGCCCCCACGGAGGGAAGGCCGCGCCGGGGTGCCGGTCCTTTCCGCGTCTCGCCCATGCTGGCCTCCTCATCCCCTGGTGGCATTGGGGCAGGGGGGTGAGACCGAAGCATGTCCGACCCGTGACCGATTGTGGCAGCGCCGCCTTACGGATGGCTGACCGCGAAGGCGTGAGCGGCAGCGACCTTCGTTGACGCAACGGGGTCCGCTCCCTAGCTTTTCGGGTCCACTCTCCGCGGAGACAAACCACCGAATGGGCGCCCAGCCCAACCACCGCCCCGGGCCCGGACCGATCCGGGCCAGCGCCGCCCGGCCCGCATCCGCGGGCACCATCCTGCCGGGCCTGGACAACCGCAGCGCCTCCATCCTGCGCCAGGTGGTGGAACTGTACGTGGAGACGGGGGAGCCGGTGGGCAGCCGCACCCTGTCCCGCCGCCTGCCCACGGCCCTGTCGCCCGCCACCATCCGCAACGCCATGGCGGACCTGGAGGAGGCGGGGCTGCTCTACGCCCCCCACACCTCCGCCGGGCGCCTACCGACGGAGCGCGGCCTGCGCCTCTTCGTGGACGGGCTGCTGGAGTTCGGCGACCTGACGGATGAGGAGAGGGAGGCGATCGCGGCCCGCTGCGCCGCATCCGGCCGCTCCATGCAGGACACGCTGGCGGAAGCGGGGCAGATGCTCTCCGGTCTCGCCGGCGCCGCGGGGCTGGTGGTGGCGCCGAACGCCGAATCCAACCTGCGCCACATCGAGTTCGTGGCCCTCGGCCCCGGCCGCGCCCTGGTGGTGCTGGTGGGGGAGCGCGGGCAGGTGGAGAACCGCATCATCGAGGTGCCGGCGGGCCTGCCGGCGGGCGCCCTGGCGCAGGCGGGCAACTACCTGAACACCCGCCTGAACGGGCGCACGCTGGAGGACACGCGGGCGGTGGTGGAGGCCGAGATCTCGGCCAACCGCACGGCGCTGGACGCGCTGACGAACCAGGTCGTGCAGTCCGGCCTCGCCACCTGGGCCGGCGGCGGCGGCGGCTCCCTCATCCTGCGCGGCCAGTCCCGCCTGCTGCAGAACCTGGACCAGGCGGCGCGGGTGGCGGAGATCCAGTCCCTCTTCGACCGGCTGGAGGCGCAGGAGACGATGCTGCGCCTGCTGGAGCTGGCCCAGCGCGGCCAGGGCGTGCAGATCTTCATCGGGGCGGAGAGCGGGGTCTTCGACACCGCCGGCCTCTCCATGGTGGTGGCGCCCTTCCGCAACGGGCAGGAGCGGATCGTGGGCGCGATCGGGGTGATCGGGCCCACGCGGATCAACTACGGGCGGGTGATCCCGGTGGTGGACTACACCGCGCAGGTGATCGGGCGGATGCTCGGCTAGGCGGTCCGCCCCCGCAGCAGTTCCGCGTTGCGGCTCAGCAGCGTGGCCTTGCGGTACCGGGGGTCATGCGTGACCTCCTCCCCCGCCCAGGGCGGCATGGGGATGGGCTGCTCGGGATAGTCCAGCTCCACCTCGGCGAACTCGATGCCGGAGAGCGCGCCCTGGTGCACATCGATCGCCCAGGTCAGCCCCTCATAGGGGACGATGTGGCGGACCTTCTCCACATGCGGCATGTCGCAGAGGGAGAAGATCTCCTCCGCCTCCGCCAGCGGAATCTCGTACTCGAACTCGGCCCGGCTGATGCCGTCTCGCGGCCCTTTCACGGTGATCCAGGCCCGGTCCCCCCCGTGCCGCACCCGGACCTTCCCCTCGCCGAACCGGGCCAGCAGGCCGTCCCTCAGAACGAGCGTCTCGACCACCCCGACCTTCCAGGCATCGCCCACGATGAGGAACTTGCGCTCGATTTCCATAGCCATAGCGAGGGGCCCTGTTTTCGGAGGCCCGCCATGTAGCGCAGGGGCGGGATGATGAAACCCCCGCCCCGTGGAATCGGGGCCGGGGATCGGGCAGGGCTAGCGCGCGCGCACCCAGCCCGCCTCCGCGAGCTCCGCAGGGCAGGCGCGGGAGGAGCCGTTCCTCAGCAGCGCCGCCGACAGGGAGGAATCTCCCGCCGGCACCTCGCAGCGCGCGAACTGGCCGGTGGCGGTGTTGTGCACGTCGATCATCTCCACCCCGCCACACCCCGCCGCCGTCAGGGCGAGGAGGGAGAGAAGGGCCGCGCGCCCCACCCCGGCCGTCCTGGAAGCCATGGCCGGATCAGTCCACGAGGCCGGTCAGGGGCGGCGCGTCCCGCTCGGCCCCGGGCTTGATCTCACTCGCCTCCTTCACGCCGGGGGTGATCACCGTCCCGACCCCCGTATCCGGTTCCGACTTGCCCGGGCCGGCATTGCCCTCATTGGTGCCGGGGCCGGGCTTGTAGCCCGCCTCGGGCTTGATGCCCGGCCCGGAATCATCCCCGTTCTTGTCGCGCAGGGGATCGTGCTGGCCAACGCTGGCGGGGCGGGCGTTCTTCGTCTGCGTCCCCCAGTTCTCCAGCATGCCCGGCACTTCGCTCTTCTCGCCCTCGGCCATGATGCGGGTCCTCCGTATGTCAGCGGGGGAACGTCCGGGGGCGGGGGAGGTTGTGCGGGCGGCCCCAAGGGAGGGGAGAAGGAATTCTCCCCTCCCTTGGAACCCTCCCCTCATCTTCTTCTGGCTGGCTGCCGCGGAATGCCGCCCAGGGGTTTCGCCGAGGGTCCATGACCCTCGGCGCGGGACATGCCCCCGTGCCCAACTGAAATGAGGAAGCCGCGGCGCGACAGCGATCCGGGGCATCCGCGGCAGCCCGATCGCGGGGTCCGGGGTGGCCGTTGCCACCCCGGTGGGGGTTCCAGGGGGCAAGGCCCCCTGGGGGCCACCCGCACTACCCCCGCCGATATGCCAGCCGCCCCGCCACATAGGTCGCCCGCACCGCCCGCTCGTCCCCGAGTGCCATGAGGGCGAAGAGGCGATCCGCCGGATCCCGCGCCCCCTCCGTCCGCAGCGCGAGTTCCGGGGTGGCGGCGGGATCCAGCACCACCAGGTCCGCCTCCATGCCGGGCGCCAGGGTGCCGATCCGGTCCTCCAGCCGCATCGCCTCCGCGCCGCCGCGCGTGGCCAGCCACAGCGCCTGGGCGGGGTGCAGCCGCGCCCCGCGGAGCCGCGCCACCTTGTAGGCATCGCCGAGGGTGCGGAGGGTGGAGAGGCCCGTGCCCGCCCCCACGTCGCTGCCCAGCCCGATCCGCACGCCGGCGGCGGCCATCTCGTGCGCCGGGAACAGCCCGCTGCCGAGGAAGAGGTTGGAGCTCGGGCAATGCGCCACCCCGCACCCCGTCTCGCGCAGCGCGTCCAGGTCGCCCTCCGTCACGTGGACCGCATGGCCCATCACGGCGCCCGGCCCGGCCAGCCCGGCGGCGCGGTACACGCCGAGGTAGGAATCCGTGGCCGGGAACAGCTCCCGCACCCAGGCGATCTCCGCCTCCGTCTCGCAGAGATGGGTCTGCACGAGCGTGCCGGGATTGTCGCACCACAGCCGCCCGGCGGCGCACAGCGCGTCATCCGTGCAGGAGGGCGCGAAGCGCGGCGTGATGGCGTAAAGCAGCCGCCCGCGCCCGTGCCAGCGGTCGATCAGCCGCTGCGTCGCGGGGATGCCGTGGTCCGGCCCGTCCAGCAGCTCGTCCGGCGCGTGGCGGTCCATCAGCACCTTGCCCGCCGCGATCCGCATGCCCAGCCGCTCCGCCTCCGCGAACAGGGCGTCGGCGGAGTGCTCGTGCACCGTGCAGTACACGCAGGCCGTGGTGGTGCCGGCGCGCAGCAGCGCGGAAAGGAAGGCCTTCGCCACCCGCTCGGCGTGCGCGGCATCGGCGAAGCGCGCCTCGGTGGGAAAGGTGTAGCGCCGCAGCCAGTCCAGCAGCGTCTCCCCGAAGGAACCCGCCATCTCCAGCTGCGGGTAGTGGACATGCGCGTCCACGAAGCCCGGCAGGATCAGCCCGTCGGGATGGTGGTGCACCGGCATGTCGCCCGGATGGCGCGGCCGCTCCGCCGCATGGTCCCCGAAGCCGGCGATGATCCCGCCCCGCATCACCACCAGCGCGTCGGGCCAGTGCACCAGCGCCGTGTCGGCCTCGCCCCGGAACGGATCGTGGCGGAAGGTCAGGGCGGGGCCGCGCAGGCCGAGGGTGTCCTGGGTCAAGAAGCGCTCCGTGGTCGCGGGCGCATCATGCCACCCCGCACCGATCCTTGAAGGCGGGCCGCTTGCCGCCGGGTCGCGTCCATGGCCATTTCCGATCCCTATCGAAAGGACCCCACCATGCGGCGACGCCACCTCCTGCCGCTCCTCGCGGCGCCCGCCCTCATGACCCGCGCCTCGGCCCAGGGCCAGGGCCGGCCCATCACCCTCGTCGTGCCCTATGCCGCCGGCGGCGGCACGGACATCGTGGGGCGGGAGCTCGCGCCCATCCTGATGGAGCAGCTCGGCCAGAACATCATCGTGGAGAACCGCGGCGGGGCCGCGGGCCATGTCGGCGCCACCTCCGTCGCCCGCGCGCGGCCGGACGGCACCACCCTGCTCTTCGCCGTCTCCACCAACATCGTGGTCAACCCGCACCTGCAGCGGAACGACCGCGTGAACCTCTCCACCGCGCTCACGCCCGTCACCAAGGCCAGCTCCTACCAGTACGTGCTGGTGATCGACCCGAAGGTGCCCGCCAACACCCTCCAGGAGCTGATCGCGGCGGGCAAGAAGCCGGGGGCGGGCTTCACCTTCTCCTCGGGTGGCGTCGGCTCCAACAACCACCTCGCCGGCATCCTCTTCTCGGAAGCGTCCGGGGTGGAGATGGAGCACATCTCCTACCGCGGCACCGCCCCCGCCCTGCAGGACGTGGTGGCCGGGCGCGTGACGATGAACTTCTCCTCTCCGCCCCCCGCCGTGCCGCTGGCCAAGGACGGCCGGCTCCGCGCCATCGCCGTCACCGGCGACCACCGCCTCCCCTCCCTCCCCGACGTCCCGACGCTTTCAGAAGCCGGCCTGCCCGGCATCGTCATCCTCGGCTGGCACGGCATCTTCGCCCCCGCCGGCACGCCGGAGGCGGAGCTGAGCCGGCTGGAGGCCGCCGCCAACAAGGCGATCCGCGACCCGCGCTTTGCCCGCAGCCTGGAGCGCGACGGCCTGGAGGTCGCGGCCGAGCAGCCCCGCGCCGAATTCGCGAAGGCGATCCGCGATGAGTACGAGTTCTGGGGCAGGAAGGTGCGGGAACTGGACCTGAAGGCGGAGTAGGCGCCGAAACAACCCGGCGGGCCATCGGAAAAAGCCGAGCCCCGCCGGGCACTCTCAGATCGGAAGTTGCGCGAACCGGCGCAGCTGCAACCTAGAGCGACTTTTCCTCCTACGCAACATGAGGATCAGGTCAGAACCCCGCGAAACCGCGCAATATTTTGCGGTGCGAAGCCGAATGATGGCCAGCTGTCGGACAGTGTGAATTTAGTAAAGCGAAAACCAACCAATCCATTTCTGGAGCATTCGGCGGGGTGCGGGAAGAAGTGCCGCAGCCCGCCGGATACTCCGATCGGCGCGTAACCCGGCGCGCAATTTTTAACTTATGTGCAAAATCTGTTCGCGCGCAACATGATGACGGGCGCAAATAGACTAAACCTATGTGATACGGCCGCACCGCGCCCAGGCAACCGGCCCCGCTGCCCCCATACCTCCCCACGCCCGTCGAGCGATCCGCGAGGTCACACAAGGTTCACGCCGTGCGCGCCCGCCCCTGCGTAAGGACACGGCCGAATGGTCGATGCGGGCATGGAGCGAGATAGAGCGGCGATGTCGGCACGGGGAAATTCTCGGCTTGGGACCTGACGCGCATGGCTGCCATTGGTTGAACCCCCGCTGATGCGGCCCACGACGCCCACCCCGGCCGGCTTCGGCGCACTCGGCCGCGCCGCCGCCGGGCCACCCGCCCGCAAGGCCGCGGAACCGGCCGGCACCGCGGCGTCGGGCAGCGCAGCGCAGGGCACGGCGTGCCGGCATCCGATCGGCACGCCCCGGCCGCCCGCTCCCGAATCCCCGGCCCGCATCCTTATCGTCACGGATGCCTGGCGCCCCCAGGTCAACGGCGTCGTCCGCACCCTCTCCACCGTGGTCGAGCACCTCCGCGCCCGCGGCGACGTGGTGGAGGTGATCGGGCCGGACCGCTTCCGCACCGTCGCCCTGCCCTCCTACGCCGAGATCCGCCTCGCCCTCGTCCGCCGCCGCCACCTCGCGCGCATGGTGGACGCCTTCGCCCCCAGTGCCGTCCACATCGCCACCGAAGGCCCGCTCGGCTGGGCCGCGCGCGCCCTGTGCCGCCGGCGCGGCTGGCCCTTCACCACCTCCTTCCACACCCGTTTCCCGGAATACCTCCACCTCCGCGCCCGCGTGCCGCAGGTCCTCTCCTGGGCCCTGCTGCGCCGCTTCCACGCGCCCGCCGCCGCCACCCTCGCGGCCACCACCTCGCTGCTGGGGGAACTGGATGCGCGCGGCTTCCGCCACCTGCGCCGCTGGTCCCGCGGCGTGGACCTGGAGCGGTTCCCGCCCGCCCCGCGCGCCCCCTGGGCCGGCCTGCCCCGCCCGGTCTTCCTCTACGCAGGCCGCGTCGCCGTGGAGAAGAACATCGAGGCCTTCCTCTCCCTCGACCTTCCCGGCTCCAAGGTCGTGGTGGGCGACGGCCCCCACCGCGCCGCCCTCCAGGCCCGCTTCCCGGAAGCCCACTTCACCGGCTACCGGGAAGGCGCCGCCCTCGCCGCCTCCTACGCGGGCGCCGACGTCTTCGTCTTCCCCTCCCGCACCGACACCTTCGGCCTCGTGCTGCTGGAAGCCCTCGCCACCGGCACCCCCGTCGCCGCCTTCCCCGTCGCCGGCCCGCAGGACGTCATCGGCGGCGCGACAGAACCCGTGGGCGCCCTGAGCGAGGACCTCCGCGCCGCCTGTCTCGCCGCCCTCACCGCCGACCGCGAGGCCTGCCGCCGCCACGCCGCGAAATGGTCCTGGGCCGCCTCCGCAACCCAGCTGCGGGACTCCCTGGCCGCCCTTCCACAGGGCTGAAGCGGGGATGCCTCTTCTGACGGGTCCGGAACCAGGGGGCGCCGCCCCCTGGAACCCCCGCCAGGAGCCTGAGGCTCCTGGACCTGCTTTGGGCTGCCGCGGAACTGACCTGAGGCGTGGCGCTGACGATCAGAACCCGATCCTGCCCTTGCAGTCGCCTCGGGTCATGGACCCGAGGCGCACCACCAGCCGGACTCAGGCCAACTCGAAGAGAAAGATGATGGAGAGGGGGCCGGGGAGAGGAAGAATTCCTCCTTCCTCTCCCCGGGACATCCCGTCACCCCGGCAACCGCATCAACGCCTGCCCCGCGCGGATCGTATCCCCCTCGCGCACCCCTTCGTGCAGGCAGAACCCCGGCGGCGCGAAGACCACGATGGTCGATCCGTGCTGGAACCACCCCATCTCCTCGCCCTTCCGCAGCGGCACGTCGCAGGCGATGCGGCGTGGTCCGGCCTCGCGCAGGTCCAGTTCCGCGTCCAGGAAGCTCAGCCGGATGCTCGCCACCAGGATGGCGGCCACAGGCACCAGCGTGATGGCGTGCCCCGTATCGGCCAGCCGCGCGCGGATCGGCGCGCGCTCGTTCTTGCAGAACAGGCGCTCCACCCGCTTCAGCGCGATGGGGTTCACGTTCCATGTGTCGCCGGAGATGTAGGTCACGGACTCCACTCGCAGGTCATGCGGCGCGTGGAAGCGGTGGTACATGGCGGAGGTGAGGCGCAGCGTGACGTAGCTGCCCCCCTCGTACCGCGCTGCCTCCGCCTCATCGCCCAGCAGGTCGCGCAGCGGGTAGGGGAAGCCCTTCACCTGCAGCACCTGCCCGCGCTCGACCGTGCCGTGCGCGCCGACGATCGCGTCGCTGGGGCTGGCCAGGATCGCCGGGTCCGGGTCGGCCGGGCGCACGCCCTCCTTCAGCTGGCGGATGAACATCTCGTGCAGGCTGCGGAACCGCGCCTGCCGCGCCTCGCTGAGGTCGATGTCGGTGAAGAGCCGCCATGTGGCGATCGAGAGGTCGCGCACCACCGGGTTCTCGATCCGGCTGAACCAGCCGATGAAGCGCGTCGCCAGGCGGCGCGGGATCCTGTTGGTCAGAAGGAAGTTGATGTCCTCCTGCTGCGCCACCCGCGCGAGGGTGGAGCGAAGTGTCGGCATCGTTGTCAGCCCTGTCTGGGAAAACTGAAATGTTGAGCACGCAGATCGGCGCCTTCGCGCCCTACGCCGCGGGGGCGGGCGCGCTCGCCGCGCTCTTCGTGAAGGGCCGCGCGCGCCTCGCCCTCTCCCGCGCGAAGCACCGGTCGCTGACCGGCCACGCCCGGATGGCGCGCCGCGTCGCCTCCCTCATCCCCTTCTACGAGTACGGGGAGGACCGCTTCTTCTCGTCCGACGGCGCGGCGAATGAGGTGGTCGCGCGGCGGCGGAAGGGCTTCCACGAGCTTGCCGATCTCTACGCCACCCGCTTCCCGCGCACGGCGGCGCTGACGGAGGAGGCGAAGGCCGGCCTGTCGGACCTGCAGTTCACCTCCGCCTATCGCGTGCCCTTCCAGTACAGCCGCTACCTCCGCCAGCACCTCTCGGGCGGCAGCTTCCTCGCCTCCTCGGCGGGCGTGACGGTGACGGACCTGGACGGCAACACCCTCTACGACCTCACCGGCTCCTACGGCGTGAACCTGCTGGGCTACGACTTCTACAAGGACTGCATCGAGGAAGGCGCCGCCCGCGTGCGCGACCTCGGCCCCGTCCTCGGCGCCTACCACCCGGTGGTGGCGGAGAATGTCGCGCGGCTGCGCACCATCTCCGGGCTGGACGAGGTCTCCTTCCACATGTCCGGCACGGAAGCGGTGATGCAGGCCGTGCGCCTGGCCCGCTACCACACCGGCCGCTCCCACCTCGTCCGCTTCTCCGGCGCCTATCACGGCTGGTGGGGCGAGGTGCAGCCCGGCATCGGCAACCCCGTGCCGGCGGACCGCACCTACACCCTGGCCGAGATGTCGGAGCGCACGCTGCACGTGCTGCGCACCCGCAGCAACATCGCCTGCGTCCTCGTCAACCCGCTGCAGGCGCTGCACCCGAATTCCGGCGCGCCCGCCGACTCCTCGCTGGCCGACAGCGGCCGCCGCGCCGCCTACGACCGCGCCGCCTACACCGCCTGGCTGCACAGGCTCCGGCAGGTCTGCACGGAGCGCGGCATTGTCCTGATCTTCGACGAGGTCTTCATGGGCTTCCGCCTGGCCCCGGGCGGCGCGCAGGAATACTTCGGCGTGCGCGCCGACCTCGTCACCTACGGCAAGACTCTCGGCGGCGGCCTGCCCATCGGCGCGCTCTGCGGCACGCGGGCGCTGATGCGCCGCTACCGCGACGACAACCCCGTGGATGTCTGCTTCGCCCGCGGCACCTTCAACTCCCACCCTTACGTCATGGGCACGATGGACGCCTTCCTGCGCCGCCTGGAGACGCCGGAGGTGCTGGCCCTCTACGAAGGGCTGGAGGAGCGCTGGAACAGCCGCGCCGCAGCGCTGAACGTGCGGCTGGAAGCGGAAGGCCTGCCGGTCCGCGTGGCCAACATGTCCACGGTCTGGACCGTCCTCTACCCGCGCCCGTCTCGCTACAACTGGATGCTGCAATACTATCTCCGGGCGGAGGGCCTGGCGCTGAGCTGGGTAGGGACCGGCCGGCTGATCTTCAGCCTGAACTACGGAGACGCCGAGTTCGCCGCCGTGGCCGATCGCTTCCTGGTCGCCGCGCGGGCGATGGAGCGGGACGGCTGGTGGGCCGGGCCGGAGACCACGAACAAGGCCATCCGGCGCGGCATCCTCAGGGAGATGCTCCGTCACTGCGGGAAGCGGGCCGCGAAACCGGCCTGATCCCCGGCGCCCTCCCCGCGCCGCGCAGCGCGGGGAGGGCGTGGCCTCAGGCCTTGCGCTCTTCCGGCTCGGCCACCCAGTCCTCGTCCTCCATCCTATCCTCGTCCGGGTGGTGCCGGCCATGGGCGGGATCGATCAGCTGGCCCCGCAGCAGGTAGCCAGGCGCGCGGTGGTACAGCTTGATGTCGTGGAACGGGTCCGTGATGATCTTCGTCGCCCAGACCAGCGCCGTCTGCACGTCGCGGATGATCATCAGCTGCGCCACGCGGAACAGCAGCCCGGCGATGCCGACGAAGAACCACAGATAGCCCACGTTGTGCACGAAGCCGCCGAAGCTCTCGTGCGGCGTCATCAACCCGAACAGGGTGGGGTCCAGAACCAGCAGCAGCGGGGAGGCGGCCCAGAACGCCATGAGGACGATCTTGCGGTTCAGGTTGTACCCGACCTTGATCTCCTCCTTGTGCTCGTGCGTCGCGTGGTTGACTTGGTCGTAACCCCGCGGCTCGAAGAAGAAGTGGCCAGCCTGGCGGCTGTTCATCGAGACGAGCCACGCGATCAGCGCCGCCGTGGCGGGGTCCTTGAACGCCATCATATAGGCGCAGAGAAAGCTGATCGCGCTGAGCAGGTGCAGGCTCTGGTTGATCCGGCTGTGGTGGTAGTAGCGGTGGTCGTCCCACCGCTGTTCCCGCAGCTGCTCAAGAAATCCGGTCATCACGAATCCTTCTCGGGTGACGAGGCCATGCGCTGCGCCACCGGCCCCCCGCCGGTGGACGTGGCCGTGCCGGCCATGAGGTTGGCCGCCTCTGGTTCCCGCCCGTCCTTGCTGATGCGGACAAGCGAGAAATGGCCGAGCGGCGGCAGCAGGCGCCGCTCGAGAAGCTGCGCGCCGGCGGCGCCGGCGATCCAGTCCGCGTAGCGGCTCCAGGGGAACTCCGTGCGCCAGCCCAGCCGGCTGGTCACGGGCATCAACGCCCGCTCGATCGTGCCGCGCAGCCCCGTCTCCGCGCCCACGCGCGTGGCGATGATGATCTCGCCGCCCGGCCGCACAACGCGGAGGAACTCGTCCAGCGCCCGCTCCGGGTTCGGCACGGCCGTCACGACGTACTGCGCCACGATCACGTCGAAGCTGTCATCCGCGAAGGCCAGCCGCTCCGCATCCATCACGGCCAGGCCGCCGACATGGCCCAGGCGCTGCCGCTCCACGCGGCCGCGCGCCTTCCAGAGCATCGGGGCGGAGATGTCCATCCCGAAGATCGTGTTCTCGCACCGATAGCCGGCGAGCGAGAGCCCCGTGCCCACGCCCACCTCCAGGATGCGCCCGCCGACCCGCTCGGCTGCCTGCGTCGCCACGCGGCGCCCCTCGCGGAACACCGGCCCGAAGACCAGGTCGTAGACCGGCGCCCAGCCGTCATAGGCAAGGGCGACGTTGTCCGCCCGTTTCCCGTCCGTCAAATCTCGTGATCCTCAGCGATATCCGGGCCCCAGGAACCCTTGGGCGGGCGCGAGGCGGCGTGCGGCAGGGCGCGGGGAGGGGATCGTCTCGGGGCCACTTTCGCCAACCGTCTCTGGACGGCTGGACGAAGTGTCACGGAACGGGCGGTCATGCCAGCGACGGAATTCCGGCAGAAACGTTGCGGCTCCATGACAGGGGCGGCCAGGGCAACCGCGCGGCGCCAGCGGCCCGCCCCCTCCGGCGGAAAGGCGCCGCGTCCGGCCGGCAGTTCGATAGGTGTTAACGATCGATCAGATCGATAGCTCCACTATAGGCAACGGCCCTCGCAACCGGCATGGATGCGCAACCGTCACCTTAAAGGAAATTCCTTATGTCGCAGCAGCCCCTCGGCCCCGACGCCCTCAGGAAGGCTGTCGGCGGCGCCCACGTCACGGGCACGGAGGGCAGCGACTTCACGATCGGGACCGACGCGCCCGACGCCATCATCCTCGGCGCCGGCAACGACTACGCGGAAGGCCGCGGCGGCAATGACTACATCGAGGCCGGCGCGGGGAACGACGAGGTCTACGGCGACGCCGGGGACGACACGATCATCACCGGCGTGGGCAACGACTTCGCCGCCGGCGGCACGGGCAACGACTACATCGAGGGCAACGACGGCGACGACGTCATCCTCGGCGATGCCGGCAACGACGCCCTGGTCGGCGGCGCGGGCCACGACATCATCGTCGGCGGCGACGGCGCGGACTACCTCCAGGGCGATACCGGCAACGACACCCTGATCGGCGGCCACAACGACCGCGCCTCGGATGTCGCCCTGGGCGGCGAGGGCAACGACACCTACGTCTGGGGCCTGGGCGGCGGGAACGACTACTTCGACGGCGGGAACGGGCATGACACGCTGTCGCTGACGGGCATCTCCATGTCCGACCTGCGGCAGGGCCTGCAGGTCTACACCCCCGGGCTGCAGATGACCGAGATGAGCAACGGCAGCATCCTCTTCGTCAACGCTCAGGGCGAGGCGCAGCCCTTCAGCGGCCAGATCACCATCGGCGGCGAGACGGTGCGCTTCGACAACGTGGAGACGGTTCGCCTGGCCTGACCGGCGGGCCCGGCGGGGCGGGGCCCATATCCCGCCCCGCCGGCCGGGAAGGCTCCCCCGCCACGGAGCCTTCGAAGAGACCCGGGGCAGGGCGATTGACCAGAACGTATCCACCATTCCTTTAGCGTTCCGGCGCAGGCATAGTCACGCAGGGGGCCAGGATCGCCGGGCTCTCCCAACAAGGTTGAACACCCCGGCATGTCCACGCCTCCCCTGTTCCGCCGCCAGGCCGTCGCCGAGGCCGCGGCCCCGGACCGCTACGACGAACCCCTCCGCGTCATGCGCCCCTGGACCTGGGCGGTCGGCGGGGCGCTCCTCGCCCTCGCCGTCATCGGGCTCGTCTGGGCCTGCCTCGTGAACGTGCCGCTGAAGGTCACGGGGCGGGGCATCCTGCTGCCCTCCGGCGGCGTGGTGGACATCGTGGCGGACACGGATGGCCGCATCGACCGCCTCCTCGTCCGCCCGGGCGACCGCATCCGGGCCGGCCAGTCCATCGCGGCGGTGGACCAGTCCGAGATCCGCCTCCAGCTCGCCCTGGCGGAAGGCCAGGCCGCCGACGCCCTGCGCCACCGCGCCGAGCTGCGCGCCTTCCACGGGCGCGAGACGGCGGCGGCCGAGGCCTTCCGCACCGCGCGGGACGCGGCCCTCGCCGGCAACCTGCGGATGCTGGAGGAGCGCCTGGGCATGATGACCCAGCGCGAGGAGGTGATGCGCGGGCTGATGCAGCAGAACCTCATCAACCGCGACCGCGCCCTCTATGCCCGGGTCGAGGTCTTCCAGGTGCGCGAGCAGATGGCCTCCTCCCGCAACGAGCGGGAGCAGCTCGTGCTCGACCAGGCCCTGAAGCGCACCCAGCAGGAGCGCGAGGCGCTGGAGGCCGAGCGGCGCGTGGACGAGACGACGCGCCAGGTGGAGGCCCTCCGCGCCCGCCTCGGCCGCCTGGGCGAGGTGCTCGCCCCCTATTCCGGCACGGTGGTGGAGCAGAAGGCGAATGACGGCCAGGTGGTGCAGCGCGGCACCGCCCTGCTGACGATCGAGCGCGACCCGGAGGGCGGCGCCGGCGCGCTGGTGGCCGTGGTCTACGTCACCGCGCAGGATGGCAAGCGCCTCGCCCCCGGGCTGGAGGTGGAGGTCTCCCCCTCCTCCACCCGGCGGGAGGAGGACGGCTTCATTCACGGCCGCATCACCCGCGTCGCCCACGCCCCCTCCTCCTCCGCGGGGCTTCTGCGGACCCTTCAGAACGACCAGCTCGTGCGGAGCTTCACCACCGATCTCGGCGCGCCCTTCGAGGTGGAGGTCGCGCTCTCCCCCGATCCCGCCACGCGCAGCGGGCTGCGCTGGTCCACCGCCACCGGGCCGGACTTCCCCATCGAATCCGGCACCCTCGCGGGCGCCGACATCACCGTCCGCTCCGTCCGCCTCATCGGCCTCGCCTTCCCCGCCGTGCGGGGCTGGCTCACCCGCAACGCCGAGGCCGCGGCGCCTTGAGCGCCACTGCCGCCGCGGCCCCGCCGCGCCCCCGTGCCGGGCGGGCACGCACGCCGACGCTCCTTCAGATGGAAGCGTCCGAATGCGGCGCCGCCGCCCTCGGCATCGTGCTCGGCCACTTCGGCCGTTGGGTCCCGCTGGAGGAGCTGCGCGCCGCCTGCGGCGTCTCGCGGGACGGCAGCCGCGCCAGCCACGTCGCCGCCGCGGCATCGGGGTACGGCCTGGCGGTGGAGGCCTACCGGGTGGAGCCCGCCGACCTCCCGGGCATGGCCATGCCGCTCATCGCCCACTGGGGCATGAACCACTTCGTGGTGGTGGAGGGCGTGGACCGCGCAGGCGCCCGCATCAACGACCCCGCCACCGGCCCCCGCCGCGTCACGGCGGAGGAGCTGGACCGCAACCTCACCGGCGTCGTCCTCTCCCTCCGCCCCGGCGAGGGCTTCCGCCGCGGCGGGGAGCGCCCGCGGGCGCTCCGCGGCATCCTCCGCCGCCTACGGGGCAACGGCGCTGCCTTCGGCTTCCTCCTCGGCCTCAGCCTGCTGATGACGATCCCCGCGCTCCTCGTCCCCGCCTTCTCCCAGGTCTTCGTGGACGACGTGCTGGTGGGCCGCTTCGACACCTGGCTGGAACCGCTGCTCTGGGGCATGGCCGGCACCGCCCTCATCATGGGACTCATCACCTGGCTGCAGCTCAACCTGCTGCTGCGGCTGGAAACGCGTCTCTCCGTCTCCGGCTCCGCCGCCTTCCTCGATCGCCTGACGCAACTGCCCGTCGCCTTCTTCGCCCAGCGCCACCCCGGCGACATCGCCGGGCGCGTGGCGCTGAACGACCGCGTCGCGCGCCTCGTCTCCGGCGATGTCGGCCGCGGCCTGCTCGGCCTCGTCACGGCGCTGGCCTATGCCGCCGCCATGCTGCTCTACGATCCGCTGCTGGCGGGCGTCGTGGTGCTGGCCGCCGCCGTCAACCTCGCCGCCCTCGCCGCCCTCGGCCGCTCGCTCAGCGACGACAACGGGCGCCTCCTCTCCCGCAGCCTGCGCACGGAAGGGCTGGCCCGCGGCGGGCTGCGGATGATCGAGACCTACCGCGCCTCGGGCGGCGAGGACCTGCTCCTCGCCCAGCTTGCGGGCACGCGGGCCAGCGCCGCCAACGTCACTCAGCGCTTGGCCCTGCGCCGCGCCCTGCTGGAGGGGCTGCCCGCCTTCATCGCCATCCTCGCCTCCGCCGCCGTGCTCGTCCTCGGCGGGCGCCGCATCATGGAAGGCACGATGACCGTCGGCCAGCTCGTCGCCTTCCAGGCGCTCACGGCCGGCTTCATGGGCCCGGTCGCCCAGCTCGTCGGCGTCGCCACCCAGATGCAGGACGCGAAGGCGAACCTCACCCTGCTGGAGGACACGCTGCACCACCCGCTGGCGCCGGAATTCGCCGCCTCGCCCGAGGCCTCGCCCGCCCGCCTCTCAGGCGCGCGCCTGGGCGGCCATGTGGAGCTGCGGAACGTCGTCTTCGGCCACAGCCGCCTCGCCCCACCCCTGCTGGACGGCGTCTCCCTCACCCTGCAACCCGGCCGCCGCCTCGGCATCGTCGGCGGCTCCGGCTCCGGCAAGTCCACCCTCGCCCTCCTGGTCGCCGGCCTCTACCGCCCCTGGTCCGGCGAGGTGCTGATCGATGGCCGCCCGATCGAGGGGATCCCCCGCGCGGAGCTTCGGCGCGAGGTCTCGGTCATGGACCAGCAGGGCTACCTCTTCGACGGAACGGTGCGCGACAACATCGCCATGTGGGACCCGACCCTGGCGGACGAGCGCCTGGTCGAGGCCGCGCAGGACGCGATGATTCACGACGAGATCCTCGCCCGCCGCGGCGGCTACGCCGCCCCCGTGGCCGAGGAAGGGCGCAACCTGTCCGGCGGCCAGCGCGCGCGCATGGAACTCGCCCGCGCCATCGTCACCGACCCCGCAGTGCTCGTGCTGGACGAGGCGACGGCCGCGCTCGACAACCGGACGGAGGCCGCCGTCATGGCCAACCTGCGCCGGCGCGGCTGCACCATGGTCGTCATCGCCCACCGCCTCGCCCTGGTGCGGGACTGCGACGAGGTGATCGTGATGGAGGCGGGCCGCATCGTGCAGCGCGGCCACCCCGAGGAGCTCGCCGCCGCCCCCGGCCCCTTCCGCACCATGCTGGCGAGTGGCTGAGCCGTGCCCGACGACATCGCGCCCCCCCTGCCGCTCCAGGCCCTGGCCGAGGCCTCGCCGCCCCCCCAGCCCATCCCCCTGCCCGCCCACGCGCCGCTGCTGCTGGACGACCCCTCCATCCGCTGGATCGTCGCCGCCGGCACCGTCACCCTCTTCGCCGCCCTCCCCCCGCGCCCCCCGGCCACCGAGGGGCCGCGCCGCTACATCGGCACGATCCGCGCCGGCGGGATGATCTGCGGCGTCGGCACCGCCCTCACGGGCGCCAGCCTCCTCGCCGTGGGTGGCGCCGACACCCGCCTGCTGCCCCTGCCCGAAGGGGAGGAGGCCGCCCCCCGCCTGGCCGCCGCGCTGGAAGGCTGGGCCCAGGCCCTCGCCTCCGGCCTCGCCCGCCCCATGTCCCCCCGCCCGCGCGTGGACATCCCCGTCTCCGGCGGCATGGGCACGCTCTACCCTCCCGCCGGCCTCGTGATCGCCGCGCGGGGCGCCCCCGCCTGGGCCCGGATCAACGGCGATGGCTGGCTGCTGCTGGGCCTGGAACCCGTGCGCGGCCTCCTCCCCCTGCCCGCCGGGTCCTGGCTTGTCTCCGGCAAGGGCAGCATCCAGCCCCTCGCGGCCGAGGTGGCGCTGGCCGACCCGGAATGGGAGCCCGGCCTCGCCGCCCTTAACGACGCCCTGCTGGACGCCCTGCCCGCCGCCCTCGCCCTCGACGCCGCCGACGAGCTGAACCGCCGCCGCCTGCGGGAGGAGCGCGACGAGGAGGCCGGGGCCGACGGGCGCGCCGCCTTCGCCGCCATCCTCGGCAACCCCGTGGAGCGCCCCGAGCCCGCGAACGCCGACCCGCTGATGCCGGTGTTCCGCGCCGTCGCCGCGCATTTCGGCCTCCGCGCCCGCCGCCTCGTCCGCGTCCGCAGCACCGACGTGGACGCCTCCTCCTCGCTGGAGGAGCTGGCCCGCGCCTCCGGCCTGCGCCTCCGCCCCGCCCATCTCGAAGGAAACTGGTGGGAGGAGGACCAAGGCCCCCTCTTCGTCACCCGGCCCGACGGCGCCACCGTCGGCCTGCTGCCGGACGGGCGCGGCCACCGCCTCGTCACCCCCGAACGCCCGGGCGGCGCGCGGCTGGACCCCGCCACGGCCCGCACCCTCTCGCGGGAAGCCCAGGCCCCGATCCTCCCGCTGCCCCGCAAGTCTCTCACCCTCTCCGACCTCGTCGGCGCCGGGATGCGGCGCGCGGGCGGCGACGTGGCGGCCATCTTCGTCACCATGCTGATCGGCGCGGCCCTCGGCCAGGCCGTGCCGCTGGCCACCGGCGTCGCCTTCACCCTGCTCATCCCCGGCGGCCACCTGCCGGAACTGGCCCAGCTCGGCCTCGCCATGGCCCTCGTCGCCGCCGTCGCCTGGGCCACGCGCCTGGGCGGCGAGATCGCGCGCCAGCGCATTGAGGCCCGCGCCGGCCCCGCCCTGCACGCCGCGATCTGGGACCGCGTGATCCGCCTCCCCCTCTCCATCCTCTCCCGCCAGACGGTGGGCGAGACCGCCGGGCGCGCGGCCTCCGCCATCTCCCTCGCCGCGCAGCTCCGCGCCTTCTCCTTCGCCGCGATCTCCGCCGTTTCCGTCATCCTCTCCGCCGGCACGCTGATGCTGCTGTCGCAGCCCCTCGCGGCGGCGATCGGCCTCGGCCTGCTCCTCCTGCAGATCCTCGCGGCCAACCTCGCGGGCTGGCTGCAGGCGCGCGCCTTCGCGAGCGGCGAGGCGCTGTCGGGCCTCGCCGACGCCATGGTCTTCCAGATCGTCTCCGGGCTCGTGAAGCTGCGCCTGGCGGGCGCCGAGCACCGCGCCGGCGCCGTCTGGGCCGCCCGCTTCGCCGGCATGCGCGCCCGCCTGGCCGCCGCGCGGCGCGTGGGCAACGGCTACGACGCCTTCGCGGCCGGCTTCGCCGTCCTCTCCACCGCCGCCGCCTTCCTCGTCATCGCCCTTCTCCAGCGCGTCGAGCCCGGGCAGCCGCCCCCCTCTATCTCCTCCGTCATGACCTTCCTCTCGGCCTACGGCCTGATGGCCGGCTCCGGCACGCAGCTCGCCAAGACCGTCTTCTCGCTTTGGTTCCTGATGCCCACCCGGCGCTTCGCCCAGCCCCTGCTGGAATCCCTGCCGGAGAGCGAGGGGGGCCGCGTGGACCCCGGCCGCCTCAGCGGCGCGCTGGAGCTCTCCAACCTCGCCTTCCGCTACGGCCCCGCCGACCCCTGGATCTTCTCCGGCCTCAGCCTGCGGGTGGAGCCCGGCGAGTTCGTCGCGATCGTCGGCCGCTCCGGCGCCGGCAAGTCCACCCTCGTCCGCCTCCTCCTCGGGCTGGAGCAGCCCGCCAGCGGCGCCATCTTCATGGACGGCCACGACATCCGCGGCCTGGACCTCGGCGTGCTGCGCCAGCAGGTCGCCACCGTCCTGCAATCCGGCCGCGTCCCCCCCGGCAGCATCCGGGACGCCGTGCGCGGCCTGACCCCCGCCAACGACGCCGCCGTCTGGGCCGCGCTCGAATCCGCTGCCCTCGCCGCCGACATCCGCGCCATGCCCATGGGCCTGGAGACCGTGCTGACCGACGCCAGCCGCGTCCTCTCCGGCGGCCAGGCCCAGCGCCTCCTCCTCGCCCGCGCCCTGCTGCAGAAACCCGCCCTGATGATCCTGGACGAGGCCACCAGCGCCCTCGACAACGTCACCCAGCGCGCCACCATGCGCGCCATACGCACCGTCTCGGCCACGCGCCTCGTCATCGCCCACCGCCTCTCCACCATCCGCCACGCGGACCGCATCATCGTGCTGGACAGCGGCCGCATCGCCGAGAGCGGCAGCTTCGACGACCTGATCCGGCGCAAGGACGGCCTCTTCGCCCGCCAGTTCGCGGAAGAAGCCCGCTGGCAGGCCGCCGCAGGCCCGGCACGCCGTTCCCGCCAACCCCCGGGGGCTCCGCCCCCTGGACCCCCGCCAGGAGGCTGAGCCTCCTGGACCTGCATCGGGCTACCGCCGGACTGATTTGAAGTGTGGCGCCTTACGGCGGGTCTTATCCTGCCCTTGCAGTCGCCTCGGGTCATCGACCCGAGGCGCACCGCCCGCGGAACCAGACCAACTCGAAGAAGAAGATGATGGTGAGGGGGCCGGGGAGAGGAAGAATTCCTTCTTCCTCTCCCCGGGACAGACGGGAAGCGCAGAACCACCCACCCTTGATTAACCCTTGTGCCG
>NZ_JANJOU010000011.1 GCF_024594815.1 Roseomonas populi | reverse complement strand
TTTTTTGGTTGTGTGGGGTGGTCGGTCCCTGCCACCCCCCCCCCCCCCCCCCCCCCCCGCGACAGACGGGAAGCGCAGAACCACCCACCCTTGATTAACCCTTGTGCCGCATCCTCCCGCGCATGAGCACGCAGGCAGTGCAGGCCATGGCGCCGCGGACCGCCCGCCCGGCCAAGGCTGTGGCGAAGACAGCGGACTTCAAGGGCGCGCTGGTTCGCGCCCAGGCGCCTTTCGCACCCGCTCCTGCCGCCACGGCAGTTGCGCGGGCGGGTGACTCCACCTTCCGCAGCCGCATCGCGGCGCAGGAGAGCGCGGGCGCCGGCTGGGCCGCCCGCAATGCTGCCTCGGGTGCCCTCGGCCGCTACCAGATGCTTCCCGTCGCCTTGCGCGACATCGGCTGGCAGGGCGCGGATGGTGGCTGGACGGAGCGCGCGGCCGCCATGGGCGTGCGGAGCGAGGCGGATTTCCTCGCCAACCCCGCTGCGCAGGAGGCCGCGATGGGCCAGTACCTGCAGCGCACGGAACGGCAGCTCGCCGCCAACGGCGCGCTGGACGCTGCCGGACGCACCGTCACGGCCACGGACGGCCAGCCGCTCGCCATCACCCAGGCCGGGCTCGTCGCCGCCGCCCACCGCCGCGGTGCCGGCACCGTGGCGCGCTGGCTGGACCACCGCACCCGCACGCCGGACGCGCCCCTGCCGGAAGCCACCCGCGCCGCCTTCGCCAGCGTGGAGCGCCGCCTGCGCGACTTCGCCGGCACCAGCGTCGCCGCCGGCGCCCGGGTCAGCCCTTCCGCATGAACAGCACGGGCAGGCCCACCCCGCCGCCCAGGGGCCGCTCCCCCGGATGGTCGGCGGCGTAGCCCAGGCTCTCGTAGAAGGGCACGGCGCCGAGATAGGCGCGCAGCACGAAGCGCCCATGCCCCGCGGCCCGCGCCCGCTCCTCCGCCGCCCGCACCAGCCGCGTCGCCAGCCCCTGCCGCGCGGCGTCCGGGTGCACGAAGACCTTGCGGATCCGCGCCGCCCCGTCCGGCTGCGGCCCCCAGCCCGCGCTGCCCAGCAGCGCCCCATCCCGCTCCGCCACCCAGAGATCGCTCGCCAGCACCTCCGGCGCGTAGTCCGGCGCCTCCAGCATCGCCCGGTAGGCCGGCACCACCGATGGCGGATAAGCCGTCGCCAGCGCAGCGAAGGAGGCGGCGTGCAGGGCCACCAGCGCCGGGATCTCCTCGTCATGCAAGGGGCGCAGAAGGGCTGGGTGCATCACGGCTTCCGGGATCGGGTCGGCGGGCGCAAGATCGCCGCCTCGAACGGTCCCGCCAAGGGCCGCAGAACGGGCTGAGGAAATTCCATGCGTTCACTCATCACCGGCCGCCGCCCCCTGCTGGCGGCAGTCCTGCCCGCCCTGGCCGCCCCCGCCCTGCTCCCCACCGGCGCGCTGGCGCAGGGCGCCACCTTCCCCAACCGCCCGATCCGCCTCGTCGTTGCCTTCGCGGCCGGCGGCAACTCGGACACCATGTCCCGCCTCATCCAGCCCCGCCTGTCGGAGTTCCTGGGACAGCCCGTGGTGGTGGAGAACCGCGCGGGCGCGGGCGGCGCGCTGGCGGCCGGCCAGGTCGCGGGCGCCCCGGCGGACGGCCACACCCTGTTCTTCGACGCCGCCTCCTTCATCATCGCCCAGTTCATCCACCGCAACCTGCCCTTCGACTACGAGAAGGACTTCCAGCCCGTCGGCATGGTGGCGGAGGTGCCCTACATCCTCGCCGTCACCACCGGCACCGGCATCCGCGACCTGAAGGGCTACCTGGAACAGGCAAGGATCGCGCGGGACGGCATGTCCTTCGGCTCCCCCGGCGTCGGCAACACCGGCCACCTCGCCGGCGCCCTCCTGGCGCATCGCAGCGGCACGAAGATGGAGCACATCCCCTATCGCGGCGGCGCGGAGGTGGCGCGCGACCTCGCTGCCGGCACCCTTCCCTCCGGCTACCTCTCCCTCAACTCCCTCTCCCCCGTGCTGGAATCCGGCAAGGCCCGCGCCATCGCCCTCACCAGCGGCACCCGCATGGGGATCGAAAGCGTGCCCACCATCGCCGAATCCGGCTTCCCCGGCTTCGACCTGACAAGCTGGAACGCCATCTTCTGCCGCACCGGCACGCCGGAACCCATCCGCCGCAAGCTGGAGGAAGCGGTGAACTTCGCGACCCAGGACGCGGAGGTGCGCCAGCGCCTGGCGGCCATGGGCGCTACCGCCGTGCCCGCCGACGCGGACCGCCTCGCCGCGCGCCTGGTGAGCGAGCGGGTCCTGGTGCAGAACCTGATGCGCGATACGGGAATCAGCTTCGGGTAAGGCCCGCGCGGCATGCCCCAGGGGAGGGGAGAAGGAGTTCTCCCCCCTGGTTCCCACCCCTCGCTCTCCTCCATCGGGCGGCCGCGAAATGCGGCGCCGCCCCGCCCCATCAATCCACGATGAACAGCCGCGCGCCCGTCCGGGTGGAGGAGCGGTGCGCCGCATCCCCGAAATCGGAAACCTGGTAGCTCATCCCCGGCCGCAGCGTGAACCGCCGCCCGTCCCGCAGCTCCGTTTCCAGCTCCCCCTCCAGCACGGTCAGCACATGCCCGCGGTCGCACCAGTGGTCGGCCAGGTAGCCCGGGGAATACTCCACCATCCGCACGCGCAGGTCGCCCACGGTGAAGCTGCGCCACAGCGCGTGGCCGGTCTCGCCGGGATGGCGCGTCTCCTGCACCGCGGACCAGTCCGTCACGGTGAAGGGCAGTTCCGGGATCTTCATCGGCGGCACGCTCCAGCAAAGGGCCCGCGCATCATGCCGCGCGGGCCGCGCCCCGCCTACTCGTCCCGCTCCCAGGTCACGATGATCCGCACCACCTGGCCCAGCAGGTTCGGATGCGGCTGCGGCGGGCCGACGAGGTGCAGCCGGTTGCCCTCGAACCGGAAGATCCTCTCCTGGTCCGTCCCGACCCAGGCCTGGTTCCAGGCTGCCTCCACCCGCGTCACCACGCGGTCGCCCTGCACGCGCCAGCGCCCGGTATAGGAGATCATGGAGCGGAGCGCCGCCGCGCGCTCGGCGTCCGTCCCCGGCACGGGGCGTCCCTCGGCGGTGACGAGGGCGAGCCATCGCCCGCCGGCCGTTGCGATCTGGTAGCCGGTCGGGTGTTCGCCGAGGGGATAGGTGCGCGCCCCGGTCGCCGGGTCCTCATAGGTGACGGTCACGAGCTTCCAGTTCCCGATGATCCGCTCCCGGTCATCGGCCCGCGCCGGAGAAGCCAACGAGGGGGAAGCCAGCGCCGCCACGCCCAGTGCCAAGGCCAGCACGGCGCGGCGGAGGAACCGCGCGGTCACGCCGCCACCCCCATGCCCCGCTCCACCCGCTCCCGCAGCCCGTCCACGCCGCCTGTCAGGAAGGCCGCCAGGTTCGCCCGCAGGGTCGGCAGCGCCTGCTCCGCATAGGTGTCGCTCATTCCCCCGATATGCGGCGTGATGATGAGGTTCGGCGCGTCCCACAACGGGCTCTCCGCCGGCAGCGGCTCCACCGCGAAGACATCCAGCGCCGCCCCCGCGATCGTCCCTGCCCGCAAGGCCTGATCCAGCGCCGCCTCCTCCAGCACCGCCCCGCGCGCGATGTTCACGATCCAGGACTGCGGCTTCATCGCCGCCATCACCCGCGCATCCACGATGTGGTGCGTCTCCGGGGTATAGGGGATCAGCAGCACCAGGAAGTCCGCCTCCGCCACCGCCTCCAGCAGCCTCTCGCGCGGCATCACCGCGTCGAAATGCGGCGGCACCTCGGCCCGGCCGGTGATCCCCACCACGCGCATCCCGAAGGCCTTGCAGCGCGGCGCCAGCTCCTCGCTGATCGACCCCACGCCGAGGATCACCACCGTCCGCCCCTGCAGCAGCTTCTGCGGCCAGCGCTCCCACCGCCGCTCCGCCTGGTTCCGCAACACCTGCGGGAAGTTCCGCGCCAGCAGCATCATGTCCAGCATCGCCATCTCGGACATCTGCGGCCCGTGGATCCCCCGCACGCGGGTGATCGCCACCTCCGGCGCCAGCTCCGGCATGACCAGAAGGTTGTCCACCCCCGTCGTCAGCGCCTGCACCCAGCGCAACTTCGGCAAGGCCCGCACCAGCCCGCCCGTCACCGCCGGCGCCATGGAGGCCAGCACCTCCGCCCCCTTCGCCGCCTCGGGCACGGACGCCGCATCCCTGGCCACGTGGAACCGCATCTGCGGGAATTCCGGCGCCAGGTGCGCGTTGTAGTAATCGGCATCCTTGCCAAAGAGGAGAACGTCCATGGCCCTCACCCGATCTCCGTGATGATCTCGGGGAATTCGTGCAGCCGCGCGGAAGGCCCGCCCGCCTCGATGAAGTAGTTGTCGCAGACCCAGGACATGATGCCCCGGTGGTTGTAGGTCGGGTGCACCACAATGTTGGTATCGGCCTGGATCGGGAACGGCTCGTCGTGCCGGATCAGCGGCCGCTCCACCATGTCGTAGCCCTGGCCATGGCAGTAGAGCCGGTTCTCCTTCGGCCGTCCGTTCCGCTCCATGAAGGCGTTGAATTCGGCATAGACCGTGGCGGCCGGCGTGCCGGGCTTCAGCAGGTCCAGCGTGAACTTCCGCGACTCCAGCGTGAAGGCGAACTCGTCCTGCATCTGCTGCGAAGCCTTGCCCAGCACGCAGCTCCGTCCCAGCTCCGTGTACATCCCGCCCGGCCCGCTGTTCTCCACCAGCAGCACGAACTGGTCGCCCTCCCGGATCATGCGGTTGCCGTAGTGCCACTGCCCGAACTGGAACGGCGTGCCGGCGGGGGCCGAGGCGCAGAGGTAGATCCCCTGCTCGCTGCCATAGGCGTGGCTATAGGCCTGCGCCACCGCCGCCACCTCCCGGTCCCGCATCCCCGGCTTGATGGCGGCGAAGGCCGCGCGCATCGCCCCGTCCTGCATCCGCGCCGCGTCGCGGACCAGCTCCTTCTCCTCCTCGCTCTTGATCACCTTGATCCGGTCCACGAGGTCGGAGGCCTCGACGAACTCCGCCGCCGGGAAGCGCTTGCGCAGGTGGTCCACCAGCGCGACGGAAACCTGGTACGCCCCCACCAGCCCGATTCGCGCCTTCGCGTAGGGTTCCAGCCCCATCGCCGCCAGCTCCGGGTCATAGGGCGCCGTATAGTAGCAGGAGGAATAGCTCGGCGTGGTCAGCGCGCGCTTCACGCCGCGCAGCACGCCGTCATCACCGCCCGGCGGCTCCGTCACGCCGCCGAAGGGCCCCTGGCGCACGATCGTCATCAGGTCGTCGCGCGGGAACACCACCGTCACGGGATAGCCGTTCGTCGCCGGCAGGTCCGTGAAGTACTTCACGTAGCCGCCCATGTGGTCCGAGTTGTTCTGCATCAGCAGAACGTCGATCCCTTTCTCCGCCATCGCGGCGCGCACCGCGGCCCAGCGCCGCTCCAGTTCGGCCGTGGAGATCGGCCGCTGAATCCTCTGATCCTGATCAGGCATCTGTCTTCCTAGCGTTCAAGCGAGATGCCGGCGCGCTGCGCCACGGCAACCCAAAGCGCGTCATTGGCGATGATAGCGCGGCGGAACTCCTCGGGATCGAGCCCGCTGGGCTCCACCGAGTTCAGCGCCAGCTTCTCCCGCACGTCCGGCAGCGCCGCGATCCGCCGCACCTCGCCGGAGAGCCGCCGCAGGACCTCTGGCGGCAGCCCCGCCGGCCCGAACAGCCCGATCCAGTAATCCACGACGAAGTCGGCGAACCCCGCCTCCACCATCGTCGGCACATCCGGGTAGCCGGAGAGCCGGTTCGTGGAGGACACGGCCAGCGGCCGCACCCGCCCGCCCTCGATCGCCGCCCGTGCCGGCCCGGGATCGCTGAAGGCCAGCGTCACGTCCCCGCCGGCAAGCGCCGTCACCCCGTCCGCGCTGCTGCGGTAGATCACACCCTCCAGCGAAAGCCCGGCCCGCTGCGCGAAATACGCGCCGAGCAACTGGAACCCCGTGCCGCCCGTGCCGAAATTGCCCTTCGCCGGATTGGCCCGCAGCCAAGTCACCAGCTCCGCCACGCTCCGCGCCGGATGGTCCGCCCGCACCAGCACCATGCCCGCGAAGGCGCCGAGCACGGCAATCGGCGTTAGGTCCACCTGCCGGTCATAGGCGGGCTTCCCCGCCCCCTTCTCCGCCAGCACCGGCCCGCTCGCGTGCACCACCAGCGTGTAGCCGTCCGGCCGCGCGCGGATCACCGCCTCCGTCCCGATCACCGCGCTCGCGCCAGGGCGATTGTCCACCACGAAGGGTTGGTTGAACGCCTCCGCCAGCTTCTGCCCGTAGATCCGCGCCAGCAGGTCGTTCCCCCCGCCCGCGGCATAGGGCACCACGATCCGCACGGGATGGTCCGGATACTCGGCGCGCGGCTGCGCCTGCGCCGCGGCCACACCGGGCCGCAGCAGCAGCGCGCCGCCCGCGCCCATCCCGGCCATGAAGACGCGCCTCGTCGTCATCCGGCGTTCCCTCCGGTCGCGTCCTGTCGCGGCGCGATCCCTTGCTTTCGGCCCGATGCGGCTGGCCAAACCAACCCACATCGCAATACCGTTGACCTACGATACGGTCACTCCGTGCCGGTCTGTCAACGGAGAAAGGATGAAGGCCGCGTCACGCGCCGCCTTGCATCCGGCGCGCGCACGGCCTTCCTTGGAAGGCACCAACACGCCAGGAGAACGGATTGCCGCCCGAGAAGAACCAGATCCAGGTCATCGGCCGCGCCGCCGCCGTCCTGCGCGCGCTGGAGAACCAGCCCCAGGGCCTCAGCCTCGGGGGGATCGCCGCGAAGGTGGAGCTCGCCCGCTCCACCGTGCAGCGCATCGTCGCCGCGCTGGAGAGCGAGAAGCTGGTGGTCGCCGCCGGCCCCAGCGGCCGCGTGCGCCTCGGCCCCGCCCTGCTGCGCCTCGCCGCCTCGGTGGAGACCGACGTCGCCGCCATCGCCCACCCCTTCATCGCCGAACTGTCGGCCTCCCTCGGGGAGACCGTGGACTTCGCCGTGGTGCGCCGCGACCACCTCGTCTTCGTGGACCAGGTCATCGGCATGCAGCGCCTCCAGGCCGTCTCGGCGGTCGGCGAGACCTTCCCGCTCTACTGCACCGCCAACGGCAAGGCCTATCTCGCCACCCTGACGGATGAGGAGATCGAATCCCTCATCGGCACGGGCTATGGGCGCCGCACGCCCAACACCATCACCACCTTCGACGCCCTGCTGCCCGAGGTGAAGAAGGCCCGCCGTGCCGGCATCGCCTTCGACCGGGAGGAGCACGTGCTCGGCATCTCCGCCGTCGGCGTCGCGCTGCGCGACATGCTCGGCAATCCCGTCGCCATCTCCGTCCCCGTGCCCACGCAGCGCTTCACCGGGCGGGAGAAGGCGATCGCCGAGCGGCTGCTGGCCACGAAACACGCACTGCAGCAACGATTCACCGACGGCAGCGACTGACGGCCGCATTTTCCCCTTGCAGGGCGTAACCGCATCTCGGTACGGTCAGCCCACGAAGCAATACAAGCACGGGCACCCCGCCGGGGGCGCGCCCGGCAAGGGGAAACGCAGATGCCGATCACCATCAAAGGGGTGACGTTCGAGACGAATCTCGACAACTCGATGGGGCTCCACTTCCACAACCTGTCCCACCGCTTCGGCTTCCAGTCGCCGAACTGGCCCTACTTCCAGGACGTGCAGATCGAGCGCATCCACTACATGGCCAAGTCCGGCGTGCTGAGCCAGCGCATCACCACAACCATGCACAACGGCACGCATATCGACGCGCCCGCCCACGTCGTCTCCGGCACGCCCTTCATCGACGAGGTGCCGCTGCCCCACTTCTTCGGCACGGGCATCGTCGTCTCCATCCCCAAGAAGAAGTGGGAGATGATCACCTATGACGACCTGGAGAAGGCGGCCGGCAAGGCCGTGCGCCCGGGCGACGTGGTGATCGTCAACACGGGCTGGCACCACAAGTACGACGACAACGACGAGTACTTCGCCTATTGCCCGGGCTTCGTCCCCTCCGCCGGCGACTGGTTCGTGGAGAAGAAGGTGAAGGTCGTCGGCCACGACACCCAGGCCAACGACCACCCGCTCGCCACCGCCATCGGCCCGCACCGCAACGGCCCGCTGATGCCGCACCTGGCGAAGGAATACCTGGAGTGGTCGGGCGGCCGCGCCTGGGACGAGGACCACCCCCAGTGGGAGCCGGTGCACCGCAAGCTCTTCACCAACGGCATCCTCGGCATCGAGAATGTCGGCGGCGACCTGGATGCCGTCACCGGCAAGCGCGTCACCTTCGCTTTCTTCCCCTGGAACTGGGACCGCGGCGACGGCTGCATCATCCGCCTCGTCGCCATCACCGATCCCACGCAGGACTACCGCATCGAGCGCGGCGAGAGCTTCTGATGCGCGTCCGCCGCTTCGCCGAGGCGAAGCCCTACGAGGCGCCCAACCACGTCGGGATGAAGGCGCTTCGTCTCCAGGGCTTCGAGGAGGGCGGTCCGGAGAAGTTCTGGACCGGCCTCTCCCACTTCCTCCCCGGCGGCGGCGCCGGGCCGGACAGCTCTCCGCTAGAGAAGGTCTATGTCGTCCTCTCCGGCGAGGTGACGGTGCGCGCCGATGGCGAGGAGACCGTCCTCGGCCCGCTCGACAGCTGCTTCATCGCCGGCAACGTGGTGCGGGAGGTGGTGAACGCCTCCAACCACGTCGCCACCATGCTCGTCGTCATGCCCTATCCGGAGAAGGCCGCATGAGCGATTTCCTCTCCGACCCGCTCGCCCTCTTCGGCGTCAAGGGCAAGGTCGCGATCGTCACCGGCGCCTCCGGTGCCTTCGGCGCCCTCGCCGCGAAGGTCCTCGCCGGCGCCGGGGCGAAGGTCGTCGCTGTCGCTGGCAGCAAGGGCCCGCTGGACGAAGTGGTAGCCGAGTGCCGGGCACTGGGTGCCGAGGCGGAGGCCGTCAACCGCCGCCCGGATTCCGAGGAAGCCTGCGACGCCATCGTCGCGGACGCCGTCGCGCATTTCGGCCGCCTGGACATCCTCGTCGTCGCCTCCGGCAAGAACGACGTGGCGAAGATCACGGAGATGTCCCCCGCCCGCTTCCTCGACGTGATGGACGCCAACGTCACCCAGTCCTGGCTCATGGCCCGCGCCGCCGGCAAGCGCATGCTGGAACAGGGCGAGGGCGGCAAGGTCGTCCTCATGTCCTCCGCCCGCGGCAAGCTCGGCCACCCCGCCGGCTACACTGCCTACTGCGCCTCAAAATCCGCCGTGGACGGCATCACCCGCGCCCTGGGCTGCGAGTGGGGCGAGACGGGCATCACCGTGAACGCTATCGCCCCCACCGTCTTCCGCTCCCCGCTGACGGCGTGGATGTTCGAGGACACGGAGCGCGCGAAGGATGTGCGGAAAGGCTTCCTCTCCCGCGTCCCCAAGGGCCGCCTCGGCGAACCCTCCGACCTCGCCGGCCCGCTCCTCTTCCTCGCCTCCCGCGCCTCGGACTTCTACACGGGCCACGTCCTCTACGCCGATGGCGGGTACACCGCGGGATGATGCAGGTCACCGTCATCGGCGCCGGCCTCATGGGCCACGGCCTGGCGCAGGTCTTCGCCGCCGGCGGCCACGCCGTCTCGGTCTACGACCCGCATCAGCCGAGCCTGGACAGCCTGCGGGACCGCATCCGCGCCAACCTCCGCGACCTCGGCGAGGACGAGTCCGCCGCCGATCGCGCCACGCCGGTCGCGGACCTCGCGGAAGCCGTCCGCAACGCCGATTTCATCGTGGAAGCCGCGCTGGAGGACCTGCCCGTCAAGCAGGACCTCTTCGCCCGCATCGAGGCCGCCTGCCCCGCCCACGCGATCCTCGCCAGCAACACCTCCGTCATCCCCATCACCCGGATCATGGAGGGCCTGCGCGACCGCACGCGGGCGCTGGGCACCCACTGGTGGAACCCGCCCTTCCTCGTCCCGCTGGTGGAGGTGATCGGCACCGAGTGGACCGCGCCCGAGGTCATCGAGCGGACGATGGAACTCCACCGCGCCCTCGGGAAGATCCCCGTCCACGTCAAGCGGGACGTCCCCGGCTTCGTCGGCAACCGCCTGCAGCACGCCCTCTGGCGGGAAGCCATCTCCCTCGTCGAGAACGATATCTGCGACGCCGAGACGGTGGACCTCGTCGTCAAGAACAGCTTCGGCCGCCGCCTCGGCGTGCTCGGCCCCATCGAGAACGCCGACCTCGTCGGCACCGACCTGACGCTCGCCATCCACCGCACCGTGCTCCCGGCGGTCGAGAGCCGCCCCGGCCCCTCGCCCCTTCTCGAAAAGCTGGTGCAGGAGGGCCGCCTCGGTTTCAAATCCGGCGAGGGCTTCCGCCGCTGGACGCCCGAGCAGCAGGCGGCACTCCGCCGCGACATCGTCACCACGCTGAAGCAGGCGCGCACCAACGACGCTGCCAGAACAAAGAACGCAGAAGGGAGAGACGACCATGAAGGGGAAGCATCCGGAAGCGGCTGACCGCCTCGCACCCGCCGTCACCCGCCGCACTGTCCTCGGCTCCGCCGGCCTCCTCGCCGCGCCCGCCATCGCGCGCGCGCAGGGCGCCGGCCGCCCCATCAAAATCGGCTTCGTCAACCCGCGCACCGGGCCGCTGGCCGCCTTCGGCGAGGCCGACGCCTTCGTGCAGGAAAACCTGGCGAAGACCCTGGCCGAGGGCATCCGCATCGGCGGCCGCACCCACCCCGTGCAGATCCTCGCGCGCGACAGCCAGTCCAGCTCCAGCCGCGCCGCCGAGGTCGCCTCGGAGCTGATCCTGCGCGACAAGGTGGACCTCCTCACCGCCGCCAGCACGCCGGACACGGTGAACCCCGTGGCCGACCAGGCCGAGGTGAATGAGGTTCCCTGCGTCACCACCAACTGCCCCTGGCAGCCCTATTTCTTCGGCCGCCGCGGCGACCCCGCCAAGGGCTTCGAGTGGACCTACCACTTCTTCTGGGGGCTGGAGGACGTGATCGCCGCCTTCACCGACCTCTGGTCGAAGGCGGAGACGAACAAGGTCGTCGGCGGCCTCTTCCCGAACGACGCGGACGGCAATGCCTGGGGCGACGCCAAGCTCGGCCTTCCCCCGGCCCTCGCCCAGAAGGGCTACCGGCTGGTGGACACCGGCCGCTTCCAGCCCTTCTCCAACGACTTCTCCGCCCAGATCGCCGCCTTCAAGGCCGCCGACGTGCAGATCGTCACCGGCGTGCTGGCCCCGCCGGACTTCGCCACCTTCTGGTCCCAGGCCGGGCAGCAGGGCTTCCGCCCGAAGATCGCCACCATCGGCAAGGCTCTCCTCTTCCCCTCCGCCGTCTCCTCCCTCGGCGATCGCGGCCAGGGGCTGACGACGGAGATCTGGTGGTCCCCCCACCACCCCTTCCGCTCCTCCCTCACCGGCCAGACCGCCACCGAGCTCTGCGACGCCTACAGCAAGGCCACCGGCAAGCCCTGGACCCAGCCCATCGGCTACGAGCACGCCCTGTTCGAGGTGGCGCTGGACGTGCTGAAGCGCGCGGGCAAGCTGGAGCCCGAAGCCATCCTCGGGGCCATCCGCGCCACCGACCTCCGCACCATCGCCGGCCCCGTGAAATGGGGCAGCGGCCCGGTGAAGAACGTGGCGAAAACCCCCCTCGTCGCCGGCCAGTGGCGCCGCGTCTCGGGCGGCGGGCTGGACCTCATCGTGCTCGCCAATCCCGGCGCCACGGAGATCCCCATCGGCGGCACGCTTGACCTCCTCCGCTGATCCCATCCTGGCGCTTGCGGGCATTCGCAAGCGCTTCGGCGCCGTGGTGGTGGCCGATGGCATCGACCTCGCCGTGCGCCACGGCGAGGCGCTGGGCATCCTCGGCCCCAACGGCGCGGGCAAGACCACGCTCTTCGGCATGGTCACCGGCAATGTCCGCCCCGATGCCGGCACCGTCACCTTCGAGAGCCGGGACGTCACCGCCCTCTCCCCCGCCCGCCGCTGCCGCCTGGGCATGGCCCGCTCCTTCCAGGTCCCCCAGCCCTTCTCCGGCCTCACCGTCTTCGAGAACCTCGTCACAGCCGCCGCCTTCGGCGCCGGCGAGCACGAATCCGCCACCTACGATCGCTGCGCCGAGATCCTGGAGCGCTGCGGCCTCCTCCCCCTCGCCAACAGCCGCGCCGGCACCCTCCGCCTGCTGGACCGCAAGCGCCTGGAGCTCGCCCGCGCCCTCGCCACCAAGCCCCGCCTCCTCCTGCTGGACGAAGTCGCCGGCGGCCTCACAGAGCGCGAGTGCGAAACCCTCGTCACCCTCATCCGCGACCTCCGCAACACCGGCATGACGGTCGTCTGGATCGAGCACGTCCTCCACGCCCTCACCGCCGTCGCCGATCGCGTCGTGGTCCTCCACGGCGGCCGCCTCATCGCGGAAGGCACAGCGACGGAAGTGGTCCGCCACCCCGCCGTGGCCGAGGTCTACATGGGAATCCCCATGGATGCCTGACCTGCTGGAACTCCGCGGCCTCGATGCTTTCTATGGCGACTTCCAGGCCCTCTTCGGCATCGCCGCCGCCGTTCCCGCCGGCCGCGTCGCCGCGATCATCGGCGCCAACGGCGCGGGCAAGAGCACCCTGCTGAAGACAGTCGCCGGCCTCATCCAGGCGCCGCGCCGCGACGCCGTCCTCTTCGACGGCGAGCCCATCGGCGGCCTTCCCGCCCACGAGCTCGTCGCCCGCGGCATCGCGCTCGTCCCCGAGGGCCGTCGCCTCTTCCCTTCCCTCAGCGTGGAGGAGAACCTCCTCATCGGCGGCCGCGTGCGCCGCCCCGGCCCCTGGTCGCTGGAAGCGATCTACAGCCTCTTTCCCGTGCTGGCCGAACGCCGCCACGTCCCCGGCCCGGCGCTGTCCGGCGGCCAGCAGCAGATGGTCGCCATCGGCCGCGCCCTCATGTCCAACCCGCGCCTGCTGCTCTGCGACGAGATCAGCCTCGGCCTCGCCCCCGTGGTGGTGCGCGACATCTACGCCCGCCTCCCCGGCCTCACGGCGCAGGGCATGGCGCTGGTGATCGTGGAGCAGGACGTCTCCCAGGCGCTGGCCGCCGCCGACCGCGTCTTCTGCCTGCGCGAGGGTCGCGTGGTGCTGGAAGGCCCCGCCACCTCCGTGACGCGAGAGGCCGTCGCCTCCGCCTATTTCGGGGTCTAGCCGCCATGGAATGGGCCAACGCCATCATCCAGGGAATCCTGCTCGGCGGCCTCTACGGCCTCTTCGCCGCCGGCCTCTCGCTCATCTTCGGCGTGATGCGCCTGGTGAACATCGCCCATGGCGACCTCATCGTGCTCGCCGCCTATCTCGCCCTCGTCGCTACCCAGACCCTCGGCCTCGACCCCCTCGCCTCGCTGCTGATCGTCGTCCCCGCCATGGCGCTCATCGGCTACGCCCTCCAGCGCCTCTTGCTGAACCGCACCCTCGGCGACGACCTCCTCCCGCCCCTCCTCGTCACCTTCGGCCTCTCCATCATCATCCAGAACGGGTTGCTGGAGATCTTCTCCGCCGACAGCCGCCGCCTCCAGGCCGGCGCCCTGGAGACCGCCGCCCTGCCCCTCGCCGGCCTCTCCATCGGTCTCCTCCCCCTCCTGCAATTCGGCGTTGCGGTGGCCGCCATCGCCGGCCTCCAGCTCCTCTCCTGGCGCACCCCCCTCGGCCGCGCCTTCCGCGCCACGGCGGACGACCCGGAGGTCGCCCGCCTCATGGGCCTGGACAACCGCCACGTCTTCGCCCTCGCCATGGCCCTCTCGCTCGCCATCGTGGCCCTGGCCGGCGTCTTCCTCGCCCTCCGCACCAACTTCGATCCCGCCATCGGCCCCGCACGCCTCATCTTCGGCTTCGAGGCGGTGATCATCGGCGGCCTCGGCAGCCTCTGGGGCACGCTGGCCGGCGGCATCCTGTTGGGCGTCGCGCAATCCATCGGCGCGCAGATCGACCCGGGCTGGCAGATCCTCGCCGGCCACCTTCTCTTCCTCGCCGTCCTCGCCATCCGCCCCCAGGGCCTCTTCCCGAGGCTCGCCGCATGACGGCCCGCGTCACCCACGGCAGCCGCATCGGCCCGATCATCGCCATCGCCGCCCTGCTGGCGCTCGCCGCCGCCCCCTGGTGGACGGACCGCCAGGGCCTGCGCCTTCTCGGCGAGATCTACGCCTATGCCGCGCTCGCCAGCCTCTGGAACCTCCTCGCGGGCTATGCCGGCCTCGTCACCGTCGGCCAGCAGGCCTTCGTCGGCCTCGGCGCCTATACCCTCTTCGGCCTCGCCCTGCTGGCCGGGGTAAACCCCCTCTGGGGCATCCCCGCCGCCGGCCTCATCGCCGCCATCGCCGCCGTGCCCGTCGCCGCCCTCACCTTCCGCCTGCGCGGCGCCTACTTCGCCATCGGCACCTGGGTGGTGGCGGAGGTCTTCCGCCTCGGCGCCGCCCAGTTCTCCGCCCTCGGCGGCGGCTCCGGCACCAGCCTGCCCGCCTCCGTCCTCGCCGCCATCGGCAACCGCGCCGCGCGCGAGCAGCTCTTCTACTGGCTCGCTCTCGCGCTCGCCGCCGCCACGATCCTCGCCATCCTTCTGCTCCTGCGCTCCCGCCACGGCCTGGCCCTCGCCGCCATTCGGGACAACGAGACCGCCGCCCGCGCCAACGGCATCGAGGTGGACCGCACCCGCCTTGCCGTCTTCGTCATCGCCGCCGCCGGCACCGCCATGATCGGCGCCCTCATCTTCCTCCAGAAGCTCCGCATCTCGCCGGACGCCGCCTTCAGCGTGAACGACTGGACGGCGCTGGTGATCTTCATCGCCGTCATCGGCGGCATCGGCCGGGTGGAAGGCCCCCTCCTCGGCACCGCCCTCTTCTTCCTGCTGCGCGAAAGCCTCTCCCAGCTCGGCAGCCTCTACCTCCTCGTCCTCGGGGCGGTGGCCATCGCCGTCATGCTCCTCGCCCCGCGCGGCCTCTGGGGCCTGCTGGCGGATCGCCTGGGCTGGCAGCTCTTCCCCCTCGCGCGGCGCCTGGAACCGCGCTCCTCCGCACCACCCGTCCCCGCTGCCACCACGCCCGCACGGGAAGCCAGCCCATGACCGGACGCCGCGACCTCCTCGCCGCCCTCGCCGCCGCGCCGCTGCTCGGCCGCTCCGGCACCGCCCGTGCCCAGGCCCGCCCCAATGCCTGGCTCGTCCTCGGCTTCCCGCCCGGCGGCCTCGGCGACGTCGTCTCCCAGCCGCTGCTGGAGCGCCTGCGCGGCCGCTACGCGGCGACCATGCTCATCGACCATCGCCCCGGCGCCAGCGGCCGCATCGCCGCGGAATACGTCAAGCGCGCCGCGCCGGACGGCGCCACGATCCTCCAGGTGCCGGGCTCGGTGATGAGCCTCTACCCGCACATCTACCGCGCCCTGCGCTACGACCCGCTGGCGGACTTCACCCCCGCCGTCGCGCTCTGCACCTACACCTATGCCCTCGTCGCCGGCCCCGGCCTGCCCACCGGCATCACCACCCCTGCCGACTATCTCGCCTGGGCTCGCGCCAACCCGCGCGGGGCCCATTACGGCATCCCCGCCACCGGCTCCCCCATGCACTTCGCCGGCATGATGCTCGGCCGCCGCGCGGGGCTGGAGCTGGAGGCCGTGCCCTTCCGCGGCGGCGCCCCGCTGATGCAGAACCTCCTGGGCGGCCAGATTCCCGTCGGCTTCACCGTGCTGACCGAAGCCCTGAACCCCATCCGCGAAGGCCGGCTCCGCGCCCTGGCCGTGCTGGACGGGGATCGCTCCCCCTTCCTCCCGAACATCCCCACCCTGGCCGAGAGCGGCTACCCCGACATCCGCCTGCGCGACTGGCTCGGCTGGTTCCTCCCCGCCGGCACCCCGCCCGAGACGGTGGCGCGCCTGAACGCCGCCGTGCGCGAGGGCCTGGAGACGCCCGCCTATGCCGAGATCCTCTCCCGCAACGCCCTGACGCCCATGGGTCAGCCGCCCCAGGCCTTCGCCGAGACCTTCCGCGCCGACCACGCCCGCTGGGCCGCCATCGCGCGCGAGACGGGCTTCACCGCCGATGACTGACGGCCCCGGCACCGCACCGCCGCTCACCGGCGCCACCGCCCTGCTCCGCGTGCTGCGGAGCGAGGGCCTGCGCCACGTCTTCGGCGTCGCCGGCGGCAAGCTCGCCCCCCTCCTGCACGGCATCGCCGGGGAGGCCGGCCTCCGCTACCTCGGCCTGCGGCACGAGGCTGCCGGCCCGATGATGGCCGCCGCCATCGCCGCCGCCGGCGGCGGCGTGGCCGTCGCGCTGGCCGAGATGGGCCCGGGCGCGCTGAACCTCCTCGCCGGCACCGGCGGCGCGGCCGCCAACCACCTGCCCCTGCTGCTGGTCACCACCAACCAGCACCGCGCCGCCGCCTACCCGCATGCCGGCCTCTTCATGGACCTCGACACCACCGCGCTCTTCAGGCCGCTGGTGAAGTGGAGCGCCGTGGTGAGCGACGCCCGCCGCATGCCGGAGCTGGTGCGCCGCGCCCTGCGGGAAGCCCTCTCCGGCGCCCCAGGCCCCGTCCACCTGGACATCCCGCACGACGTCCTCACCCAGCCCTGCGCCATCGACCCGCGCTGGCTGGACAGCCCCGCCGAATCCTGGCGCGCCGCCGAAGGCCCCCGCCCCGCCGCCTCGTCCGTCGCGCAGGCGGCGGCCCTCCTGGCCTCCGCCCGCCGCCCCCTGATCGTCGCAGGCGGCGGCGCGGTCGCCAGCGGCGCGGAGGCCGCGCTGGACGCCCTGGCCGAACGCCTCGGCGCCGCCGTGGTGCCCACGCAGATGGCGGTGGGCACCGTCCCCACGGACTCCCCCCGCTTCATCGGCCAGGGCGGCATCATCGGCGGCGAGGCGGTGCTGGAAGCCTTCGCCCGCGCCGACCTCGTCCTCGCGGTCGGCTGCCGCTTCTCCTCCTGGCTCTGGGACGAGCGCGGCCCCCTCGCTCGCCCGCCCCAGCGCATCATCGCCGTCAACATCGACCCCTCCGCCCTCGGCGGCCTCGTCCCGCACGATGTCGCCATGCCCGCCGATGCCCGCCTGGCGCTGGAGGACCTGCTGGCGGCCCTGGAAGGGCGCTCCATCGCCACGGAACCCGGCTGGCTGGAAGGCCTGCGCGCCACCCGCCTGCGCTACGAGGCCCGGCTTCTCCCGGCCGATGACGGCAACCCCGTCATGCACCCCGCCGCCCTCGCCCACGCCATTGGCGCCGCCCTGCCCGCCGATGCCCTCGCCACCTATGACGGCGGCCACACCAGCTTCTGGAGCAACGACCTCACCCCCGCCCTCGCCCCACGCACGCGGCTGCACGAGCCCGGCATGTGCCAGCTCGGCTTCGGTCTCCCCGCCGCCCTCGCGCTGCAACTGCTGCACCCCGGCCGCATGGTGGTGAACCTCACCGGGGACGGCGCCTTCGGCTTCACCCTTCAGGAACTGGACACGGCCCGGCGCGAGGGCCTGCCCGTGATCAGCATCGTCCACAACAACGCCGCCTGGGGCGTCATCGCCTTCGGCCAGTCCCGCGGCGGCAAGGCCCCCTTCGGCACGGGGCTGGAGGGCACGGATTACGCCGCCATCGCCCGCGGCTTCGGCTGCCACGGAGAGGTGCTGACGCGCGCGGAAGAGGTGTCGCCCGCCCTCGCCCGCGCCCGCGCCTCCGGCCTGCCCGCGGTGCTGGATTGCCGCACCCGCTTCGTGCCGCACCCCTGCATGCCCGCCTTCGGGCGGATGAACCGCTACGGCTTCGAAGCCTTCGCACCGCCCGGCGCAGAACCGGGATGAGCGACGACAAAGGGGAAAACGAACCATGAGAGACAGCATCACGCGCCGCCGCGCGCTTGGCCTCGGGCTGGGCCTCGGCACCGCCCTTGCCACCCCAGCCCTCGCGCAAGGCCTCTCCACACGCCCCGTCACCGTCATCGTCCCCTTCAGCGCCGGCAGCCCGCCGGACGTGGTGGCCCGCCTCGTCGCCGAAGCCTTCGCCCGCCGCTGGAACCAGCCCTTCGTCGTGGACAACCGCACCGGCGCCAGCGGCAACATCGGCGCCCAAGCCGCCGCCCGCGCCGCGCCCGATGGCCACACGCTGATGGTCACCGCCAGCACGCTGGTGATGAACGCCAGCCTCTACAAGCAGCTCCCCTACGATCCCGTGGCCGGCTTCACCCCCGTGGCGGAACTCGCCACCGTCGGCTTCGGCCTCCTGCTGCATCCCTCGGGCGGCGCCGATGCGCGCGAATTCGTCGCCCGGGCCAAGGCACGCCCCGGCGCCCTGAACTACGGCTCCCCCGGCGTCGGCACGCCCCACCACCTGGCCATGGAGCTGTTCCGCCAGAAGGCCGGGATCAACCTCGCCCACGTCCCCTACCGCGCCGTCGCCGGCGCCGTCACGGACCTGCTGGCGGGCCAGGTCGCCGCCATGTTCGTCCCCATCGGCAGCGCGGTGGAGCTGGCGAAGGACGGCCGCATCAAGCTCGTCGCCGTCGCGAGCGAGGACCGCCTCCCCGCCGCCCCCAACACTCCCACCCTCGCCGAGGCCGGCGTCGCCAGCATGGAAATGCGCGACTGGTACGGCCTCTTCGCCCCCGCCGGCACCCCGCCGGAGATCGTGGCGAAGCTGAACACCACCGCGAACGAGATCCTCGCCGCCCCGGAAACGGCCGCCACCCTCCGCACCCAGGGCATGACCCCCGTCGGTGGCCCGCCCGACCGCCTGCGCGCCGACGTCGCCACCGACCTCGCCCGCTGGGCGAGCGTGGTGCGCGAGGCCGGCATCACACCAGAATGAAGGAAGCACGCATGAACCCGCTGAAGAACAAGGTCATCATCACCTGCGCGGTGACGGGCGGCATCCACACCCCCACCATGTCCGATGCTCTGCCCGTCACGCCGAGCGAGATCGCCGAGCAGGCCGTGGCCGCCGCGGAAGCCGGCGCCTCCATCCTCCATCTCCACGCGCGCGACCCGGAGACCGGCAAGCCCACGCCGGACCCGGACGTGTTCATGCAGTTCCTTCCGCGCATCAAGCAGGCCACCGGCGCCGTGCTGAACGTCACCACCGGCGGCGGGCTGAACATGACGGTGGAGGACCGCCTGGCCGCGCCGCTGAAGGCGAAGCCGGAGATGTGCTCCCTCAACATGGGCTCCATGAACTTCGGCATCTTCCCGCTCGCGGACCGCTACAAGGAATGGAAGCACGACTGGGAGGAGCCCTATCTCCGCGGCACGGACGACTTCATCTTCCGCAACACCTTCCGCGACATCGCCCGCATCCTGGAAATGCTGGGCAAGGAGCACGGCACCCGCTTCGAGCACGAGTGCTACGATGTCGGCCACCTCTATAACCTCGCCCATTTCGTCGATCGCAAGCTGATCGAGCCGCCCTTCTTCGTGCAGACCATCTTCGGCATCCTCGGCGGCATCGGCAGCGACTGGGACAACGTGCTCTTCATGAAGCGCACGGCCGATCGCCTCTTCGGCACGGACTACGTCTGGTCCGTCCTCGCCGCCGGCCGCCAGCAGATGCCCATCTGCACCCAGGCCGCGATGATGGGCGGCAACGTCCGCGTCGGGCTGGAAGACAGCCTCTACATCGGCCGCGGCAAGCTCGCCTCCTCCAATGCCGAGCAGGTCACGAAGATCCGCCGCATCATCGAGGAGCTGGGCCTGGAGGTCGCAACGCCGGACGAAGCCCGCCAAGCCCTCAACCTGAAGGGCGCCGACCTTGTCGGCTTCTGAGGCGGGCACAGGCGTGCGGATCCGGGAACACCGGATCCCCACCCCCGGCAGCAAGCCCTATATCTGCGCCCCCGGCCCCGATGGCCGACTATGGTTCTGCGAGAGCGGCACCGCCAGGATCGGCGCGCTGAATGTGGACACCGGGGAGTTTCAGGAATTCCCCCTCCCCACGCCGGACAGCACGCCCATCGGCATCATCGCAGGCGCCGACGGCGCCATGTGGTTCACGGAGAACACCGGCAACAAGGTCGGCCGCATCACCACCGACGGCCAGATCACCGAGTTCCCAGTCCACACCCCCAACTCGGGCCCCAACGGCATCGTTCTCGGCCCTGATGGCAATGTCTGGTTCTCTCAGACCGATGCGGGCCAGGTCGCCCGCGTCACCCCCGCCGGCCAAGTCACCGAATTCGCCAGCGGCTTCACCCCGGGCTGCCGCCCCCTCTCCCCCGTGGCGCGGGACGGCGCCCTCTGGTTCAGCGAGGCCTCCGGCAACAAGGTTGCCCGCGTCACCACGGACGGCACCGTCACCGAATTCCCCATCCCCAGCCACGACAGCCAGCCCCGCGCCATGGCGACCCACCCCGATGGAGGCATCTGGTTTGTGCAGACCAGCGCCAATGCCCTCGGCCGCGTGGACGCTGAGGGCCGCATCACCGAGCACCCCGTCCCCATTCCCGATGCCTCGCTGCGCGGCGTCACCGTGGGCCCCGAAGGCGACCTTTGGTTCACCGCCAATGCCGCCAACCGCATCGGCCGCATGGCACCCGACGGACGCATGGTCGCGGACCATCCCATCCCCACGCCCGGCGCGGGCGCGCGCTGCATCGCCGCCATGCCCGACGGCCGCCTCTTCTTCACCGCCTACGACATCGGGGCCATCGGCGAGATCGTGACAGCATGAGAACCGAACCCCTCCACTACACCAGCGGCAGCCTCGCCTGCACCGGCACCCTCGTCATCGGTGCGGAAGCCGACGCGGACAGCCCCCTCATCCTCGTCGCCCCCAACTGGCTCGGCGTCACGAAGGAAGCCGCGGAGCGCGCCGCCCGCATCGCCGGCCCGCGCGGCATCGCCCTCGTCGCCGACATGTTCGGCGGCGGCCGCACCGCAACTGGCCCTGAAGATGCCGCCCCTCTCGCCGGCGCTCTCCGAGACGACGTGAACGAACGCCGCCGCCGCATCGCCGCCGCCCTCGACGCCCTCACCGCCGAGGCGGGCCGCAGTGGCATCGGCAACCCCGCCCGCCGCGCCGCGATCGGCTTCTGCTTCGGCGGCGGCAACGTGCTGGAACTGGCGCGCACCGGCGCCGACATCGCCGCCGCCATCTGCCTCCATGGCGATCTCGTCAGCCCCCTCCCCGCGCAGCCCGGCACTGTGAAGGCTTCTCTCCTCGTCGCCCACGGCGCGCGCGACCCCGTCGCCCCCAAGGCCCAGCGCGACGCCTTCGAGGCCGAGATGGAAGAAGCCGGCGCCACCTGGCGCATGATGACCTTCGGCCGCCTCGTCCACTCCTTCTGCGAGGAGGACGCGGACGTCCCCGGCATCGCCGAGTACGACGCCACCGGCGCGGAAGCCACCTACCGCCTCATCGCCGATTTCCTGGCGGAGACCCTTGCCTTGAGTGCGTGAACAGAGCCCCGCGGAAGCGGGCGACAACGAGGAACGTCCAGAATGAACAAGATCATCCGGCGCCTCCTGCCGGCCCTCCTCGCCTCCGCCATGGCCTGGGGCGCGCCCCATTCGGCACAGGCGCAGCCCTACCCCTCGCGCCCCCTCCGCGTCATCGTCCCCATTGCTCCCGGCAGCGTCACGGACGTCATCCTCCGCGCCGCAAGCCCCGAGCTCTCGCAGCGCCTCGGCCAGCCCGTGGTGATCGAGAACCGCGCGGGCGCCAACGGCATCGTCGGCGCCCAGGCCTGCGCCGCCGCCGCGCCGGACGGCTACACGCTCTGCGCCGTCTACCACGCCACCATGTCCTTCAACCCGCTGCAGTTCGACCGCCTGCCCTACGACCCCGCGAGCTTCGTTCCCGTCACCAACCTCTTCCTGCTCACGGAAGTCCTCGTCGCCTCCTCCGCCACGCCCGCGCGCAGCGTGGAGGAGCTGCGCCGCCTCGCCACCACGCAGCCCCTCACCTTCGGCACCCTCGGGGGCGGCTCGTTGCAGGAACTGCTGGTGAGCTGGCTGAACAATCAGTGGGGCGCCAACATCACTGGCATCCCCTATCGCGGCGGCGGTCCCATCGCCCTCGCGGTCGCCGCCAACGAGATCCAGCTCGGCAACATGGGCGTCGGCAACTTCCTCGGCGGGATCCAGGCCGGCACCGTCCGCCCGCTGGCGGTCACGACGACGCGCCGCTCCCCCCTGCTCCCGGAAACTCCCACCTTCGGCGAGGCCGGTCTCGGCGGCTTTCCCTCGCGCGGCTGGTGGGGCCTCGTCGCCCCCGCCGGTACCCCCGCGGAGGCCGTGAACCGCATCAACGCCGAGGTGAACCGCCTCTTCCGCGATCCCGCCTTCGCCGACTTCCTCGGCCGCCAGGGCGTGCAGCCGCAACCCGGCACCCCCGCCGAATTCGCCGCCTTCATGGCGGAGGATCGCGCGGGCGCCGAAGCCCTCATCCGCCTCTCCAACCAGCCGCGCACGGAGTACCGCCCGTCGCCCTGACGCAACGATCCGTGTTGACCGCGATACAGGACACCCATACCGTATCGCGGTCCAAGACGATCAGCGCGAAGCGCGAGCACCAGCACACGAGAAGGGCGCCGCAACGGCGCGCGCAGAGGAAACGATGATGCCCGGAATCCCCGTTTTCCGGCGGGCCGCCCTCGCGGCGGCGCTCGCCCTCACCGCGGCCTTCCCCGCCGCGGCCCAGGCGCCAAATCCCGCACCGAGCGCCGGCGCGGCCTGGCCCACCCACCCGGTCCGCGTGATCATCCCCCAGCCGCCCGGCGGCGTGCTGGACATCCTCATCCGCGCCCTCGCCGGGCCGCTCTCCCAGCAGCTCAGCCAGCCCATCGTCGTGGACAACCGCCCCGGCGGGAACAACGTCGTCGGGCTGGAAGCCTGCGCCACCGCAGCGCCGGACGGCTACACGATCTGCGCCGTCTCCGCGGAAGTCCTCTCCACCTACCCGCTCGTGGAGCCCGCTCTCTACGCGCGCTACAGCTCCCTCGTCCCCGTCACCCTCATCGCCCGCAACCCCGGCGTCGTCCTCGCCAATCCGGGCGTGCCGGCGAAGGACCTTCGCGAGTTCGCGACATGGGCGCGGACGCAGAACGGCCTGAACTACGGCTCCTCCGGCCAGGGCTCCACGCCGCACCTGCTCTGGGAATACATCAAGGGGCACGACAACCTGCGGATCGAGCACGTCCCCTATCGCGGCATCGTCGACGCCTTCAACGAGATGGCGGCGGGCCGCACGCAGGTCTCCTACATCGCCCTCGGCTTCGCGCTGGAGCCCATCGCCACAGGCCGCGTGAAGCCGCTGGCCGTCCTCGGCCGCACCCGCTCCCCGCGCCTGCCCGAAGTCCCCTCCCTTGGCGAGCTCGGCTACGACTTCCCCTATGACGGCCCCTGGTGGGGCTTCGCCGCCCCCGCCCGCACGCCGGACGCCATCCAGCAGCGCATTGCCGCCGCCACGAAGGCCGCCATGGCCGATCCCGGCCTGCGCCAGCGCCTGCTCGACCCCCAGGCCTACGAGGCAGTGGGCAACACCCCCGCCGAGTTCGCCGCCATCATCAAGAACGAGCGCGAGCGAGGCGTCGCCATCGTCCGCGCCGCCGGAATCGAGGTTCGCTGAGCATGGTGCAGAAGATCGCGCTCGAAGAGCACTTCATGATCCCCTCGATGGAGGCCTATTGGCGCCCCACCGTGGAGGATCTTCCCCCAGCCCGCCTGCAGGACGTCCACGCCCGCCTCTCCGACTTCGGGGAAAGCCGCCTGGCCTCCATGGACGCCGCCGGCATCGCCCGCGCCGTCCTCTCCCTCGCCGGCCCCGGCGTGCAGGCCGAGCGCGATCCCGCCACCGCGATCCGCGCCGCGCAGGGCGCCAACGACGCGCTCGCCGAACAGATCGCGCGCCGCCCCGACCGCTACTCCGGCTTCGCGCACCTGCCGATGCAGGACGGCAAGGCCGCCGCCGACGAGCTCGAGCGCTGCGTCACGCAACTCGGCCTCGTCGGCGCCCTGGTGAACGGCCAGACCGACGGCCTCTATCTCAGCGACGAGAAGTACGAGCCCTTCTGGGAACGCGCCGCAGCCCTCGGCGCCCCCGTCTACATCCACCCCAACGACCCGCCCGCCCCCTATGGCGGCTGGGCCGACGAAAAGATCCTCTCCCGCGCCATGTGGGGCTGGACGGTGGAGACCGCGACCCACGCGCTGCGCCTCGTCACCGGCGGCACCTTCGACCGCCATCCGAAGGCCCAGGTCATCCTCGGCCACATGGGCGAGACCCTGCCCTTCCTCCTCTGGCGCCTGGACAGCCGCATCAAGCTCTACAAGCAGGACCGCCCGCTGAAGCGCGCCCCCTCCGACTACATCCGCGAGAACATCGCCGTCACCACCTCAGGCCAGTGCGCGGCGGAGCCCCTGCTTTGCACCCTCGCCTCCCTCGGGGAGGACCGCGTGATGTTCGCCGTGGACTACCCCTTCGAGGAAGCCGAGGTCGCCGGCAGCTTTCTCGACGCCGTCCCCGTCTCCGACGCGGTGCGGGAACGCATCGCCAGCGGCAACGCCAAGCGCCTGCTGAAGCTGTAGGGAGAGAGCGCATGGCGTCCTGGGGCCGCGAACGCCGCATCGAGGACGCCCCGCTGCTGCGCGGGCAGGGCCGCTACGCGGACGACCTCCGCCTGCCCCGCACCGCCTTCGCCGCCTTCGTGCGCGCGCCCCACGCCCACGCGCGGATCGAGGGCATCGAGACCGAGGCCGCCCGCACCATGCCGGGCGTCCTCGCCGTCCTCACCGCCGCCGACCTCGCCATCCCCGGCAGCGTCACGGTCCCGATGCCCGTGAAGGGCCGCGACGGCACCCCCATCCGCCCCGTCCACCGCCCCGCCCTGGCCGCGGACCGTGTGCTCCATCTCGGCGAGGCCGTCGCCCTCGTCGTCGGGGAAACCGCAGCCCAGGCGCAGGACGCCGCCGAACTCGTGGCCGTCAACTACGCCCCCCTCCCCGCCGTCACCCACCCCACCACCGCCCTGGCTGAGGGTGCCCCGCAGCTCTGGCCGGAAGCTCCGGGGAACCTCGCCCTGGACTGGATTGGCCCCAACCCCGAAGCCGCCGCCGAGGTGGACGCCGCCTTCGCGGAAGCCGCCCTCGTCGCCCGCGTCAGCATCCCCATTGGTCGCCTCGTCGTCGCCTCCCTCGAACCCCGCGCCGCCACCGCCGTGCACGAGAACGGCCGCTACACCCTCCATGTCGGTTCCCAGGGCGCTGCCGGCATGCGCCAGGGCGTCGCCGCCGCCATGGGCGTCCCGCAGGACCAGGTGCGCGTCATCAGCGGCGATGTCGGCGGCGCCTTCGGCATGAAGTCCGGCAACTACCCGGAATACCCCGCCCTCCTCGCCGCCGCCCGCATCCTCAACCGCCCCGTCCACTGGTCCTCCACCCGCAGCGAGGCCTTCCTGACGGACAACCAGGGCCGCGGCAGCGACTGGACCGCCGAACTGGCGCTGGACGCCGAAGGCCGCTTCCTCGCGCTTCGCGTCGAAGGCCTGGCCGATCTCGGCGCCTACCTCACCCAGGCCGCGCCCTTCGTCCCCACCGGCCTCGTCATGATGTGCCTGCCCGGGATGTACGACATCCCCCGTATCGCGCTCCGCACGCGCCTCGCCTTCACCAACGCCGTCCCCACCGGCCCTTACCGCGGCGCCGGCCGCCCCGAGATCAACCTGCTGCTGGAACGCACGGTGGAGGAAGCCGCCCGCCTGCGCGGCGAGCCCGCCGCCGATCTCCGCCGCCGCAACCTCATCCCGCCCGCGCGCATGCCCTACCGCACCGCCGTCGGCACCACCTACGACAGCGGCGACTTCCCTCGCATCCTCGACACCGCGCTCCAGGCCGCGAAGCTCGACACCTTCCCCGCCCGCCGCGCCGAATCACGCGCGCGCGGCAAGCTCCGCGGCATCGGCCTGGCCTGCTTCGTCGAGAACGCCGGCGTCATGCCGGAGGAACCCGCCCGCATCGCCTTCGCGCCGGACGGCACGGTGCAGGTCAGCATCAACCCCGTCTCCAGCGGCCAGGGCCACGGGACCGTCTTCGGCGCCCTCGCGGCGCAGCGCCTCAGCCTGCCCCGCAGCGCCATCCACCTAACCGCCGGCGACAGCGACCGCGACGTCCCCGGCTTCGGCGCCGTCGCCTCCCGCTCCGCCATGACCACCGGCGGCGCCATCGCCCTCGCCACCGACGCCGTGCTGGAAAAGGCCCGCCCCATCGCCGCCGGGCTTCTCCAGGCCGAGGCGCCCGCCCTGGAATGGCGGGAAGGCGCCTTCCACGCCGGCCCCGCCGCCGTCACCCTCGCCCAGGTCGCCGCCAGCGCCGCCGAGCGCGGCACCCCGCTCGACACCACCGCGAAGGTCCACGCCCCCACCACCTTCCCGAATGGCTGCCACGTCGCCGAAGTCGAGATCGACCCCGAAACCGGCCAGGTGGATGTCGTTGCCTACCTCGCCGTGGACGATTGCGGCCGCGTCCTCAACCCCATGATCGTGGAGGGCCAGATCACCGGCGGCGTCGCCCAGGGCCTCGGCCAGGCCCTCACGGAGCGGGTGGCCTTCGACCCCGAAGGCCAGCTCCTCTCCGCCACCTTCATGGACTACGCCCTGCCCCGCGCGGAGGAGGTGCCGCCGATCCGCAGCCTGCACATCGAGGTCCCCGCCACCACCAACCCCCTCGGCGTGAAGGGCACCGGCGAGGCCGGCACCACCGCAGCGCCCCCCGCCATCCTCAACGCCATCGCGAACGCCCTGCCGCCCGAATCGGCCGCCCGCCTGATCCTGCCTGCCACGCCCGAGCGTATCTGGCAGGCCCTGCGCGATTCGCCCTGACACGCTTCAGGAAAGGAAATCACGCGCAAGTACGCAGGAGAGTCCGAGAAGAATTCCTTCTCTCCACCAGGACGTCCCCGGGCGAACAAACCCCCGCCCTTACGCAATGGTGAAGCCATGGCGGCTTGATGCTCGCGGCAACGGGGCCAGGATTGTACCTGCCTTTCCGGACGGTCCCCGATGCCCCCTGCCCAACTTCCCGCGCTACGGAGAGACGACGCCGCATGAGGCTCGTCGTCTTCGGCCTCGCCGTCTCCTCCTCCTGGGGGAACGGCCACGCGGCGCTCTGGCGCGCCCTCATTGCCGCCCTCCTGGCCGAAGGCCACCGCGTCACCTTCTTCGAGCGCGACGTCCCCTACTACGCCGACAACCGCGACCTCCACGCCCTGCCCGAGGGCGGCGAGCTCGTCCTCTACAAGGACTGGACCGAGGCCCTGCCGCGCGCCCGCCGGGCGCTGGCCGAATGCGATGCCGGCATGGTCACCTCCTACTGCCCCGATGCGCAGGCAGCGACCGCCTTGCTGATGGACTCCCGCGCCCTCCGCGTCTTCTACGACCTCGACACCCCCGTCACCCTCGCCCGCCTCGAGGCGGGGGAGGACGTCGGCTACATCGGTCCCGAAGGCCTGGGCGGCTTCGACCTCGTCCTCTCCTACACCGGCGGCGCCGCGCTGGACGCCCTGCGCACCCGCCTCGGCGCCCGCCGCGTCGCCCCCCTCTACGGCTCCGCCGACCCCACCATCCACGCCCCTGCGCCGGCCCCCGCCGACCGCTACGCCCTCTCCTACCTCGGCACCTATGCCGAGGACCGCCAGGCCGCCCTCGAAACCCTCTTCCTCGCCCCCGCGCGCCAGCGCCCGGATTCCCGCTTTGTCATCGGTGGCGCCCAGTACCCGAAGGATTTTCCCTGGGGCGAGAACATCTGGTTCCGTCGCCACCTTCCCCCGCCCGAGCACGCGGCGTTCTACGCCGGCTCTCGCCTCACCCTGAACATCACCCGCGCCGCCATGGCCGCCTCCGGCTGGTGTCCCTCCGGCCGCCTCTTCGAGGCCGCCGCCTGCAACGTCGCCCTCCTCTCGGACAACTGGGACGGCCTCGACACCTTCTTTGAGCCCGGCCGGGAAATCCTCATCGCCTCCACCACCGAGGAAGCCCTCGCCGCCCTCGACCTATCCGACGAAGCGGTCGCCACCATCGCCCGCCGCGGCCGCGAGCGCTGCCTCGCCGAGCACACCGCCGCCCGCCGGGCGCGCGAGATGGTGGAGGCCATCGAAGCCGCCTCCTCCCCGGCCCTCTCCCGCGCATGAAGGCAGCCCCGGTGGCCCCAGGTGAGGCTTTGCCTCCCCTGGAACCCCTCCACCGGGGTGGCAACGGCCACCCCGGACCCCGCGATCGGGCTACCGCGGATACGATGCCCGCTGCTTCGCGTTGGGCACGAACCATCACGTCCCACGCCGAGGGTCATAGACCCTCGGCGCAAAACAGCCGCACATTCCGCGGCAGCCTTGCAAAAAAAGATGAGGGGTGGGTTCCAGGGAGGGGAGAATTCCTTCTCCCCTCCCTGGGGCAGCCCGGAGCACCAGAACGATGACAAAGATCTGGGGCATCATCCCCGCCGCCGGTCAGGGCACGCGCATCCAGCCCCTCGCCTTCTCGAAGGAGCTGCTCCCCGTCGGCAGCCGCATGGACGAGAACGGCACGGAGCGCCCGCGCGCCGTCAGCGAACATCTCGTGGAACGCATGGTGCTCGGCGGTGCCGACCGAATCCTCTTCGTCATCTCGCCGCTGAAGTCGGACATCCTCCGCTACTACGGCGCCCGTTACGCCACAGCCGACATCGCCTACGCGGTGCAGGAGCGCGCGGCGGGCCTCTGCGACGCCATCTTCCGCGCCGTTCCCTTCGTGCGGGACGACGAGTGCGTCATCATCGGCCTGCCCGACACGGTGTGGTTCCCCGCGGATGCCCTGCGCCGCCTGCCGGATGACCGCCTCGCCTTCCTCCTCTTCCCCGTGGAGAACCCCACCCTCTTCGACGCCGTGGACACGGACGAGGAGGGCCGCGTGCGCGAGATCCAGGTGAAGCGCCCGGACGCCGCCACGCACTGGATCTGGGGCGCCTTCAAGATGCCCGGCCACGTCTTCCGCGCGCTGCACGCGCTCTGGGAAGCGCGCGACCGTCAGGACGAGTATATCGGCACCCTCATCAACGCCTGGATCGCGCGCGGCAACGCCGCCTGGGGCGTGCGGGCCGGCACCAGCTACGTCGATACCGGCACGCTGAACGGCTACCGCGACGCCTCCCGCCTCCTCGACGCGCCCCAAAGGACGGGGCAGCAGGCCGGAGAAACCGCATGAGCAGCTGGACACCCAATGCCATCGCCGCGCGGGCGGCGGAACTCGGCCCCTGGTTCCACAACCTGGACCTGCAGGGCGTCCGCACCGCGCCGGACCACTTCCTCGGCGACTATCCCGCCAACAAGTTCCGCAACTTCGCCCACGTCATCCCCGCCGACCTCACGGGCAAGACCGTGCTCGACATCGGCTGCAACGGCGGCTTCTACTCGATGGAGATGAAGCGCCGCGGCGCCGCCCGCGTGCTCGGCATCGACTTTGACGACGACTACCTCGCCCAGGCCCGCTTCGCCGCCGAAGTCGAAGGCCTGGACATCGAGTTCCGCCGCCTCTCCGTCTACGACGTCGCCCGCCTCGGCGAGCGCTTCGACGTGGTGGTCTTCATGGGCGTGCTCTACCACCTCCGCCACCCGCTCCTCGCGCTGGACCTCATCTTCGAGCACGTGGCCGGCGACCTTCTCCTCTACCAGTCCATGCAGCGCGGCAGCGACGAGATCGCAAGGATCCCGCCCAACCCGCCCTTCACGGAAACCGCGATCTTCGACGAGCCCGGCTACCCCAAGCTGCACTTCATCGAGGGCGAGTACTCCAACGACTTCACCAATTGGTGGGCGCCCAACCGCGCCGCCTCCGCCGCCATGCTCCGCTCCGCCGGCTTCACCATCGAGGCCGAGCCGGAGCCCGAAGTCTTCCTCTGCCGCCGCGCTCTCCGCAGCCAGGCCTTCTACGGCGCCGTCTACCCCGCGCGCGGCCCGGAGGACGAGGAAGGCGGCGGCACCGCGCCCACTGCCCCGGATACCTCCACCTGAACACGCGAGACCTGCTCGCGCGCCTCGCCGCGCGCGCGCCGGTGGAGGCGCCGGCGGCTCTCGTCATCGCGCATCCCGATGACGAGACCCTTGCCGCCGGCGCCGTCCTCCCCCTCTTCCGCAACCTCCTCATCGTGCAGGTGACGGACGGCGCCCCGAGAAACCTCGCGGACGCCAACGCCGCCGGCTTCGCCACCGCCGAAGCCTACGCCCAGGCCCGCGCCCGCGAGCTGCAAGCGGCCCTCTCCATCGGCGGCGTCCACGCGCAACGCACCACTCTCGGCGCCGCCGACCAGGGCGCCACCCACGCCATGCCCGAACTCGCCCGCGCCCTCGCGGAACGGCTGCGCCAGCACGGCACGCAGGCCGTCCTCACCCACGCCTACGAGGGCGGCCACCCCGACCACGACGCCACCGCCCTCATCGCCGCCGCCGCCGCGCGCCTCGCCGGCATCGGGAGCCTGATCGAGTTCCCGCTCTACCACGCGGCCGAACAGGGCTGGGCCCTCGCCACCTTCCTCCCCGGCCCGGAACCGACCACCCTCGACCTCACGCCGGAAGAACAGGCCCGCAAGCGCGCCATGCTCGCCGCCTTCGCCACCCAGCAAGCCACCCTCGCGCAATTCCCCGTGGAGCAGGAACGCTTCCGCCCGGCCCCCGCGCACGACTTCACCGCCCCGCCCCACCCCGGCCAGCCCCTCTATGAGCGCTATGGCTGGGGGCTCGACTTCCCGCGATGGCAGGCCCTCGCCACCGCCGCGCGCGACAGCCTCGCGCGATGAGCCTCACCATCCTCTCCGTCGCCTATCCCCTGGCCCCCGTCGGCCCGGATTCCGTCGGCGGCGCCGAGCAGGTCCTCTCCACCCTCGACCACGCCCTCCACGCCGCCGGCCACCGCTCCATCGTCATCGCGCAGGAGGGCTCGACCACCGCCGGCACCCTCCGCCCGATCCCTCGCCCGATCGGCCACCTGGACGAAGCCGCCACGCGGCGCGCCCAGGCCGAGACCGCGAACGCCATCGCCGCCACCCTCGCCGAAACCCCCGTGGACGCCATCCACCTTCACGGCATCGACTTCCACGCCTACCTCCCGCCCCCCGGCCCGCCGGTCCTGGCAACGCTGCACCTCCCCCCGGGCTGGTACACCGCCCCCGCCCTCGCCCCCGTGCGCCCGCGCACCTGGCTCCACACCGTCTCCGCCGCCCAGCACGCCGCCCTCCCGCCCGGCTGCACCGCAATCCTCCCCCCCATCCCCAACGGCGTGCCCGTGGAGGAACTGGCCACCGCCCGCCACGCCCCGCGGAACTACGCCCTCACCCTCGGCCGCATCTGCGAGGAGAAGGGCCAGCACCACGCGCTGAAGGCCGCCCACCGCGCCGGCATCCCCCTCCTCATCGGCGGCGCCGTCTTCCCCTACCCCGCCCACGAGGCCTTCTTCGCCGACCACATTGCCCCCCGCCTGGACGCGCGGCGCCGCTTCCTCGGCCCCCTCGGCTTCACGCGGAAGCGCCGCCTGCTGGCCGCCGCCCGCTGCCTCCTGATCCCCAGCACCGCGCCCGAGACGAGCTCCCTCGTCGCCATGGAGGCCGCCGCCTGCGGCACCCCCGTCATCGCCTTCCGCTCCGGCGCCCTGCCGGAGGTGGTGGAGCACGGCATCACCGGCTTCCTCGTGAACGACGCCGCCGAGATGGCGGAGGCCATCCCCCTCGCCGCCACCCTGGACCGCGAGGCGATCCGCGCCACCGCCCGCGCCCGCTTCTCCCGCACCCGCATGGCCGCCGACTACATCGCCCTCTACAGACAGCTATGCGCCGCGACCTGATCACCACGAACGAGGCCATCCCAGCCCTGCGCGAGGACTGGGAAGCCCTCTGGCGCCGTGCCGGCGCCCGCCCCTTCCAGGCCCACGCCTGGCTCCTCCCCTGGTGGAGCGTCTTCGGTACCCCCCACCCCCGCGTCGCCACCCTGCGCGACGCCCACGGCACCCTCCGCGCCCTCCTCCCCCTCTACCGCCTGGAGGAGAACGGCACGGCAAAGCTCCTCCCCATGGGCGTCGGCATCACCGACTACACCGACGCCCTGCTCGACCCCGAAGCCCCGCCGGACGCCATCACCCAACTCCTCGCCACCGCCCTGGCGAACGAATCCGCCCCCTGCGACCTCCCCGATCTCCCGCCGGACGCCGCCCTCCTCGCCGCCGATCCCCCGCCGGGCTGGCGCGCCGAGACCTGGGGCGGCGAGCCCTGCCCCGTCCTCACCCTCCCCGATTCCATCGAGGCCCTGCGCGGCCCCGTCCCCTCCAACACCCTCCGCAAGCTCCGCATGTCCCGCCACCGCGCCGACCGCGCCGGCGGGTGGTCCGCCACCACCGCGAAGCCCGATGAGGTCCCCTCCCTCTGGGAAAAGCTCGTCGCCCTGCACGGGTCCCGCTGGACCCGGAAGGGCGAGGAGGGCGGCGTCCTCGCCGACCCGGCCGTCCTCGCCTTTCACCGCGCCGCCCTGCCCGAGCTGCAGGCCGCCGGCACCCTCCGCCTCCACGCCCTGAGGATCGGCGGAGAGATCGCGGCCATCTTCCACACCCTCGCAGGCCCCGGCCGCCTCCACCTCTACATCGGCGGCTTCGACGAGGCCCGCGCCTTCGAGAGCCCCGGCACCCTCCTCCTCGGCCACCTCATCGAATGCGCCGTCGCGGAAGGCCTCCGCGAGATCCACTTCCTGCGCGGTGCCGAGCCCTACAAATACGGCTGGGGGGCGCAGGACCGCGTGAACACCGGCCGCCGCCTCACCCGCGCATGAGCGAGAACCCCGTCGCCCTCTGCCTCGCCGGCCACCTCTCCCCGGAGGTGGCCCTCGCCCGCCTCCTCCTCACCGGCACCCCGCCCGAGCAGATCCCCGCCCAACTCGCCCCGCACGAGGCCCCCGGGAACCCCGCCTGGCACCGCCTCAGCGCCCTCGCGGCCCGAAGCGACGCCCTCGCATCCCTCGCCGCCATGCTCCGCGAGGCCGAGGTGGACCACGACCCCGTGGACCCAGCCACCGGGGCCACCCCCGAATCCGCCATCGCCGCCATCGCGAGGATCTTCGACCGCGCCGTCGCCCGCGCGCCGGAGGCCAGCGTCGCCGCCTACTCCCTGAACGACCCCGCCATCCTCGCCGCCGCCACCGACGAGATCCTGGCCTGGCTCACCCGGGAATGCCTGATCGCCGGGGATAAGGACGTCCTCGACCTCGGCTGCGGCATCGGCCGCGTCGCCGCCGCCCTCGCCCCCCATTGCCGCAGCGTCCTCGCCCTCGACGTCTCGGCGGGCATGATCGAGGAGGCCCGCCGCCGCCACGGCCACCTCCCCAACCTCCGCTTCGCCACCACCCCCGGCACCGGCCTCGCCGGCCACCCCGCGGCGGGTTTCGACCTGATCCTCGCCGTGGACAGCTTCCCCTACCTCGTCCAGGCCGGCATCGCGGAATCCCACATGCGCGACGCCGCCCACCTCCTCCGCCCCGGCGGCGCCCTCGCGGTCCTGAACCTCTCCTACCGTGGCACCCCCGGGGCCGACCGCGCCGACGCCGCCCGCTGGGCCGCGGAGGGCGGCTGGCACCTCGCGCATGACGGCACCACCCCCTTCACCCTCTGGGACGGCCGCGCCTTCCTGTTCCGCAGGCCCCGCAGCCCCTGAGGAGGCCGGGCGCGATCCGCCAGCGCGCCAGGAAATACCCCGCCGGCACCATTATCCCGCCACTGCTCAGGCGATAGGTTGTGGCCATGGTCGCCCCCCTCCCTGCCGCCGGGACCTGGCCCATAGGGGACAGCGAGATGGCCCGGCGCATCCGCGCCTTCGACTGGCCCGGGACACCGCTCGGCCCCACCGGTGCCTGGCCGCCGAGCCTGCGCACCGCCGTGGATCTGCTGGTCCCGCACGGCTTCGCCATGATCGCGCTCTGGGGCCCGGACCTCATCCAGATCTACAACGACGGCTACCGCGACCTCATGGGCGCCAAGCACCCCAGGGGGCTCGGGCAGCCGACGCGGGAGTGCTGGCCCGAGGTCTGGCACATCAACGCACCCATCTACGCCCGGGTCCGCAGGGGCGAGACCCTCACCTTCGAGGACACCCTCTACCCGCTCGAGCGCTCGGGCACGCCGGAGGGCACGCCGGAGAATGTCCGGCTCACCATCACCTACAGCCCCCTCCGGATCGAGGACGGCGAGGTGGCCGGCATCCTCGTCACCATGATCGAGACGACGGCCCGCCACCTCGCCGAGGAGGCCCGCGCCCGGAGCGAGGCGGCCCTGCGCGAGAGCGAGGCCCGGCAGGCCTTCCTCCTGAAGCTCAGCGACGCGCTGCGCCCCCTCTCCGGTCCGGCCGGGTTGCAGGAGGCCGCCTGCCGCATCCTGGCCGAGCAGCTGGACGTGGACCGCGCCTACTACGTCGAGGTGGACGAGGCCGCGGGCACCGCCCGGGTCGCGCAGGATTTCGTGCGCGGGGGCGCCCCAAGCCTGGCCGGGGAGCACCGGATCGCGGACTTCGCGTGGGCGGTCGCGAACCTCTACCAGGATCGCCACGTCGTCAGCGACACGCGGACATCAGGGCTCGTGCCCCCGGCCGACCGGCCCATCAGCGCCGCGCTCGGGATCATCGCCTGCATGGGCGCGCCCCTGATCAAGGAGGGCCGCCTGGTCGGCGCGCTCTGCGTCACCGCGTCCCACCCCCGCGACTGGCGGGAGGACGAGGTCGGCCTGATGCGCGAGGTCGCCGAGCGCATCTGGGCCGCGGTGGAGCGCGCCCGCGCCGAGGCGGCGCTGCGCGAGAGCGAGGAGCGCTTCCGGCAGTTCGCGGCCTCCTCCTCGGACGCCCTCTGGGTGCGAGACGCCGCCACCTTCGCCTTCGAGTTCGCGAGCCCCGCCCTGGAGACGATCTTCGGCGTGGCGCCGGACAAGGCCCTGGCCGAACCACGACTGCTGAGCGCGCTGATCGTGCCGGAGGAGCGGGAGGAGGTCTCCCGCCGCGTCGCACGGATCGGCGCCGGCGAGAGGATCGTGCAGGAGTACCGCATCCTCCGCCCCACGGACCGGTCCTTCCGCTGGATCCGGAGCACGGGCTTCCCGCTGCAGGACGAGAACGGCGCCGTGCGCCGCATCGCCACCATCGCCTCCGACATCACGGAGGCCAGGCTGCTCGCCGAGCACCAGGGCGTCCTGCTGGCCGAGCTGCAGCACCGGGTGCGCAACATCATGGCGGTGATCCGCTCTGTCGCGAGCCGCACCGCGGAGGGCGCTTCGGACGTGGAGGAGTACCGCACCCTCATCTCCGGCCGCCTCCTCACCCTTGCCCGCGTGCAGGCCCTGCTCACCCGCTCGGCGAACATGAGGGCGGGCATCACCGCCGTCGTCGGCGACGAGCTGGCGGCGGCGGGGCACAAGGGGCAGTACGCCCTCTCCGGCCCTGAGGTGACGCTCTCGCCGAAAGTGGCCGAGGTCCTGACCCTGGCCGTCCACGAGCTCGCGACCAACGCGGTGAAGTACGGCGCGCTCTCCGTGCCGGAAGGCCAGGTGCGGGTGAGCTGGACGTCGGAGGAGCGGCGCGGCGCGCCCTGGCTCCTGTTCGACTGGGAGGAGGAGGGCGCGCCGGAGCCGCTGGCTCCCGCGTCTCCCCGCCGCCGCGGCTTCGGCACGAAGCTGATCGAGGGACGCATCCCCTACGAGCTGGGCGGAGATGGCCGGATCACCTTCCATCCCGGCGGCGCGCGCTGCCGCATCGAATTCCCGCTGCGGGACGGGGCCAGCATCCTGGAAACCGGCGCGCCAGCCCCCATCACAGTGTTCGGAGGGATGCTGGACATGCGGAACGCGGCCGACCTCACAGGGCAGCACGTCCTTGTGGTGGAGGACGACTATTACATCGCGATCGACACCGCGAGCGCGCTGCAAGGTGCGGGCGCGGAGGTGCTGGGCCCCTGCCCGACCGAGGCGGCGGCGCGGGAGGTGCTGGAGCGGGCCACCCCGACCTGGGCGGTGCTGGACATCAACCTCGGGGAAGGCCCGTCCTTCTCGCTCGCGCGGGCGCTGCGGGCGCGGGGCGTGCCCTTCCTGTTCATCACCGGCTACGACGAGGCGGCGATCCTGCCCGAGTTCGCGGGCGTGGCGCGGCTGCAGAAGCCCGTCGAGCCGCGCCAGCTCGTGGCCGCCATCGCGGAGGCCACCGGCCTCCGCCATCCGCAAGGGAAGGCCTAGGCGGGCAGGGCCCCGCCCGGGATGGGCGTGACCGGCTCATCCGCGGCACCGCCAGGGACGACATCGCCCGGGGCAGGGCGGGCGACGACCGCATCGCCGGACGCGCGGGCAACGACGGGCTGAGCGGCAATGACGGCGACGACCTGATCGTGTCCTACGGCGATGGCGACCAGCTCCGCATCGATGCCGACGCGCCGAACGCCCTCAGCCAGGCCGACTTCCACTTCGCCTGAGCCGCCGAAGCCCCTTCCCCTGTCTCCCCGGAGATGCGCGGGCGGGCGCGGCGCCCCTACCCCGCCATTCCCCGCCGGGACAGCAACCCCGGCAGCAGCGAGGACGCCGCCCCGCCCCCCATCCCCATCGCCCGCCGCGCGAAGAATCCCTTCAGCCCGGGCATACGGTCCACCGCCGCGATCCCCAGCCGCCGCGCCACGCGCACAGGCGCGAAATCATTCCCGAACAGCCGCTCCAGCGCGTGGGTCGCCCCCAGCATCACCAGGGAATCCGGCCGCCGCGCCGCCTGGTAGGCCGCCAGCAGCGCCGGCCCGCCCACATCCTCGCCCCGCGCCTTCGCCGCCACCAGCAGCTCCGCCAGCGCCGCCACGTCCCGCAGCCCCACGTTCAGCCCCTGCCCCGCGATGGGATGGATGCCGTGCGCCGCATCCCCCACCAGCGCCAGCCGCGTGTCCGTGAACCGCATCGCCTGCAGCGCGGAGAGCGGATAGGACCACCGCCCCCCCACCAGCCGCACCCGACCCAGGTGGTCGCCCATCCGCCGCGTCACCTCCCGCGCGAAGGCCTCCGGCCCCATCGCCATGAAGTGCGGCGCCAGATCCGCCCGCTCCGACCACACGATGGCGGATGCGTGCGGGAACCCCTCCCGCGCCGCCTGCGCCCGCTCCCCCTCGCCCGCCGGATCGGCGTCCGAGAGCGGCAGCTGCGCGAAGGGCCCGTTCGGCAGGAAGGCCTCCAGCGCCCCGCCCCGGTGCGGCCGCTCATGCGCGATGGCGCAGACGATGGCGTGCGTCCGGTAGTCCAGCCGCGCCGCCCCGATCCCCGCCCCGCCCCGCAGGCTGCTGTTCCGCCCCTCGGCCGAGACCGCCAGCCGCGCCCGCACGACCCGCCCGTCGGACAGCCGCGCCACCACCCCCTCGGCCCGCCGCTCCAGCTCCGCCGTCATCGGCGCCAGCACCTCCAGGTTCGGCAGTGCCGCCAGCCGCGCGTTCAGCGCCACGCGCAGGGAACGCGCCTCCACCATCCAGCCGAAGGCCTCCTCCCCCGTCGCCCCGGCCCCCATCTCCTTCGCATCGAAGTGCAGGTGCAGGCGCGAAGGCCGCTCCCCCGGCCGCCCGTCGCTCACCCGGATTCCCGTGATCGCGCAGGGCTCCCCCGAAAGCTCCCTGGGGATCAGTGCCCACACCCCCGCCGCGTCCAGCAGCGTCCGGCTCCCCGCCGCGATGGCATAGGCCCGGCCATCGAAGGCCGGCAGCTCCATCGGCGGCAGCGCCTGCGCGTCCAGCACGGCAACGGAAAGCCCCGCCGTCGCCAGCGCAGCCGCCAGCGTCCCGCCAGCCGGCCCCGCCCCGATCACCAGCACGTCCAGCTCTGCATCCGCGGGTTCGGGGGTCGGCATCATCGGGTCTTCCTGCATCACGGCGCGGTGTTCTGCCCATGATTTGGGCAGCCCGCCAGCCCACGCAACCATCCCCCCGCGTGTCGCCGGCGTGTGTAACCGCATGGCACGCAACTCGCATTAAACCCCCCGCACAGCGGAGGAAGGGGGCCGCGAAACGATGAAACTGGTGATGGCTATCATCAAGCCGTTCAAGCTGGACGAGGTGCGCGAGGCGCTCACCCCGCTCGGCGTGCAGGGGCTGACCGTGACCGAGGTGAAGGGCTTCGGCCGCCAGAAGGGCCAGACCGAGATCTACCGCGGCGCGGAGTACCAGGTCTCCTTCCTCCCGAAGCTGAAGATCGAAGTGGCCGTCCCGTCCGAGCTGGTGGACGCCGTCGTGGAGGCGATCGCCACCACCGCCCGCACCGGCAAGATCGGCGACGGCAAGGTCTTCGTGCTGGACCTGGAGCGGGCGCTGCGCATCCGCACCGGCGAGACCGACGCGGGGGCCCTGTGAACACGATGCTGACGAACAAGGAAACGACGATGCGACCCAATTCGCGCGGCTGGCTGGGGATGGCCGCCGCCGCGGCCGTCCTGCTGGCCGGCTCCGCCCTGGCCCCCGCCATGGCGCAGGACGCGCCCGCCGCCGCCGAAGCGGCCGCGGAAGCCACGGTGAACGCGGGCGACACCGCCTGGATGCTCACCTCCACCGCCCTCGTCCTGATGATGACGATCCCGGGCCTCGCGCTCTTCTATGCCGGCATGGTCCGCAAGAAGAACGTGCTGGCCACGATGATGCAGTCCTTCTCCATCACCGCGATCGCGACGATCGTCTGGATGGTGATCGGCTACAGCCTCGCCTTCGGCGAGGGCGGCGCCTATGTCGGCGACCTCTCCAAGCTCCTGCTCCGCGGCGTGGCGGAGAACTGGGACAAGCCCTTCACCCTCGGCTCGGGTGACGCGGCGGTGGCCTTCACGGTCCCCGAGACGGTCTTCCTGATGTTCCAGATGACGTTTGCCATCATCACCCCGGCCCTCATCACCGGCGCCTTCGCGGACCGGATGAAGTACTCGGCCATGGTGCTCTTCACGATTCTCTGGCTGATCATCGTCTACGCCCCGATCGCCCACTGGGTCTGGCACCCGAACGGCTGGCTCTTCGCCCTCGGCGCGCTGGACTTCGCGGGCGGCACGGTGGTCCACATCAACGCGGGCGTGGCCGGCCTCGTCGCTGCCGTCGTCCTCGGCCGCCGCGTGGGCTACGGGCACGACAACATGTCGCCCTTCAACCTGGCCCTCGCCGTGATCGGCGCCTCCCTCCTCTGGGTGGGCTGGTTCGGCTTCAACGCGGGCTCCGCCGGTGCCGCCGGCGCGCGCGCGGGCATGGCCATGCTCGTCACGCAGGTGGCCGCCGCCGCCGCGGCCCTCGCCTGGGTGTTCGTTGAGTGGGCCGTGAAGGGCAAGCCCTCCGTCCTCGGCGCCATCTCCGGAGCCGTCGCCGGCCTCGTCGCCATCACCCCGGCCTCGGGCTTCGTCCTGCCCGTGCCCGCGCTGATCATCGGCGTGGTCGCCGGCCTCACCGGCTTCTGGGGCGCCACCGCCCTCAAGCACTGGTGCGGCTACGACGACAGCCTCGATGCCTTCGGCGTGCACGGCCTCTGCGGCATCGTCGGCGCCCTGCTGACGGGCGTATTCGCCTATGGCCCGCTCTCCGCCACCACCGCCCTGCCGGAAGGCACCTCGGGCAGCATGGCGCAGTTCATCATCCAGGCCGAGGCGACGGTCGCCACCTTCGTCTACACCGCGATCGCCAGCTGGATCCTGCTGAAGATCGTGGACGTCATCGTCGGCCTCCGCGTCACCGAGGAGGAGGAGCGCGAGGGCCTCGACGTCACCCTGCACGGCGAGCGCCTGGGCTGATCCGCCCGGCCATCCCCTGACCCGAAGGGCCCCGGCGGAGCGATCCGCCGGGGCCTTTCATTTTCTGTCCGGGAAGCAACACCCGCTCCATCCGCCGGTTAACCGCCCGATCCCCGCGAGGAGAGGTGCGCGTGAGCCTGGGCCTGATCGCATTGCTGGACGACGTGGCCGGCCTCGCCAAGGCCGCCGCCGCCTCGCTGGACGACGTGGCCGCCCAGGCGGCCCGCTCCGGCGCCAAGGCCGCGGGCGTCGTGATCGACGACGCCGCCGTCACCCCCCGCTACCTCACGGGCTTCAGCCCCAGCCGCGAGCTCCCCGTCGTCTGGCGCATCGCCCTCGGCTCTGTCCGCAACAAGCTCCTCTTCCTCCTCCCCGCGGCCCTCCTCCTCAGCGCCGTCGCCCCCTGGGCTATCACCCCGCTCCTCATGCTCGGCGGCGCCTATCTCTGCTACGAGGGCGCGGAGAAGATCTACGAGGCCCTGCACCCCCACGGCGCCCACGGCCCGGAGCACGTGACCGGCAAGGCCCCGCAAGACCCCCGCGCCTTCGAGGACGCGAAGGTCCAATCCGCCGTCCAGACCGACTTCATCCTCTCCGCCGAGATCATGGCCATCTCCCTCGCCAGCATCCCGGACGGCTCCTTCCTCTTCCGCGCCATCATCCTCGCCGCGGTCGGCCTGGCCCTCACCGCGCTCGTCTATGGCGGCGTCGGCCTGATCGTGAAGGCGGACGACGCCGGCCTTGCCCTCGCCCGCGCCGAGCGCCCGGTCACCGGCCCCTTCGGCCGCACCGGCCTCCCGACCGCCGCGGACCGCCTCCTCCGCCCCCTCACCCAGCTCGTCGGGCGCGGCCTGGTCCGCGGCATGCCCGTCTTCCTCCGCGTCCTCGCGGTCGTGGGCACCGCCGCCATGGTCTGGGTCGGCGGCGGCATCATCATCCACGGCCTGGAAGGCTTCGGCCTGCCCCAGCCCGCCCACCTCTCCGAAACCGCCTCCCACGCGGCGGCCGCTACCATCCCCGCCATCGGACCCTTCCTGGGCTGGCTCGCCGGCGCCGCCGTGTCTGGGATCTTCGGCCTGCTGCTCGGGGCGGTGCTGATCCCGGTCGTGGAGCATGGGATTGCCCCGCTTCTCCGGCGGGTGCGCGGGTAGCCCCAGGGGGAGAGAAGGAATTCTCTCCCCCCTGGACCCCCTCTCATCTTCTTCTTCAAGGCTGCCGCGGAAGGCTCGGCTGAAGGTACGCCGAGGCTCCATGACCCTCGGCGGCTGACATGGCGGTCGGGACCGTATCGAAGATCCTCTGGCGCCGCTTCCGATCACCGCATCCGCGGCAGCCCGATCGCTGGGGTCTGGGGACCCCCGTTGGGGTCCCCAGCGGAGGGGTCCGGGGAGGCGGCGCCTCCCTGGGGCACCCCGCGGCCACGGATCAGAAAAGCGGATTACCCGCCCTGCATCACCAGCCGCCGCACCGCCCGCTGCGCGTAGTGCCGCGACAACCCGGTATGGACCAGATGGTCCGCCCGCCGCCGCCGCAGCCGGTCCGGCACCTGGCGGGCCAGGATCGCCGCCAGCCGCTCCTCGTTCATGCCCTTCCGCCGCAGCACCCGCGCGCGCTGCGTCGCGGCGGGCGCGGTGACCACCACCACCCGGTCCACCCGCCGCTCCCCTCCGGTCTCGAACAGCAGCGGCACGTCCAGCACGGCCAGCCGCGCCCCGCGGCGGCGCGCGGCGGCCAGGAACCGGCGCTCCTCCCGGCGCACCAGGGGATGCACGATCGCCTCCAGCCGGTTCATCGCCGCGTCATGGCCCAGCACGGCGCGGCGCAGCGCCTCGCGGTCCACGGCCCGGCCGCGCGGCGTCTCGCGCGTGGTGCCGGGAAAGGCGGCCTCGATCGGGCGCACCGCCGCGCCGCCCGGCCCCTGCAGCCGGTGCACGGCGGCATCCGCGTCGAACACCGGCACGCCCAGGCGGCGAAAGGTCGTGGCGGCGGTGGACTTCCCCATGCCGATCCCGCCGGTCAGGCCCCAAACCTTCATACCCAAGCTTTTCATACACGGGCCTTCATACACGGGCCTTCATGCGGGATGCCGGGGGATGTCGGAGGCCACGAAGTCCCGCAGCTCCGGCGTCACCTCCGGCAGCACGCCGAACCAGGCCTCGAACCCCCGCCGCCCCTGGTGCAGCAGCATCCCCAGCCCGTCCACGGCCGCCAGCCCCCGCGCGCGGGCGGCGGCAAGAAGGGGCGTCTCCAGCGGCACGTAAACGATATCGGCCACCACCGCCCCGGCCGGCAGGGGCCCGAGATCGATCTGGAGCGGCGGCTGCCCCTGCATCCCCTGGCTGGTGGTGTTCACCAGCAGCGCGGCCCCTTCCAGCGGCGGCCCGGAGGCAACGTCCACCGGCGCGCCATGCGCCGACAGCTCCTGCGCCAGCGCCTCCGCCCGCGCCGGGCTGCGGTTGACGAGGGTCAGCCGCGGGCACCCGGCCGCCAACAGCGCGTGCGCCACCGCCCGCGCCCCGCCACCAGCCCCGAGCACAACTGCCGGCCCCGAATCCGCCCGGAAATCCGGCGCCTGCTCCCCCAGGCTCTGCAGGAACCCCCAGCCGTCGGTGTTCCAGCCCTCGATCCGCCCGTCCCCGTGAAAGACCAGCGTGTTCACCGCCCCGATCCGCCGCGCCTCCTCATCCACCAGGTCGCAGGCAGCGAAGGCGGCCTCCTTGTGCGGAATGGTCACGTTCGCCCCCCGGAACCCGAGCGAGGCCAGCGCGCGAATTCCGGCGGCGAACCCGCCGGGCTCCACCGGCAGCGGCACATAGGCCCCGTCGATCCCGTGCCGCTCCAGCCAGAAGCCGTGCAGCCGGGGGGAGCGGGAGTGGGAAACGGAATGGCCGAGAATGCCGGCCAGCCGGCTCTTTCCGGTCAGGGTGCGGGGCGCCTGCATCCCGCGGGCATAGCCCAGCCCCGTCCCGGGCGGCAGGGGGCGCAGGAACCCACGTCTCGGGGAATGCCACGGACCTGCCCAGCGGTCCCGGGTCACGGGACGAGAATGCACGCCAGGCGCCGATCCACATCGCGGCCATCCGGCCGCCCCCTCGTCAGGCCCGCCGCCACGCCCCGGCACGGCCGGCAATGTTCCGGTAGCGGCAACGGTTTGCGACGCTCCGGCAGCGGCAACCGATGGACGCCGCCGCTCCACGCCGTGAATCTTCAAGACGGCCGCAGCAAGCGGTCCTAACCTTTGTACACCAGCCGAGCGCCGAGCCGAATCTATCCTGGCCGAATCCGTGCATCGGGCGAACACGTCGGGGGAGTGCTCCATGGCAACCAACAAGTTCACGCTGCCCCGCCGCGCCCTGCTGGGCGGCGCACCCGCCCTCGCCGCCCTCTCCGCCTGCGCGCCAGAGATGCCGGAGAGAATGCCGGAGGAGGCGACCATGCGGCCGGCCGGGCATGATGCCGGCCCCGGCAAGCCGGTTGGCTTCGACAACCCCGTCGTCGACTGGATCGACCTCGCCTCCCGCCTCGGCGGCGCGCAGGAGACTCTGTGGCCCCGCACCAACACGGTCGCCCTGACCATGCGGGCCATGCACGACACGCTGAACGCCATCGAGCCCCGCTACCAGCGCTGGCTTCCCCGCACCCCGTCCGAGCCGTCCGGCGCCGGCGCCTCACCCCTCGTCGCGGTCTCCGCCGCCGCGCACACGATCCTCGTCAGCCGCGCCCCCCGCGCGGAGCCCGACGCGCTCCTCGCCGCCTGCGTGGCCCGGGAACCCTCCGGATCCGCCCGCGCCGCCGCGATCGCACTCGGCACCGCGGTCGGCACCGCCACCCTGGCGCGGGCCGGCGCCACCCCGCCAGAACGCCGGCGCTACGCCGTATCCGACAGAGAGGGCGTGTGGCGGTCCACCTCGCCCCGCGGCGACAACACCTACTTCTACCTCGACCCGCCCTTTCTCTTCCCCGACCGCAGCACCCTTTACGGCCCGCCGCCCCCCAGCCTGTCCTCCGCCCGCTACCGCGAAGTCGTGGAGGAGGTCCGCCGCATCGGCGGCACCGACTCCACGGTCCGCACCGCGGAGCAGGCCGAGGCCGCCCGCTTCTGGGTGCCGCAGCTCCTGCACCGCAACCTCATGATCGTGCTGCTCAGCCGCCTCGCCGCCCAGCCGCCCCGCGGCGGGCTGTGGGACACGGCCCGGATGGTCTCCATCCTCGCCACCGCAAACGCGGACGCGGACGTCTTCGCCTACGGCGCGAAGGCCAACTTCTCCTTCTGGCGCCCGGTCACCGCCATCAACCTCGGCAGCCCCGGCATCACCCCCGACCCGCAGTGGCGGCCCCTCCTCACGACGCCCTACCACCCCGACCATCCCTCAGGTCACAGCGTGGACATCACCGTCGGCACGCTCATCATCGCGGGGCTGCTCGGCGACGCCCCGCTCCGCTACCAGGCCCTCGACCGCGAGGGCCACCCGACGCGCGACTTCTCCAGCCTCGCCGCGGTGCGCCGCGAATGCTCCGACAGCCGGGTCTGGTGCGGCGCCCACTTCCGGACCGCCTGCGAGGAGGGAGAGCGGATCGGCGGCGCCGTCGCCGCCCGCGCGCTGACCCAGGTGCCGCCAGCAGCCTAGAGAGGTGTCCGCCCGGGAATTCCCGCCCCTGGAGAGCAAGGCAGGGGACGACCTCCCCCCCTGGCGCCAGGCCGCGAGGAATGCCACCAACCCCGGGAACGCGATCACGGACGGACATCCATGTCGAAGACCCTGCGGGTGGCGGTGCAGATGGACCCGATGGAAAGCATCGGGATCGAGGGCGACAGCACCTTCGCCCTGATGCTGGAGGCCCAGGCCCGCGGCCACGCCCTCTGGCACTACCACGTGCGCGACCTCGCCCTGCATGGCGGCCGCGTCACTGCCTGGGCCCACCCGGTGGAGGTGCGCCGCGTGAAGGGAGACCACTTCACCTTCGGCGAGCGCGTGGAGCTGGACCTCGGGAAGGATGCGGACGTGGTGCTCATGCGCCAGGACCCGCCCTTCGACATGGCCTACATCACCGCCACCCACATCCTGGAGCACATCCACCCGAAGACCCTGGTGGTGAACGACCCCGCCAGCGTCCGCAACGCGCCGGAAAAGCTCTTCGTCACCCACTTCCCGGATCTGATGCCGGAGACGCTGGTCACCGCGGACCGCACGCAGATCATGCGCTTCCGCGAGAAGCACGGCGACATCATCGTCAAGCCGCTCTTCGGCAACGGCGGCGCCGGCGTCTTCCACCTGCGCCCCGACGACTCCAACCTGAACTCCCTGATCGAGATGTTCACCGAGCGCTCCCGCGAGCCGCTAGTGATCCAGAAATACGTCCCCGCCGTGCGCCAGGGCGACAAGCGCATCATCCTCGTGGACGGCGTGGCCATGGGCGCCATCAACCGCGTCCCCGCGGAGGGCGAGGCCCGCTCCAACATGCATGTCGGCGGCAAGGCCGTGCAGACGACGCTGACCGACCGCGAGAAGGAAATCTGCGCCGCCATCGGCCCGGAGCTGAAGGCCCGCGGTATGATCTTCGTCGGCATCGACGTGATCGGCGGCTACCTCACCGAAATCAACGTCACCTCCCCCACGGGCCTGCAGGAGGTCGCCCGCTTCGACGGCGTCCACCTGGAGAAGGCCATCTGGGACGCGATCGAGGCGAAGCGCTGAGCGGCCCCAGGGGGAGGGAGAAGGAATTCTCCCTCCCCCTGGAACCCCCACCCTCATCTTCTTCTAGGGGGCTGCCGCAGAACGCGGAGCTTGCGGTTCGCCGAGCGGCGATGCCGCTCGGCGCGGGACAACGCAGCCCGCGCCGCCGCCGAGTCAAAAAGCCGCTTCGCGAAACACCCCCACATACCGCGGCAGCCCCGAAGAAGATGATGGGGGTCCAGGGGGAAGGATTCCTTCTTCCCCTTGGCGGGGGCCTCGGGGGCGGAGCCCCCGCCTACTCCACCGGCTCCAGCAACGCCGCGATCCGATCCAGCCCCGCATCCCGCACCCCCAACTCCCGCAGATGCGCGACCGTGTTGAGCAGGTAGTCCCGGTTCGGCCCCATCACCCCGTGCCCGCGCGCGATCGCCGCCGCCGCCGCATCCGGCTCCAGCGCCCCGCAATAGGACCCCGCCCGCCGGTCCGCCACGAAGGTCACCGCCCGCCTCACCCCGCCCCCGTCGAGCAGCCGCACCGGCAGAAGGCGCCGGTGGTACACGTCCCCCGACATCTCCCGCTCGTTCAGGTAGGCCAGCACCTCCGCCGCGCGCGGCGCCGCCACGCGGAACACCAGCCCGCGGCAGGATCCGCCCCGGTCCAGCCCCAGCACCAGCCCCGGCACCTCCGGCGTGCCGCGATAGCTGCGGGACCAGATGCAGAAGCGCCGGTGGAACCCCCGCAGCAGCGCCGGATGGGCCGAATCGAAGTCGAATCCGGGCTTCCAGATCAGGGACCCGTAGCCGAACACGTAGAGCGAGCCGTCCGGGTCCAGCAGCGGGGCAGGGTCGAGGTCGGCGGGGTCCAGCGGGGCGGTGCTCATGGTCTCGGCCATGCAAGATAGGGGCAGGCCGCCCCCGATCCAGCCCGGATAATGGGGTGGGCTGTGCAAGCCCCCCCGCAGCGGGCCATATCCCCGTCCGTGAGCGACACCCGCACGCCCCCTTCCTCCTCTGTGGCCCTCCCCTGGCTGCGCCCCAGATGGCTCCTCCTCTTCGCCGGCCTGCTCCTCGTGCTGCTGGCTGTGGCCCATACCCTGCTCTGGCACGCCATGGCCGGCCGCCTGCAGGCCGGCTACGACGCCTGGGCGGCCTCCCGCCGCGCCCAGGGCTGGCGGGTGGAGCACGCGCCTCCCATCCGCGGCGGCTGGCCCCTCTCCGCCACCCTCCGCCTTCGCGAGTTCCACCTCGCCGGCGGCAACGCCACCCTGCCCGGCGGCCTGGACTGGACCGCCCCCGTCGTCACCCTGCGCGTCGCCATGCACCGCCTGGGGGAACTGCGGGTCACCTCCGGCGGCCCCCAGCGCCTGCGCCTCGGCGCCACGGAAATCCCCTTCGCCGCGGACCGCCTGACCGCCAGCCTGCCCCTCCAGGCCAACGTCCTCCCCCGCGGCGGCGAGTTCGAGACCAGCCGCCTCCGGATCGGCACCGCCGCCGGCGGCATCGACATCGGCAGCGCCCGCCTCTCCCTCGACAGCCGCATGACCGCGATCGAGGGCGAGCCCGCCATCAGCCTGGAAGGGGAGGCGGAGAACGTCACCCTTCCCGCCGCCACCCCCCTCGGCCGGCAACTCCAGGAGGTGCGGATCGACGCCGCCCTCACCGGCCCCCTCCCCGGCGGCCGCAACCCCACCAACCGCGCCGCCACCTGGCGCGACGCCGGCGGCACGCTGGAACTGCGCCGGCTGGAGCTGCGCCTCGGCCCCGCCACGGCCCAGGCCACCGCCACGCTCGCCCTGGACGACGCGCTCCAGCCCATGGGCGCCGGCACGCTGAAGCTCACCGGCGCGGAGGCAGTGCTGGATTCCCTCGCCAGCGCCGGCCTCGTCACCCCGCGCAACGCCGCCCTGGCCCGCCGCGTGGTCACCGCCCTCGCCCGCCCCCCGGCCGAGGGCGAACCGCCCCAGATCGAGGTTCCCCTGACCCTGGAGCGCCAGGGCCTCGCCGTGGCCCGAATCCCCGTGGCCCGCCTGCCCCCCGTGATCTGGCCGGGGCCAGTGGAGGGAAGCGGCCCAGGGCCGTGAAAAGGGGGCCGTGAAAAGGGGGCCGCGAGAAGGGCGGCCGTGAAGGAGGGGCTGAGGGGCCGGGGCCTGAGAAGGAGGACCATCCTCCCCGGGCGCGGCAGCGGCCGCTCAGATCAGGCTGAGTTCCGTCAGCGTCATGGTGAAGGGTGTCACCGGGCAGAACACGATCACCCGGCAGCCCTGCAGGCCCTCCCAGGCGGCCGCACCGGGCGGCCCGACGAATTCCACCGCGTGGAAGCTCGGCTGCGGCCCCAGCTCGATGGGCTTGCCCGGCAGGTCCACGCTGGCACCGCCCGGCCCGGTGCAGCGCAGCAGGCAGGTCAGGCCGACTGCCTCCGCGGCGCTGCCACGCAACAGCAGCGTCGCCCGCTGCTTCTCCCGCAGGGCGCTGGAATCCCACTCCATCTCCAGCGTCACCCAGCCGCTGCTCGTGCGCTGCCTTAGGGCGATCTCCAGCCCGCGGGCAGGATCGGAGCGGAGATGCAGGTCCGGCTTGGCCCCCTGCCGGAAGCCGATGGTCAGCCCCGGGGCGATCTCCTCATAGGGCTGGGCCAGGGGCTGCGGCCCGAGCCGCTCCGGCGAGGCGGCGATAGCCCTCACATAATCCGGGGATGTGGCGCTGACGCGATTCCCTACCACGGCCAGTTCGCGCTTCAGCGCCAGGACCGTGTCCAGCAGCTCGTCCACCCGCTCGGCAATACGCTGAGCCATGGGCATGCTCCGTCAATGTGCAGCGCAACATCATGGATACGAGAGACGAATCACAAGTTAAATCCTCAGGCTCTGACAGGGCCGATGGGCTACTCCCGTCGCCCGGGTAACACCGTTCCGCCACATTCGCGCGTCGGGACGTGAAAGAGGGGCGTATGCAACTGCTGGCACTGGACGCAGCCCTGGGGCGCGCTTCCGCAGCGATATGGGCCGGCGGCGAGGCCCTGGCCGAGGCCGTGCGGGAGGGTGCGCGCGGCCAGCCCGCCGCTCTCCCGGCCCTGGCCGCTTCGGTCCTGCAAGGGGCCGGCGCGGCGCGGCCGGAGGCGGTCGCGGTGTGCATCGGGCCCGGGGGATTCACGGGGCTCCGCGCGGCCATCGCGCTGGGGCGCGGCCTGGCGGATGGCTGGGGCGTGCCCCTGCTCGGCGTAACGACGGGCGAAGCCCTGGCGGCCGCCCTGCCCCCCTGGCAGGCGGCGGGCCGGGCGGTGTGGTCGGTGACCGTGGCCGGGCGCGGCGGGCTGGTGCTGGAACGGCCGGAGGAGCCCCCGGCCCTGCTGGAGGAGGCCGCCCTACCCCTGCCGCCCGGGCCCGTCGTGCTGGTGGGGGATGCCGCGCCGCAGGCCGCCGCGCGCCTGCGGGCGCGGGGGGCGGATGCGCTGCTCTCCGAGGCGCGGATGCCGCTGGCCCGCTTCGTGGCCGCCGCCGCCGCGCGCCGCCTAGCGCAGGGCGCCCCGCCGAGACCGGCGGCGCCGCTCTACGCCGAGCCGCTGGCCCTTCGCGCGCCGGCCCCCATTGCCTGAGACTGCCCCCCTCGCGGCCGCGACGGAGGCCGACATCCCGGCCCTCGCCGCCCTGCACGCCGAGGCCTTCCCGCCCGACGAGCGGTGGGGGGCCACCGCCATCACCACCATGCTGCGGCTGGAGGGCGGCTTCGGATTTCTGGCGGAAGGGGCGGGCTTCATCCTGGCCCGCGCCGTGGCGGGGGAGGCGGAGATCCTCACCCTGGCCGTGCGCCCCACCGCCCGCCGGCAGGGCCTGGGCGCCCGCCTGCTGGAGGCGGCGGTGGCGGAGGCCGCGCGGCGCGGCGCGTCGGCGCTGTTCCTGGAGGTGTCGGAGGCGAACGGCCCCGCCCGCGCCCTCTATGCCCGGGCCGGGGCGGCCGAGGTCGGGCGGCGGCGGCGCTACTACGCGGACGGCACGGACGCGCTGGTGCTGCGGATCGGGCCGGAAGGCTGAAGCGGGGGCATCAGCCCCCCTTCCTGATCCAGAGCCGGGCGGTGCCGTCCGCCTCCTCCGCCAGGCCGAGCACGGCGTGTCCCTGCTCGGCGGCGGTGCGCGGCACGTTGCGGCGCGGCTCCTCCCCGCGCAGCACCACCAGCAGCACCTCGCCCGCTGCCATGCGGTCCAGCGCCAGGCGAGTGCGGACGAAGGTCATGGGGCAGGTGTCGCGGGTGATGTCGATCCGGCAAGTCTCCGCAGGAAAGACTGCGCGGTCCGGGGCAACGATTTCTTTGCTCATGGTGGTTGCATTCCGATCTTCATCTGTCCCAAGTACTCGAAAGGATGTAAATCCTTGCGCGAATCGGGACTCCTGCAAGTCCCTGATCCGACCGGATCGGATGGAAACATCCGGCAGCATCGAGGAAAGGCGTTATGGCGGATACCACGGCGGCCACGCGGGAGAACGCGGAGGGGACCGTCCTCGGACTGACGGCGCAGATCGTGGCGGCACACGTCTCGAACAACCCCGTGCCGGTGGCCGAGCTCTCCGGCCTGATCGAGAACGTCCACCGCACCCTCTCCGGGCTCGGCCGTCCCGCCGAGGTGGTCCCGGCCACCCGGCCGGAGCCGGCGGTTGCCGTGAAGAAGAGCATCACGCCCGAGTACCTGGTCTGCCTCGAGGACGGCAAGAAGCTGAAGATGCTGAAACGCCACCTCAAGACCGCCTACAACATGACCCCCGAGCAGTACCGGGAGCGTTGGGGACTTGCGCCGGACTACCCCATGGTGGCACCGGCCTACGCCTCGCACCGCTCCTCGCTCGCGAAGAAGATCGGTCTGGGCACCCGCCCGCGCAGCCTCCGGCGCGGCCGCGGCACGAAGGAATAGGGCCGGCCCGCGAAACGGCGGCGCGGGTGGCCGAGAGGGCCGGTTTGGCGCCGGGGCCATCGGCGGGGTAATACTCCCCGCCCGAACGGGAAGACCATGGACCACGCCACGCACACCCACGCCAAGGCGCCGCAAGGCAAGGGCGCAGATCCCACGCGGATCGAGCGCCTCTGCATCGAGCGGGGCCTGAAGATGACCGGCCAGCGCCGGCTGATCGCCCGCGTCCTCTCCGAGGCCGAGGACCACCCGGACGTGGAGGAACTCTACCGCCGCGCCATCGCCCTCGACAGCAAGGTCTCCATCGCCACCGTCTACCGCACGGTGCGCCTGCTGGAGGAGAAGGGCATCCTCGAGCGCCGCGACTTCGGCGGCGGCCGCTCCCGCTACGACCCGGCGGATCGCGGCCACCACCACCACCTGATCGACGTGGACACCGGCACGGTGATCGAGTTCGAGGACGAGGAGTTCGAGCGCCTGGTGGAGGGGATCGCCGCCCGCTACGGCTTCACCCTCGTGCAGCAGCGGCTGGAGCTGTTCGGCAAGAAGGCCGATGCCGCGCCGGACGCCCGCCGCCGCCCCGGGCCAGGCGCCGGGCCCGGCGCGAAGAAGGACGGGGAATGACGGAGGCGGCCACCGGCTTCGGGGAGATCCGCAACGGCAGCCTGGGCGTCCGGATCGCGGAGAGCGCGGCGGAGGTCGAGGCGGCCCAGGCGCTGCGCTGGCGCGTCTTCTACGAAGAGATGGGCGCCAAGCCCGACGCGGCCACCGCCGCCAGCCGCCTGGACGCCGATTCCTACGACCCCGTGGCCGACCACCTCCTCGTGCTCGACCATGAACGGGGAGAGGGCGCGGCCGCCGTGGTGGGCACCTACCGCCTCATCCGCCGCCCCGCCGCCGCCCGCGTGGGCGACTTCTACTCCGCCAGCGAGTACGACCTGACGCCCATCCTCCACCTCGGGAACGGGCTGCTGGAGCTCGGCCGCTCCTGCGTGGACGAGGGCTACCGCACCCGCGGCACCCTCCAGCTCCTCTGGCAGGGCATCGCCGCCTACATCTTCCAGCACCGGATCTCGCTGATGTTCGGCTGCGCCTCCCTCCCCGGCACGGATCCGGACGCGATGGCGGCCTCCCTCACCTATCTCCACGCCTATCACCTGGCCCCGCCGGAGCTGCGCCCCCGCGCCCTGCCGGAGCTCTACGTGCCGATGAACCGGATGGACCCCTCGGGCTTCGACCCGAAGCGGGTGCTGGCGGAGTTGCCCCCCCTGGTGAAGGGCTACCTCCGCCTCGGCGGCTTCGTGGGCGATGGCGCGGTGGTGGACCGGCAGTTCAACACCACCGATGTCTGCGTGCTCGTGAAGACCGAGCTGGTCACCGCCAAGTACCTGAAGCACTACGAGCGCAAGATGAGTGGCGCCGGGGAGCAGTAGCCGGCCCCGGCAGTCCTGGCACAATCGTTGCTGAACCGCGATCGCGCGCTGGGCGGCCCACCGCGCGATCGCGGGATCCAAGCATGACGACGAAGCGCACCCTTCTTGCGGCGGCAGCCCTCCTCCTGCTCGCGGCCGGCGCCGCCGTGGCCCAGCAGGCCTTCGAGCGCCGGGTGATCGACAACGGCAACTGGAACAGCGGGCGCTTCGCGGACGCCGTGACCGTGCGGACCCCGGCGCGCTTCATCTACCTCTCCGGCCAGGGCTCGGAGGACGAGGCAACGGGCGCCATCCGCCACCCCGGCGACGCGGCCGCCCAGTGCCGCTACGCCTGGGAGAAGATCAAGAAGCTCCTGGCCCAGCAGGGCGCGGGCGTGCGGGACATCGTGAAGGCCACCACCTACGTCACCGATGCCCGCTTCCAGCCCGCCATGGGCGAGTGCCGGACCGCGGCGCTGGAGGGCGCGCCGGCCGTGCCGCACACCTTCCTGGTCGTCGCGGGCCTGGCCTGGCCTGGCATGCTGATGGAGGTGGACGTGGTGGCCGCCGTCGCGCCATGACGCGAAGGGGGCGGCGCCCAGCCCCCGGCCCCGCCCCAGCCCCGGCCCCGGCCGGGCCGCCTTTCCGAACCGGCGGACCTGTCACGCCGGATTCATCATCCCGCCCCGGCCCTGCGATGGACGGGCTGCCCCCGCCGCGCTAACCCGCCAGCATGGACGCCGCCACCCGCGACCCTGCCGAGGCCCTCGCCGCCCCGAGCCGCCTGCGCCGCCGCGCGCCCCTGCGCTATCGCCGCGTCGTGCCGGGCGGCCGCCTCTTCGACGTGATGGGGGATCGCTCCCTTGGCGGGCGCTTCCGCGCCGTGCGCCGGATCGTCACCACCGCGCTCTGGACCCTGGCCGCCATGCCCGTCCAGGCCGTGCTGCTGGCCCTGCCCGGGCGCGGCAAGGTGCGGTTCGCCCGCCTCTACTGGCGGGTGGTGGCCTTCCTCCTGGGCATCCGCATCCAGGTCGTGGGGCAGCGCCGGGGCGCCCCGCGCACCCTCTACCTCGCCAACCATTCCTCCTGGCTCGACATCGTGGTCCTCGGCGCCACGCTGGACGCCGCCTTCGTCTCCAAGGCCGAGGTGGGGCGCTGGCCGCTGATCGGCCTCGTCGCCCGCCTCGGCCGCACCGTCTTCGTCTCCCGCGCCCGCGGGCGCACGGGGAACGAGGCCAAGGAGATGCGCGACCGCCTCGCGGGCGGGGACAGCCTCGTCCTCTTCCCCGAGGGCACCTCGTCGGACGGCACGCGGGTCCTGCCCTTCCGCTCCTCCTTCCTCTCGGTGGCGGACGCGGCGGCGGTGATCCAGCCCGTCTCCCTCGGCTACGACCGGCTCGGCGGCCTGCCGGCCTGCCGGCGGGACCGGCCGATCTTCGCCTGGTACGGGGACATGTCCATCGGCCCGCATGCCTGGAACCTGTGCCGCCACGCCGGGCTGCGCGCCACGGTGCTGCTGCACGCTCCGCTGGAACCCGGCCCCAACCCCAACCGCAAGGCGCTCTCCGCCGCCATGGAGGCGACGGTGGCCGAAGGGGCGGCGGTGCTGCGCCAGAACCGCGCCCCGGTGCCCCTGCCCGCCCGCTGGCCCGTCCCGGCCTGATGGTTCTTTGCTTGACCGGAATCGTACCGATCCGCGAGGCTCCCACCATGGACGCGCCTCTCATGCCGCGCCGGGACTTTTCTTGACCTGGAAGGCCCCGCGCCGCACATCCCCCGCGCCTCGGGCATCTTGCTCTCGCAAGAGCCTGGGAACGGAAGGGTCTTTCTCCGCATGAGCACCAACGGCCCGGTTCGGCCCAACACCCGCAAGCTCCTGATCCGTACCTGGGGCTGCCAGATGAACGTGTACGACAGCGGGCGGATGGCCGACATCCTCGCCCCCCTGGGCTACGCGCCGACAGAGAGCGCAGAGGAGGCCGACATGGTCATCCTCAACACCTGCCACATCCGGGAGAAGGCGAGCGAGAAGGTCTTCTCCGACCTCGGCCGCCTGCGCCTGACGAAGAACGAGCGCCAGGCCGAGGGCAAGGACACCATCATCGCCGTCGCCGGCTGCGTCGCCCAGGCGGAAGGCGCGGAGATTACCGCCCGCGCCCCCTGGGTGGACATCGTGCTCGGCCCCCAGACCTATCACCGCCTGCCGGAGATGGTGGCCCGCGCCAGCCGCGCCGCCGGCGCCGTGATCGAGACGGACTTCCCCGCCGAGGACAAGTTCGACCACCTGCCGGAGGCCCGCGGCAACGGGGGCCCCGTTGCCTTCCTGACGATCCAGGAGGGCTGCGACAAGTTCTGCTCCTTCTGCGTGGTGCCCTACACCCGCGGCGCCGAGTTCTCCCGCCCCGCCGCCGCCATCATCGCGGAGGCGCGGCAGCTCGCGGCCAACGGCGCGCGGGAGATCGCGCTGCTCGGGCAGAACGTGAACGCCTGGGCCGGGGAGGCCCCGAGGACGGTTTCGGGCGAGTCTCCCGGCGGCAACACCCATGGCAACACCTGGCGCCTCGCGCGGCTGCTGCGGGAACTGGCCGAAATCCCCGGCGTTGCCCGCCTGCGCTACACGACGAGCCACCCGCGCGACATGGATGACGACCTCATCGCCGCCCACGGCGAGATCCCGTCCCTGATGCCCTACCTGCACCTCCCCGTGCAGAGCGGATCGGACCGCGTGCTGGCCGCCATGAACCGGGGCCACAAGGCGGACCTCTACCTCCGCCTGGCGGACCGCCTGCGGGAAGCCCGCCCGGACATCGCCCTCACCTCCGACTTCATCGTCGGCCATCCCGGCGAGACGGCGAAGGAGTTTGAGGACACGATGCGCCTGGTGGAGCGCGTGGGCTTCGCCGGCGCCTACTCCTTCAAGTACTCGGCCCGCCCCGGCACCCCCGCCGCCGGCCAGCCCTTCCCGGTGCCGGAGGCGGAGAAGGACACCCGCCTCCAGGCCCTCCAGGCCCTGCTGCGGCAGCAGCAGGACGACTTCAACCGCGCCTGCGTCGGGCGCGTGGTGGATGTGCTCGTCACCGGCACGGGGCGCCACCCCGGCCAGGTGGCGGGCCGCTCCCCGTGGCTCCAGCCGGTCCATGCGGCCGGCGCGGCCCCGGTCGGTGCGGTGGTCCCGATGCAATTGCGGGCCACCCACCCCAATTCCCTCTCCGCAACCATGGTGCTGCCCGAGGAGTCCGCCGCCGCTTGACCCAAATCGCCGCCCCCGCCGGGGGGATCACCCTCCGGTCCGATCCCAGCGCCCTGCGCCCCGGCTTCCGGCCGGTCACGCAGCGGACGGTGACCCTGAACTTCGACGACAACGCGCTGTTGCCGATGCTCTATGGGGAACACGACCGGCACCTGGCGCGGATCGAGCAGCGATTGGGTGTCCGGATCGCGTCCCGAGGCGGGCGCGTGACGGTCAGCGGCGGCGAGGACGGGACAGGCCTGGCCGAATCGGTGCTCCGCGCCCTGTGGCAGCGCCTGCAGAAGGGGGAACCGACCGGCATGGCCGATGTGGAAGCCGCGCTGCGCATGGCGGACGGCCCGGTGGAGGACCCGCGCCTCCCGCTGGCCGACATGCCGGCCATCCGCACGCGCAAGGGCGCCATCGCGCCGCGCAGCCGCACCCAGGCCGGCTACATGGACATGCTCCAGCGGCATGAGATGGTCTTCGGCGTCGGCCCGGCCGGCACGGGCAAGACCTACCTCGCGGTCGCCCAGGGCGTCGCCCTGCTCATGGCCAACCGGGTGGACCGCATCATCCTCTCCCGCCCCGCGGTCGAGGCGGGTGAGCGGCTGGGCTTCCTGCCCGGCGACATGAAGGAGAAGGTCGATCCCTATCTCCGCCCGCTCTACGACGCGCTGCACGACATGATGCCGGCCGACCAGGTGGCCCGCCGCATCGTCTCGGGCGAGATCGAGATCGCGCCCCTGGCCTTCATGCGCGGCCGCACGCTCGCCCATGCCTACGCCATCCTGGACGAGGCGCAGAACACCACCCCCGCGCAGATGAAGATGTTCCTCACCCGCATGGGCGAGGGCTCGCGCATGGTGGTGACCGGCGACCCCACCCAGGTGGACCTGCCGCCCGGCCAGAAGTCCGGGCTGGTGGAGGCCCTCTCCATCCTCGACGGCGTGGAGGGCATCGGCATCACCCGCTTCGCCGAGGCGGACGTGGTGCGCCACCCCCTGGTCGGGCGCATCGTCTCGGCCTATGGCCGGGCCGAGGCGGCCGGCACCGTGTCCGACGGGCGCAGCCCGGTCCGCAGCAGAACGAGGGAGTAAGGCAGAGGTGGGCAGTCGCCCGCCCGGCGGAGAACCCGCCGGGCTTGAAGACGAGACCTCCGGGGAAGACTTCCCCGGATGGGATGATGCGGTCGAGGTGGTGGTCGAGGCCCCCGCCTGGCGGTCCGCCGTGCCGCGGGTGGAGGAGGTGGTGCGCCGCGCCGCCGCCGCCGCCTTCGAGGAGGCCGGCGAGGACGGGTCCGTCCCAGGGGGCGTGACCGTCCTGCTGACCGACGACCGGGCCATCAAGCGCCTGAACGGCGACCACCGCGGCAAGGTGAAGCCGACCAACGTGCTCTCCTTCCCCGCCCTGCACCCGGGCATGCCCGGAGACGTCGCCCTGGCCCTCGGCACGGTGCGGCGGGAAGCCCGGGCGGCCGGGCGGAGCGTGATGGCCCACCTGTCCCACCTCGTCGCGCACGGGGTGCTGCACCTGGCGGGCCACGACCACCTGCACGCCGGCGAGGCGCGGCGGATGGAGCGGGCGGAGGCGCGGATCATGCGCCGCCTCGCCCTGCCCAACCCCTGGCGGGGCGTGGCATGAGCGACCGCAGCAACTCGATCGACCGCAGCGGCCTCCTCTGGAAGTTCCAGGGCCTGCTCCGCCGGCGCGAGGCCGAGAGCGTGCGCGACCAGGTGGAAGCCCTCGTCGAGTCCGAGCGCGAGGAGGGCGAGGAGCCCGAGGCGGACGCGCTGGACGCGAACGAGCGCGTCATCCTCGGCAACGTCCTGAAGCTCCGGAACAAGACCGCGGTGGACGTGATGGTGCCCCGCGCCGACATCATCGGCATGCCCTGCGACCTCACGCTGGACGAGTCCATCCGGCTGATCCAGCGCGAGGGCCACAGCCGCTTCCCCGTCTACAACGGCAACCTCGACGACATCCGGGGCATGGTCCACATCAAGGACGTCTTCGCCGCCGTGGGCCGGGACGAGGAGCCCTTCTCCCTGGACGCGGCGCTGCGCCCCCTCCTCTTCGTGGTGCCGCAGGTGCCCGTGCTGGACCTGCTGCTGCAGATGCGGGAAGCCCGGACCCACATGGCCCTGGTGGTGGACGAGTACGGCGGCATCGACGGGCTGGTGACGATCGAGGACCTCGTCGAGACCATCGTCGGCGACATCTCCGACGAGCACGACGAGGAAGCCCTGCCCCAGGTGGTCGAGCGCCCGGACGGCAGCCTGGACGTGAACGCCCGCATGAAGATCGAGGATTTCGAGGCCCGGATGGGCGGCGAGATCCTGACCGCCGAGGAGCGCCAGCAGGACATCGACACGCTGGGCGGCCTCGTCTTCACCCTCGCCGGGCGCGTGCCGGCGCGCGGCGAGCTGGTCTCCCACTCCTCCGGGCTGGAGTTCCGCATCCTGGAGGCGGATCCGCGCCGCATCCGCCGCCTCCGCGTGCGCCGCCCCGCCCCCGCCCCCGCGGCGGATGGCAGCACCGCGGAGAACGCCGGCGGCCCGCCCCTCCTCCTGGAAGCCCCGCGCCCCGGCACGCCGGGCGCCCATCCCTCGTCCCGAGCGGCGGAGTAGGCCCAGCCCCGTGCAACGTCTCGTCCGTTCCCTGCGCGCCCTCTCGGGATGGCGCGCCCTCGCCGCTGCCTTCGGCCTCGGCGCCCTGGCGGCGCTCGCCATGCCGCCGGTCTATGCCGTCCCGGTGCTGCTGCTGTCCCTGCCCGGCCTGCTCCTGCTGCTGGAGGGGACGGGCTCCTGGAAGCGCGCGGCCCTGGTCGGCTGGGCCTTCGGCTGGGGCTTCCACGTCGCGGGCCTCTACTGGATCACCTACTCCATCCTGACGGAGGCGGAGCGGCTCTGGTGGTTCGTCCCGCTGGCCGTGCCGCTGCTCGCGCTCTGGATGGGGATCTACACGGTCATCCCCGCCGTGCTCGCCCGGATGGCTCGGCCGGGCTGGCCGCGCGTGGCGGTGCTGGCGGGCGGCTGGGTGCTCTCGGAATTCGTCCGCGGCTGGGCCTTCACGGGCTTTCCCTGGAACCTGCTGGGCACCGCCTGGGCCTTCGCCGCCCTGCCCGCGCAGGGCGCGGCCTGGATCGGCACGCACGGGCTCTCCCTCGTCACCGTCCTCCTGGCCTGCACCCCGCTGCTCGGGCGGCGCGCCATGGCCGGTGGTCTTGCCACCCTCCTCCTCTTCGCCGGCTTCGGCGCCTGGCGCCTCTCGGGGGAGAAGGCGCCGGACCTGCCCGTCACCCTCGTCCTCGTGCAGGGGAACGTGGCGCAGGAGGCGAAGTGGCGGGCCGAGACCCGCGTGCCGATCTTCCGCCGCTACCTGGAGCTGGGCCAGCAGGGCGCGGCCGAGGCCGCCCGCGTGGCGCCGGGCACCCGCCCCGTGATCGTCTGGCCGGAGACGGCCAGCCCCTTCCTGCTGGAGGACGACCCGGAGGCCCGCCGCGTAGCCGCCGAGTCCCTGCCCCCGGGCGGCCTGCTGCTGGCCGGCACGGTGCGCGGCGAATGGGGCCCGGACGGGCGGCCGACAAAGCTTTTCAACAGCCTCGTCGCCCTCGGCCCGGAAGGCCGGATCACCGCCACCTACGACAAGTCCCACCTCGTCCCCTTCGGCGAGTACATGCCCCTCGCCGGCCTCATCCCCATCCGGGTGATCCGGGGCGGCGTGGATTTCGGCGCGGGCCCCGGGCCGGTGGCCATGCCCCTGCCCGGCCTTCCCGCCGTGGGGCCGCTGATCTGCTACGAAGTGATCTTCTCCGGCCACGTCGTCGGGGCGGACCGGCCGGGCTGGCTGCTGAACATCACCAACGACGCCTGGTTCGGCATCTCCGCCGGCCCGCACCAGCACCTCGCCACGGCCCGGCTGCGCGCGGTGGAGGAAGGGCTGCCGCTCGCCCGCGCCGCGCAGACCGGCATCTCCGCCAGCTTCGATTCGCGCGGGCAACTGATTACGTTGCTGGGGCTCGGCGAAACCGGGTATATCCTGTCACCGCTTCCGGCCGCCGGCCCGCCACCTCCCTTCGCGAGGCTCGGCCTCGCCGTACCGGCCGCGCTGACGATCCTGGCCCTTCTCCTGGGCTGGTTGGGCACGCGGCGCGCCGCGGCCCCCGTCACGGAGGCTCCCGCGCCCGCAATCCGTTAAACCAGAGGTTTAAGATCGTCCATTTAATTAGAATTCTCGAAAGAGTTGACAATCGGTAAGTGTGCCCCCAATCTTCTCCTCAGAGTTGCAGGGGCAATCGGGCTACGGTTCGCACCGTTGGCCGTGTCATGGCGTGCAGGATGCGGGCCGCCTGCCAGTTGGCAAAGGAGTGGTGCCTATGTCGAGTGAGGAGGCGCTGGAGCGCACCGAACGCGGCGAGCATCGCCCCAGCCCGATCGACGTGCATGTGGGCAGCCGCGTCCGTCTGCGCCGTACCCTCCTTGGTATGAGCCAGGAGAAGCTGGGAGAGGCCCTCGGGCTCACCTTCCAGCAGGTGCAGAAGTACGAGCGCGGCGTGAACCGCATCGGCGCCAGCCGACTCTTCGACTTGGCGCGGGTGCTGGACGTACCCATCGGCTTCTTCTTCGACGACATGCCGGACAGCATGGGCGGCATCGCCTCCGGTTTCCGCTCCCGCCTCGCGGGCTTCGCGGAGGCGCAGGAGGGGTTCGAGGACGATACCCTGCACAAGCGAGAGACGCTGGAGCTGGTGCGAGCCTACTACCGGATCACGGAGCCCGCGGTGCGCAAGCGGGTCTTCGACCTGATCAAAAGCCTCGCCCCCACCGATTAGGGGTGCGGTCGCCCGGGGCCTGCCCCCGGGCACCCCGTGCCCCCGCAAGGCGGGGCGGGATCGGCAAAAGGCCGGAGGGCCGGGCCCGGGGCAAAACGCCCGGCCCGGCCTTTCTCATTTCATCCCTCTCGTTGCACGGGTCCCGCTGTTGCACAGCCCAGGCCGCCGTCATGGGCGAAGCTGCGGGTTGTCGAAAACCGGCTCGCGATAGGCCCGCAGCGCCCGGCCCAGCGCCCGCGCCAGATCGGCCTTCGCCTCCTCCCCCAGGAAGCTGCCGATCTCAACGGAACGGCCGCGCACCGCCAGCCGCAGCTCGCTCACTCGGCCCGGGCGTGGCGTCAGCACGACCCGCGCCCAGTAGGCGTCCATCGCCAGGGCGCGCCGCCGGCCCCGGCGATCCGTGCGCTCCACCCGCAGCCGCCCGCCCGCCAACGTGATCCGCTCGGCCAGCCGGTCCGACCAGCGGCGATGCGCGCGCAGCAGCCCCACCACCAGCACCACCTCGCCGCCCATGAACCCCGCCACCGGCCAAGCGCCGAGCGCCCAGAACAGCGCCGTCAGCCCCGCGGAGCCGAGCACAACCAGCCCCACCAGCACGCGCAGCCCCAGGGGGGTGCCGGACTGGTGCGGCGTGGTCACGGCTTCGAAAAGGGGCGCCTCAAGCACCGGCGCGTCCTGGGCGGGGCTCATTCCTGAGAGATAGTGCATCCGGCCGCCGATTTCCCGCGAGAAGCACATGCCCTAATGGAACGCCCGTGAGCCGCCGTCCCGCCAAGCCCGCCGCGCCCCTGCACGGCACCGCAAGCCAGCCCCGCCGCGCCCGCCGCCTCTCCGCCGCCGGGGCCGCCCATTTCATCCAGGCCCTGGCCAACGCCAACCCCGAGCCGAAGCCGGAGCTGGACTACGCGGACCCCTTCACCCTCCTCGTCGCCGTCGTCCTCTCCGCCCAGACCACCGATCTGGCGGTGAACAAGGTCACCCGCACCCTCTTCGCCGAGGCGCCGGACGCCGCCGCCATGGCAGCCCTCGGCGCCGAAGGGGTCGCCCGCCACATCCGCAGCATCGGCCTCTGGCAGGCCAAGGCGAAGAACGTCGCCGCCCTCTCGCAAATCCTGGTGGATCAGTACGCTGGCCGCGTCCCCGAGGACCGCGAGGCGCTGGAAGCCCTGCCCGGCGTCGGCCGCAAGACCGCGAACGTCGTCCTCAACGTCGCCTTCGGCCAGAACACCATGGCGGTGGATACCCACATCTTCCGCCTGGGCAACCGCACCGGCCTCGCCCCCGGCGACACGCCGCGCGCGGTGGAGGACGGGCTGGTGAAGCGATGCCCGCCCGAGCTGCTGCGCGACGCCCACCACTGGCTGATCCTGCACGGGCGCTACGTCTGCAAGGCCCGCCGGCCAGAGTGCTGGCACTGCGTGGCGCGGGACTACTGCAACTACCCGGACAAGGTGGCGGGGCCGACCGCCGGGTGACGGCGCGGGTGGCCCCAGGGGGAGGGAGAAGGAATTCTCCCTCCCCCTGGAACCCTCACCCTCATCTTCTTCTTTCGGGCTGCCGCGGAATGCGGAACTTGCGGTTCGCCGAGCGGCACCGCCGCTCGGCGCGGGACATGGCAGCCCACGCCGGACTGAGTTCAGGATGCCTGCGGCGCCAGCCCAGCCTTCCGCGGCAGCCCCGGAGAAGAAGATGATGGGGGCCTGGGGGAAGAATTCCTTCTTCCCCCAGCGGGGGCCCGGGGGCGGAGCCCCCGAAGCTGGAACTCCAGAAGCTCAGGCCGGCGGCTCGGCCCCCACCTGATCCACAATGCGCCGATAGTGCTCCGGCCGGCGATGGGCGGCGAAGTTGAACATCTTCTCCTTGCCCTGCCGCGTGAGGTCCAGGTCGCAATCCGCCACCAGCACCTCGTCGCCGAGCGTCTTCGCCTGGGCCACGATCACGCCGTTCGGGTCCACGATGACGGAGCCGCCGATGAGGCCGGATCCGTCCTCATTCCCCGCCTTGGCGACCGAGACGGCCCAGGTGGCGTTCATGTAGGCGTTGGACTGGGCGGCAAGGATGGAGTGGAAGGTGCGGAGCTCCTCATTCTCCGTGCTACCGCCGTTCGGGTCGTAGGCGGCGGAGTTGTAGCCCACGACCATCAGCTCCATCCCCTGCAGCGCATAGACGCGCCAGGCCTCGGGCCAGCGGCGGTCGTTGCAGACGAGCATGCCCATGACCGGGGAACCCCAGTCGCCCGGCCCACGGAAGGCGGGGAAGCCGGTATCCCCGTATTCGAAGTAGCGCTTCTCCAGCTGCTGGAAGCGGTCGCCCGGCCGCGGCTCAACGGAACCGGGCAGGTGCACCTTGCGGTACTTGGCGAGGATGGTGCCGTCCGGGGCGGTGGTGATGGCGGAGTTGAAGCGCTTCCCCTCCGGCGTTTTCTCGGCATAGCCCACGTAGAATCCCACCCCCAGTTCCCGCGCCCGGTCGAACAGGGGCTGCACCCGCGGATTGGGCATGGAGGTCTCGTAGTACCCGTCCAGCTCCTCGCCCTCGATCAGCCAGCGCGGGAAGAAGGTGGTGAAGGCCAGCTCGGGGAAGACGACGAGCTTCGCGCCTTTCGCCGCGGCCTCCTCCAGCAGGGCGATCATGCGGGCCAGGATCGCCTCGCGGGTATCAGCGCGCTGGTTCGGGCCCATCTGGGCGGCGGCGATGCGGAGAATGCGGGACATGGCTGGTACTCCTGCGTAGTGCGGCGGCCGGGTTCTGCCCCGGCGCGCCGCAAGTCTCAACCGCGCAGGCGGTTTCCGGGCAAAGCTTAATGCAGCGGGCGGTCGCCCCCGCCCTCGGCCAGCCCGTGCACCACCCCCACGGGATCGCGCCGCCCGATGCCCAGAAGCTGGTACAGCCCGATCGCCGCGATGGTGGCCGTGCCGATCCCGGCGATGGAGAAGCCACCGATCGAGACCGTGAAGTTGCCGGCGCCGAGCACGAGCGAGGCGCCCACCGTCAGCAGGTTGCGCGGGTCCGAGAAGTCCACCCGGTTGTCCACCCAGAGCCGGATCATGGCGGCGGCGATCAGCCCGAAGACCACCACGGCCAGCCCGCCCAGCACCGGGCCGGGGATCGTCCGCAGCAGCGCGCCGAACTTCGGCGAGAAGCCCAGCGCGATGGCGAACACCGCCGCGAAGACGAAGAGAAGGGTGGAGAAGACCCGGGTAACGGCCATGACCCCCATGTTCTCCACATAGGTCGTCACCCCCGTGCCGCCGCCGAAGCCGGAAACCATGGTGGCGATGCCGTCGCCGAGGAAGCCGCGGCCGACATAGGGATCGAGGTTCCGCCCGGTCATCGCGCCGATCGCCTTGATGTGCCCGAGATTCTCCGCGACGAGGATGAAGGCCACGGGCGCGATCAGCGCCATGGCACCGGCCTCGAAGGTGGGCGCGCGGAAGCTCGGCATCCCGAACCAGGGCGCCGCCGACAGCTCCGCGAAGGAGATGGGCGGCAGCAGCCCCAGCACGTTGCCGACGATCAGGTACAGCACGTAGCCGCAGGCGATGCCCGCCAGGATGGAGATGCGCCGGATCGCCAGCGGCGCGTAGACGGCGATGCAGGCCGTGGCGACCAGCGTCGCCAGCGCGACAATCACGTGCCAGCCCGGCCCCTCGATCCCCTTCACCGCCACGGGCGCGAGGTTGAGGCCGATGGCCGCGCCCACCGCGCCCGTCACCGCCGGCGGCATCAGCCGCTCCACCCAGTTGGACCCGGTGAACATCACCAGCACGCCGATCGCGGCGTAGAGCGCGCCGCAGGCGATGATGCCCCCCAGCGCCGGCCCGATATTCGGGTTCGGCCCGGTGCCGGCATAGCCCGTAACCGCGATCACCACCGCGATGAAGGAGAAGGAGGAGCCCAGGTAGCTCGGCACCCGCCCGCCGACGAGGAGGAAGAAAATCAGCGTGCCGATGCCGGAGAAGAGGATGGCGAGGTTCGGGTCGAACCCCATCAGCAGCGGCCCGAGAATGGTGGAGCCGGACATGGCCACCAGGTGCTGCACGCCCAGCAGGGTCGTGGTGCCCCAGGGCAGGCGCTCATCGGGCGGAACGGTGGATCCCTGGGCCAGCGGCCATCGCGGGAAGAACGACATGCGGCGGTGCTCTCCATGCTCCCGCCCGGGCCTGACGCATCCCGGGCAGGGCATGATGCCGTCGCCGCCCATGGGGCGCGAGAGGTCGGCGCGCCCTAGGCCGCGTCCGGCAGGGCGCGATTCCCCGGCTCGTCCCGGCGGCTGCTGGCGAAGGCGGCGATCCAGTCGGCCACCTCGGCCGCCGGGCAGGGCCGGCTGATGAAATAGCCCTGCACCTCCGGGCAGCCCTCCGCCTGCAGCATCGCCACCTGGCCCTCCGTCTCCACCCCCTCCGCCGTGGCGGAGACGCCGAGGCTGTCGCACAGCCCCGTCACCGCCCGCACGATCGCCGCGGCCTCCGGCTTGGTGCCCAGGTCCTTCACGAAGCTGCGGTCGATCTTGATCCGGGTGAAGGGAAGGTTCCGCAGGAAGCTGAGGGAGGAGTAGCCCGTGCCGAAGTCATCCATGGCGATCTGGATGCCCAGGCGCCGCAACTCGCCCAGGATGGCGGCGGCACCCTGCACGTCGTCGATCATCGCCGTCTCCGTCACCTCCAGCTCCAGCCGGTCGGCGCCCAGCCCCGTCTCCTCCAGCGCGGCGGTGACGCGGTGCACCAGGTCGGGCAGGCGGAACTGCGTGGTGGAGAGATTCACCGAGACCTTCACCGGCTCCGGCCATCCCGCCGCCTCCCGGCAGGCGGTGCGCAGCACCCAGTCCCCGATCTCCGGCATCAGCCCCACCTCCTCGGCGAAGGGGATGAAGTCGGCGGGCGGAACCTGCCCGCGGGTCGGGCTCTTCCACCGCAGCAGCGCCTCGAAGCTCGTGATCCGGTCCCGCGCCATGTCCACCACGGGCTGGTAGTGCAGCGCGAACTCACCGAGCGCGAGCGCCATGCGCAGGTCGCGCTCCAGCTCCCGCCGCTGCTGCATCACCATCTCCATCCCCGGCTCGTAGGTCCGGAGGCAGCCGCGCCCCGATTCCTTGGCGCGGTACAGGGCAAGGTCCGCGTTCCGCAGCAGCAGGTCCGCCTCCTCCCCGTGCTGCGGGGCCAGCGCGATGCCGATGCTGGCGCCGATCATCACCTGCACGCCCTTCACGTCGATCGGGCGCGCGATCTCGCGGATCAGCCGCTCGGCCAGCGCCGCGGCATCCCGCCCGTTCTCGCAGCACCCCAGCAGGATGGCGAACTCGTCCCCGCCCATGCGGGACACGGTGTCCTGCTTGCGGAGCTGCGCCTGGATCCGCGCCGCCACCGCCTGCAGCACCGCGTCGCCCACCGGGTGGCCCAGCGTGTCGTTCACCGGCTTGAACCGGTCCAGGTCCAGGTAGAGCACCGCGCAGCTCCCGCCCAGCGCGGCCAGCGCCGCGTCCAGCCGGGCGCTGAAGGTGGCGCGGTTCGGCAGGGCCGTCAGCGTGTCGTGATGCGCCAGGTGGACGATCCGGTCCTCGATCACCCGGCGCTCCGTGATGTCGTCCAGCGTCGAAACCCAGCCACCGGCCGGCAGCGCGCGGTGGCTGATGGCGATGGACCGCCCCTGCCGCCGTATCTCCGCGGAGACGGTGCCCTGCGTTACCGCCAGCCGGCCGAGATGATCTTCCCGCGCACGCGCCACGCGCTCCGCCGTCTCGGCATAATCCGCCTCCCCGCCCCCGTGCAGCTGCCAGAGGATGTCCGTGAAGGTGGCCACGGGCCGGCCGGCCTCGTCCAGCTCCAGCATCTCGCGCAGCCGGTTGTTGGACAGCACCAGCCGCTCCTGCGCGTCGAACAGCGCGAGCCCCTGCGACATGTTGTCCAGCGCCAGGTCCAGGTTCTCCCGCAGCCGCCGCATCTGCTCGTCCTGGCGCCGCTGCTCCGTCAGGTCCCGCGTGATCTTGGCGTAGCCCACCAGCACCCCGGTCTCGTCGCGGATCGGGTCGATCACCACATGCGCCCAGAAGCGCGACCCGTCCCGCCGCAGCCGCCACCCCTGCCCCTCGAACTTCCCGGTGGCGAGCGAGGTGGCCAACGCCCGCTGCGGCAGCCCGGCCCGCCGGTCCTCCGGCGTGTAGAAGCGGGAGAAGTGCTGGCCCACGATCTCCTCGGCCAGGTAGCCCTTCGCGCGCTCCGCCCCCGCATTCCAGTTGCTCACCGTGCCGTCGGGCGCGAGCAGGTAGATCGCGTAGTCCGTCACCCCCTGCACCAGCAGGCGGTAGAGCGTGTTGGCCTGGTCGGAAGAAGCCTTCGGCGGATTGCTGGACACGTGCGGATTCCCGGTGCGGCGGATGCGGCATCCGGTTCACCGGCCGATCCGATGGCGCGCCCGTCCTGGGTGCAGGCCCCGCAGATTAGGGGGCATTGGTAAGCGAGACATGAACGGGCGCGCGGGCGGCCCCGGGGAGAGGAAGAAAGAATTCTCCCTCTCCCCCAGACCCCTCACCATCATCTTTTTCTGGAAGTTGGAATCGCTCGGTTGACGGCGCGCCGCGGGTCCATGACCCGAGGCGACTGCAAAGGCCGGATTGGGGCTTTCACCGGAGCCCCATCTCAAACCAGCTCCGCGGCAGCCCGAAGCAGGTCCAGGGGGCTCAGCCTCCTGGCGGGGGATGCAAGGGGGCGGCGCCCCCTTGCAGGCCACATCACGCCGCCCGCCGCGCCGCCGGCACCCCGCGCATCCGCCCGCCCGGCATGCCGCCGGGGATGGTGGCGGCCAGGTCCGCGGCCTCCAGCAGGCGGTTCCAGTCGATCCCCGTCTCCACGCCCATGCGGCGGAACAGCCAGGCCACGTCCTCCGTCGCCACGTTCCCCGTCGCGCCCGGCGCGAAGGGGCAGCCGCCGAGGCCGCCCGAGGCCGAATCGAAAACCCGGCAGCCCGCGGCCCAGGCGGCGGAGACGTTGGCCACGCCCATGCCGTAGGTGTCATGCCCGTGGAAGGCGAAGCGCTCCCCCCAGGAGGCGAAGGCCTTCTGGAACACGCGCCGCACTTGGTCCGGCGCGGCATTGCCGGTGGTGTCGCAGAGCGCGATCTCCATGGCGGGATCGAGCGCGACGATGCGCTCCACCCAGTCCAGCGCCTCCTCGTCCGGCACCACGCCCTCGAAGGGGCAGTGGAACACGGTGGAAAGATTGAAGCGCACCAGCAGCCCCGCCGCCCGCGCATCCGCCACGATGGCGGCGAGGTCGGCGAAGGATTCCTCCCGCGTGCGGTTCAGGTTCGCCTTATTGTGGCTCTCGGTCGCGGACATGAAGAGGCCGAGGCGCTGCGCGCCGGACCCCGCCGCCAGCTCGAAGCCCCGGCGGTTCGGCACCAGCACCGTGCACTCCAGCCCCGGCAGCTCCAGCGCCGCGCGCAGCACCTCGCCCGTGTCGGCCATCTGCGGCACGGCCCTGGGCGAGACGAAGGAGCCGATCTCCATGCGCCGGATGCCGGCGGCGTGGATGGCGCGCACCAGCGCGATCTTCGTCTCCGTCGGCACGAAGCCGCCGATGGATTGCAGCCCGTCGCGCGGGGCGACATCACTGATCGTGGCCGCCTGGCTCATCGCGCATCCTCCTTCAGCAGAGTGTCGAAGACATAGTCGTTGTGCTGCCCCACCGCGGGGCCGGGCCAGCGCACCATGTCGCGCGGCGGAACGCCCTCGAAGCGGAAGGGCGCGGCGGGGTGCGGCACGGTGGCGCCCACCAGCGGGTCCTCCACCTCCAGCATCATGTCCCGCGCCTGGAAATGCGGGTCCTCCGCGCAGTCCTTCATGTCATACAGGCGGGAACACGGCACCTGCACCGCCTCCATCGCCTCCTGCGCCTCCTTGGCCGTCATGGTGCGGGTCCAGGCGGCGATGGCCTCGTCCAGCTCCCCGGCATGGGCGCAGCGGCCGGAATTGCTGGCCATGCGCGGGTCCGCGGCCAGGTCGGGGCGGCCGATCCGCTCCATCAACCGGCGGAAGATGAGGTCGGAATTGCCGGCGATGGCCAGCCATTTCCCGTCCGCGCAGGGATAGGTGTTGGTGGGCGCGGCGCTGGGCAGCGCCGCCCCCATGGGCTGCCGGATGCGGCCGAGCATCCCGTATTCCGGCAGCATCCCCTCCATGAGGGAGAAGACGGAGGAGACGAGGTCGAGGTCGATCGTCACGCCCTTCCCACCCCCCTGGCCATCCGCCTTCCGGTCCCGCCCCCAACAGGCGGAAACGAGGGAGAGGGCCGCGTACATCCCCGCCAGATCGTCGCTGATGGAGACGCCGCAGCGCGGCGGCGGCAGGTCCGCCTGCCCGGGATTGGCGGTCAGGTGGCGCAACCCGCCCATCGCCTCCCCGATCGCCCCGAAGGCCGGCTTGTCCCGGTAGGGCCCGTCCTGCCCGTAGCCGGAGACGCGGGCGATCACGAGGCGCGGGTTCTCCGCCCGCAGCACCTCGGGCCCCAGCCCGATCCGCTCCAGGTAGCCGGGCCGGAAATTCTCCACCAGCGCGTCCGCCCGGGCACAGAGGGCGCGGACCTTCCGCCGCCCCTCCTCGCTCTTCAGGTCCACGGTGACGGAGAGCTTGTTGCGGCCGTGGATGGAGAACCACACGGCCCTCCCGTTCACCCGCGCCCCCCAGTCCCGGTGCGGGTCGCCCTCCGGCGGCTCCACCTTGATCACCTCGGCGCCAAGGTCGGCCAGCAGGCGGGTGGCGAAGGGGGCGGCGATGTAGTGGCCCAGCTCCACGACGCGCAGCCCGGACAGGGGCAGGCGAGAATCCTCTCTCGGCGGGGCCCCTTCGGAGCCAGGCGTGGTCGGGCCGGCGGCATCCGGCATGGGCATTCCTCCTGCGTCGGCGGCGATGTTCCGCGCCGGGCCGGCCGTGGCAAGGGGCGGGCACGAAGGAAGCCGCGAAACCCGGCCGGGGGAGTCCTCTTACAGCGGGGTTGCGTGGGCCGGTGGACGCCCGGCCGCATCCGGCGCAGAGACCGCCCCGGCCGGCCATCTCCGCCGGATCGTCGAGAGCAGGTGTGCATGGAGCCCATAGGGGACCCTCAGGACGTGGCGGAGCGGGAAGGGCCGACCTTCCTCGCGAGCGGTGGCGAACTGGGGCGGCTGATCGCGGGCTATGACTGGGCGGCGACCTCGCTCGGCCCCACCGAGGTCTGGCCCGCCCACCTCCGCACCACCGTCGGCCTCCTCCTCCGCTCCCCCGTGCCCATCGTCACGCTGTGGGGGGAGGACGGCATCATGATCTACAACGATGCCTACTCCGTCTTCGCGGGCGGCCGGCACCCTAGGCTCCTCGGCTCCAAGGTGCGCGAGGGCTGGCCGGAGGTGGCCGACTTCAACGACAACGTGATGAAGGTCGGGCTCGCCGGCGGCACCCTCGCCTACCGGGACCAGGAGCTGACCCTCCACCGCCACGGCCGGCCGGAGCAGGTGTGGATGAACCTGGACTACTCGCCGATCCCCGGCGAGGACGGGCAGCCCGCCGGGGTCATCGCCATCGTCGTCGAGACCACGGGCAAGGTGCGGGCCGAGGCGGAGCTGCGCGTGACGGCCGGCGCGCTGGCGGAGCTGAACGCGGAACTGGAGCAGCGCGTGGAGGAGCGCACGCGCGAGCGCGACCGGATGTGGCGGCTCTCCACCGACGTGATGCTGGTGGCCGACTTCAACGCCCGGATCGAGGCGGTGAACCCCGCCTGGACCGCCCTGCTGGGCTGGGGCGAGGGGGAGTTGCTGGGCCAGGACTTCCTGGCCCTGATCCACCCGGACGACCTGGCGGCGACGCTGAGGGAGGTGGGCAACCTCTCCTCCGGCCGCACCACGCTGCGCTTCGAGAACCGCTACCGCCAGAAGGACGGGACCTACCGCTGGCTCTCCTGGACCGCCGTGCCGGACGAGCGGTTCATCCACGCCGTGGGCCGCGACATCCAGGCGGAGAAGGAGGCGGCGGAGGCGCTGCGGCGGGCGGAGGAGGCGCTGCGACAGAGCCAGAAGATGGAGGCGGTGGGGCAGCTCACGGGCGGGATCGCCCACGACTTCAACAACCTCCTCACCGGCATCACCGGCAGCCTGGAGCTGCTGCGCTCCCGCCTCGCCCAGGGGCGGCTGACCGACCTGGACCGCTACATCACCACGGCGCACGGTGCGGCGGGGCGCGCGGCGGCGCTGACGCACCGGCTTCTGGCCTTCGCGCGGCGGCAGACGCTGGACCCCAAGCCCACCAACGTGAACCGCCTGATCTCCGGCATGGAGGAGCTGATCCGCCGCACCGTGGGGCCGGAGATCACGGTGGAGGTGGTCGGCAGCGCCGGGCTCTGGACCGTGCTGGTGGACCCGAACCAGCTGGAGAGCGCGCTGCTGAACCTCTGCATCAACGCGCGCGACGCCATGCCCGACGGCGGGCGCATCACCATCGAGACGGCGAACAAGTGGCTGGACGACCGGGCGGGGCATGAGAGGGACCTGCCGCCCGGCCAGTACCTCTCCCTCTGCGTCACCGACACCGGAACGGGCATGACGCCCGAGGTGATCGGGCGCGCCTTCGACCCCTTCTTCACGACCAAGCCCATCGGCCAGGGCACGGGGCTGGGGCTTTCCATGATCTACGGCTTCGTGCGCCAGTCCGGCGGCCAGGTCCGCATCTATTCCGAGCTCGGCCAGGGCACGACCATGTGCCTCTACCTCCCGCGCCACCACGGGGCGGAGGAATTGGCCGACCATGCGGCCGCGCTGGCCTCCGCCCCGCGGGCGGAGCGCGGGGAGACGGTGCTGGTGGTGGACGACGAGCCCACCGTGCGCATGCTGGTCACGGAGGTGCTGGAGGATCTGGGCTACACCGCCATCGAGGCAGCGGACGGCACGGCCGGGCTGCGGGTGCTGCGCTCGGATGCCCGGATCGACCTGCTGGTGACGGATGTCGGCCTGCCCGGCGGCATGAACGGCCGCCAGCTGGCCGATGCGGCGCGGGAGCTGCGGCCAGGGCTGAGGATCCTGTTCATCACGGGCTACGCGGAGAACGCGACGGTGGGGCACGGACTGCTGGAGCCCGGCATGCACGTCCTCACCAAGCCCTTCGCCATGGAAGCCCTGACAACCCGCATCCGGGACCTGATCGAGGACGGTGCCTGACCGGCGCCGGGGCAACCTCGGGGGGCCTGCTCCGAGAATTCCTTCCCCCCTCCCCGGGGCCACCCGCTTGAACCCCGGCCCGTTCTTCCCTCTCTATGGCAAGGACGATCTCGCGCCGCACTCCGGAGAGCCGAAGCACCCCATGCGTTCCCCCCTGCCCCGCCGCGCCGCCCTGCTCGGCTTCGCGGCCCTCGCCGCCGCGCCTGGCTGCACCCCTCTCGATGCCCAGGCCCAGGCGGCCTCCCCGCGCCTGACCGTGGTGCCCGACTTCGCGGACCTGGCCGCCACCGTCCTGCCGGCCGTGGTCAACATCGCCGTCACCGGCGAGCAGACCACCCAGATCCCGCCGGAGCTGAAGGGCACCCCCTTCGAGCGCTACTTCCGGGAACGCCGGGGCAACCGGCAGCAGGTCCAGGGGGCGGGGTCCGGCTTCATTATCGATCCCTCGGGCTACGTGGTCACGAACAACCACGTCGTCGGCTCCGCGGCCCGCGTCGTCGTCTCCCTGCAGGACGGGTCCGAGCACCCGGCGCGGGTGGTGGGCACGGACGAGCTGACCGACCTCGCCCTGCTGCGGATCGAGAGCCGGGTGCCGCTGACCGCCGTGCCCTGGGGCAGCAGCCCCGTGCGCGTCGGCCAGTGGGTGCTGGCCTGCGGCAACCCCTTCGGCCTCGGCGGCACGGTCACCTCCGGCATCGTCTCCGCCCGCGGGCGCGAGATCGGGGCGGGCCCCTTCGACGACTTCATCCAGACGGACGCGGCCATCAACCCCGGCAACTCCGGCGGCCCCCTCTTCAACACGGCGGGCGAGGTGATCGGGATCAACACGGCCATCTACTCCCCCTCCGGCGCCAGCGCGGGCATCGGCTTCGCCACCCCCTCGGACCTGGCCAAGGGCGTGATCGAGCAGCTGCGGCGCGACGGCCGGGTGGAGCGCGGCTGGCTCGGCGTCGCCGTGCAGGACATCGGTGCCGAAGGCCCGCGCGGCCGCCGCGGCGTGCAGATCCAGGGCGTGGAGCGCAACTCCCCCGCCGCCCGGGCCGGGCTGCGCCAGGGCGATATCGTGAACTCCCTGAACGGGGACCGGATCGAGACCTCCCGCGCCCTCATCCGCACGGTCGCGGGAATCGCGCCCGGCCAGGGCGTGCGCCTCTCCATCACGCGGGAGGGACGTGCGCAGGACGTGAACGTGCAGGTCGGGCGCCGCCCGGCGGGCACGGGAACGCCGCAGCAGTAGGGCCGGCGCGCGGGACGGACATGGCCGGCGGGCCTGGGCGCCATCGGGCGCTGCTGGCCCTAACCGCCGGGTCAGCCTTCGGGGGGTTTGGTCCAAATTGAGCCGAACGGGAAGGTCTGGCCGGGAGCGGCATTTCCGCTTCCAGCCAAAACTCTTGGGAATGCGGCTGTCAGAGATGGGCCGCCCGTCGGCCGCTCCGGCCTCCTTGCGGAGTTTCAGCATCCACCGCAGCGATCGGTCTACATGGCCCTCATCGTTTGGTTTTAGACTCGCCGCATGGGATTGTTGACCTTCAGCATCAACGTCACCCTGGACGGCTGCGTCGACCACCAGGAGGGAATTGCCGACGACGAGACGCACGCCTTCTTCACCCGCCTTATGGACGAGGGCGGAGCAATGCTGTGGGGTCGCGTCACCTACGAGATGATGGAGAGCTACTGGCCGGCAGTCGCCCGAGGCGACGAGGAGGCGCCGCCGGCGATCCGCGAGTGGGCGGTCAAGCTGGAGGCAAAGCCGAAATACGTGGTGTCATCGGCGCGAAAGGCCTTCCCTTGGACCAACAGCCACCACATCGGCGGCGAACTGCGCGCGGGCGTGCAGAAGCTCAAGGACGCGACCCCGGCCGGCGTGCTCCTCGGTAGCGGCAAGCTCGCGACCGAGCTGGACCGGCTGGATCTAATCGACGAGTACAAGCTCCTCGTACACCCCAGGATCGCGGGCCACGGCCCGACCCTCTACGGGAGCGGCTTGCCCAGCACACGACGGCTCGAACTGGTCTCGGCCAAGCCGCTCCGCAACGGCGCGGTCGCCATGCATTACCGACGCGCACGCTGACCCAGAGCAGCCTCCTCGCGCCCAGTTCGTGGGCCTGCTTACCGTTAGCCTCTCGGCCGCGCGACACGGCATACCCCGCTGCTTCTGCCATGGGAGCCCGGTTGATCGAGCTGGAGACGTTAACGGCAATGGTGGCTTCCCGCCCGACCCGGCCATAAGCCGCCCAGGTGATCGCGTCCGCTTTCGGGAAGGCGGCCACGCCATTCGAATGGCCGACTTGGGCGCAGAGCGATAGTTACGGCCCCTCCTACCCCAATTCGTCCTTTAATCCCCAACACCCGGCCCCTCCACAATCACCCGCCCCCCCTGCCAACACCCTCCCCCGGCCGCGCATGGCCGCCAGACCCGGGGGTGGTCTGGCAACCCGCCCTTCCCCACGCCATTGTGGCGGGAAAGATCGAGCCCAAGGACCACCATGCGTATCCTGCTGGTCGAGGACGACCCCGAGGTCGCCCGCTTCGTCCGCCGCGGCCTTACCGAGGCCGGCCACTCCGTCGAGCACCGCGACAATGGCCGGGACGGCCTCTTCGCCGCCGCAGGCGAGCCCTTCGACCTGCTGGTGCTGGACCGGATGCTGCCTGGCGGCGTCGATGGCCTCCGCCTGGTGGAAACCCTGCGCGCCCAGGACAACCGCACCCCCGTCCTCTTCCTCACCGCCCTCTCGGCGGTGGACGAGCGGGTGCGCGGCCTGAAGGCGGGCGGGGACGACTACCTCACCAAGCCCTTCGCCTTCGCCGAGCTCCTGGCCCGCGTGGAGGCCCTGGGCCGCCGCCCCGCCGCCGAGGTCCCCGCCACCAAGCTCCGCGTGGCCGACCTGGAACTGGACCTGCTCTCCCGCACCGTCACGCGCGGCGGCAAGCGCATCGACGTGCAGCCTCGCGAGTTCCGCCTGCTGGAGCACCTGATGCGCCACGCCGGCCAGGTCGTCACCCGCACCATGCTGCTGGAGAAGGTCTGGGACTACCACTTCGACCCGCAGACCAACGTGATCGACGTCCACGTCTCCCGCCTGCGGCAGAAGCTGGACCGCGGCTTCGACAAGCCGCTGATCCACACCGTCCGCAACGCCGGCTACATGATCCGGGCGGACGAGGCCGCGTAAGGCGGCCCGATGCCCCCCCTGATGCCCATGGGGGAGATCCGCCGCGCGCCCGTCCCCCGCCTGGTGGACAGCGCGGGATTCCGCTTCGCCGTCTTCTTCGCTGGCATGTTCCTGCTGGGCGGCGTCGCCTTCGCCGGCATCGTCTGGTACAACACGGCAGGCGGGCTGGACCGGCAGACGGACGCCGCCATCCGCGCCGACGTCTCCGCCCTCATCGCCCGCTACCGCGAGACCGGCCGGGACGGCGTGCTGCAGGCCATCTCCTACCGCCTGACCCGCGACGGCGACGACCAGGACCTCTACCGCCTCACCGATTCCGCCGGCGAGATGCTGGCCGGCAACCTCGACGCCACGCCGGACGAGCTCTCCGGCCCCGCGCCCGAGAGCGAGGGGCTGCGCTGGCTCCGCGCGGGCATGGTGCGGGACGGCGTGCAGACCGAGGTCCGCCTCTACCGCACCGACCTGCCGAACGGGGACCGCCTGATCGTCGGCCGGGACGAGGAGGAGCGGCTGCACCTGCGCCAGCTCCTGGCGCGCGGCCTGGGCTGGGCCGCCAGCGCCTCCGGCCTCATCGCCCTCATCGGCGCGCTGCTGCTGCGCCGCGCCCTGCAATCCATGCTGCGCCCCGCGGCCGATACCGTCTCCGCCATCGCGGGCGGCGACCTCTCCCAGCGTGTCCCCCTCTCCGGCCGCGACGACGAGTTCGACCGCCTGGGCCGCACGCTGAACGCCATGCTGGACAAGATCGGCACGCTGATGGCCGGCATCCGCGGCGTGTCCGACGCCATCGCCCACGACCTGCGCACCCCCGTCGCCCGCGCCCGCGGCCGGCTGGAGGAGGCGCAGGATGCCGACCCGGATGCCATGCGCCGCGCCATCGAGCAGGGCATCACCGACCTGGACGGCATGACCCGGATCTTCCAGGCCGTGCTCCGCATCACCGAGGCCGAGGCGGGCGCCCGCCGCGCCGCCTTCGCCCCGCTCGACCTCACCCCCCTGCTGGCGGACGCCGCGGAACTCTACGAGGCCATCGCCGAGTCCCGCGGCGTGACCCTGGAAGCCACCTTGCCGGAAAGCCTGAAGCTGACAGGAGACCGCGACCTCCTCCTCCAGGCCGTGGCGAACCTGCTGGACAACGCCGTGAAGTTCTCCCCCGCCGGCGGCCGCATCCGCCTCTCCGCCGAGGCCCGGGGCGAGACGCAGCGCATCACCGTGGCCGACGAAGGCCCCGGCCTCCCCGCCCCGGACCGCGCCCGCGCCGGGGAACGCTTCTTCCGCGCCGACAACGCCCGCACCACCCCGGGCTACGGCCTGGGCCTCTCCCTCGTCCGCGCCGTCGCGGGCCTCCATGGCGGCGCCCTCATCCTGGACGACACGCACCCCGGCCAGGACCCGCCCGGCCTCTCGGCAACGCTCTGCCTGGACGCGGGGCCGACACTGGTGAGCGTGGCGCCGCAGGGGGCCCCGCCCCCTGCACCCCCGCCAGGAGCCTGAGGCTCCTGGACCTGCATCGGGCTGCCGCGGGGACTGACTTGAAGCGTGGCGCCTGACGATCAGGCCCCGGTCCTGCCCTCACAGTCGCCTCGGCTCCACGAGCCGAGGCGCACCGTCAGCGAGGTTCAAACCAGCTGATAGAAGAAGATGATGGATAGGGGTCCGGGGAGAGGAAGAATTCCTTCTTCCTCTCCCTGGCCACAGGCCGCCACCGCAGGACGAAAGAATCACGCGGGAAGGCCCGCAGGATCGCCCTCACCCCCGCGAAGGATCTTCCGGCCAGGCGTGCCTCGGGTAGCGCCCGCGCATCTCCCGCCGCACCTCCGCCCAGCCGCCGCCCCAGAAGCCCGCAAGATCGGAGGTGACCGCGATGGGCCGCCCGGCGGGCGAGAGGAGCGAGACCTGCACGGGGATGCGCCCGCCCATCAGCGGCGGCGTCGCGGCCAGGCCGAAAAGGTGCTGGGCGCGTGCCTCCAGGGCGGGCACCTCGCGGTCGTAGTCGATGGCGGCGCTGCGGCCTTCCGGCAGGTCCACGCGGGCCGGCAGTTCCGCGTCCAGCCGGCGCTGCAGCTCCCAGGGCACCAGCCCGCGCAGGATCGCCACCGCATCCAGCCCCTTCAGCTCGGAAAGCCGGGACAGGCCGTTGAGGTAGGGCGCCAGCCACTCCCCGGCACCCGCCGAAAGGGCAGCGTCGGACACATCCGGCCAGGGCGCCCCCTCCGTGGCATGGGCCCAGCGCATCCGCGCCCGCAGCTGGACCGCCGCCTTGGTCCAGTCCAGGTCGCGGAAGCTGCGCCCCGCCGCTGCCCGCGCCAGCGCCTCCGCCACCCGGGCGGGATCGGCGTGGGGCAGGTTGGTCTCCTCCAGCACCAGCGGGCCGAAGCGCAGGCGGCGGCGGGCCACCACGGCATTGGCCCGGGCGTCGAACTCCGTCACCTCCTCGCGCACGAAGCGCTCGGGGAAGCGTGCCTCCAGCACGGCGCGGTCCAGTGGGGCGGCCATGCGGATGCGCGCCTCCGTCCCCGCCAGCTCCAGTGCCGCCACGGCCAGCAGGGGCGCCTTGCGCAGCGGATCGTTCGCCGCCAGCCGAGCCCCCTGGCCGGATGCCAGCCGGAACGCCCCCTCCATCGTCCCGCGCCGGGCGGCGATGCGGTCCGGAAAGCCGGCGGCCAGAAGCGCGGCGGGGTCGCCCCCGGGCTCCGTCCGCTCCGGCACGGAAAGGCGGCGGCGGTGCAGCTGCGCCGTGCGGCGGATGCGCTGCACGGTCGCGCGGTCCGCCTCCGGGTGGTCGCCGCCGCGCAGCAGGTCCAGCCGCGTGTTCAGGTCCACATGCGCGTCGCGGTTGCGGATCGGGTCGCGCTCCTCCAGCAGCGCGGCGAGGTCGGCGGCCAGCGCCGCCTCCCCCGGCATCCGCGTCTCCACCATCACCCGCGCCAGGCGGGGATGCGCGCCCAGCCGGGCCATACGGCGGCCCGTGGCGGTGATCCGCCCCGCCTCGTCCAGCGCGTCCAGGTCGTGAAGAAGCGTGCGGGCAGCGGCCACGGCCCCGGCGGGCGGAGGGTCGAGGAAGGGCAGCGCGCCGGGCTCCGCACCCCAGGCCGCGCAGTCCAGCACCAGCCCCGAGAGCTCCGCCTCCAGCATCTCCGGCCGGTCGGCCAGCGGCAGGCCGCGATGCAGCGCCTCCGTCCACAGCCGGATCGCCACTCCCGGCTCCGTGCGCCCCGCGCGGCCCGCGCGCTGCTCGGCGGCGGCGCGGGAGATGCGGACGGTCGCCAGCCGCGTCAGCCCCGTGGCCGCGTCCAGCCGCGGCGCCCGCCGGAACCCGCCATCCACCACGATCCGCACCCCCGGCACGGTCAGCGATGTCTCGGCGATGGAGGTGGCCAGCACCACCTTGCGGCGGGATGAAGGGTTGAGCGCCTTGTCCTGCTCCGCCGGCGGCATCTCCCCGTGCAGGGGCAGCACATCGGCGGCCACCCCGCCCAGCCGCTCGGCCGTGCGCCGGATCTCCCCCCAGCCCGGCAGGAAGGCCAGCACGTCGCCGGGATGCTCCCGCAACGCCTCCCGGATCGCGCCCGCCATGGCCTCCGGCAGGTCGCGCGGCTCCTTGATGTCGCGCGGCCGGTGGTGGACGACGACGGGAAAGGCCCGCCCCGCGCTCTCGATCACCGGCGCGTCCAGAAGCCCCGCAAAGCCCGCCGCGTCCAGCGTCGCGGACATCGCCAGCAGCCGCAGCTCCGGCCGCAGCGCCCGCTGCAGGTCCAGGCAAAGCGCCAGGCCGAGATCCGTGTCGAGGTGCCGCTCATGCGCCTCGTCGAAGAGCACGGCCGAAACCCCCTCCAGCCCCGGATCGGACTGCAGGCGCCGCACCAGCAGCCCCTCCGTCACCACCTCGATCCGCGTGCGGTCGGAAACGGCCCGGTCCAGCCGGGTGGAAAGCCCCACCAGCCCGCCCGGCGTCCCCTCCCCCGCTAGATCCGCCATGCGGCGCGCGGCGGCACGGGCGGCCACGCGGCGGGGCTCCAGCACCAGGAGCTTCCCCGTGGCCCAGGGCTCGTCCAGCAACACCAGCGGCACGATCGTCGTCTTGCCCGCCCCGGGCGGGGCCACCAGCACGGCATTCGGGCCATCCCGCAGCGCCGCGGTCAGGGCGGGCAGGGCTTCGGAGACGGGAAGTTCGGGCAGGTCCATCGCGCCGTCCGTCTCGGCGGGCCAAGGCGGCTTGTCAAACGCGCCTTGTCAAACAGTGGAGCGAAGCGGCCCGTGCCGCGTTCTGCCCCGGCGGCCGGCCCAGCCCGCCGCACCGTCAGGAGGACTGCCCATGCCCCCCGCCGCCCCGACCGTTCCGCAACCCCGGCCGGAAAGCCTCTCCTCCTCCCTCAAGCGCAACATCCAGGTTCTGGAGGAGCGCCGCCGCCGGGAAGCCGCGAACGCCACCCGGCAGGAGCGGGTGGCGGAGGCGATCACGCGCTTCACCGGCAGCATGACCTTCGTCTACATCCACCTCGCCTTCTACGGGACCTGGATCGCCATCAACCTCGGCTTCATCCCGGGCGTGCCGAAGTTTGACCCTTCCTTCGTGGTGCTGGCGATGGAGGCCTCGGTGGAGGCAATCTTCCTCTCCACCTTCGTGCTCATCAGCCAGAACCGCATGGCCGCCGCTGCCGACAAGCGGGCGGATCTCGACCTGCAGATCAACCTGCTGACCGAACACGAGCTGACGAAGCTCTCTCGGCTGGTCGTGCAGATCGCCGAACGGATGAACATCCGTGCGGAAGCCGATCCCGAGATGCGGGAAGTGGAGGAGGACGTGGCGCCCGAGGCCGTGCTGGACGAGTTGGAGGCGCGGCAGGAACACGGGTGAGCGGTGTGGCACGGGGAAGCCCTCATCCCCGGAAAGCCCAGGTCAGGACATCGGTTGGGCCTGCTTCGGGCGCCCGCAGGCACAGGAACCGAGGAGTGGCGCCGTAACTCCCATAGTCCCGGCCTGCGCGCCGAAGCCGGCAGGCAGGCAGGCCGGGCGAAATAGAGATCGAAAGCTAGCCCAGGCTAACGCGGGGGCGGCGGATGCACTGCTAGACATAATCATCGCAAGGCTATCCCGGCTTCTTGTGACTGATGGATGACCTGCCGTCGCCAGATTTCAGCGAGGCACGGTCATGCCACAGGAAGCGCCCCTCCCCTGGGACGATCAGCCAGCCAGCACGGCACGAAGTGCGACCGAGGCGCGAATCGACGAATTGCGGGCGCGCATCTCCCGGCACGAGCAGATCGTGCGGCGGATGATCGCCTGCGGCTTCGAGAATGAGGCGAAGGTCGGACGCGCCATAATCGAGACGCTGAGGGAGCGGCTGGACCTTGAGATGAACTCGTCCCGTCAGAGATGGCCTTTTCCTTAGGGGATAGGAAGGCTTCCTTCTCCCTTCCCCCTACGGCAAGCCGCCCTACCCCGCCTGGATCGCCGGCCCGTGCCGGTCCACTAGCACGGCGCTCGCCTCGTTCAGCCCGATCACCTCCACCGCCGCGCCGTGGCGCCGCAGCTTCGCCACCACGCCCTCCAGCGCGGAGACGGCGGTGATGTCCCACAGATGCGCCCGTGTCAGGTCGATCCGCACGCGGGCCGCAGCGTCGCGCGTGTCGAAGGCATCGGCCATGATGTCGGCGCTCGCGAAGAAGACCTGGCCCGTCACCGTGTAGGTGCGCGTGTCCGTGGCGGCGTCGTAAGCAGTCGCCACGTCCATCAGGCGCATGACCTTGAAGGCGAAGAACACGCCGCTGAGCAGCACGCCCACCGCGACGCCGAGGGCAAGGTTGTGGGTGAGCACGGTGACGACGACGGTTGCCAACATCACCGCGCTGGACACTTTCGGATGCCGCGCCACGTCCCGCAGCGAGGACCAGGAGAAGGTCTCGACCGAAACCATCACCATGATCGCCACCAGCGCCGCCACGGGCACCTGCGCCACCCAGGGCCGCAGCAGCACCATCAGGATCAGCAGGAAGGCCCCTGCCGTGAGGGTGGAGACGCGGCCGCGCCCGCCGAAGCGCACATTGCCCACGGTCTGCCCGATCATGCCGCAGCCGGCGATGCCGCCGAAGAAGCCGGCGGCGAGGTTCGCCAGCCCCAGCCCCGTGCATTCCCGCGCCTTGCTGCTGGTGGTGTCCGTCAGCTCGTCCACCACGCTCGCCGTCATCATGGATTCCAGCAGCCCCACCACCGCCATGGCCAGCGCGTAGGGCGCGATGATCGCGAGGGTATCGAGACTGAAGGGCACGTCGGGAATGAGGAAGGAGGGCAGCGAATCCGGCAGCCGCCCGAGATCGGCCACAGTCCGCACGGGCATCGGCACGGTCATCGTGAAGGCCGTGAGAACGAGGATGCAGATCAGCGGCGAAGGAATGGCCGTGGTGATCCGCGGCACGAGGTAGATGATCGCCAGCCCCGCCGCGATCAGCGCGTAGGTGTGCCAGGTCACGCCCAGCATCTGCGGCACCTGGGCGGAGAAGATGAGGATCGCCAGCGCGTTCACGAAGCCCGTGCGGACGGATTTCGAGACGAAGCGCATCAGCACGTCCAGCCGTGCCAGGCCGAAGGCGATCTGGAAGATCCCCGCCAGGATCGTGGCGGCCAGCAGGTACTGCACGCCATGCGAGACGACGAGCGCGGCCGCGACGAGCGCCACTGATCCGGCGGCCCCCGAGATCATCGCCGGCCGCCCGCCCGCGAAGGCGATCACCACGCCGATGACGAAGGAGGCGAAGAGCCCGACCTCCGGATCCACGCCCGCGACGAAGGAGAAGGCGATTACCTCCGGGATCAGGGCGAAGGTCCCGACCATGCCGGCCAGGATGTCGCGCCGCAGCGCGGCGGGGCCCGCGAACCATTCGGTCCGGTCGCGGGTGATGGGCTGGTCTTTCATAGGGGTGCTTCCGCAAGAGGCACGCGACGGCGCCGCGGGGCGGCACCCTGTTCAGTCGCGTCTGATGCGTTGTCCGGCGGATCGGCGGCCGGAAGAGCCACCCGGGATTTCACCGGGTCCGGGATGAATGGCCGGATGCTAACCGCGCCCTTGCTGCATTGCAACACGAACCGCCCCCTGGTGGGCGGGACGATCCGCGCCCAACTTCGGGCCGCATCGCGGAAAGGATGAACCCCATGCAGAAGCGCCCGCTCGGCCGGTCCGGCCTGGAGATCGCCCCCCTTGTCTTCGGCGGCAACGTCTTCGGCTGGACGACCGACGAGCCCACCGGCTTCCGCCTGCTGGACGGCTTTGTCGATGCCGGGCTGAACGCCATCGACACGGCGGACGTCTATTCCCGCTGGGCCCCCGGCCACCAGGGCGGCGAGTCCGAGACGGTGATCGGCAACTGGCTGCGCGCCAATCCCGGCAAGCGGGAGAAGGTGCTGATCCTGACGAAGGTCGGCTCCGACATGGGCCAGGGGCACCGAGACCTCTCCGCCAAGTGGATCGAGACGGCGGTGGAGAACTCGCTCCGCCGCCTGAACACCGACGTGATCGACCTCTACCAGAGCCACTGGCCCGACCCGAACACGCCGCACGAGGAGACGCTCCGCGCCTACGAGACGCTGCTGAAGTCCGGGAAGGTCAGGGCCATCGGCACCTCCAACTACGACGCCGCGCTCCTCTCCGAATCCCTCAAGGTCGCGAAGGAGAAGGGCCTGCCGCGCTACGAATCCCTGCAGCCGAAATACAACCTCTACGACCGCGAGGAATTCGACGGCGCCCTGCGCGACCTCTGCGTGAAGGAGGGGATCGGCGTCATCAGCTACTACGGCCTCGCCTCCGGCTTCCTCTCCGGCAAGTACCGCTCGAAGGAGGACCTCTCGAAGAGCAAGCGCGGCGCGGGGATCGAGAAGTACCTGACGGAGCGCGGCTTCCGCATCTTGGACGCACTGGATCAGGTGGCGGCGAACCGCGGCGCCAAGCCCGCCGAGGTGGCCCTGGCCTGGGTCATCGCGCGGGAGGGCGTGACGGCCCCGATCGCCAGCGCCACCAGCACGGAGCAGCTGGAAAGCCTCGTCCGCGCCGTCCACCTCACCCTGGCGCCCGAGGACATCGCGGCGCTGGACGCGGCGAGCGCGGCCTGACCGGCGGAGCGCTGTTGCGGCGGGGCGCGCATCGGGCCTATCCCCGGACCATGCGCCCCCTGCTCCTCCTGCTGGCGATCCTCCTCGCCCCCGCCGCGGCGCGGGCGGTGGAGAGCGGCGCGGTGGAATCCCCCCGCGCCCGCGTGACGTTGGTGGCGGAGAGCGCGGCAGTCGCCCCCGGCCAGCCCTTCCGCCTGGCGCTGCGGATGGTGATGGCGCCGGGCTGGCACAGCTACTGGACCAATCCCGGCGATGCCGGGGAGGCGCCCGCCCTCGATCTCACCCTCCCCGATGGCGGCGCGGCCGGGGCCATGGCCCTTCCCGCCCCCAGCCGCATCCCCACCGGCCCACTGGTGAGCTTCGGCTATACCGGCGAGGCGATCTTCCCCCTCACGGTCACCCCGCCCGCCGACCTCCGGCCCGGCCGCCTCTACACGATCGAGGGCACGGGCCGCTGGCTCGTCTGCGCCGAGCTCTGCATCCCCGAGGAGGGCGATTTCCGCCTGGACCTGCCGGTGGAGGCCGCGCCCCGCCCCGACCCGGACGCCGCCCCCCTCTTCCGCGCCGCCGAGGCCGCCCTCCCCCGCCCCCTGCCCTTCACCGCCCGCGCGGGGTTCGAGGGCCCCCGCGGCGCCCTGGAGATCACCGGCCCCGGCCTCGCCCCCGGCACGGTAAAGGAAGCCTTCTTCTTCCCCGAGGCGCCCGGCGCGATCGAGAGCGCCGCGCCCCAGCCCCTTTCCCTGCGGGAAGGCGCCCTCACCCTCTCCCTCACCCGCGGGCCGGCCGCGTTGCCGGAACAGCTCTCCGGCATCCTCGCCATCACCGATGCCGCCGGGGTGCGTGGCGCCTACAGCCTCTCAGTCGCGCCGGGCCCGATGCCCGCCGCCCCCGCCGGGCTGCCCCTCCCGCAGGCCCTGCTCCTCGCCGTGCTGGGCGGGCTGGTCCTGAACCTCATGCCCTGCGTCTTCCCCATCCTGGCCATGAAGGCCATGGCGCTGGCCCGCCACGCCGGCGCCGGCCGGGCGGCGCTGCGGGCCGAATCCCTGGCCTATGCAGCCGGGGCCGTCGCCGCCTTCCTCCTGCTCGGCGGCGCGCTGGTGGGGCTGCGCGCGGCGGGGGTGGCGGCCGGCTGGGGCTTCCAGTTCACCGCCCCGGGTTTCGTGGCCGCCATGGCCTGGCTGATGCTGGCGGTGGGGCTGAACCTCTCCGGTGTCTTCGCCGTGGCCGGCCCGGCCCTCTCCGGCGGGCGCGGCAGCTTCGGCGCGGGGCTGCTGGCGGTGGCCGTCGCCACGCCCTGCACCGCCCCCTTCATGGCCGCCGCCCTCGGCGCCGCCCTGGCCATGCCCCCCGCCGCCGCCCTGGCCGTCTTCGCCGCCCTCGGGGTCGGCATGGCGGCTCCGCAGCTTCTGATCGCGGCGGCGCCCGGCCTCGCCCGCCTCCTGCCGCGCCCGGGCGCCTGGATGGAGCGGCTGCGGCAGGCCCTGGCCTTCCCGATGTACGGCGCGGCGGCCTGGCTGGCCTGGGTGGTCTCCGTCCAGGCCGGGCCGGAAGGGCTGGGCTGGACCCTGGCCGGTGCCGTGCTGGTGGGCTTCGCCGCCTGGGCCCTGGGCGCTGCCCCCGTCGGGCGCGCGCGCTGGGTTGGGCGCGGCGCAGCAGGGCTGGCGCTCGCGGCTGCCCTCGCCACCCTCCCCGCCCTGTCCGGCACCACCCCCGCCCCGCGTGCGGAGGCCGCCGGCGAGGCCTGGTCCGCCGACCGTGTGGCCGCACTGCGGGCGGAAGGCCGCCCCGTCCTCGTCAACCTCACCGCCGCCTGGTGCATCACCTGCCGCGTGAATGAGCGCGTGGCGCTGGAGACGGAGGCTACCCGCGCCGCCTTCGCCCGCGCCAACCTGGCCGTGCTGACGGGCGACTGGACGCGCGGCGACCCCGCCATCACCGCCCTGCTGCGCGAACAGGGGCGGGAGGGCGTGCCGCTCTACCTCCTCTACCCGGCCGGAAGCGGCGCGCCGGTGGTGCTGCCCGAGATCCTCACGGAGCGCATGGTGACGGAGGCCGTCGCAGCCCTCCCCCATCCCTCGCCGCGCCCGGATGACGCGCGGGTGGGAAGCGCTATGCTGCGCCGCCCTCCCCCCTTGGCGGAACGGTAGACGCAGGCGACTTAAAATCGCTCACCCATTGGGTGTGCCGGTTCGAATCCGGCAGGGGGGACCATTCACGGGGGACCATTCACGGCGGATCACCCGGCGGGCGCAGCTTTGCCGCCCCCGACACAGGCAAGGCATTCGCTTGGAAGGGCGCCCCTTCGCGCCGCCTTCCCCGCGAAGGCAAGCCCTTGTGAAACGACACCCGCTAGGCCCGCCGCACCCGACTTCCCATGATCCTTGTTGCCAAGCCGGAATCGTCCAGGGGAGTCAGCCATGCAGGACCAGAAGCAGGACCTCATCAGGGAACGCGCGCACGCCATCTGGGAGCAGGAAGGGCGCCCTGAGGGGCGCCACGCCGAGCACTGGCAGAGGGCCGAGCAGGAGTTCAGCTCCTCCGGCCAGCAACCGGAACTGACGGCCGAGGGCGCCACCCCCGCCAGCGACTCCGCCCCCCAGCTCAACCCCGGCGACGATGCCGCGCCGGGCACGCCGGGCACGGGCGAGGATGTCTGCCCGGACTGTCAGGGTTCGGGCCGCCTCCAGGGCAGGACATGCGAGACCTGCGGCGGCACCGGGATCGTCATCAAGGGCGTGGCCGGCGGCTGAGGACGGGGCCGCGGAACGGCTCGGAGGTAAGCAGGGGCTGGGGGTGCCCTCAGGGCGCCCCCAGCCCATACCCCGCCATCCGCGGCAGCCCCGGCGGGTTCAGAAGGCCGGCATAGGCGCGCCACGCGTCGCGGGGCTCGGGCGGCACGGGGGTCTCCAACTCCTCCCGTTGCGGCACCACCGGCCGGGCCAGCTCCCGCAGCAGGCGCGCCGGCGGCAGGCTCCGCACGGCCTCGGCGCTCGCCCTGGCGATCACGTCCACGTCCTCGCGCTCGATCAACGCGGCCACCACCCGGGCGGCCTCGCGCTCCACCAGGGGCAGCGGCCAGGCCGGGTGATAGAAGCGGAACACCTCCACCGCATCGGCCCAGGCGCTCCCCTCGGGAACACCGCGCGCGACCGCCGCGCGGTACAATCGGGCGGCGCGGCGGGCGGCCAGCACGTCGAGATCGGGCGGGGCGGGGCGGGACTCGGGCATGGCCGGAGGATAGCCCAGACAAGAACGATTAGTGAACACGAAGTTAACGCCCGGTGCCCTCCGCCCCGAAGGTGAGGGAAAGCGGCAACACGCCCGGCCCGGCACGGAACGAAGCGGGTCCGCACCCGCGCCGTGCCGCCCTTTCTCAAGGCATTGTGGTTCCGGCGAGGGGGAACATTGCTTGCCGCAGGTTGGTGCCGGCGGGAGACAATGGGATTACCACCGCTCCACGAGCAGAGAGCATCATGACGGACGACAAGCGCATCCACGAGCGGGCCTACGCGATCTGGGAAAGCGCGGGCAGGCCCGAAGGGCAGCACGACGCGCACTGGGAGCAGGCGGCGCGGGAGGTGGCTGCCGAGGCAAACGGCGCCGCGGGCGCAACGGACGAGGCCGCCTCCTCTCCGAAGCCCGAGCGGGCGAAGAAGAGGGCGGGGGACAAGGCGCCAACCCCGGCAGCGCCGGATGGCGGCTCCACCCCGGCCGAGGCCGCGGCCGCGACCAAGCCCGCCAAGCCTGACGCGAAGGAAAAGGCGAAGAGGCCGAAGGCCGCGACCGCCACTGATTCCGCCACCCTCGCGGCGCCGGATGGCGGTTCCACCCCGGCCGAGGCCGCGGCAGCGCCGAAGGCCGCCAAGGCCGCCATCAAGGGCAAGAAGAAGTCCTAGGGCGCTCTGGGCACCGGCCCTGGCCGGACGGCGCCCAACCTCGCCCCCTGTGGCCCGCCCCTACTGAACGGAAGCGAGCGCGCCCGAGGACTGCCGGGCCGCGACCGTGCTGTGCACCCAGCCCTCCGGCCCCGCGTCGCCCACCTGGAACCAGCCGCCGGGCGCGGTGCCGAAGATGTTCATCACCGTGCCCGTGCGCGCCACGCGCAGCACGGCGCCACCACCACCCGGGGAGGCCCGGAGGTTGCCGTTCTGCTTCATCACCACCGTCCCGGCGGCGGCGGGCGCGGCACTCGCGGCAGCGGTGACGAGATCGGAGGCCCTGGGCGGCTCAGGCTGCACCTGGTCCAGCAGCGGCAGCCCGTTCGGCAGCGGCGGCGTCGGCGCGCTCACCAGCGTGCCGCCGGCCCGCTGCACCGGCCCGCCGCCCTCGAAGCAGCGGCCGACCAGCTCGACATAGACGCGCGTCGCCTCGATGTTGCTGCGGCCGATGAACTGCTCCACCTCCGTCGCGCCGTTGCGCTGGCTCACCACGGAAACGAAGGGGATATAGACCGCATCCCCCGCCACCGTGGCCTGCCCGCAAACGGCATAGGTGTCGGCCATCGCCTGGCGATAGGTCTCCACGGCGCGAAAGCGCAGCGTGTTCGCATCGCGCGCAACGCCGCGCACGCGCTCCTCCGCAGCGGTTCTCACACGGGCCATCGCGCCGTCATCGGCCTTCGCCGCGGGCTTCGGCGCCGCATCCTCCAGGCACCCGCCCAGCGCCAGCAGCCCGGCGAGGAGAAATCCCTTGCGCATCATGTCTCTCCGCCCGGTTGTTCTGACGGGCGCAAAACGCGCGACAGGTCTCCTTCTTTCCTTCACGAATCCGTGGAGCCCATCCTTCGTTATGTCGCCCGCCCGTGGTGACGCCGCCCGCGCCGTGCTTCCCTGCGCGCCGCGGAAGAGGGAGACCACCGATGGCGGATAATGAGGCGACGACGCTGCTGGTGGTGGTGGACACGGTCTGCCCCTGGTGCTGGGTCGGCAAGCGGCGGCTGGACAAGGCAGTGGCGATGCTGGCCGCCGATGGCCTGCGCCTGGCCCGCCAGTGGCACCCCTTCCAGCTCAACCCCGACATGCCCGCCGGCGGCATGCCGCGCGCCGAGTACCGCGCGAGGAAATTCGGCAGCATGGAGCGCGGCCGGCAACTCGATGCCCGCCTCGCGGCAGAGGGCGCCAAGGACGGCATCCCCTTCGACTTCGAGCGGATCGAGCGCAGCCCCAACTCCCTGGACAGCCACCGCCTGATCCGCCTGGCCGCGCTGGAAGGCGGCGCCCCCCTGGCCGATGCCGTGGCCGAGGCCGTCTTCTCCGCCTACTTCGCGGAAGGCCGCGATATCGGGGACAGGGCGGTGCTGGCCGCCATCGGCGACGCCGCCGGCCTGCCGCCCGGCCGCGCCGCCACGATGCTGGCGGCCGACGAGCTGGCGCATGAGGTGTCGCAGGACGCCGCCCGCGCGCAGGGCCTGGGCGGCGTGCCCGCGGTGATCCTGGACCGGCAGCTCATCATCTCCGGCGCCCATCCCGCGGAAGCGATGGCGGAAGCCATCCGAGAGGCGCTGCGGACCGGTCAGGCCGCTTGAGAGACGAGCGACAGCGCCTCGCGGAACACCGGGGAAGCCGGGTCCGCGAGGTCCTGGAAAATGTCGAAATGGTGCCGCCCCGGCACCAGCGCGGTCGTGCTGCCGGGACAGGCCACCTCCATCATCGCCCCGAACTCCCGGGTCTGGGAAACGAACTCCTCCGTCTCCCCTGCCCCGGCGAGCACGTGGTAGCGCCGCCCGTGGAACTCCGCCTTGAGCGCCGGGCTGAGGGCAACCGCCTCCTCCGGCGTGATCCGGGCCGCGTGGTTGATGCTGGTGAGCAGCATGGGCGCGAGGCGGAAAATCCCGCTGATTGGCATGACGCCGTGGAAGCGCGGCACGCCGAAGCCCGCCGGCGGCGCCGCGCTGAGAAGGGCGGAGAGGTGCCCACCGGCGGAATGGCCGGATAGCGTGATCCGCGAGGGATCGAAGCCCAGTCGCCCGGCCTCCTTCACCAGCCATGCCACGGCCTCGGCAACCTGTTCGGCGATGCGCGTCACGCTGACGGCCGGGGCCAGCTCGTAGCCGATCAGCGCCACGGCCACCCCTTCCGCCACGAAGGGCTCCGCCAGGAAGGAGAAGACCCGCTTGTCCCCCGCGCGCCAGAAGCCGCCATGCAGGAAGACAAGCAGCGGCACCGCCCCACTACCCCCGGGCGGCGGAAACCAGTCGATCGTGCAGCGCTCCGGCGCCGCGTAGCGCAGGCACGACCAGGAGGAGCTGTCGCGGAAGCGGGCACTGCGCGCGGCGTACTCCGCATAGAGCGGCTCCCGCTCGGGATGGCGGCCTCGCAGGTCGTACTGCCCCTCCAGCCAGGTGGCGAGTTCGGGCAGATTGTCGATCGCGGCGCGGTGGTCTGCGGGCATCAGTCCACGCGGATCCCATAGCGGCTCACGGCCGCCGTCCACTTGGCGATGTCCGCCTCCAGCATGGCGCGGAACGCCGCCGGCTCGCTCGCCACGGGCTCCAGCCCCAGCTCGTCGATCCGCGCGCGCAGCTCCGGCACCGCCATCGCCTGCGCCACCGCGGCCTGCATGCCGGCGATCGCCCCCGGCGGCGTGCGGGCCGGCGCGAAGATGCCGTTCCAGTCATAGCTCTCGAAACCCGGGAAGCCGGATTCCGCGACCGTCGGCAGCTCCGGGAAGCTCGGCGACCGGACGCTGCCCGTGGTGGCGAGCGCGCGGATCCGGCCCGCGCGGATGTGCTGCATGGCCGAGGGGATGAAGGCGAAGAAGGCCGACACATGCCCGGCCATCACGTCCACCAGCGCCGGGCCCCCGCCGCGATAGGGCACATGCGTCAGCCGGATGCCCGCCGCGTCGCGGAACATCTCCATCGCCGTGTGCTGCGCCGAGCCGTTGCCTGAGGAGGCGTAGGTCAGCGTGCCGCCCTTCTCCTTCGCCAGCGCGATGAACTCCGCCAGGCTCGTCACGGGCAGGGAGGGATGGACCACCAGCGCATTGGCGCCGCGGACCACCTGCGTCACCGGCACCAGGTCCTCCAGCACGCGGTACGGCATGGCCCGCCCCAGCGCGGGATTGGCCGTGTGGGTCGCGATGTCCACCAGGAAGACATGCCCGTCCGCCGCCTGCTGCGCGACATAGCCGCCGGCGATCAGCCCCGATCCACCCGGCCGGCTCTCGATGACCAGTTGCTGGCCGATCCTCTCCGCCACCTGCGGCGCGATCAGCCGGGTCGTCACATCCGCGCCGCCCCCTGGCGGGGTGCTGAGGATCAACCGAACCGGATGGGAGAAGGCAAAACCCTGGGCGTGGCCCGCCCGCGCCAGAGCAAGGCCGGGCAGAAGGGCGAGAAACTGCTGACGGGTGATGCGCACCACCGAACTCCTGTCCAGACCAGCATTCCTCGATTGTCAGACAATCTGGACGGGTCCTTCCCGGTGCGCAACCTCCCGTCGCCTCTCAGCCAAGCGACTTCGCCGCCCGCCGTCCCGCGCGCACGGCGGCGTCGATCGTCGCCGGCAGCACCGGCTCCATCCAGTCCCCCGCCAGCGCCAGGTTCGGCAGCACCAGCACAGGCGGCGGGGCCGGATCACCCGGCCGGTGCCGCGGCGTGGCCCGCTTCTCCTTCACCGCGCGGCAGGGCGGCGGTGTCTCCGGCCACTCCCCCGGCAGGCCGAAGGCCGCCGCCAGCGCCCGGATCTCCGCCCAGGCGCGCGGGGCCAGATCCTCCGCCGCTTCCCGCGCCTCGGCATCCGCCGCGCTCACCGTCACCGCCACCGTATCCGGCCGCACCAGCACCCACTGGCACAGCCCGCCCAGCACGCCGAGGAAGCGCACCGGCCCCGGGGTCTGGTGCGCGAAGTGCAGGTTCAGGATCGGCGCGTGCGCCACCGGCACGGGCAGCCCCGGCAACAGCCGCGCCGCCTCCCAGGGCGGCACCGCCAGGATCACCGAATCCCCGTCCCCCAGCGCCAGGGTCTCATCCCCGAACTCCAGGGCGGTCACCACCTCGTCCTCGCCGATCCGCAGCCCGCGCAACCGCGCCCCCTGGCGGATCTCCACGCCCCGCGCCCGCAGCGCCGCCAGCGCCGGCTCCACCAGGTCCGGCCCCAGCCCGCGCCGCGCCACCAGCAGCCGCGCCGCCCCCGGCGCCCCCACGCGCCGCAGCACCGCCCCCAACCTGCGCGAGGACGCCTCCGCCACCGGCGTGTTCAGCGCCGCGATCACCAGCGGCTCCACGAAGCCCCGCAGGAACGCCGGATGCCCCGCCATGGCCTGCGCCACCGAGACATCCCCCGGCCCCGCCAGCCGCAGCAGCGCCCCCAGCGCCCGCACCCCGGCCCCCTCCGGCCGCCGGTCCTTCCGCCACCACCCCAGCGGCGAGAGCGCCACCCGGCGCGCCCGCCCATCCGCCATGTCCAGCACCGGCAGCCCGCCCGGCTCCGGCTCCACCCACCCGTCCCGCGCCCCGATCTCCCGCAGGAAGCCGAGCGCCGCCCGGTTCGCCCCCACCAGCGCGTGCGTGCCGTTGTCCAGCCCATCCGCCAGCGCCCGCGCCCGCCCGCCAGCCAGCGGCGCCGCCTCATGCACCACCACCCGCCCGCGCACGGCCAGCGCGGCAGCCAGCCCAGCCAGGCCAGCGCCGATGACGTGGGTGGTCATGGGGTGGTCCTTGCGGCCTTCGGGGAAGGGCGCCGCCCTTCCCCGCGCCCCAACCCGGCAGGAACCTGAGGTTCCTGCACCTCCCGCCTGTTAAACGCCCTCGGTCGGAGGAGCCCTGAAGGGGCT
>NZ_JANJOU010000010.1 GCF_024594815.1 Roseomonas populi | reverse complement strand
GCAGTCGCTCAACGACTTCGCGGTGTTCGGGACCATGGCCTTCGGGTCCTTCCTCTCCGGCGGCCTGTTGACCGCCTACGGGTGGAACACAGTCCTCTGGCTCTCCTTCGCGCCACTGGCCCTGGCCAGCATCGCCCTCGCCAGCACCTCCGCCTCTCGCCAGGATCGCACGGCCGCCTAGCATCCCAGGTCCGGGCCGCCCGGCCCGGACCACGCCACGACGGGATTGGGGGAGGGGCGAGCGGGCGGGGATCTACGCCCCGGCCGGGAATTGCCGCCCCAGGCCCGCAGCGACGCGCCCATCCCGTGCGTTACAGGCCTGGGGATGGCCCGCGGGCCATGGAGGAAGTGATGGTGGACGGCGGAACGGATGTGCTGGAGAGGATGATCAGGCGGCTTCTTGAGGAGTGCCGGCGGTCCATGCGGGAGGGGCGTACCGGGCAAGCCAGGCGGGAGCTGGACGGGGTTGCGGCCCTCCGCCGGATCGTGGAGCGGGTGGGGATCCTAGGGGCACCCCGGTAGCCAGCGCCAAGCTGGTCTGGGCACGCCAGGAGACCTGCCAAAAAAAGAAGGCGGCGCCCGAGGGCACCGCCGAGTTTAGGGAGGAAACGTCCAAGAATGGCGGGCAAATCGTGCCCGCCGAGGACAAGCATACGCCCTTGAGCGTTGACTGCAAGTAAAATGGTGCAACGCAACATCACGAGGGATGGCCGGCCGCGCCTTCCTGCCCGAGGCAGCGGCGCCGGAGCCTGTCAGCGGCCCCGGAACCAGCCGAGCCCGTCCAGCGTCTTTCCGGCCGGGCGGTACTCGCATCCGACGAAGCCGCCGTAGCCCTGCCGGTCCAGCTCCGCGAAGAGGAAGGGGTAGTTGAGCTCCTCCCTGTCGGGCTCGTGGCGGGAGGGGACGGAGGCGACCTGCACGTGCCCGATGAGCGGCATCAGCGCGCGCAGCCGCGTCGTCACGTCGCCGTGGATGATCTGGCAATGGTACATGTCAAATTGCAGGCGCAGGTTCGGCAGCGCGAGATCCCGGATGAGGCGGGCCGCGGCATCCACGTCGTTCAGGAAGTAGCCGGGCATGTCGCGGCCGTTGATCGGCTCGATGACCAGTTCAACGCCGTGCGGGGCCAGGAAGGCAGCGGCCTGCCGGACGGCGGACCGGTATGCCTCGGCGCTCGCCGCGGCTGCCGGGTCCGCCAGCCCGGCCATGAGATGGACCCGGCGGAGGCCCGTGGCCTGGATGTAGGGCAGGGCCTTGTCGAGGGAGGCCTCGAACTCTCGGCGGCGCTCCGGAAGGGCGGCCAGGCCCCTGTCGCCCGCCGTCCAGTCTCCCGGCGGCAGGTTGAAGAGGGCGAGGTCGAGCAGGTTCCGGCGGAGGCGCTCCGCAACCGCCTCCGGCTCATGGTCGTAGGGGAACAGGAACTCGACCGCGGTGAAGCCTGCCTCCGCGGCCGCGTCGAAGCGGTCCAGGAAGGCCCACTCGTTGAACATCATGGTCAGGTTGGCGGCGAAGCGGGGCATGATGTCTCCTGGTAGCGTGTCGCGAGGCGGGCGGGGGCCTTCGGGCCTCCCGCCCGGGGCGATCAGTTCGGCTGGATCTTCCGCTCCTCGATGAGCCTACCCCAGCGGGCCGTCTCGTGGCGCACGAACTCGGTGAACTCGGCCGGGCTGGTGCTGACGGCCGTCGCGCCGAGCTCCTCGAAGCGGGACACCGTGCCGGGCTGCCTCATGAAGTCGATGATGGTGGCCGAGAGGCGGTTCGCGATCTCCGGCGAGGTGCCCTTCGGCAGGAAGAAGCCGTGCCAGGCGACCGCCTCGAAGCCCGGCAGGAACTCGGCGATGGCGGGCAGGTTGGCGTCGAAGGCCGGGCGGTCCTTCGTCGCGCTGCCGAGCAGGACGAGCTTCTTGTCCGCGACATAGGGAATGAGCAGCGGGATGTTGTCGAAGGACAGGTCCACGGCGCCGCTCAGCAGGTCCACCACCATCTGGCCGGAGCCGCGATAGGGGACATGCACCATGGAGGTGCCGGTCATGGCCTGGAACAGCTCGGCCGCGAGGTGCTGGCTCGTGCCGACGCCGGGCGTGCCGTAGGTCACCTTGCCCGGGTTCGCCTTCAGATGGGCGATGAGGTCCGGCACGCTGCGGGCCCTGATCGTGTTGGGGTTCACCGCCAGCACGTTGGGGATGGCCGTGACCTGACCGAGCAGCATCAGCTCATCGACCTTGTAGGTGATGGGGATGTTCCCGAAGGCGGGGATGATGGACAGGCCGGAGATGGAGCCGAAGCCGATGGTCTGGCCGTCCGGGTTGGCGCGGGCCGCCTGGCCGATGCCGAGCGTGCTGCCGGCGCCGCCGACATTCTCGCAGACGAAGGGCTTGCCGAAGGTCTTACCCAGGTGCTCGGCAATCAGGCGGCCGAAGACGTCGGCCGATCCGCCGGGCGAGAAGGGGATGACGATGCGGACGGGGCCGTTCGGATAGGATGCCTGGCCAAGGGCCGGCGTGGCGGCAAGGCCCAGGGCAGCGGCGGCCAGGCCGCGGCGCGATATCATCATCTTCTTGTCTTCCTTCCCCAAGTTGTGGCCCGCTCGGGCCGGGTACGCGTTCAGCCCGGGGGCTCGCCCGGCAGGATCTTCCGGGGCTCATCGGGCCGCGCGGATGCGGGGCCGCCTTGAGGCGGCGCGCGGGCTCCCCGCGCACCGGCCGGGCGCCCCGAACACCCCCGGCGCGGTGGCGGGCCTGGCTAGTAGCCGGAGGCGGGCTGCGGGGCGCCGGGCTTGCGCCCCATCGCCTCCATCAGCATCCCGGCGCCGAAGCCGAACAGGCGGTTGTCGTTCGGCGCGGTGACCATGTCGAAGCCGCGGTCCCACATGCGCACGCAGTAGTCGATGGCGGAGCTGTGCATCGCCGCGTACTTGCCGTGGCGGCGCGCGGCATCGCGGATCGCGTCGATCCGGGCCAGCATCTCCGGGTGATCAGGGCCCGTCACCGGGTCGTGCCCATGGGTGAAGCTGAGGTCGGACGGGCCGATGTAGACGCCGTCCAGGCCGGGGACCGCGAGGATCTCATCCAGGTTCCGCAGCCCGTCCGCCGTCTCGATCATGGCGAAGGCCAGGATCGTGTCGTTGGCCTCGGCCATGTAGCCTGCGCCGGCGTAGAGCTGCGCGCGGGTGGGGCCGAAGGAGCGCCCCCCGGCGGGCGGGTAGCGGCAGGCCGAGACGAGCGCGGCCGCCTGGGCGGCGTTGTCGATCAGCGGGCAGATGATACCCATCGCGCCGGCGTCGAGCACCTTCATGATGGCGGCCGGATCGAGCGACGCCGTGCGCACCAGCGGCGTGACATCCGTCGTGGAGATGGCCTGCAGCATGGCCAGCGCGCTGTCGTAGGAGATCAGCCCGTGCTGCATGTCCAGGGTGATGGCGTCGAAGCCCTGGTGGGCCATGGCCTCGGCCAGGAAAGGGCTCGGGATCGCCGACCAACCGTTCAGGGCGCGCTCCGACGCGCGCAGCATCCGACGCAGCCGAGTTCCACGCATTACCGTCACCTCCCGATCGGAATATGGTTATCATAAGAATTCTGAACCTGACAATCGGGAGCCGAGCGGGACGTGACGGGGCGGATATGCTAGGCTTGGGGCAGGTGGCCCATACCGAGGGAGGCGTAATCTGAATGGCTGAAACCATTACGAGGCCCAGCCTTACCGATCACGTGGTTGGGGCGCTCACGCGCAACATCACCGAGGGGCGGCTTGCCCCCGGCACCAGGCTGCCGACAGGCCAGCAGCTTGCAGAGCAATACGGGGTCAGCCTCGCCGTGATCCGGGAAGCCATCTCGAGCCTGCGGGCCGAGGGGCTGATCGAGACGCGCCAGGGCGCGGGTGCCTTCGTGGCGGCGCCGAGCGCAAACCAGCCGTTCAGGATCCAACCCGTCCTGAGCGCCGGACCGGATGCGGCGCGCAAGATCTTCGAGCTACGGATGGGCGCGGAGATCTCGGCGGCCGGGCTTGCCGCGGCACGTGGCACGCGTGGCCAGGTGGCGGAGCTGCGGCGGGCCCACCAGGCGATGGAGGCGGCCATCGCGGCGGGCGGCAATGGGGTGGAGGAGGACCTGCAGTTCCACCGCGGGATCGCCCAGGCGACGAACAACGAGCTGTTCGTGAAGTTCTTCGCCTTCCTCGGGCACCACATCCGGGACAGCGTCCTGTTGTCGCGCCCGGAGGGCAGCAAGTGGGAAGCGGAGCAGGTCCTGGCCGAGCACGCGGCGATCCTGAAGGCGATCCGCGACGGCGACCCGAATGCGGCGCGTGAGGCGGCCGAGGCGCATATGGATGCCTGCCTGGGCCGCTGCGCGGCGAAGTAGCGCCAGGAGACAGACTTCCGTCTCGGGTTTTTTATGCTTATCAGATGAATCCTCGCGGCACTTGGGGGCAGTTCGGCCCGTCCTGTGCTGCCCGGCGCTCAAGGAGTTCGCCCGTGCCATTGCTCGGTTGCATCGCCGACGACTTCACCGGCGCGACAGACCTCGCCAATACCCTCGTGAAGGGCGGCATGACGGCCGTGCAGGTGATCGGCGTTCCCCAGGGCGCCCTTCCGGAAGCCGATGCCGTCATCATCGCCCTGAAGTCCCGGACGGCGCCCGTTGCGGAGGCTGTCGCCGAGAGCATGGCGGCCTGCGAGGCCTTGCTGGCCGCCGGCTGCCGGCAGATCTTCTTCAAGTACTGCTCCACCTTCGACTCAACGCCGGAGGGCAATATCGGCCCCGTGGCGGACGCGCTCGTGCGGCGCCTGGACGCCGGCTTCGCGCTTGCCTGCCCGGCCTTTCCGACCAATGGCCGCACGGTCTTTCAGGGCCACCTTTTCGTGGGCGGGGCGCTCCTTAGCGAGAGCGGGATGGAGAACCATCCGCTGACGCCGATGCGTGACCCGAACCTGCTGCGTGTGCTGGGGGCCCAGACCGACGGCGCCGTGGGGCTGGTGCCCTTCGCGGTGGTGGAGCAGGGGCCGGCCGCCATTCGCCGCGCCATGACCGGGCTGAAGGAAAGCGGGCGCCGCTACGCTGTCGTGGATGCCGTCACCGATGCGCAGCTGATGGCCATCGGCGAGGCCGCGGCCGGGCATCCGCTGATCACGGGCGGCTCGGGGGTCGCGCTCGGCCTGCCCGCGAACTTCCGGGCCGCGGGGCTGCTGCCCGAACGCGCGGATGCGGCGGCCCTGCCGGAGGTGGATGGCCATGCCGCGGTGCTGGCCGGTTCCTGCTCGCGCGCCACGCTCGGCCAGATCGGCTTCGCGCGCGACCGGATGCCGACGCTGGAGCTGGATCCGCTGGGCACCCCGGACGCCGCGGCGCTGACGGCGCAGGCGCTGGACTGGGCGCAGGGCAGGCTCGGTGGGGAGCCGATCCTCATCGCCGCCTCCTCCACGCCCGAGCGCGTTTCCGCGCTGCAGGCGCGCATCGGGCGCGAGGCCGCGGGGGCCTTGGTGGAGACCGTGCTGGCGGAGGTTGCCTTCGCGCTGGTCGGCCTGGGCGCGAGGCGGCTGGTGGTGGCCGGCGGGGAGACCTCCGGCGCGGTGGTCTCCCGGCTCGGGGTGCGGCAGCTTCGCATCGGCGCCGAGATCGATCCCGGCGTTCCCTGGACCTACGCCGAAGGGGCGGGGCTGAGGCTGGCGCTGAAGTCCGGCAACTTCGGCGCGCGCGACTTCTTCCTGAAAGCCTTCGAAGCATGAACGAGAACGCGCTGCGCGAGGCCATCTGCGCCCATGGCCGCCTGCTCTTCGGGCGCGGCTACTCCGTTGGATCGGCCGGGAACATCTCGGTGCGCCTGCCCGACGGCTTCCTGATGACGCCCACCAATTCCTGCCTGGGCAGGCTGGAGCCGGACCGGATCAGCAAGCTCGATCGGGACTATCGCCATGTCTCCGGCGACAAGCCGTCCAAGGAGGTTTTCATGCACCGCGCCTTCCTGGAGGCGCGGCCCAAGGCCGGGGCGGTGGTCCACCTGCACTCCACCCATGCGACGGCCATCGCATGCCTCGCGGAGCCGGGCGACACGGCGCCCATCCCGCCGCTCACGCCCTACTTCGTCATGCGGATCGGCCGTAGCCTGCCGGTCGTGCCCTATTACCGGCCCGGGGATGCGGCGATGGAGCCCGCCATCGCCGAGGCGGCGCGGGGCAGCCGTGCGGCCCTGCTGGCCAACCATGGGCCGGTGGTCAGCGGCAAGTCGCTGGACGATGCCGTCTATGCCGCCGAGGAGTTGGAGGAGGCGGCGCGCCTGGCGCTGATGCTGCGCGGCCAGCAGGCTCGCCTGCTGACGCCCACTCAGATCGATGATCTGCTGGAGACCTTCGGGTAATCGGGCCGCGATGAGCGGGTGGGGGCGGCCGGGCGCCGCCCCGGTTCCTTCAGGCCATAGCGCCCTTCTCGGCCTGGATGTCCTCCGGCCGGATGTTGTCCACCTGGCCGTAGATGCAGGCGGCGTCGATGAAGCCGCCCTCTCCGTACTCGAAGACGTGCCACTCCAACTCGTCGAAGTGCAGGATGGTGCCCTTCTGGACCGGCACCTTCTCGTTGAGGTTGTCCTTGCTCGGGCCCTTGCGGATCCAGCCGTCCTTGGCATCGATGATGTAGACGGTTTCCTCCGCGTGGTGGTGCGGCTCCATCGGGCCGCTCTCCTGGGAGTAGTGGCAGAAGGACACGGTCATCTTGCCGCTGGCCGAGGCGGAGTTCTTGCCGATCGCCCGTTGCAGGACCCGGCCGGGCAGAGGCTCCTGCGGAAGCTCGTCCCGCTGCAGGACTCTCATGGATGGTCGCTCCTTCGCGTGCAGTGCGGTGGTGGGCCGGCGGCGAGAAGGGCGGGTCCGGGTTCGGACCGCAGGCCCCGGCCATTCGCGCGGCTGAAAGTTAGATGCTTATCATAAGACTTGCTGCCCGGAGCTGTCCAGCGCACGGCCCCTATTCGGGCTGATAGTTGGCGACCCGCAGCAGCTCGGCGCCTCGGCTGACCTCGGCGGCGATGGCCTGCCGTATCTCGTCGATCGACTCCTGCAAGGGCTCGAGCCCGGTGCTGTTCAGCCGCTGCCGCGTCGCCTCGTCGCCCATCGCCTCGTTCAGCGCGGCGTTCATCCGGGCCGCGATCTCCGGCGGTGTGCCCTTGGGCGCCATCACGGCGTACCAGGAGTAGAACTCGAAGCCGGGATGGCCGGCCTCCGCGACCGTGGGCAGTTCCGGGGCCAGCTGGCTTCGCTCGGCGGTGGCGATCGCCACGCCCTGGACTTGGTTCGCGCGGCTCTGCGGCAGCAGGGCGAAGGCCGAGTCGAACAGGAGCTGGACATTGCCCGCGGAGATGTCGGTCAGCGCCGGGGCGGTGCCGCGGTAGGGCACGATCTGGATCTCCGTACCCGCCCTGCGGCAGAGGTCGATCGTCGCCAGGTGCCCCGCGGAGCCGAAGGAGGAGGTCGCGAAGCTCCATGCCGCCGGCTTCGCGCGCGCCGCGGCCAGGATCTCCGCAACCGTCCTCTCGTGCCGCCCGGGGTTCGTGACCAGGACCATCGGGCCGCGCGCGGTCCGGGCCAGCGGGATGAAATCGGCCTGCGGATCGAAGGGGACGTTCCGCAGCACCTGCCGCATCAGCGCGTGGGTGGAGGCCGTGCCCATGATGGTGTAGCCGTCGGCCGGCGCCTGGAGCACGGCCTGGGTGCCGGGTATGCCGTTCCCGCCCGTCCGGTTCTCCACGACCACCGAGACGCCGAGCTTCTCGCCGAGCTTCTGGGCTCCGAGGCGCGCCATCGAGTCCGTTGCGGCCCCCGGGGCGAATGGCACGATCATGCGGATCGGCCGGTTGGGCCAGGGCTCCTGCGCCCGAACGGATGGCGCGCACAGCCCGCCCGCCGCTCCGGACAGCACCGCTGCTTTCAGAAACTGTCGCCTTTGCACGATCCCCTCCACAGTTTCGGCCTGACGATCCAGGCAAGCCGGATCACCGGGACTATTCTTCTGAAAAGCAGCTTAGGTGGAAAATCTCGGCAGTGTCGAGCGACCGATGGAAGGGGCGGCTGGTGCAAGCCGGACGGGAGGGCCCGCCAGCGGGAGGATTCTGCGGGATGTTCTGGCTAACGATGAGCCAGGAGGGCGCGAGCCCTCGCGGGCCCGTGCCCGTCGTGGGGTAAAGCGGCGAGGAGCGCTGGGGCCATGCGGGCGCCCACAGGCGGTGGAGGAGCGTGCAGCTCCTCCCCGCCTGGGCTGCCGGCCTATTCCGGCTGGATCCCTGCCACCTGAGCGATCCGGGAGTTGCGCTCGGATTCCGTGTCGATGAAGCGGGCGAAGGCGGCGCGGTCCTCGGCCACCGGCTCGGCGCCCTGGTCGGCGATGCGGGCGCGGATGTCCGGGTCGCGGGAGAGGGTCTGGATCGCGGCGTTGAGGCGGTCCGCCTCCGCGGCGGGCAGGCCCTTGGGGCCCCAGACGGCGTACCAGAGGGTGAAGTCCAGGCCGGGCATGCCCTGCTCGGCGGTGGTGGGGATGTTCGGGGCGCGGTCGGAGCGCTTCGCGCCCATGATGGCGAAGGCGCGCAGGCGGCCGGCCTCGATATGGGGCAGGGCGGAGCCGAGCGGGGCGACCATGAGCGCGGTGTTGCCCGAGAGGACATCGGTCAGGGCCGGGGCGGTGCCGCGGTAGGAGACGATGAGGGCTTCGGTGCCGGATTCCCGTTTGAAGCTCTCCGTCGCCAGGTGGCCCATGGAGCCGAGGGCGGAGTTGGCGAAGGGGAACTTGTCCGGCTGGGCCTTCATGGCGGCGACGAGGGCAGCCACGCCGCCTTCCGGCGTGGTGCGGGGATTGCCGACGAGCACCATGGGCGCGGTGGCCAGGCGGGCAACGGGGGTGAAGTCCGCAATGGGGTCGTAGGGCACGGCGCGCATGACGCGGCGGGCCATGATGTGGATGTCGGCGTTGACGAGAAGGGTGGTGCCGTCGGGCGCGGAGCGGGCGACCTCGGCGGCGCCGAGGGTGTTGTTGGCGCCCGAGCGGTTCTCCACCACCCAGGTCTGGTCCAGCACGTCGCCGAGGCGGGTGGCGTAGATGCGGCCGATCACGTCGATGGCGCCGCCTGGGGCGGCGGGGACGACGAGGCGTACGGTGCGGCGCTGCGCGCGCGCGACAACCGGGAGAAGCGGAAGGAGGGCGGCGGCGCCGAGAGCGCGGCGGGGTAGGCGCATGGACGTTCTCCGGTGAGGAGTTGGGCGCGGGGCCTTTCCGGCTTCTCGCGCCGGTGCGGTTAAATTCCGCCGAATCCGGCGCGGGCGCGGTAGTAGGACCAGGCGCGGTCCAGCGGGCGCTCGCCCATCAGCATCTCCGCCGTCAGCCTGATCTCGCCTTCCGTCAGGAAGCGCGGTGTTCCCATGGCGGTGGTGCGGGCCTGAAGCTCCGCATTGTCCTTCATGCGGACGCTGATGAAGACGACGGCGGGGAGGGAGTGCGCGGCGACGGCGGCGCCGTGGTTCTTCAGCAGCACGCAGGTGCCGCCGCCAAGGGCCTTGGCGAGGCTGTCGGCGCGGGGGACGTCGTCGATCAGCATGTTGGTGTCGCCGAACTCGTCGCGGCTGTCCCAGACCGGCACCTCGCCGCCGAGGACGGAGGCCATGTGCATGATCGGCTTCAACGGCACGTCCACGATCGTGTAGGGCATCACGGCCGGGGCGTGGTGGTGGACGGTGGCGTTCACGTCCGGGCGCGCGGCGAAGATGCGGGCGTGGAGGACGCTTTCCAGGTAGGGGCGCAGGCCCTTGGGATCGACCGGCACGCCGTCCAGCGTGAACTCCAGCAGGTCGTCGCGCGTGACGATCTCCGGCGAACGGGAGCGGGAGATGAAGAAGCGGTCGGGGCGGCCGGGGTGGCGGACGGCGACGTGGCCGAAATCGTCGAGGACACCCTCGTTCGCGAGGATGCGGTTGGCGACCACGAGATCACCGAGCAGCGCGTGCAGGTCCTGGCTCAAGCCGCAGACTCCCCCGGGGGAATGGTGGGCACGGCCCACTCCATCCCGCTCCCTTGGACTTGTTTCGTTGAAAGGCAGTATGCGTTCTTTCAGTATGCCGTCAATATAGCGCCGTGACCGCCAGGGAGGCCTGAGGCTTGAGGGACAGCGAGGATGACGGGCCGATGCAGGAGATCTACGGGATGCCCGGGCACCTGATCCGGCGCGCCCAGCAGATCTCGGGCGCCATCTTCGCGGAGGAGGTGGGGGAGTTCGACCTGACCTCCGTGCAGTTCAGCGCGCTCTTCGCCATCCGCGCCTATCCCGGGGTGGATGCGACGCGGCTCTCGGCGCTGATCGCCTTCGACCGCTCGACGCTGGGCGGGGTGCTGGAGCGGCTGGAGGCGAAGGGCTGGATCGCCCGGGAGCCCGCGCCGGAGGATCGGCGGGCGAAGCGGCTGCGGCTGACGCGGGCGGGCATGGATTTGCTGCGGAAGGTGGAGGCGCCGGTGCGGCGGGTGCAGGAGAGGCTGCTCGCCCCGCTCTCCCCGGCGGACCGGGCCACCTTCCTGCGGCTGGTCGCGCAACTGGCGGACCTGCACAACGAGGTGACGCCGGCGCCGATCCGGCGGGCAATGGCGGGTTAGCCGGCCTCCGCCGGATCGTGAGTTAGCCTGCCTCCGCCGGCAGGGGCGGGTTCCCCGTGCCCTCCGGCCCGCGCATGCCGATGCGGCCGAGGCCGGGCAGCTTGATCGCGGGGCGGCGCAGGTCCAGGCCCGCGACGCCGCCGAGGATGTTCACCTCAATTCCTTCCACCCAGGCGAGGGTCAGGCCGGCATAGCCGCCGAGCGAGAGGCGGAAGCCTGTGCGCGAGGGGGTAAGGCGCAGCCAGCGGCCATCATGGGGGTAGTCCTTGCCGATGGCATTGGGCGGCAGGGTGAGGCCGATGGAGGGCACAGCCTCCATGATCGCCGCGACGAAGGTGTTGGAGTTGGGGCCGGGCCAGGCGCGGTAGTCGCCGCGGTTGCTCCAGGCATAATCCGCGATGGCCTGCTGGATGGGCGGGATCAGGGCGGATGCGGCCGGGCCATCGGCGGCGAAGACGGTTTCCGGGGCCTGGCCGAACCAGCGGCCATCGGGCGCGAAGCCGTTCATGCGAATGGGGTCGCCCCAGGCGGTGTAGTCGTAGCGGGTGTAGGAGGCCGCGCCCTCCGGCTTGAAGACGATCCAGCAGTGTACGGCGAAGATGCCGCGCCAGCGCACCGTTGGGGCGGCATAGACGCGCACCACCGCGCCGGGATTGCGGGCGGCGGGCGGCAGGAGGCCGGCGCTGGAGCGGTCCGCCGCCCACCAGTCCGTGCCCGCCGCCCTGGCCTTGTAGAGGGCGGCGGAGACTCCGAGCGGGACGAGGTAGAGGAGGATGAAGAGAAAGAGCGCGGCTTTGAGGATGGTCATGATCCGTCCTCATGTTTGTTGCGGTGCAGCGAGGCGCAAGGTTCGTGCTGGTTCTGTGGGGGACGGTCTGTGGCCAGGGAGAGGAAGAAGGAATTCTTCCTCTCCCCGGACCCCTCTCCATCATCCTTTTCTAGGAGTTGGTCTGCGTTTCGCTGACGGTGCGCCTCGGCTCGTGGAGCCGAGGCGACTGCAAGGGCAGGATCGGGTCCTGATCGTCAGGCGCCGCGCTTCAAGTCAGTCCCCGCGGCAGCCCGATGCAGGTCCAGGAGGCTGAGCCTCCTGGCGGGGATCCAAGGGGCGGAGCCCCTTGGGGCCGGACAGGTCAGAAAAGGTCGTCCAGTTCCCGATATTCCGGAAGTTCGGCGGGGATGGGGCGGCCGTTGCGGAGGACGATGCGCGGGCCACGGCGGCGGGAGAGCAACTCGTCCATGCTGCGGCCGCGGAAGAGGACGAGGTCGGCGGCGGTGCCGGGGCGGATGCGGCCGTGGTCGGGCAGGCCCATCCAGCCGGCGGGGCGGGCGGTGACGGCGGCGGGCCAGTCGCCGATGGGCTTGTCCAGGTGGCCGATGCGGACGGAGTCCGTGAAGGTCTCGATCGGGTCGTGGTCGCCGTAGCCGTAGAAGGGGTCGCGGCAGTTGTCGCCGCCGATGAGCACGTTGATGCCGCGGGCGCGGAGCTCGTGGAGGAGCGTCACGCCGCGCCACCGCGGCGTGCGGCCGGGCACGCGGTCCTGCAGGTACTGGTTCACGGGCGGCAGGGAGATGATCGTGATGCCGGCCTCTGCCACCAGGTCCATCACGCGGTCGGCGACGTCGGGCGGCTGCACGGCGAGGCTGCAGCAGTGGCCGCAGGTGAGGCGGCCGGGGAAGCGGTGGCGGAGGGCGGCGCGGGCGATGGGGCCGAGGGTGGCGGCATTCGGGTCGCCGCTCTCGTCCACGTGGAGGTCGATGTCGAGGCCGTGCTTGATGGCCTGGCGGAAGAGGCCGTCGAGGGAGGCTTCCAGCTTCTCGCCGTTGTCGTCGGGGATGCGGGTATTGCCGCCAAGGAGGCCGCCGGTGGCGGCGATGCGGGCGGCGAGGGCCTCGCCCTCCTCTCCCGCGTAGTCGGTGATGGAGACGAGGCCGGCGGCCTGGAGGGTGATGCGGCCGCGCCATTCCTCACGCAGTTCGGCGAAGACGGGCCAGGTGAGGGCGGCCTGCGGGCCGTGGCTGTCCAGGTGGGTGCGGATGGCGACCACGCCGTTCGCCTCGGCGCAGCGCAGGGCGAAGGTGAAGCGGCGGCGGACGTCCTCGGCGCTCCAATGCGCCGCGCGGTCCTCGGCCACGGCCTTTACGGCGCCGGGGTGGGTGCCGTCCGGGTTCACCGCGCGGGGGAAAATGTGCGCCTTGTCGAGATGGGCGTGGGGATCGACGAGGCCGGGCCAGACCTGACCGCGGTCGAGGTCCAGCGCGCCTTCCGGCGCCGTGGCGGCGGCGGGGGTGAGGGCGGCGATGCGACCGGCCTCGATGCGGATGTCGGCGAGGACGAGGCCGTCCGCGTCGGCGGGGCCGAGATCGGCTTCCAGCATTGCTGCGGGGACGGAGGCGCGGTGGAGGAGCATCCCGCTGCCATCGGCGGGGATCGGGGGGAAGCCGGGCACGGTCAGTGGTCCTTTCTCAGCGCGCTCTCGTGCCAGCGGCGGAGCATCAGGTGCGAGACGAGGGAGAGGGCGAGGAAGATGAGGACGCCCGAGAAGGAGATCAGCGCCAGCGCCGCGAACATGCGGGGGATCTGGAGCTGGTAGCCGGATTCGAGGATGCGGTAGGCGAGGCCCGACGATGCGCCGCCCGCGCCGGCCACGAATTCCGCGACAATGGCGCCGATGAGGGAGAGGCCGCCGGAGATGCGCAGCCCGGCCAGGAAGAAGGGCATGGCGGCGGGCAGGCGGAGGTGGACCAGGGTTTGCCAGCGCGTGGCGCCGTAGAGGCGGAACAGGTCCAGCAGGTTCCGGTCCGTGCTGTTGAGCCCGATGGTGGTGTTCGAGACGACGGGGAAGAAGGCGACGATCCAGGCGCAGATGAGGAGCGAGGCCTGGATGTTGTCCACCCAGATGATGATGAGCGGCGCGATGGCGACGACCGGCGTGACCTGCAGCATCACCGCATAGGGCAGGAAGGTCATCTCCACCCATTTGGACTGGCTGAACAGGATCGAGAGGGCGAGGCCTGCGGCTGTGGCCACCAGCAGGGCCAGCACGGTGATGCGGAGCGTGACGGCGAGCGAGCCGGAGAGGGTGGGCCAGTCCGCCACCAGCGTTCGCGCGATCGCCACGGGGCCGGGGAGGATGTAGGCGGGCACGGCGAAGTGGCGCACGGCCCATTCCCAGCCGCCGAGGAGGAGCAGACCCACTACCAGCGGCGCCAGGATGCGCGGCCAGGTGCCGGGCGGCAGGCCGAGGATGCGGCGTTCCCGGCCGGGCGCGTCGTCGGGTGGGGTCATGCTTTCATGGCCCTTTCCAGCGCCTCGGAGACGGTGCGGCAGAGGGCGGCGTAGTCGGGGGAGGTGCGGAAGGCCTCGTCCCGCCGGGCGGGGGCGGCGATGGGGAGGTCGGCGTGCAGGCGGCCGGGGTTTGCTGCCATGACCACCACGCGCTGCGAGAGATAGACGGATTCGAAGACGGAGTGGGTGACGAAGACGGCGGTGAAGCGCCGGCTCTCCCAGAGCCGCAGGAGGTCGTTGTTCAGGCGGAAGCGGGTGATCTCGTCCAGGGCTGCGAAGGGCTCGTCCAGCAGCAGGACCTCCGGTTCCGTGACCAGGGCACGGGCGATGGAGACGCGCATCCTCATGCCGCCGGAGAGCTCGCGCGGGTAGCTGTTCGCGAAGTCGGAAAGGCCGACGAGATCGAGCATCTCCCGCGCGCGGCGGTGGCGTTCGGCCTTCGCCACGCCTTCCAGGCGCAGGGGCAGGGCGACGTTGTCGATTGCGGTCTTCCAGGGCATCAGCGTGGGCTCCTGGAAGACGAAGCCGAGCTTCGGCGGGCGCCCGGCGGCGCGCGGCCAGGCGATGCCCCCGGCGGTGAGGGGGGAGAGGCCCGCCACCATCCGCAGCACCGTGCTCTTGCCGCAGCCTGATGGGCCGAGAAGGGAGACAAAGCTCCCTGTCGTGATGTCCAGGTCCAGCCCCTGCACCGCCAGCGTGCCGTTGCCGTAGCGCTTGGTGACGCCGCGGAGCGCGACGACGGGGGCGGGCCCCGTGCTGTCCTCCCGCGATGGGGCGGTGTGGCCGCTGGCCGCGATGGTGCCGTCCTCCTGCACGCCGGCCGTTTCGGCCGAGCCGGGGCGCCCGGTCAAGATGGGGAATCGGGCGGGCGGTCCGGAGGGGAAGGGCGCGGCGCGGGTTTTGCTTCCGGTGCGGGGCGGCTGTGAGAGAGGATCGGCAGCATGAGCGCGACGGTGATGGCGGCCCCGAAGCCGCGGGAGATGATGCACCTCAACACCCGCTCCGACGCGCGGGGCTGGGCGAGGCTGGGGGTCCATCTGGCGCTGATCCTGGCCACGGGCTGGCTGGTGGCGGTCTCGCCCCCGCTTCTGGTGGTGCCGGCGATGCTGCTGGCGGGGGTGGTGCAGGCGGCCCTTTTCGCGCCGATCCACGAGACCTGCCACTACACGGCCTTCAAGTCCCGCCGGGTGAACGCGGTGGTGGGCTGGCTGGTGGCGCTGCCGGCGCTGCGGAACTGGCACTTCTACCAAGCCTTCCACCTGGCCCATCACAAGCACACCCAGGATCCCGAGCACGACCCGGAGCTGTCCCCGCCGCCGCCGGGGGACCTGCCGGCCTATGTGGCGCGGGTGGTCGGCCTGCCCTACTGGCGCGCGCAGCTGACGGTCTGGGCGCGGGGGTGGAAAGGCGATCTCTCGGCCTATCCCTTCATCCACCCGGCCTCCGCGCCGCGGGTGGTGCGCAGTATCCGGGCGGGCTCGGCGCTGACGGTGGTGCTGGCGGTGGCCGTAGGCCTGGCCTTCGGTTGGGGGGCGGTGCTGCTGTTCTGGGTGGGGCCGCAACTGCTCGGCCAGCCCGTGCTGCGGCTGTACCTGCTGACGGAGCACACGGGCTGCACGGAGGATTCCAACGGCCTGACGAACACGCGCACCATGATGACGGTGGCGCCGGTGCGGCTGCTGATGTGGGAGATGCCGTATCACGCGGAGCACCACCTTTACCCCTTCATTCCCTTCCATCGCCTGAAGGACGCGCACGCGCTGCTGCGGGACCGGCTGGCGCATGTCGGGACGGGCTATGCGGCCTGGCACCGGGATCATATCCGGGCGCTGCGGAAGGTGGGGTGAGGGGAGGGGGCTGCTGCGTCCTCTCCCCCTCGTATTCCCGGTCCTTCCGGGGCACATGGCGTGCCATGACCTCCAGCAACCTGCGGCGCCGGGCACCGGCCGCCGCCCGCAACCGCGATCCCATCCTGGCCGTGCTGCGGGGCGTGCTGCCGCCGCAAGGGGTGGTGCTGGAGGTCGCGAGCGGCACCGGCGAGCACGCGCTGCACTTCGCCCAGGCATTCCCGGACCTGGTCTTCCAGCCCAGCGACCCCGATCCGGGGGCGCGGGGCAGCATTGATGCCTGGGCGGCCGGGCAGGGGAACATCCGCCCGGCCCTGGCGCTGGACGCGGCGGGGGAATGGCCCGCCGTCGCGGCGGATGCCGTGCTCTGCATCAACATGATCCATATCGCGCCCTGGGCGGCGACGCTGGGCCTGATGCGCGGCGCGGCGGCCCTGCTGCGGCCGGGGGCGCCGCTGGTGCTCTACGGCCCCTATCGGCGGAACGGCGTGCATACAGCACCGAGCAACGCCGATTTCGATGCCGACCTGCGGCGCCGGAATCCCGAATGGGGCGTGCGCGACCTGGAGACAGTGGCAGCGGAGGCTGCGGCGAGGGGGTTCGGGGCGCCGGAAGTGCATGAGATGCCGGCCAACAACCTTCTGCTCGTTTTCCGGCGTTAGGGGCCTCGGCCGCCCTGAGAACCCGAGCGGCGGTGGGGCGTTCGGGGTGCATGGAACATCCCATCCACGCCTTCCTGCGCGGCGCTGGCCGCGACGGCCGGGGGCGCCGCTTGGCCGATGTGCTGGCCTTCGACGACGGCCGGCTGGAGGCCGTGCACGACTTCATCCAGTGGCTTTTTCCGTTGCGGGAGCCGAGCCGCGCCGTGCCGGGATCGCCGGTGCTGGGGGAGGATGAGGCGGCGGCGATCCGGGCGGATCCGGCGGCGCGGGAGGGGCTGCGCGCGGCACTGGACCGGATGGCGCGCTTCTACGCGGATACGGACGACTGGCTGGTGCGCTTCGACCACAACCACCTTCGCATCACCCGCATCATCACCGCCGTGCGGGACCTTCTGGGGCGTGAGGAGGCAGCGCGGTTCCACGCCGCGCTGCTGGCCCGCAACGCGGCGGCGGGTGGGCCGGTGAACGCCGAGAGCCTGCGGCACTGGGAACGCGCCCTGGGGGCGGCGTAGAAGGGGGCATGCCGCCCGAGCAGCGATCTCTTTTTCCCAATCCCGGCTCCATGCTGGCGCGGCTGATCGACGGGCCCGTGGCGCCCGGGCGCATCGGCTGGATCGGGCTGCGCGCGGTGCGGCGTGAGCCGGTGCGGGTGGTGGATTCCGCCCTGGCCGTGACGGGGCAGGGACTGGAGGGAGATCGCTACGCCAGCCGCAACAACGGGGGGCGGCAGGTGACACTGGTGGCGGCGGAAGGGCTGCGCGCCATTACCAGCTATCTCGGGCGCGACGCGGTGCCGCCGGAGCGGTTGCGGCGGAACCTGCTGACGGAAGGGATCAACCTGACGGCCCTGCGGAACCGTCGCTTCCGGGTGGGCGAGGTGCTGCTGGAATGGTCGGGCGATTGCCACCCCTGTTCCCGCATGGACGAGGAGCTGGGCGAGGGCGGCTACAACGCCGTGCGCGGCCATGGCGGCATCACGGCGCGGGTGCTGGAGGGCGGGGTGATCCGGCTGGGGGATGCGGTGGTGCGGGTGATCGAACCTAGCCAGCCCGGATGATCCGCGCTCCGTCCTCGGCATAGGGGGCGCAGGCGGCGGGGGGCGCGTCCGTCACCAGGGTCCAGCTACCGGCCGCGGCGGCGGGCAGGGGGGCCCAGAAGGGCTGGCCGTGGCGGCCTAGCTTCGAGGCGTCGGCCAGCACCACCACCTCGCGCGCCTGGCGCATCATCAGGGATTTGAGGGAGACCTGCTCCAGCGTCGCCTCGCAGACGCCGCGGCCGGGCATCACGCCGTCCGCGCTCATGAAGACGCGGTCGGCTGTGAGGTGGCGCAGGGCCTGCTCGGCCAGGGGTCCGACGGTGCTCATGCTGATCGGGCGCACCGTGCCGGCCAGGACCACCAGCTCCATGCCCGGCGCGTCGGCGAGGACGGGGATCAGGGGCAGGTTGTTTGTGACGACGCGCAGGCTGCGGCCGCGCAGGAGGCGGCCCAGCGCCTCCACGGTGGAGCCGCCGTCGAGGATGATCGTCTCGCCTTCCCCGATCAGGTCCAGCGCGGCCTCGGCGATGGCGGATTTGGCGGCGCGGTGCTGGCCGGTGCGGGCGCGCAGGCTGGATTCGAGGTGCGGCGCTGCGAGGATGGCGCCGCCATAGGTGCGCGCCACCGCCCGCTGCTCGGAGAGGGCGTTGAGGTCGCGGCGGATGGTGGAGGCGGAGACGCCGAAACGGGCGGCCAGGGCGTCCACATCCGTGTCGCCGGTGGCCAGGGCGGCCAGGATCTCGTCGTGGCGCGTTCGTCGGCGTCGCATGGCCGGATTCTAGGAGAGGTGCTGGCCGAGGGCGATCCCCCCGGCCGGCACGGTTGCCGTTCAGGCCGCCTGCATCACCCGCTTCGGCGCCAGGCCCACGGCCTGCTTCAGGGCCTCCACCAGGGAGCCCTCGTCGGCGATGCCCTTGCCGGCGATGTCGAAGGCGGTGCCGTGGTCCACGCTGGTGCGGACCACCGGCAGGCCGATGGTGATGTTCACGCCGGCCTCCAGGCCCATCACCTTCACCGGGCCGTGGCCCTGGTCGTGGTACATGGCGACCACCAGGTCGAAGTCGCCGCGGGCGGCGCGGAAGAACAGCGTGTCGGCGGGCAGCGGGCCGTCAACGCTCCAGCCGTTGGCGTGGCACTTCTCGATGGCGGGGATGATCTTCTCCTCCTCCTCGCCCTGGCCGAAGAGGCCGTTCTCGCCGGCATGCGGGTTGATGGCGCAGACGCCGATGCGGGGCTGCTCGATGCCGGCCTTCACCAGCGTCGCGCGGCCGCGCTCAATCACGCGGAACACCAGGCCCGGCTCGATCTTCCGGATGGCGTCCATCAGGCCGATATGGGTCGTGACGTGGATGACGCGCAGCTTCGGCGCCACCAGCATCATGGAGACCTCCGGCGTGCCGGTCAGGTGCGCCAGCATCTCCGTATGGCCGGGGTACTTGTGGCCGGCGGCGTGCAGCGCCTCCTTGCTCAGCGGCGCCGTGCAGATGGCGTCGGCCTCGCCGGCCTCCACCAGCCGCGTCGCGCGCTCGATATAGCGGAAGGCGCCCTCGCCCGAGAGGGCGGAGAGCTGGCCGAAGGGGTGGCCGGCGGGGATGATGCCGAGGTCGATCACGTCCACCGTGCCGCGCTGGTACTTGGCGCCGGCGGGGGACTGCAGGGCGTTCACCTGCAGGCCGGTCTTGGTGATGGCGTCGGCCTCGCGCAGGCGCGTCGCGTCGCCCACCACGAAGGGGCGGCACATCGCGTAGACGTCCTCCCGCGCCAGGGCCTTCATGATGATCTCCGGGCCGATGCCGGAGGCGTCGCCCATGGTGATGGCGATGATCGGGCGGGTGTCAGACATCACGCGTTCTCCCGGGAGAGATTGTGCAGCCGGGACAGGCTGCGGAGGATCGTTCCGTCGTCGCCGAAGGCGCCGGCCTTCGTCATGACGGGGACTTGGATGGCACCCTGGGTGACGCCGAGGGGCACGCCGGCCTCGACCTCCTCCACCAGGCGGATGCCGTGGACTCCGAGATGGCTCAGCAGCGCGCAGGCCGTTTCCCCGCCCGTGGCGAAGAGGCCGCCCATGCTGCGGCCTGCGGGCTCCAGCAGGGTGCCGAGCGCCGTGGCGAGGGCGGCGCCCTGGGAGAGGTCGGCGGGGGAGGCGTCCGTGATCAGCACGAGCGTGTCGCGGCCGGCGGCGAGGGAAGCGGCGATCGCCTCAGCCATGGGTGCCCAGCCCGGGTCGGCGGGGCCGGCGCGGAGCAGGCCGACCGGCACCTCGATGAGGGCGGCCGCGCTCTCGGCGACAAGGCGGGCGGCGGCGCTGCGGGAAGCCTCGGCGATGCTCCCGACGACGACAAGGACGCCGCCGCGCGCGGCGGGCGGCGCGGCGGGCAGGGCGCCCATGAGCGGCAGGGCGGCAGCGAGGGCGGCGGCGATGCCGCCGGAGCCGACCCAGAAGACGTCACCGACGAGCGGCAGGCTGGCGCGGGCCAGGGCGTCCAGGTCGGTGGGAGCGGTGGCGTCGCAGACCACGGCCTCCACGCCCGCGGCCAGGGCATCGCGCAGGGCGGCTTCCAGCGCCGCGTCGCCGGCGCGGATCGTCTCCAGCGGCAGGTGGCGGGCCTTGAGGCCGACAGCTTCCAGCACCGTCGGCAGGTGCGCGCTCTCGTAGCTGTGGTCGCGCGCCCAGAGGGGGGTGGATTCCAGCGGCGCGCCGTTCAGGTGGACGCGCCCGCCCTCCGTGGTGCGGCCGGTGGCAGGGAAGGCGGGGGCGACGATCGCCATCGCCGGGCGGCCGGCCTCATGCAGGGCGCCAATGGTGGCGGCCAGCTCGGCGGCGGGCTGGCCGCGCAGGGTGGAGTCGATCTTCTTGATCAGGCCGGTGCCCGGAGCGTGGCGGGCGCGCAGCAGCGCGGCGTGGCGCCCGGCCGCATCCCCGGGGCTCAGGCGGCGGCTGTCGGCGTCGATCGCCAGCACCTCGGCGGCGGCGCCCTCCGCGCTGTGCCAGCCGACCGCCGCCTCCAGCCCGCGGCGGGCAAAGGCGATGCCGCAATCGGCGGCGCCGGTCAGGTCATCGGCGAGGATGAGCCAGCGGCGGGTCATGCGCCCCGTCCCTCAGCCACGGCGTCCCGGCCCGGGCCGACGCGGCGGGCAACCCAGGCGGTGACCGGCGGCACGAGGATGGCGGTGACGATGACGCAGGCGGAAACGAGGATGGTGGCCGCCGGCGCCGCATCCGCGTAGGCCGGGTTGTTGGCCGCCACGATCGCCGGCACAGCGGCCGCGTTGCCCGCGGTGGAGGCCGCCGCGACGCCCGCCACGCCCGAGCCGCCGATGGCGCGATCCGCGAGGAAGAGCGCGGTGCCGGTGATCACCACCACCGCGACGCCGAGGCCGAGGCCCAGCAGACCGGCCTGCCAGACCTTCGTCAGGTCCAGGCCGGCGCCGAGGGCGAAGGCGAAGAAGGGGATCATCACGGGAATGGCGCGGCTGAGGAAGTCGCGCATCTCGCGGTCCAGGTTGCCGATGATCATGCCGACGAGGAGCGGCAGGATGGCGCCCACCAGCACCGGCCACTCGAAGGCCGAGAGCCCGGCGACGCCGAGGGTGATCATGGTGAGGAAGGGGCCGGATTCCAGCGTCATCACCGTGTAGGCGCCGACATCGCGCGGCGCGCCGTACTGGCCCATCAGCGCCATGTAGAGGCCGCCATTGGTGTCGTTCATCGCGGCGACGATGGCGAGGGTGGAGAGGCCGGCGAAGATGCCGCTGGCCACCGGGGCCTCGCCCAGGAACTGGCCGACGATGATGCCCAGCAGCGCGGCGATGCCGACCTTCGTGGCCAGCAGCGTGCCGCCCTTCTTCAGGATGTAGGGGGTGGCCTTGAAGTCGATGCTGGCGCCCATGCAGACGTAGAACACCGCCAGGATCGGCAGGGATCCCGTGAAGAGCGCGCCGGTGAAGGAGCCGAAGAACTTCGGCGTGGCTGGGAAGAGGGTGGCGATGATCGCGCCGAGGGCGAGGGGCACGACCATCATGCCGCCGGGCACGCTCTCGATAGCGCGCTTGATGGGAATCTGCATGGGCATTCTCCGATGGCGCCCGAGGCTGGGTGCCCGGCCGCGCGGGACGCGGGACTACGGGGCTGATGTCGCGTCCGGTGGGGCGAAGTCAATGAATTTTTGCGCGAACTGCGCAGAATTGCCTGGTGGGTGCCGCACCGCGCCCCTTCGCGGGTGCAGCATGGTTTTCAGGCTGAAAGCAGCTCCGGATCACGCTTCTGCGCAGGGTTGATCGGCATCCGAAGTTTCCCCTCGACATTTCTGCTCAATACGCGCAGAAGCGCCCGCGCAATCTGGTCATGTAGAGGACTAGCGGGGGCGGCACCTGCCGCCACCCCGGCCGTGTGGACGCATCGCCCCGCGCGCTGCGGCCGCCCGGCCCCAAGCACGGAGCCGACCAACGCCATGAGCCTCGCCGTTTCCGATGCCGCTGCTGACGCCGCGCTGGTGGAGGCCCTGGCCGCGATCGTCGGCCGCCAGCACGTCGTCGCGCCCGGCGAGGACCAGGAACCCTATGTGGTGGACTGGCGCGGCCGCTATCACGGGCGCGCCGCCGCCGTGGTCAAGCCGGCCGACACGGCGCAGGTGGCCGCGGTGGTGCGGCTCTGCGCGGAGCGGGGCGTGACGATCGTGCCGCAGGGCGGGAACACCGGCATGTGCGGCGCGGCCACCCCGGACGCTTCCGGCCAGGCCGTGGTGGTGCGGCTGGACCGGCTGAACCGCGTGCGCGCCATCTCCGCCCTGGCCAACTCCATCACGGTGGAGGCGGGCTGCATCCTGCAGACCATTCAGGAGGAGGCGGAGAAGGTGGACCGCCTCTTCCCCCTCTCCCTCGGCGCGGAGGGGAGCTGCCAGATCGGCGGCAACATCGCCACCAACGCCGGCGGTACGGCCGTGCTGCGCTACGGCAACACGCGGGAGCTGGTGCTGGGGCTGGAGGTGGTGCTGCCGGACGGCACGGTGCTGGACCGCCTGCACGCGCTGCGGAAGAACTCCTCCGGCTACGACCTGAAGCAGCTCTTCATCGGGGCGGAGGGGACGCTGGGCATCGTAACCGCCGCCTCCCTCAAGCTCTTCCCGCGCCCGCGCGTCTCGGCGCTGGCCATGGTCGCGCTGCCGGAGATCGAGGCGGTGCTGACGCTGATGGGGCGGCTCCGCAGCGCGGTGGGCGACCGTCTGGCAAGCCTGGAGGCCATGTCGCGCGGCCAGATCGAGGTGATCGCGGAGCACGTGCCGGACGTGGCGATCCCCTTCGCGCTGGAGGCGCCCTGGTACCTGCTGATCGAGCTGACGGACACGCTGGCCGCGACCGACCTCCGCACCCCGCTGGAGGAGGCGCTCGGCGCCGCCTTCGAGGAGGGGCTGGTAACCGATGCCGTGATCGCGGAGAGCGGCGCGCAGGCCGAGGCGCTGTGGAAGATCCGCCACTCCGTCTCCGAAGGCAGCAAGCGTGCGGGCTATGTGGTGAGCCATGACAGCGTGGTGCCGCTGGAGAACCAGGCCCTGTTCGCGCGCAACGTGGAGCGCCGGATCGCCGAGGTGGCGCCGGAGGCGCGCATCGTGATGCACGGGCATATCGGCGACGGGAACATCCACGTCCTCGCGATCCTGGATGCGAAACAGTACCCGGATGCCGCGACCGCCGCGCCGATGGTCGCGAAGATCAACGCCGTGGTGGACGACGAGACCGCCGCGCTGGGCGGCGTGATCAGCGCCGAGCACGGCATCGGCATCAGCAACCGCGGCCGGCTGGGCCGCGTGACGAACCCGGCCGAGATCGCGCTGATGCGGCGCGTGAAGGCGCTGCTGGACCCCGCCGGGCTGATGAATCCCGGCAAGGTCCTGCCGCCCGAGGCCTGAACCACTTCCTGCCATTTCCCGGAGAGGAAACGCCGTGAACCGCCGCACCCTGCTCGGAACCGCCCTCGGTTCCGCCCTGCTTCCCTCTTTGGCCCACGCCCAGGGTGGCAACTGGCCGACGCGGGCGATCCGCATGATCGTGCCCTATCCGCCGGGCGGCGCCACGGACGTGATCGCGCGCGTCTATGCCGACCACATGGGCCAGACGCTCGGCCAGCCGGTGGTGATCGAGAACCGCCCGGGCGCCAGCGGCAACATCGGCACCGACGCGGTGGCGAAGGCGAACGACAACCATACGATCGGTTGCGTCACCGTCTCCAACTTCTCGATCAACCAGTACCTCTACAAGAACGTCCCCTACGACATCGAGAAGGACCTGAAGCCCGTCGCCCTGGGCTGGGAGTTCCCGAACATCGCGGTGGTGGCGCCGGGCAAGGTGCAGGCCAAGACGCTGCAGGAGTTCATCACCTGGGCGAAGAGCAAGCGCGGCGGCATCACCTATGGTTCCACCGGCGTCGGCACCACCACGCACCTCTCCTCCGCCATGCTGTTCTCCCGCCTCGGCATCGAGGCGGTGCACGTGCCCTATCGCGGTGCGGCGCAGATCCAGCCGGCGCTGCTGAGCGGTGACATCGACTTCGCGATCGACGGCGTTGCCTCCTACCAGGCCCTCGTCGAGGCCGGGCAGATCCGCGCGCTGGCGGTGACGAGCGCGGAGCGCTGGTCCACCCTGCCTTCCGTCCCGACCATGGCGGAGTCCGGGGTCAACGACTTCGTCGTGACGGTGTGGGGCGGCTTCGTGGTCCCTGCCTCCACGCCGGACGTGGTGGTGGAGCGGATCAACGCCGCGCTGAAGGCGACGGTGGAGGATGCCACGCAGCGGGAGCGCTTCGCCCGCGTGGGCGCCAAGCCGATCTGGACCACGGCGGCCGACGCCGCCGCGCGCGCGGCGCGGGAGCGCCCGATGTGGCGGGAGACGATCGAGAAGTCCGGCGCCTCGGCCGACTGATCGCCTCGGGCTCACTCGAGTAGGCCGGGCGATCGCCCCCGGCCGGGCAGGGCGCGCGCCCTTCGCGCGCCCTGGCCTGAGACGGCGATGACGGTAGGTGAGGAAACAAAGATGACGATGATGTCCCGGCGGGGCCTTGGCGGCCTTGCGCTCGGTGGCGCCTCGCTGCTCGCGCGCCCGGCCCTGGCGCGGTGGGAGGACGTGACCCGATACCCCGACCCGGCCTTCGAGATCCTCGATCCTTCCTTCGCGCGCTACCAGCTGGACGCGGCGGCGGTGGAGCGGCTCTGGACCGGGGCGCGCTGGAGCGAGGGGCCGGTGTGGCTGGGCGACCAGCGCGCCGTGATCTGGTCCGACATCCCGAACCAGCGCACCCTGCGCTGGAGCGAGACCACGGGCCAGGTGGACGAGTTCCGCAACCCCGACAACTTCGCCAATGGCCATGCCCGCGACCGCCAGGGGCGGCTGATCGCCTGCGAGCACGGCGCGCGCCGCGTGACGCGGACCGAGTATGACGGCCGCATCACCGTGATCGCCGACCGGTTCGAGGGCAAGCCGCTGAACTCGCCCAACGACGTGGTGGTGAAGTCCGACGGCTCCATCTGGTTCACCGACCCGCCCTTCGGCATCCTCGGCGACTACGAGGGCTACCGCGCGCAGCCGGAGCTGCCGACGAACATCTATCGCGTGGACGGGGCGACCGGCGCGATCACCGTCGTCTCGGCCGAGGTGGGGCGGCCCAACGGCCTCGCCTTCTCCCCGGACGAGAGCCTGCTCTACGTGGTGGAGGCGGCGGCCAACCCGCGCATCATCCGCGTCTTCGACGTGACGGAGAACGGCACGAAGCTGGCGAACAACCGCGTCTTCTTCCAGGCCAGGCCCGGCGAGCGCCCGGACGGGTTCCGGGTGGACGTGGAGGGCAACCTCTGGTGCGGCTGGGGGATGAGCGCCGAGTTCGACGGCGTGCGCGTGATCAACAAGGCGGGCCAGCCGATCGGCCATATCCACCTGCCGGAGCGCTGCGCCAACCTCTGCTTCGGCGGGCGTAACCGGAACCGGCTGTTCATGGCGGCCAGCAAGTCGCTCTACGCCGTCTATGTGAACACCCAGGGCGCCGCGCTGGTCTGAGGCGAATGACCCGCCCGGGCATTGTGGCCGGGCGGGCCGCGTGATTGGCTCCCGGCCATGCCGCGCGCGAGGAAAGCCGAGAGGAACGAGGAGACCGGGCCGCGGCTGAGCCTGCGGCTCGACCTCAGCAACGGGCTGCGGATCGGGCCGGGCAAGGTGCGGCTGCTGGAGGAGATCGGGCGCGCCGGCTCCATCTCCGGTGCCGGGCGGGCGCTGGGCATGTCCTATCGCCGGGCCTGGGAGCTGGTGGAGGCGTTGAACCGCGGCCTTGGCGAGCCCGTGGCGGAGACGGTGGCGGGCGGCGCCGGTGGGGGCGGAGCGAAGCTGACGGCGCGGGGGGAGGAGGTGGTGCAGACCTACCGCGCCATCGAGGCGGAGGCGAATACGGCCGCCGCGGCCCGGCTGGCGGCGCTGGCGCGGCGCGGGGCTGGCTGATCCGCCGGGGCGGGGTTGTTTCCGGGCCCCCGGCTTTCGATCTGCAGAACATGAGCACCACGGTCCTGGAAGGGCAGGCGGTCCGCTTCCCCTTCGACAACTCCTATGCCCGCCTGCCGGAGCGCTTCCGCGCGCGGTTGGACCCGACGCCCGTGGCGGCGCCGCGGCTGCTGCGGCTGAATGCGGCGCTGGCCCGGCGGCTGGGGCTGGACCCGGCGGAGCTTGCCTCGCCGGAGGGCGTGGCGGTGCTGGCGGGGAACCATGTTCCGGAAGGGGCGGAGCCGCTGGCGGCCGCCTATGCCGGCCATCAGTTCGGCAACTTCGTGCCGCAGCTCGGCGATGGCCGGGCCATCCTGCTGGGCGAGGTGGTGGCGCCGGACGGGGCGCGCTTCGACGTCCAGCTCAAGGGTTCCGGCCCCACCCCCTTCTCCCGCCGCGGGGACGGGCGGGCGGCGCTGGGGCCGGTGCTGCGCGAGTACCTTGTCAGCGAGGCGATGGCGGCGCTCGGCCTGCCCACCACCCGGGCGCTGGCCGCGGTGGCGACGGGGGAGGAGGTGTACCGCGAGACGGTGCTGCCCGGTGCCGTGCTGACCCGCGTGGCGAGCAGCCATATTCGCGTGGGGACCTTCGCCTACTTCGCGGCGCGCGGCGACGTGGAGGGGCTGAAGGTGCTGGCCGACCATGCCATCGCGCGGCACTACCCGGATCTGGTGGGGGTGCCCGACCCGTATCGCGCGCTGCTGGACGGCGTGATCGCGCGGCAGGCGGCGCTGGTCGCGCGCTGGATGCATATCGGCTTCATCCACGGCGTGATGAACACCGACAACACCTCCATCTCCGGCGAGACGATCGACTACGGGCCCTGCGCCTTCATGGACGCCTACGACCCCGCGACGGTCTTCAGCTCGATCGACCAGTTCGGCCGCTACGCCTACGGCAACCAGCCGCGCATTATGCAGTGGAACCTGGCACGGCTGGCGGAGGCCCTGCTGCCGCTGCTGGGCGAGACGGAGGAGGCGGCGCTGGCCTCGGCCAACGAGGCTCTGGCGGGCTTTGCCCCGGCCTTCGAGGGCGCCTACCTGGAGGGGCTGCGCGCCAAGATCGGGCTGCCCGGAGGCAGCGCGGGCGATGTGGCGCTGGCGGGCGAGCTGCTGAAGGCCATGGCGGAGAACCGGGCGGACTTCACCCTGACCTTCCGGCGCCTGTGCGGCGCGGTGGAGGGGGATGACTCCGCCCGCGGGCTGTTCGCCGACCCGGCGGCCTTCGACGCCTGGGCCGCGCGCTGGCGGGCCCGGCTCGGCGAGGCCGGTGGCGATCCCGCGGCGCGCGCGGCGGCGATGCGGGCGGTGAACCCTGCCGTGATCCCGCGCAACCATCTGGTGGAGGGCGCGCTGGCCGCGGCCTATGCCGGCGACATGGGGCCGTTCGAGGCGCTGCTGGAGAGCACGGCCCGGCCCTACGAGGACCAGCCGGGCGCGGACCTCCCGCCCGCGGCGGCGGAGGAGCCCTACGTCACCTTCTGCGGGACCTGAGGCGGGAACTCACCTCGCGCAACAGTTACATCCATCAGGCAAATACATCGTATTCGCCTGGTGGAGTGGAGCCCGGCTGATTCCCGGTCCATACCGCGCTCAACGACGACGACATGGTGCCGCCGCCATTCATGCTGGATATGGACTGATGTTTTCCAAGACGCTTCGCACCCTTGCTCTTGCCGCCGCGCTCGTGAGCCCCGTGGTGGCCGGTGCCGCGCGCGCCGAGACGGGCGCCCCGATGTTCGGCCCCTCCGCTTACAAGACGTGGAACTCGACCGATGCGGCCCGCACGCCGCTTGCCTCGCCGGCCGCGAACAACCCTGCCCAGGAGTTCCTGCTGGACAGCGGCGCGACGGGCGGTGGCGGCCAGCACGCCTGAGCAAAGCCGGGGCTTCGGCGCCCCGGTGCGATGAGCGAAGGGCTGCCGGGCATCCGGCGGCCCTTTTCCGTTCCTAGCCGTCCAGGCGGATGCCGAGATCCCGGATAAGGGGACGCCACGTCGCGTTCTCGGCCGCGACGTACTCCGCCATCTGCGCGGGGGTGCGGGGCACCAGCTCCGCGCCGATGTCCCTCATCTGCTTGGAGACTTCGGGGCTCCCGATGGCGGAGCGGAGAAGGGTGTTCAGCCGATCCACCACCGGCTGCGGCGTTCCGGCAGCGACGGCGATGCCCTGCCAGCCGTAGGACACCGCCTTGGGGTAGCCCAACTCCACCGCCATGGGCACGTTCGGGGCGGCGCTGGCGCGGCTGTCTCCCAGCATCACCAGCCCGCGGGCGCGGCCGGTGGAGAGGTAGGGCAGGGCGTTGGTGATGTCGGCGATGATGCAGTCCACCTGGCCGCCGACGAGGTCGTTCAGGACGGCCGGCATGCCGCGATAGGGCACGTGCGTCGCGTCCAGCCCGGAATGGCGCTTCAGCACCTCCATGGCGAGCTGGTGCGGGGAGGCGACGGCGGGGGTGCCGTAGGTGATCGTGCGGCGCTTCGATTCGGCGAGCAGCCCCGCGAAGTCCTGGAACGGGCTTTCCGGCCGCACCAGCAGCAGCATGGGGAAGCGGCCGATGAAGCCGACATTCACCAGGTCCTTGTCCGGGTCGAAGGGCAGCCTGGCGTAGAGGGCGGGGTTGTAGACGAGGATGCCGTTGTCCGTGTGCAGCAGCGTGTGGCCATCGGCGGGGGAGCGGACGACGTTCTCGGTGGCGACGATGGCGCCGCCGCCGGGGCGGTTCTCCACCACGATGGACTGGCCGATGGCCGGGCCCATCTGCCGGGCGATCATGCGCGCGAAGATGTCGCTGGCGCCGCCCGGGCCGTAGCCGACCACCCAGCGGAGGGAGTGGTCGGGCCACGCCCCCTGCGCGCGCACCGCCCGTGACAGCGCGAGCCCCGCCCCGGCGCCGAGCGCGAGGCGGGTGAGATCCCTTCGTCCGAACATGCAGCAGCCTCCTGTCTGTTGTGCCGCCGCGTGCCGCGCCTTCCTCTTCCCCGTCCGGTTCAGTCCGGCAGCACGGGCGGTTTGGCGAGCCCCTCGGCCCGCAATCTCTCCACCAGCGCCTGAAGGCGCCGGCGGCGATAGGATTCGAGATCCAGGCCGGAATAATCCATGAATCCCTGGCCGGTGCGAAGGCCGATCCGGCCCTGCTCCATGTTGCGCTCGATCACCTCGGGGGCGCGGTAGCGTTCGTGGCCGAGGGCGCCGGTGAGGTAGCGGCTGGCGTGGTAGAGGATGTCGCCGCCGCCCCAGTCGATGAACTCCAGCACGCCCAGCACGCCGAAACGGAAGCCGAAGCCGTACTTGACGGCCTTGTCGATCTCCTCGGCGCTGGCGACGCCTTCCTCCACCATGCGCGCGGCCTCGTTCATGGCGAGGGTTTGCAGGCGCGGCACGATGAAGCCGGGGGTGGCGGCGCAGTTCACCGGGACCTTGCCGACGGATTCGAGGATGGCGTGCAGGCGCGCGACCGTTTCCGGTGCGGTGTGGCGGCCGGGCGAGACCTCGACGAGGGGGATGATGTAGGCCGGGTTCAGCCAGTGCGCGTTGAGGAAGCGCGCGGGGTCCGCGACGGCGGGGGAGAGGTCGTCCACCAAGATGGTGGAGGTGGTGGAGGCCAGGATCGCCTCCGGGCCCATCAGGGCGGAGGCGCGGGCGAGGATGTCGCGCTTGAGGTCGAGGATCTCCGGCACGCCCTCGAAGACGAGGCCGGCGCGGGAGAGGACCTCCGGCGCGTCCTCGTCGCGCGCCACGCGCACGCGGGCGAGGAGGGTGTCGGCGTGCGCGGGATCGAAGAGGCCGAGCTCGGCCAGGGTGCGGAGGGCGGCGCCGATCTCGGCCAGCGCTTCCGATTCCAGCTTCGCGAAGGCGGCGGGATCGCGGGGCTTGGCGTCCAGCAGCACCACCTCGTGGCCTGCGTAGGCGAATTGCACGGCGATGCCCCGGCCCATGCGGCCGGCGCCGAGGCAGGCGACGAGCGCGCGATCAGAAGCCATGCTTCAGCACCCGGTCGATCCCGGCGCGGTCCAGCCCGCCCAGGCCGGCATCGGCGAGGGTGCGGCCGGAATGGTCCGGCGCGTCGCCCCGGATCGCGGCGCCGATGGAGGAGAAGGCGCGGGCCAGCGGGGTGGGCACGCCTGCCAGTTCGGCGGCGGAGATGATGAGGGAGAGGCCGAGGCGCAGGTCCTCCATCATGTAGCGATGCTTCGTGAGCATGATCTTCTCGCGCCAGTCACCGGATTCCGTCAGGCGATCGTGGCTGGCGCGGCCGTACATCCACTCCTCTCCCTCCTTCGCGTAGTGGTGGGCAAGGGGGAAGTGCGGGGCGTCGTAGCCCAGGGCCTCGCGCACTGCGATGCGCTCCGCATCCAGCGCGTCCGTGGTGCGGCGGATGGCGGGGACGGTGCCCTCGTTGTGGATGTCCCACTTCTCGAAGTGCTCAAGCGGGCCGGCATTCATTATGATCAGCGGCGGGTGGATGATGGCGCCGGCGTTCATCAGCGCGCCGGAGAGCGCGTCGCCGCAGGGCTCGATGGCGCCGGGGAAGGCCTGGGCGATCACGGCCAGGGCGTGGTCGGCGGCATCCAGCGGGAAGACGCCGGTGGGCAGGCGCGTGGCGCGGGTGGTGATGGCGACCTGGTGCGGGCCGTGCTTGCGGGCCAGCCAGGGCAGGGTGCCGGTTTCGGCGAAGGCGACGCGGGGCTTGCGGCCGGTCTCGTGCAGGGCGCGGGCCATCAGCACGGTGCCGAGGGTTCCGGGGGGCAGGAAGACGACCTGGCCGTCTTCCAGCACCGGGGCCAGGAGGCGCGCGATGTCCACCTGCGCGGTGGCGGGGGCGGGGCAGAGGATGAGGTCGGCGCCGCGCACGGCTTCCGCGATGTCGGTGGTGACGAGGGCGAGGCGGGCCTCGTGGGTCCCTTTCGCGTCCTTCACGGCGATGGTGCCGCCCCCGGCCTTGTGGGCGGCCACGGCTTCCGCGTCTCGCCGCCACAGGCGCACCTCGTGGCCGTTCAGGGCCATGTCGCCGGCGGCGGCGAAGGAGCCGTTGCCGCCCCCGAGGACGGCGATGCGGAGCGTCATGCTTGGGTTCCGACGAGAGGGCGCAGCTCGAAGTGCCGGACCTTGCCGAGGGCGGTCCGGGGCAGGGCATCGGTGAAGATCACGTCCCGCGGCACCTTGAAGCGGGCGAGGCGGGCGGCGACGTGGGCGCGCACCCCTTCGGCATCCGCGATGCAGCCGGCGCGGAGGACGAGGAAGGCCACCGGCACCTCCTGCCATTTCGGGTCGGGGGCGCCGAGCACGGCGGCCTCCGCGATGTCCGGGTGCTCCAGCAGCACGCGCTCCAGCTCGGCGGGGTAGATGTTTTCTCCGCCGGAGATGATCATGTTCTTCTTGCGGTCGTGCACAGTGAAGTAGCCGTCCGCGTCGCGCGTGGCGATGTCGCCGGTGCGGTACCAGCCGTCGATGGTGCAGGCTGCCGTTGCGGCCTCGTCGCGCCAGTAGCCGGAGAAGAGGTTGCGGCCGCGTAGCAGCACCTCGCCGGGGATGCCGTGGGGGAGTTCGCGGCCTGCATCGTCGGCCACCTTCGCCTCGCAGAGCAGGCCGGGGAGGCCCGTTGAGGTGCCGCGTGAGAGATCGCCGCCGAGGCGGGTGTAAACGGCGATGGGGCAGCTTTCCGTGGCGCCGTAGACCTGCAGCAGCGGCACGCCGCGGACGGTGACGGCATCGATCAGCGCCTGATGGACGGGTTCGGAGCCGGTGGAGATGGCGCGGAGGGAGGAGAGGTCGGCATCCGCCCAGCCCGGCGCGGCCAGCAGGGCGCGGATCACGGCGGGGACAGTGAGGAAAAGGGTGGGGCGGTCCCTCGCGATGCTTTCCAGCGCCGTGTCGGGCGCGAAGCGCGGGTGGATCGTGACCGTAGCGCCGGCCTGCAAGGCGGGCGTGGTCTGGATGTTCAGGCCGCCCACGTGAAAGAAGGGCAGGGCGGAGAGGATGTGGTCCTCCGCCGTCATGCCGTGCAGGTGGTGGCTCATCACCGCGTTGTGGAACAGCGCCTCCTGCCGTAGCAGCGCGCCCTTCGGGCGGCCGGTGGTGCCGGAGGTGTAGACGAGCAACAGGGGGTCTTCGAGCGTGCCGGGGCCTTCCGGATCCGCGCCGCCCGTGGGTATGTCCAGGGGAAGGGCAGGGAGGTCCGACGCGGCCTCGGTGAGCGTCGTGGCGAAGGCGGGCTCCAAGAAGCAGAGGCGCGCTTCCGCGTGTTCGAGGATGTAGCGCAGTTCCGGCGCGGCCAGGCGCCAGTTCAACGGCAGGAGGATCGCGCCGAGCCGGGCGCAGGCGTAGAGCAGGGCGAGATAGGCGGGATGGTTGGTGGCCAGCACCGCCACGCGGTCGCCGGGCCGCACGCCGTGGTCCACGCGCAGCGCGTGGGCGGCGCGGGTGATCATGCTTGAGAATTCGGCGTAGGAGATCGCCGCCCCCTCGAAGCGCAGGGCGGTCTTGGCGGGGGCGAAGGCGGCGTTGCGGTCGATGAGGGTGGCGAGGTTCGTCACGCCTCTATTCGTCCTTCTCACCGGGCTTGTAGAGGGTTTCGCGGCCCAGGCGATCGATGCAGATCTCGGCGGTCCAGGGCAGCATGAGGGAGCCGCAGCGGCTGTCGCGGTAGATGCGCTCCAGCGGCAGGGACTTCAGCATGGACTGCCCGCCGCAGGTGCGGATGGCCTTGGTGGCCAGGGCGTTGGCGTTCTCCATCACCGTGTGCTGGGCGGCGTAGGCGCGCATCACCTGCTCCCGCGTGGGATCGGGGCGGGCTTCCCGCACGGCCTGGAACCAGAGGGCCTTCGTCTGCTCCAGCATCACGCGCATCTCCGCGACGGCGATCTGCTTCGTGGGGAACATGCGGCGCTTCACGGGGGGCGTCCCCGGCACTTCGCCGCGCAGGTAGGAGACGGTGAAGTCGTAGGCCGCCTGGGCGAGGCCCATATAGGTGGGCGTCAGCGTCATGAACATATGCGGCCAGCGACCGGCGGCCTGGAAGTACACGCCCCGCGGCATCAGCATGGATTCCTCGGGGACGAAGACATCCTTCAACAGCAGCGTGCGGGAAACGGTGCCGCGCATGCCCAGCGGATCCCAGTCCCCCACCACGGAAACGCCGGGCGCGTTCGCGGGCACGGCGAGGTAGAGGGTGTCGCGGCGGCTGCCCCGCTCCTCGCCCGTCTTCTCCGTGCAGAGGATGCCGTAGTAGTCGGCGGCGCCGGAGAGGCTGGCGAAGATCTTCTTGCCGTTGACGATGTAGCCGCCCTCCACCGGCCGCGCCTCGGTCCCGAAGGCGACCGCGCCGGCGGCGGCCGCGCCGCCTTCCGAGAAGGGCTGGGAGTAAACGGCGCCGGCCTCGATGATGCGGCGGTAGTGGCCGGAGCGGCGCGCGCGGTGGGCGGCGCGGTCCGCCTCGCTCATCTCCAAGTCCTCGCTCAGCAACCCGGACCAGAGGGTGGAGCAGACATGCATGTTCCAGGACAGCGCCGTGGCGCCGCAGTAGCGGCCGAGCTCCGCGGCGGTGAGGCAGTAGGTGGCGAAGTCCGCGCCCTCGCCCCCATCCTCGCGCGGGACGCAGATGCCGAGCAGGCCTTCGCCGTGCATGTCGCGGAAGTTGTCGAGCGGGAAGCGCGCCTCGCGGTCCCAGACCGGAGCACGGGGGGCGAGCACGGCCTTGCCGAAGCGGCGGGCGCGGGCGGTCAGCTCGGCCTGCTGCGGCGTGAGGTTGAAGGCCTCCGGCGCGAAGATCGGCTCGTCCTGCGTGGTGTCGGCGGCGAGGGTGTCCATCACGCGCTCCCCTTCAGGTTGCGGTCGAGGAAATTGAGGATGATGGCGTCGAATTCCTCCGGCGCCTCGATATTCGGCAGGTGGCCGATGCCAGCCATGCAGCGGTACTCGGCGCCCGGGATCTTCCCGGCCATGCGCTCCATAACGGGGGCGGGGGCGTTGGTGTCCGCCTCCCCGGCCAGGAGGAGGGTTGGGATGCGGATGGCGCCGAGGGAAGCGCGCTCGTCGAAGGTGACGAGGCAGCGCACGGCGGCGCGGAAGGTCTCGGACGGGGTTTCACCGAGAACCGCGATGGCGTGTTCGCGCCAGGGGGTTGCCGCGCCGCGCGGGCCGATCAGAGCGGCGAAGGTCTCGGGCGCCATGTCGGCCATGCTGCGGCCCTCGTCCAGCGGCTTCATCCGGGCGGCGACGAACTTCTGCTGGAAATCGCCGGAAGGATTCCCGAAAGCCGGGCTGGTGGCGCAAAGGATTGCGGCCGCATAGGCGTCAGGCTGGCGGCGCAACAGGGTCTGCACGACCATGCCGCCCATGGAGTGGCCGAGAAGGACGGGGCGGTCCAGGCCGCGCTCGGTGATGGCGGCTTCCACGTCTGCGGCAAGCCACTCGAAGTCCATGGAATCCACGGGCGGGCGGGTGCCGTAGCCCGGGAAGTCCAGCGGCACCGGGTCCAGCCCGCGAGCGGCGAGAGAGGCGCGCTGCGGCTCGAAAAGCCGCGCGCCGGCGCCGATCCCGTGGAGCATCACGACCGCTGTCATGGGAGGATCATATGAAATGGAATATTTCTGTCCAGCGTCGATTTCCCTAGCCGAACAACTCCTGCATCACGCCCTTCACGACCACGGGGGTGCCGTCCAGCAGGATGTCCGTACCCATCACGGGGATGTCGAAGTGGCCGGGGGTGTAGCGGCCGGCGAACTCGTTGGCGCCGGTGGAGAAGAGGAAGTTGCCGGAGACGGCGCGCAGCTCCGTGCCGTTGGTGTCGCGCCCATCGTACATGGACAGCGCCTCGTACCGTGCGGCCGGGTTCATGCCGAAGCCGACATGCGAGACGGCATAGGCTTCCCGGTCGCCCCAGGCGGCGAAGGACTGGCGCATCATCTCCGCGTCCGGCCCTTCGCCCTCGATAGCCGTCACGTAGTCCGCCTCGATTGTCAGGCGGATCGGGGCGGCGAGGTAGCGCTTGAAGGTCAGGTTGATGTCGCCGGTATCCAACACCAGCACGCCGTTCACCGTGCCGGCGGCGGGGAAGCTGACGACGATGCCGCCGGGCCAGTGGGCCAGGGTGCCCGGCCGGTCCGTCCAGCCCCAGACGCCGACGGTGGAGGCGCCGGCCATGTCGATCTCCAGCGCCGTGCCGGCGGCAGAGCGCACGCTCATCCGCTTCGCGCCGCGCATCATCTTCGTGGCGGCCTTCACGCGGGTCATCAGCGCATCGTCCGGGCGCATCCGTTCCAGCGCCTCCGGGTGCTCGTTGGAGATGGAGAGGATACGGGAGCCGGCCTTGAGGATGGCGGCCGTCTCCTTCGCGTGCATCAGCCCCTGCACGGTCAGGTCCACCACCAGGGTGCTGGCGGAAAGGGCGCCGACCACCGGTTCCAACCCGCCGATCGCCTCGCTGGCGCCGGTAGAACGGACGGGGACGGGGTAGGGATTGCGCCCGGTGGGCAGAACCAGGTGGAACGGGCGGGCGCCCAGGCGCAGCAGGGCGAGTTCGGCCAGGTGCACGTTCAGGGCGCGGGATTGGGTCTCGGAGAGGATGGCGACCGCCTCGCCCGGCTTCACCGCGCATTTCGCCAGGATCTCGGCGAAGGACTCGATCCACTTGTGCTCGATGCGGTCCGCAAACATCCTTGGCCGATCCCCTGGGTTCGCGTTCATTCGGGCGCAGAATGGCCGGAGTGGTCAAGATATATGAAAAGGGATGGAAAGCCCCTGTGGCCTTCACCGAGAGCTACCTGCCCTATCTTCTCGCTCGGGCCAGCCATGAGGTGTCCTCCACTTTCCATGCTTCGCTGAAGGGGTGGGACCTTTCCGTGCCGGAGTGGCGGGTGCTGGCCTGCCTCTCCGATATCGATGGCTTGGGCGTGGGGCAGCTGGCCGCGATGGCCCTGATGAAGCAGCCCAGCATGACGAAGGTGCTGGACCGGATGGAGGCGGACGGGCTGGTGCGCCGCCGATCAACGCGGGAGGACCGGCGGCGCGTGCTGATCCACCTCACGCCCAAGGGACGCGCGCGGGTGAGGCCGGTGCTGGCGGCAGCGCGGGCGCACCAGGACTCGCTGCTGGCCCCGCTGGGCGGGGAGGAGCGGGCGCTGATCCTGCGCGCGCTGCGCCTGCTGATCGGGGAGGATGAGGGCGGGGCGCCGGAAGCCTAGTCCCACACCCCACCGCGCGGGGAAGAGTGCGGTGGAGCGCCAGCCATGCCAAAGGGGCGGCAGATCCCCTGATGGAGCCTGCGCCATGTCCGAGACCACCTCCCCCCGCCATGCCATCGTCACCGGCGTCTCCTCCGGCATCGGGGCCGCCATCGCGGCGCGGCTACTGCGGGAGGGCTGGCAGGTGACGGGGATCAGCCGCTCCGCCCCCGGCGTCACCGACCCCGGCTTCACCCACCGCGCCGCCGACCTGTCCGACCCGGCGGGTCTGGAAGCGGCGCTGGATGGGCTGGCGCCGCAGGCCCTGGTCCATGCGGCCGGGCTGCTGCGCACCAACCCGCTGGGCGCCCTGAAGCCGGAGGACGGGCAGGCCATGTGGCGCCTGCACGTGGAGGCGACGGAGCGCCTGGCGAACCGCCTTCTCCCGGCTATGCCCGATGGCGGGCGGATGGTGTTGATCGGCAGCCGCACGGCCACCGGCGCGCCAGGGCGCAGCCAGTACGCCGCCAGCAAGGCCGCCATGCTCGCACTGGCCCGCTCCTGGGCGGCGGAGCTGGCGCCGCGGGGCATCACCGTGAACGTGGTGGCGCCGGCCGCAACGGAGACGCCGATGCTGCGCGACCCCGCCCGCGCCGGGGTGCCGCCCCGCGTGCCGCCGATCGGGCGCTTCATCCGGCCGGAGGAGGTGGCGGCGCTGGTGGCCTTCCTTCTCTCCGAGGAGGCGGGGGCGATCACGGGGCAGGGGATCACGGTCTGCGGCGGCAGCTCCCTGTAGGGCGCGGCACCCCCGCTTCTGCTTGACGGCGGGGCGGGGGAGGTGCTGAAACTCCGCCCAACGCCACAACAAATGTTCGCATTCCGATCATCGGGCTGCCGGACGGGAGGAAAGGCATGGCCGGGACGGAAGAGGGAGAGGCTTCGCCCGCAGCGAACCCGAAGAACCTCGTCCAATCCGCCGCAAAGGTCTTCGCCGTGCTGCGCGCTTTCGGCGCCGACCTGCCGGAACTGACAGTATCCGAGGTGGCAACCCGGGCGGGGCTGGACCGCGGCACCGCCTTCCGCCTGATCCACACCCTCATCGCCCTGGGCTATCTGCGCGCCGTGCCGGGCACGCGGCGCTTCCGCCTGACCCTGCGCTGCCTGGAGCTCGGCTTCGCCGCCCTGTCCGCCAACGACCTGCCCGGCCATGCCGAGCCGCTGCTGCGTGAGATGGTGCCGGGCGTGGCCGATGCCGGCTCCCTCGGCGTGATCGAGGGGGGCGAGGTGATCTACCTGCAGCGCGTGCAGCACGGGCTGGAGCGCAGCGGGCTGGTGCGCCGCCCCGGCACGCGGGTTGGTGCCTATGCCACCGCGCTGGGCCACGCCATCCTCGCCTGGCTGCCGCGCCACCGTCAGATCGAGCACCTGGAGGGCGTGGAGCGCGTGATGCTCTCCGAGCGCACCGTGACCGACCTGGATGCGCTGCTCGGGCGGCTGGAGACCGTGCGGCGCCAGGGATACGCCGTGTCCGACGGCGAGAACGCCTACGGGCTGCGCACCGTGGCCGCCCCTGTGCTGGGCGCGGATGGAATGCCGCTGGCCGGCGTAAGCCTGACCATCGGCGCCGCGCGCCAGCCGATCGACGCCTTCGTCGAAACTGCCTTGCCCCATCTTCGCCGCCTAACCGACGAGCTGACGGAGGGCGTTCGCCTCTCCCTCGGCGCGATCGGTGTGCGGCGCGCCGGATAGAGACTGGAACCCCGCGATGCCTGAACTGCACAGCCCTATCGAGCTCCTCCGCCCCGCCCGCATTGAGTTCGGCTCGGGCACCCTCTCCGCCCTGGCCCCCTGGGTGGCGGAGCGCGGGCTGAAGCGCGTGCTGGTGGTGGCCGATGCCTTCAACGCCGGCCGCGTGGGCCTGCTGGGCCTGCCCGGCGAGGTGCCCTGCGAAGTCACAGTCTTCGGCGAGGTGAAGCCGGAGCCGGACCTGCCGAACCTGGAGAAGGTGCTGGCGATGGCGGAGGCGCTGAAGCCCGACCTCGTCATCGGCTATGGCGGCGGCAGCGCCATGGACCTGGCGAAGCTGGTGGCGGTGCTGCCGGGCAGCGGCCAGACGCTGCACGAGGTGGTGGGGCCGGAGAAGGTACGCGGCCGCAAGGCCGCCCTGGTGCAGATCCCCACCACGGCCGGCACGGGCAGCGAGGGCGGCACGCGCTCCCTCGTCACCGACCCCGCCACGCAGAACAAGCTGGCGGTGCAGAGCCGGCACATGCTGGCCGACTTCGCGGTGGTCGATCCCGACCTGACGATGACCGTGCCGCCGGCCGTGACGGCCGCGACGGGCGTGGACGCCATGGCGCACTGCACGGAAGCCTTTACCTCCAAGAAGGCGCACCCGATCATCGACCTCTACGCGCTGGAGGGCATCCGCCTCGTCGGACGGTATCTCGGCCGCGCGGTGAAGGACGGATCCGACAAGGAGGCGCGCGCCGGGCTGGCGCTGGCTTCCATGTATGGCGGCTTCTGCCTCGGCCCGGTGAACACCACGGCGGGGCACGCGGTGGCCTATCCGCTGGGCACGCGCCACCACATCCCGCACGGCCTGGCCTGCGCGCTGATCTTCCCGCACACCCTGGCGCACAACGCCCCCGCCGTGCCGGAGAAGACGGCGCTGGTGCTGGAAGCGCTGGGCCTGTCGGCTTCCACCGACCCGAAGGCGGTGCTGGAAGGCACCCACGCCTTCTGCGAGCGGCTGGGCGTGGAGATGAAGCTGTCCCGCCTCAACGTGCCGCGCGATGACCTCGGCACCATGGCGACGGAGGCGCACGCCATCCGCCGCCTGCTGGACAACAACCCCCGCGACCTGAGCCGGGACGAGATCCTGGCGATGTACGAGGAGGCCTACTGATGTCGGCAGCCGTCAGCCCCCCGCCGGATTTCAGCGGCAACGGGAAGCTTGCCCCGCATCCCGGCGACGCCGCGCGGGTTGAGACCTTCATCCCCCACGCCACCGTGCAGAGCCATGCGGCGAACCTGACCTACCTGCCGAACGGCGACATCGCCTGCGTGTGGTTCGGCGGCACGCAGGAGGGCGTGGCGGACATCTCCGTCCAGTTCTCCCGCCTCGCCAAGGGCAGCGACACCTGGACGCAGCCGGAGAAGCTCTCCGACGACCCGACGCGCTCCGAGCAGAACCCGCTGCTCTTCCCCGCGCCGGACGGCACGCTGTGGCTGATCTGGACCGCGCAGATCAGCGGCAACCAGGACACGGCCATCGTCCGCTGCCGCAAGTCGGGCGATAACGGCCATTCCTGGGGCCCGATCGAGACGCTGTTCGGCCCGCGCGAGGATGGCGGCACCTTCATGCGCCAGCCGATGGTGGTGCTGGAGAACGGCGACTGGCTGCTGCCGATCTGGGTCTGCCTGACCACCCCCGGGAAGAAGTGGGTGGGGGACAAGGACTACAGCGCGGTGAAGATCTCCTCCGACCAGGGCAGGACCTGGACCGAGGTGGCGGTGCCGGAGAGCGAGGGCTGCGTGCACATGTCCGTGCTGGACATGAAGGATGGAGGCCTTGTCGCCTTCTACCGCAGCCGCTGGGCGGACAACGTCTACGTCTCCCGCTCCACAGATCTGGGGCGGACATGGACGGCGCCGGAGCGGACGGAGCTGCCGAACAACAACTCCTCCGTCCAGGCCGTGCGGCTGGCCAATGGCCATATCGGCATGGTGTACAACGAGAGCAGCGCGGCGGATGCCAAGGAGCGCCGCACCTCGCTCTACGACGACATCGAGGGCGATGAGGGCGACGACCGCGCCGAGCCCGTGCCGGTGGAGGGCGTTCGCAGCACCTTCTGGGGCGTGCCCCGCGCGCCGATGACGCTGGCGATCTCGGCCGATGGCGGCCGCAGCTGGCCCTATCGCCGCAACCTGGAGACGGGCGACGGCTACTGCATGACGAACAACTCGCGCGACAAGGTGAACCGCGAGTTCTCCTACCCGACGATCATGCAGTCGCCGGATGGGGCGCTGCACATCGCCTACACCTACTATCGACAGGCCATCAAATACGTCCGCGTGGCCGAGAGCTGGACTGGAGCACCCGCATGAGCAGCCCGCATCCCGCCGGCGTCTATTCCGCCGCTCTGACGCCGCTGAAGGAGGACCTTTCGCCGGACCTTCCCGTCTTCGTGGAGCACGCGAAGCGCCTGATCGCGCAGGGCTGCGACGGCATCGCCCTGCTGGGCACCACCGGCGAGGCGAACTCCTTCTCCACCGATGAGCGCAAGGCCATCCTGGAGGCCGCGGTGCAGGGCGGCGTGGAAACAAAGCGCCTGCTGCCCGGCACGGGCGTGGTGGCGATCCCGGAAACGGTGGCGCTGACGAAGCACGCGCTTTCGCTGGGCGTGAACACCGTCGTGATGCTGCCGCCCTTCTACTACAAGGCGCCGAGTGAGGAGGGCGTGATCGCCGCCTATTCCGAGATCGTGGAGCGGATCGGCAGCAGCGACCTGCGCGTGATCCTCTACCACATCCCGCAGATGTCGGCCGTGCCGATCACCGCCCCGATCATCGAGGCGCTGCTGAAGCGCTACCCCGGCACCTTCACGGGCATCAAGGACAGCGCCGGCGACTTCGCCAACATGCAGATGCTGGTGAAGACCTTCCCCGGCTTCGCCGTGCTGGCGGGCGCCGACCCGCTGCTGCTGCCGCTGATGCGAGAGGGTGGGGCGGGCTGCATTACCGCCACCTCCAACCTCGTCGCGGCCGACCTGGCCTTCATCTACCGCAACGCCAACGACCCCTCGAAGGCGGCCGAGGTGGATGCGGCGCAGGCCCGGGTGGTGGCCAAGCGCACCCTGGCCTCCAGGTTCGCGCAGATGGCCTCGCTGAAGGTGCTGCTGGCGAAGGAGACGGGGCACCAGGGCTGGACGCGGCTGCGCCCGCCCCTGCTGCCGCTGACACAGGACGAGGCCGCGCAGCTTCTGGCGGCCTGAACGAAGGGGGCCGGCTCCGCAACAGGGGCCGGCCCATTTGCTACGAGAAGGGAGAGACAACCATGAACCGCCGCAGTCTTCTTCTGGCCGCCGCCGGCACCCTGGCCGCCCCCGCCATCCAGGCGCAGGAATCCTGGCCCCGGGCCAAGCCGATCCGCGTGATCATCCCCTGGCCGCCGGGCGCTGCGAACGACACGCTCGGCCGCCTCCTGGCGCAGCGCCTGTCCGAGAAGCTTGGCGCGACGGCCGTGGCGGAGAACCGCACGGGCGGCGCGGGTCTGGTCGGCACCAATGCCGTGCTGCAGGCCGCGCCGGACGGCTACACGATCCTCGCCTCTGCCTTCAACACGGCGGTGATGCCGCTGGTGCTGAAGGGCGCGAACTTCGACCCGCAGAAGGACCTGGAGGTGATGGCGCGCACCGCCCGCGCGCCGCTGGTGCTCGCTGCCTCCGGCCTGAAGCGCGAGAAGACCTATGCCGAGGTGGCGGCGGCCGCGAAGGCGAAGCCGCGCGAGTGGAACTTCGCCGTCTCCTCGCTCGGCTCCGCCGGGCACCTTGCCACCATCGAGTTCCTGCGCCGCACGGGGCTGGATCTGGATATGGTGACTTATCGCGGCACGCAGCCCGCGCTGACGGACATGATGGGCGGCAGCGTGCAACTGCTGATCGACCCCTGCTTCGCCATCCTGCCCGCGCGGGGCGACGGGAAGATCAGCGTGCTCGGCATCGCGGCGAAGGAGCGTTCCAACCTTGCCAAGGACGTGCCGACCATGGGCGAGGTCGGGCTGCCCGGCTACGAGTTCCAGTCCTGGTACGGCGTCTGGGGGCCGAAGGGCACCTCTGCCGAGATCTGCGGCCGCGTGAACGCGCTGATGCAGGAGACGATGCGCGAGCCCGCCATCGTGGAGCGGATGACAGGCCAGGTGCTTGAGCCGGTGACGGAGAGCATCGACGACTCCAAGCGCTTCATCGCGAGCGAGATCACCCGCGCGAGCGAGCTGCTGAAGAGCGTGAACTACCAGCCGGAGTAGGGGAGGGAGGCCGGGGTGAGCCTTCGCCCCGGCCTGCCGCCGCCCGCCAGGGGGTGAGATCGAGAGGCCGATGACTGAGGCTTACTTTCGTTGGCAGAGCGTCTGCGTCACCGGCGGATCCCGCGGGCTCGGCGCGGCCCTGTCCCGCCGCTTTGCCGGGGCTGGAGCGCATGTCCACTTGGCCGACATCCTCGATGAGGAAGGCGAGGCCCTGGCCGGCGCCTTGCGGGGGGAGGGGCTCTCCGCCTCCTACCACCACCTCGACGTGGCCGAGGAGGGCGACTGGCAGAAACTGGTTCAGGACATCGGGGCGCGCGGCGCGGGACTGAAGGCCTTGGTGAACAATGCCGGGCTGATCGTGCGCAAGCCGCTGGCACAGACGACCAAGGCGGAATGGGACCGCGCCATGAACGTGAACGTCGCGGGCGTCTTCCTGGGCATGAAGCACTGCCACGGGCTGCTGGCGCGTACGGCACCTTCGGCGATCGTGAACATCTCCTCCACGGCCGGGATCATCGCGCACGGTGATCCCTCCTACACGGCGAGCAAATGGGCCGTGCGTGGTCTGACCAAGTCGGCCGCGCTGGAGATGGTGAAGGACGGCATCCGCGTGAACTCCGTCCACCCCGCGATGATCGCGACGCCGCTGACCCATGCGGCGCCGGCCGGGCATATGGAGGCCAATCGCTTCGCCATCCCGATGGGGCGGGAGGCCAGCCCCGATGAGATCGCCAACATCGTCCTTTTCCTCGCCTCGGACGCCGCATCCTTCATGACGGGCAGCGAGGTGACGGCGGATGGCGGGCTGACGACGGCGGGCGTGGCCCATATGCGGGCCCAGGCCCAGCAAGGGAACGTCCGAGCATAAAAGAGAAAGGGCCGGGGAGGTGTCCTCCCCGGCCCTTCGGCTCACATCCCGCCGATGTAGTTGGGTCCCCCGCCGCCCTCGGGCGTGCGCCAGTCGATGTTCTGGCTGGGGTCCTTGATGTCGCAGGTCTTGCAGTGCACGCAGTTCTGCGCGTTGATCACGAGCTTCACGGCGGCGTCGCCCGCCTCCACCGCCGCGCCCTCTCCGGTGGCCTCGGCGTCCGGCGTGCCGCGCAGCTCGCGCTCCGCCTCCGGCCCCACCGCCTCGTACACGGCGGCCGGGCAGTAGCGGCTCTCCGGGCTGCGGAACTGGTCCCAGTTCACGCCCTTCCAGCGCTCCGGCTCCTTCAGGACGAGGTGGGCCGGCTGGTTCTCCTCGTGGTTGGTGTTGGAGAGGAACACGGAGGAGAGGCGGTCGAAGGTCAGCACGCCGTCGGGCTTGGGGTAGACGATCTTTTCCGCCTTGTCGGCGGGCTTCAGCGTCTCGTTGTCGGCGTGGTGGACCCAGGTCCAGGGCGCCTTGCCGCGGAAGACGTAGGTGTCCAGCGCCGCCGCGGCCATGCCGCCGAAGAAGCCGAACTTGGAGAAGCCCGGGCGAATATTGCGGACTGAATGCAGCTCCTCCCACACCCAGGACTTGCGGATGGCCTCGGGGTAGGTCTCCAGCACCTCCGGCCGGGTTTCCCCCTTCAGCGCCTCCGCGATGGCGTCGGCGGCGACCATGCCGCTCTTCATCGCGGTGTGCGTGCCCTTGATCTTCGGCACGTTGAGGAAGCCCGCCGTGTCGCCCACCAGCATCCCGCCGGGGAAGACCAGGCGCGGCACGGACTGCGCGCCGCCCTCGTTCAGCGCGCGGGCGCCGTAGGCGATGCGCTTCCCGCCCTCCAGGAACTTGCGGACCTCGGGATGGGTCTTGAAGCGCTGGAACTCGTCGAAGGGCGAGAGCCAGGGGTTGGGATAGTCCAGCCCGACCACGAAGCCGATGGAGACGAGGTTCTCGCCGAGCATGTAGAGCCAGGAGCCGCCATAGGTGTCGCTCTTCAGCGGCCAGCCCGTGGAGTGCCACACCAGCCCCGGCGTGTGCTTCTCCTTCGGGATCTCCCACAGTTCCTTGATGCCGAGGCCGAAGGTCTGCGGCTGGCAGTCCTTGCGGAGGTCGTACTTCTCGAAGAGGCGCTTGGTCAGCGATCCCCGGCAGCCCTCCGCGAACACCGTGTAGGTGGCGCGGAGCTCCATGCCGGGCTGGAAGTCCGGGCCTTCCTCACCCTCCCGCGTGATGCCCATCACGCCGGCCACCACGCCCTTCACCACGCCTTCCTCGATCACGAGGTCGGAGGCAGCGAAGCCCGGGTAGATCTCGACGCCCAGCTCCTCCGCCTTGGCGCCGAGCCAGCGGCACACATTGCCGAGAGAGACCACGTAGTTGCCGTGGTTGTTCATGGCCGGGGGCGTGGGGAGCTTAAAGGCCCGCTTCTCCGTCAGGTACATGAAGCGGTCGTCGCCGGCGGGCGTGGCAAGGGCCGGCGGGTCGTCGCGCCAGTCCGGGAACAGCTCGTCCAGCGCGCGCGGTTCCAGCACGGCGCCGGAGAGGGTGTGGGCGCCGATCTCAGAGCCCTTTTCCACGAGGCAGACGGTGGTGTCCGGCGATGCCTGCTTCAGCCGGATGGCCGTGGCCAGGCCGGCCGGGCCGCCGCCCACCACCAGCACGTCGAATTCCATGCTCTCGCGTTCGGACACGATCGCTCCTCCTGATCTAGGGGGGATGTAGCCCTGCCTTCTCCTCTGCGTAACCCTTGATCCGCACAGGGCTCGGCCCGTCGCGGTGCGCCGGCGGCATTGCAGGGATTTGCGTTGCAAGCGGCTCGCAACGGCTTGCGGCCATTGCGCGCGGGCGCGTGCAGGCGCGATATCACCGCCATGGATCTTGATGCGGCCGAGACAGCCGCCCTGCTCGCCGCGCTGGACCTGCAGATCGCCTGGGGCGCCGACGAGGCGCTGGACGAGGTGCCGCTGGACCGCACCCGGCCGCGCCCGGCCGCGGCGGCGCCTGCAACTCGCCCTGCCGCGCCTTCCGGCAGGCCTTCCGCCACGCCCCCTGGGGTGCCTGCCGCGCCGCGCGCGCCATCTCCGGCGGCCGCGATCGCCTTTGCGCCTGCCGCCGCCCGCGCGGGGGAGCTGGCAGCGGGCGCCGACAGTCTGGAGGCGCTGCGGGCGGCCCTGGCCGCCCTGGACCACCCGCTGCGGGAGACGGCGGGGAACCTCGTCCTCGCGGACGGAGTGGCGGAGTCTGGCCTTGTCCTGATCGGCGAGGCACCGGGGGCGGACGAGGACCGGCAGGGCAAGCCCTTCGTCGGCGTCTCCGGCCGGCTGCTGGACCGGATGCTCGCCAGCATCGGGGTGGAGCGGGCGCGCAACGCCTACCTGACCAATATCCTGCCCTGGCGCCCGCCGGGGAACCGCACGCCCACGGATGCGGAGATGACGGTCTTTACCCCCTTCGTGCTGCGCCACCTGGCCCTGGTGCGGCCGCGCCACGTGGTGCTGCTCGGCGGTACGGCCGCAAAGGCGCTGCTGCGGCGGAACGAGGGGATCACGCGCCTGCGCGGCCGCTGGCACAGCCTGGACGTGCCGGGGTTGGGCACGGTGCCGACGCTGGCGACGCTGCACCCCGCCTATCTCCTCCGCCAGCCCGCCGCGAAGCGGGAGGCCTGGACCGATCTGCGGCTGCTCCGGCGGGCCCTGGACGGGGCCGCGGCACCCAGCGACGCGTCCACATGAACGAAACGTGAAGGCCCGGCGGGGCCTAAGCCGCTGATTCGCATTCAGCGCAACCCGGGCTCGCGCTCCGGTTGCTTGCTCTGGCGGGACTACCCCCCTAACGCTGGGCGCCCATGCGAGCTTCCCCTCTCGGGCTCGGTCGCCGTCCCCCCCGGCGAGCGCGCGCGATGCGGGTGGCGCTGGCGCTTGCGCTCGTCTTCTGCGGGTGCATGGCCCAAGCCGCTCCGCACCGTGCAGAGACCCATTCCCGGCGCGAGCAGCCCTCGCTGCGCGAGACCGCGCGCGCCACAAGTCAGCGGAATTCCGCTTCTCCCCGCCCAGCCCTCCAGCGGGGCCTGCGAGCGGGCCTGTCCGTTAACGCGAGCGCCCCCGCGCGGGATGCGAAGAGCCAGCTCGGGCGCGACCTTGCGCGCGCCCTGCCGCGGGGCGCCGTGCGGGGCCTCTCGCGCGCGGCCGCGCGCCCGCCGGTGGCGCGCACCGCGCGGCTGAAGGGCCCCGCCGCTTCGCCGGCCCATGCGCCGGAACTGGTGGTGGCCCGGGTGCCCACGCGGCTGGCGGAGATGCAGACGCCGCAGGAGATCGCGCTCTCCTTCGCGCGCACGCCGCTGGCCGGGATCAGCCCCGCCGTGCCCGGGCTGCCGCAGCCGCTCGCGCCCTCCGACGCCGCCCGCCTGCGCCGGATCTTCGAGCTGCAGGCCCGCGGCGAGATGGCCCAGGCCATGCGGGAATCCGAGCGCCTGGACGACCGGCGGCTGATGGGCCACGTCCTGGCCGACCGCTGGCGCGCCGATGGCGCCGCCGGGGGCGGGGTGGAGCCGACGGTGGCCGAGCTGCGCGCCTGGCTGTCCGACAACTCGGACCACCCGGACGCGCCCCGGCTGCACGCGTTGCTGGTCTCCCGCCTGCCACGCGGCGCCGATGTGCCGCCCCTGGCGGGCGCCCCCGCGGCGGAGGAGGTTCCCGCCCCCGGGCAGGAGGTGCCGCCGGAGGAGCGCGAGCCGCCCGCCGCCGCGCGCCCCCTGGTCCGCAACCCCGCCCTGGACCGCACCGTGCGCGACATGGCCGCGCGAGGGGAGGTGCAGGACGCGCTGCGCTACATCGCCTCCACCCGGGGCATGACGCCGGCCTATGCCGCCGCGCTGCAGACGGATGTGGCGCAGGTCCTCTTCACCTCCGGGAAGGACCAGGAGGCCTTCCGCGCCGCCTCCCTCGCCGCGCGCACCGCCGGCGCGCCTGCCCAGGCGGGCTTCATCGCCGGGCTCTCCGCCTGGGGCCTGGGGCAGTACGAGACGGCGCTGCCGCTCTTCGAGGCGGCCGCCCGCAACGAGGCGGCCCCGGCCGTGCTGCGCGCCGCCGCCGCTTTCTGGACTGCCCGCGCCGCCGTGCGCGCCCGCCGGCCGCAGGGCTACGTGCCCTGGATGCTCCAGGCCGCGCAGGAGCCGCGCACCTTCTACGGGCTGGTGGCGCGCCGCGCGCTGGGCCTGCCTTTCGGCTTCGCCTGGGAAGGCGGCGAGGTGGCGGGCGAGGCCGAAGGCGCCGCCCTGGCCGAGACGGCCGGTGGCTGGCGCGCGCTTGCCCTGATTCAGATCGGCCAGAAGGCCCGGGCGGAGGCGGAGCTGCGCCGGCTCTGGTCCGTCGCGCGCGGCAACTCGAACCTCGCCCGCGCCATGCTCGCCGCCGCCACGGGGGCGGGGATGACGGAGTTGGCGACGATGCTCGCCTCCCAGGCCCAGGCCGCCGATGGCCGGCCGCGCGACTATGCCCGCTTCCCCGTGCCTCGGCTGGAGCCGCAGGGCGGCTGGCGCGCCGACCCCGCGCTGATCTACGGCCTTGCCCGGCAGGAATCGAACTTCGACCCCGACGCCGTCTCACCCGCCGGTGCCCGCGGGCTGATGCAGGTGATGCCGGCCACCGCCGCCTTCATAACCGGCGATGCCAGCCTGAAGGACGGCGGGCGGCGGCTGCACGACCCGGGTTTCAGCCTGGAATTGGGGCAACGCTACCTTCTGCACCTCTCCTCCCAGGAGAACGTGAAGGGCGACCTGATCCGGATGCTGGCCGCCTACAACGCCGGCCCGGGGAACCTGACGAAGTGGATGCCCACCAACGGCCACCGTGAGGACCCCTTCCTCTTCATCGAGAGCATCCCCTTCAACGAGACGCGGGCCTATGTGCAGCGCGTGCTGGCCTATTCCTGGATCTATGCCAGCCGCCTGGGCCTGCCCTCGCCGAGCCTGGACGCGCTGGCGGCCGGCAGCGCCCCACGCTTCCTGGGGGTGGAGGAACTGGCGAGGATCGTGGCCCGGAACCGCGGGGTACGCTGATCGGGTGCGCTTGTGGCCCCAAGGGGCTCCGCCCCTTGGACCTGCATCGGGCTGCCGCGGGACTGACTTGCGGCGTGGGGCTGACGATCAGGACCCTGTCCTGCCCTCACAATCGCCTCGGCTCCACGAGCCGAGGCGCACCGTCAGCGATGTTCGGACCAGCTGATAGAAGAAGATGATGGAGAGGGGTCCGGGGAGAGGAAGAATTCCTTCTTCCTCTCCCCGGGACAGACCGCCATCGCAGGATCAGTAAGCCCGCTCCGGCCTCTGCGCCGCCCGGATTTCCTCGGCGGTGGGTGCACGCTGCATGTGAAGCGCCTCACCCGCGCCGGGTGGCTCGATGAGGCCCATCCGGGCGAAGGCGTCCAGCCAGCCGTCCATCGGCCAGAAGCCGTGCCGCGCCCGGAAGCGGGTGGCGTTCGCCACGATGTCGGCGAAGTGCTGCAGCGGGGGTTCGTGCACCATGTGATGCTGGTGGAAGGCGGTGGTGGAGGCGGTGAAGAGCAGGGGCAACCCTGCCTCCCGGGCTCGGAAGGCAAAGTCCGTGTCCTCGCCTCCGTAGCCGGTGAAGCCCTCGTCGAAGCCGCCGAGGCGAAGGAAGCTCTCCCGCCGCATGGCGAAGGCGAGGGACCAGAACAGGCCGGTGTTGGCTTCCGGCAGCACGCCGGCTTCGGGGAAGCGGCGCTCCGCGTGGCGCTGGCCGGCGGCCATCAGGGATGATTCGGAGAAGTCCGTGACGCCTGGCGGCAGGTAGCGGATCTCGCAGCAGATCAGCGCGTCGTGGGCGCTGGCGTCGGCGGCCAGGGCTTCCACCAGGTTCGCCGCGGGGATGCAGTCCACGTCCAGGAAGGCCAGGAGCGGCGTCTCCGCCAGGGCGACGGCGGCGTTGCGGGCCCGGGCGAGGGGCAGGCCGGGGGAGGGGATGCGGTGGTGCAGCACCGGGAAAGGCGTGGGCGGCACCAGGGCCGGCGTCTCTCCCATATCCACCACGACGCAGCGGGAGGGCATCCGCGTGCCCCGCGCCAGCCCTGCCAGGAGGTTGGCCAGATGCCCGTCCCGCCCCTTCACCAGGGTCAGGACACTCACGTCGGGTGCGGCCATCGCTCACTTTCCAGCCAGGGCGGCGGGGGATAGCAGGGGGGCGGGTGTGCCGCCAGCCACGCGCATTTGTCTGGCGATGCGGCGTACCCAGCTTGGATGTGTGGCGTTTGGCCTTACAATTGTGAAGCGCGTTCTTGGACAGGGCATGGCGACCGGCACCGACACGACGCAGCCCCTGGCCACCCGCTTCACGGGCGTGGCGCAGGCGCTGCACTGGATCACCGCTGCACTCCTCTTCCTCCTCCTGCCCTTCGTATGGGTGGCGGAGAACTTTCCACCCGGGGAGGTGCGGGTCTTCTGGTACCTGCTGCACGAATCCTTCGGGATTTCTGTGTTCCTGCTCGTCCTGGCCCGGATTACCTGGCGCATCGGCCACCCGGTGCCGGCCGATCCCGATCCGCCCGCGCTGCAGGTCGTGGCGCGGCTCAATCACTGGGGCCTCTACGCCGTGCTGCTGATCATGCCGGTCACGGGCTACCTCATGGCCGGGAACGGGCAGCCCGTTCCTTTCTTCGGCCTCTTCTCCCTGCCCGGGCTGCCGAAGAACGACCCGCTGGGCGTCCTGGCCAACACGGTCCACGTGAACACCCAGTTTGCCGTCTATGCCCTCGTGCTGCTGCATCTTGCTGGGACGGTCTGGCACGTTGCGGTGCGGCGCGACGGCCTGCTGGACCGCATGCTGCCACCGCAGGATGGGAAGCGCTGATGGCTCCTGGCGTGACCATCTCGCCCAGGCTGCGCGGCGTGGCGGCCCAGGCCGAGGCGGAACTGCCGGACCGTGCCGACGCGCTCTGCGCGCAGGAGCCGATCCACATTCCCGGCTCCATCCAGCCGCACGGGGTGCTGCTGATGGCCGATCCCGAGCGTGGCATGGCGATCGTGGCGGCGAGCGAGAACGCGGGGATCCTCTCGGAGGGAAGTCCCTCCAACACCTTGCTGGGCTTGCAGGTCGGCGCCGTGCTGGGAGAGGATTTCGCCAGGACGCTGCGAGACCTGGCCGAGGCCGGCGAGCTGCCCGGCGAGGCGCCCTGGGAAACCGGGCTGACCCTGGCCGGCGGTGCCTTCGAGGTGGCCAGCCACACCCAGGACGGGAAGGTCCTGATCGAGCTGGAGCGGGTGGCGCCGCAGGACGAGGAGGAGGCGCTGGGCGCCACCCGGACCTTGCAGCGCGCCATCGCCCGGCTGCGCGCGGCGGGCGGGCGGCTGGAGGACCTGGCGCGCGTGACGGTGGAGGGGATCCGCCAGTTCACGGGCTACGAGCGCGTGCTGATCTACCGCTTCGACCGGGACTGGCACGGCGAGACCCTCGCCGAGGACATGGTGGACGACTGGGAGCAGTCCCTGGCCGGGCTGCACTTCCCGGCCTCCGACATTCCCGCCCAGGCGCGGGAGCTGTACCGGCGCAGCCTGATCCGCTGGGTGCCGAGCCGCGACGCCGAGCCGATGGCGCTGCTGCGGGACCCGATCTGGGACGTCTCGATGGCGCCGGAGCGGCCGATCGACATGTCCTTCTGCCGTCTGCGCAGCCTCTCGCCCGTCCATCTGCAGTACCACCGCAACATGGGGGTGGACGGCTCCATGTCCCTCTCCATCCTGCACGAGGGGCAGCTCTGGGGGCTGGTGGTGTGCCATCATCGGCGGCCGCACCGGCCCTCTCCCGGCCAGCGCGCCGCGGCATCGGCGCTGACGGACGCCTTCGCGCTCCGCATCGGCGGCGCCGAGCGGATGATGGCGGAGGAGGCGCGGCGGGCCGATAGCGGGCGCCTGTCCGAGCTGCTGGCGCACATGGCGGAGGCGGAGGACGTCTCCTCTGCCCTCACCGCCGGCTCCGTCACCATCGCCTCGCTCTTCGGCTGCACGGGGGCAGCGGTGGTCCGGCAGGGGCGGGTGGAGCTGCTGGGCGTCACGCCACCCGAGGCCGAGGTGCTGCGCCTCGCCGCCTGGCTGCGCGGCCGGGGCGGGGAGGAGATCTTCCACGCCGACCACCTGCCGGAGGATTTCCCGGACTGGGCGCCCCATGCCGCGACCGCCAGCGGGGTGCTGGCCGTGTTCCTCGGTGCCGAGCGCATGGACATGATCCTCTGGTTCCGGCCGGAGGAGCCGCACCTCGTCAGCTGGGGCGGCAACCCGCACAAGGCGGTGGAGCCGGAGGACGGCTCCGTCATGCCCCGCCAGTCCTTCGACCGCTGGGTGGAGGAGCGCCACGGCTACGCGCGCCCCTGGGCGGAGTGGGAGCTGGAGATCGCCGCCACGCTGCGGCACGCCATCACGGAGGTGGTGATCCGCAGCCTGTCCCGCATCGCGGAGCTGAACGAGCGGCTGCGGCAGAGCCAGAAGATGGAGGCGGTCGGGCAGCTCACGGGCGGGATCGCGCACGACTTCAACAATCTCCTCGCCGGGATCATCGGCAGCCTGGAGCTGATGCGCGGGCGCGTGGCGCAGGGGCGCTTCACGGAGCTGGACCGCTACCTCGGCGCCGCCACCACCTCTGCCAACCGCGCGGCGGCGCTGACGCACCGGCTGCTCGCCTTCTCCCGCCGGCAGACGCTGGATCCGCGGCCAACGGACGTGAACCGCCTCGTCACCTCCATGGAGGAACTGATCCGCCGCACGGTGGGGCCGGCCATCCACGTGGAAACCGTGATGTCCGGTGGGCTCTGGCCCGCGCTCTGCGACGCGAACCAGCTGGAGAACGCGCTACTCAACCTCTCCATCAACGCGCGGGACGCCATGCCCGACGGGGGGCGGCTGACGATCGAGGCGGTGAACGCCTGGCTGGACGATTCCTACGCCCGGCAGCACCATGACGTGGCGCCCGGACAGTACGTAGCCGTTTCCGTCACGGACACGGGCACGGGCATGCCGCCCGAGGTGATCGCGCGCGCCTTCGATCCCTTTTTCACCACCAAGCCGCTGGGGCAGGGCACGGGGCTCGGCCTCTCCATGGTCTATGGCTTCGCCAAGCAGTCCAACGGCTATGCCCGCATCTACTCCGAGGCGGGGCAGGGCACGACAGTCCGGCTCTACCTACCCCGCTCGACCGAGGGCGAGAGCGCGCCGGGCGGCCAGGCGGAAGCGCACGACGCGGCCGCCGGGCCCGATGGCGGCACGGTGCTGGTGGTGGACGACGAGCCGGTGGTGCGGATGCTGGTGGGCGAGGTGCTGCGCGAGCTTGGCTATGGCGTGGTGGAGGCGAATGACGGCGTGCAGGGGCTGAAGGCGGCGGAAGCCATGCCGCGCATCGATCTGCTGGTGACGGATGTCGGCCTGCCCAATGGCATGAACGGGCGCCAGCTGGCTGATGCGCTGCGCGCGCGCCGCGCCGGGCTGAAGGTGCTGTTCATCACGGGCTACGCCGAGAATGCCGCGCTGGGGAACGGCGTTCTGGAGCCCGGCATGCAGGTGATGACCAAGCCCTTCGCCATGGATGCCCTCACGTCCAAGATCCGTGCGATGATCTAGGCATGTCCATCGCTGCCGACATCTCCATCCGCGATCGGCTGCGCGCGGAGACCCGCCCCGACCATGACCGGCTGGAGAACGGCCTGCGCCTAGCCGATCCCGGGCTGACGCCCGCGCGCTACAGGGCCGTGCTGGAGCGGTTCTACGGCTTCTGGGCGGGGTGGGAGCCCCGCCTTGCCGCAGCGCTGGGGGACGACGCCTTTTTCGCCCCGCGCCGGCGGCTGTACCTGCTGCAGGATGACCTGCGCGCGTTGGGAATCCGGCCCGAGGGCCTGCCGGCCTGCCTCCCGCCGCCCCTGCGGGACCGGGGCGAGGCGATGGGCTCCCTCTATGTCATGGAGGGATCGACGCTGGGCGGGCGGGTGATCCTGAAGCGGCTGGACGAGATCGGGCTGGCCGAGGGCGCCCGTTCCTACTTCGCGGGCCATGGCGAGGCGACGGGCGCCATGTGGCGCAGCTTCCTCGCGCGGTTGGAGGCGGAACCGGACGCGGAGGCGGTTCTGCGCGGCGCGAAGGACACCTTCGCGACGCTGGCGGACTGGATGCTGGAGGGGTAGGGACGGCCCTCAGGCCGCCCCGCGGATCGGCGCGTCCGCCAGCACGAGGAGGTGGCCGAGGGAGCAGCGCTCCACCCGCGCCTCCACCTCGTAGACGCGGGCCAGGAGGTCGGGCGTCAGCGTCTCCTCCGGCGTGCCGTCCGCCTGGATCGCGCCGCTGCTCAGGGCCACAAGACGATCGGAGAAGCGGGCGGCCAGGGCCAGGTCGTGCAGCACCACCACGCCCACGAGGCCGGCGCGCAGCACCGTTTCCCGCACCAGGGCCATGACGGAGACCTGATGGCGGAGATCAAGGGCGCTGGTGGGCTCGTCCAGCAGCAGCACCTCGGGCTCCCGCGCCAGAGCCTGGGCGAGGCCGACGAGCTGGCGCTGGCCGCCGGAGAGCCGGTCCAGGGTGCGGAGGGCGAGGTGCTCGATGCCAAGCTGGCGCAGCACGGCGATGGCGTGGTTGGCCGCGCTCGCGCCGTCGGGCGCCAGGTCCGTCGGTACGGCGCGCAGGGCGCCCACCAGCGTCTCCATTACGGTCAGTGCCACGCCGCCGGGCAGGCCCTGCGGCATGTAGGCCAGGTGCCGCGCGCGCTCCGGGATGGACATGCCGAGGAGGTCGCGGTCGCCCAGCCGCACCGTGCCGCGCGTGCCGGAGACGAGGCCGGCGATGCCGCGCAGCAAGGTGGACTTGCCCGCGGCGTTCGGCCCCACCAGCGCGGTGAGGGTTCCAGGCTGCAGCGGGGCGAGGTTCAGCCCCTCCACGATCACGCGGCGGCCATAGGCGACGCGGAGGTTCGAGACGGTGAGCGGCGCGCCCTTCACGACACGCGGCCCCGGCCCATGACGAGCGCGAGGAAGACGGGGACGCCCACCAGCGCCGTGACGATGCCGATAGGCACCAGGAGCCCGGGCACGACGAGCTTGCCGGCGACAGAGGAGAGGGACAGGAGCAGGGCGCCGCAGAGGGCGGAGGCGGGCAGGAAGAAGCGGTGGTCCTCCCCCACCAGCAGCCGCGCCGCGTGCGGGCCGACGAGGCCGACGAAGCCAATGGTGCCGACGAAGGCGACGGAGACGCCGGCGAGGAGGGAGACGCGCAGCAGCGCCCCGCGCCTCGTCGCCTCCGTGTCCACGCCGAAGGAACGGGCGCGGTCCTCGCCCAGGCGCAGTGCCGTGAGCCGCCAGGCGGCGCGGGCGGAGAAGGGAATGCAGAGGGCGAGCGCCACCGCGAGGATGAGGATCTTGTCCCAGCTGGAGCGGGCGAGGCTGCCCATGGACCAGAAAACGAGCTGCTGCAGCGCCTGTTCCGTGGCGACGAACTGGATAAGCGCCACCAGCGCGTTGAAGGCGAACACCAGGGCGATGCCGAAGAGGACCAGCGCCTGCACCCCCGCCCCCCGCAGCCGCGCCAGGAACTGCAGCAGCAGCATAGCGGCGAGGGCGAAGACGAAGGCGTTGGCGGGAATCAGCCAGTCCATCGGCACGAAGGGCATGCCGGTGCCGAGCACGATGGCCAGCGCCGCGCCGAGCGAGGCGGCGGAGGAGACGCCGAGGGTGAAGGGGCTGGCCAGCGGGTTGTCCAGCACCGTCTGCATCTCGGCCCCCGCGAGCGCCAGGGAGGCGCCGACCAGAACGGCCATGATCGCGTAGGGCAGGCGCACGTCCCAGACGATGACGGACATGGGCCCGCCCGCGCCGCGCCCGGCCAGCAGGGCGTCAGTCACGGCGGAGAGCGGCAGCCGGGCCGGGCCCGTGGCCACATCCAGCAGGAAGGCGGCGAGGAGGCAGAGGACGAGCAGCGCCAGCAGCATCGCGCGGCGCAGGATCAGCTTGCGGTATCCGGCTGCGGCCTCGCCGGCCATCAGCGTGGCGGTGCTCAACGCGGCAGGACCTTGTGGCCAGTTCCCTGGAACAGGGGCAGGGCAGGAAACAGGGCGTCAAGGCGCAGCGGGCTGCGGCGGGTCATGAGGGCTCCGGCCGGGGAGGGATGCCGCACAGGATAATCATTCGCAGCCGGCTCCACAAATCCGGCGAGGTCCATGGGCGAGGAAGGGGCAATCGGGACTGCCTGTTCAGCCGCGCGGAACCGGGTGGTGCAATCCTGCCACGGTCATGGCGTGGGGAGTACAGGCGTATTGCGAATGAATTGCATCTGTGCGAGAGCCGGCCGGCTTTCCCGTGCGGACGATTTGCATGCCCTCCTTCTCCCTTCGCCATCTCCTGCTCACCGGTGTCGCGTTCGCCGCTCTCGCCGGCCACGCCGTTGCCCAGACGGACGCCGCGGCCGGCGCCATGGCCATTCCGGAGGTGGACGTGCAGGCCACCGCATGGCGCAGCTGGGAGCACACGCCGGGATATGTGGCCCCCGTTACCACCACCGGCTCCAAGACCGACACGCCGCTGATCGAGGCGCCCCAGTCCGTCGGCGTCGTCACGCGCGACCAGATCGATGACCAGGCGGCCCTCTCCGTCTCCCAGGCGCTGCGCTACACGGCCGGCGTGCTGCCGGAGGTGCGGCCCTCCGCACGCTATGACAGCGTCTTCGTCCGCGGCTTCGGCGGGCAGGGCACCTCCGCCGCCTTCGTGAACTTCCTGGACGGGCTGCGGCAGGGCCGCGGCGTCTTCTTCGGCGTGCCGAACACCGATCCCTGGCTGCTGGAGCGCATCGAGGTGCTGCGCGGCCCGGCCTCCGTGCTCTACGGGCAGACGGGCGCGGGCGGGCTGGTGAACCTCGTCAGCCGCCGGCCCTCGGCGGAGTCCTCCAACGAGGTGCGGCTGGAGGCGGGGTCCTACAAGCTGCTGCAGGCGGCCTTCGACTCCACCGGCCGGCTGACCAATGACGGCAAGTTCCTGTACCGCCTGACCGGGATCGGCCGGATTTCCGACACGCAGTACGACTTTGTCGGCGAGCAGCGCGTCGCCATTGCCCCGGCCGTGACCTGGCGGCCGAACGACAACACCACGCTGACGGTCCTCTCCTCCTACCAGCGCGACCCTGAGGGCGGGTTCTATAACTTCGTGCCGGCGGTGGGCACGGTGATCGCCAGCCCCTTCGGCCGCATCCCCCGCAACTTCTTCGGCGGTGACCCCGACTACAACAAGTTCGACCGCACCCAGGCCTCCATCGGCTACCAGCTGGAGCACCGGCTGAACGACACCTGGACCGTGCGCCAGAACTTCCGCTACTCGCACATCGACGCGGAGGTGAACGTCCTCTCTGTCTCCGCGCTTAACGGGCGCATCGGCACGCGCAACCAAACCTACGTCTCCGACCACGCCAACGCCTTCGCGCTGGACAATCAGGCGCAGGCCACCTTCAGCACGGGGATGGTGCGCCACACCGCGCTGTTCGGCATCGACTGGCAGCGCACCTCCGCCCGCGCCGTGCAGGCCCTCGGCACCAACGTGCCGACACTCGATGTCTTCGCGCCGACCTATTACATCGCGCCCGGCCGGGTGACGACGAACGCGACGCGGACGAACCAGGAGAACGACCAGATCGGGTTCTACGCGCAGGACCAGATCGCCATAGACCGGCTGCGCCTGAACTTCGGCCTGCGCTACGACCGCGCGACCCAGGGCACGGACACGCGGACCCTCGCGACCGATGCCGTCGTCCATCGCGCGCAGTTCGACGACGCGGTGACCTGGCGCGCCGGCGCCCTGTACCTTTTCGACAGCGGCATCGCGCCCTATTTCAGCTACTCCACCTCCTTCCTGCCGAACTCCGGCACGGGCGCGCCGCAGCGCGGGAGCCCTACCTTCGACGCCACCACGGGCGAGCAGTACGAGGTGGGCGTGAAGTACCAGCCGCCGGGGATGACGAGCTTCGTCCAGGCGGCCGCCTTCCAGATCACCCAGGACAACGTGCTGACGCGCGATCCCGTCTTCACCACCTTCAACGCGGCGCTCGGCACCGTGCGCTCCCGCGGCATCGAGGTGGATGCGCGCGCGACGATCAATGAGAACATCGACCTGATCGGCGCCTATTCCTACACGGACGCGATCATCAAGAGCTCCAACACCCCTGGCGAGACCGGCAGCCGCGTGCCGCAGGTTCCGCTGCACGCCGCGAGCGGCTGGGCGAACTACACCTTCCGCGAGGGGCCGCTGCGCGGCCTGCAGCTCGGCGGCGGCGTGCGCTATCTCAGCTCGACCTACGGGAACACGACGAACACCTTCAAGGTGGACGACGTTGCGCTGTTCGACGCCGCGATCCGCTACGACGTCGGCGCCCGCTTCGAAAGCTTCAAGGGGCTGGAGCTGGCGGTGAACGCGCAGAACATCGCGGACAAGGACTTCATCGCCAGCTGCTCCTCCATCACCGCCTGCTACTACGGCACGGGCCGGCTCGTGCTCGGCTCGGTGCGGGTCCGGTGGTGATCGGCGCGGCCCCGGTCGCGGGGCCGCTTCAGGACGAGCCGGTCGCGCTGCCCCGCAGCGCGTCCTGGATCATGCGCGCTGGAGAGCATCCGGCGCGCCTTCATCGCATCCTCCTCTCCTGGCCCGAGGCGCCCGTGCCCTCTGGCGGCTACCCCGTGCTGTTCCTCGCGGATGGCGGCGCGGCTTTCCCCACGGCCGCGGAGATTGCCCGCCTGCGGACAGGCCGCGGCGCGAAGGATGTCGGGCCCGGCTTGGTCGTCGGCCTCGGCCATGCGGGGGAGGGGCCCTATGACCGGGCTGCCCGAACCCGCGACTACACGCCCTCCTTCCCCGCCGCCCCGGCTGGCACGGGCGGCGCGGACGCCTTCCTCGATTTCATCCTCGGTGACCTCCTGCCCGAGCTGGAGCGGCGCTTCCCCGTGGACCGCGCCCGCCTCGCCCTGTTCGGCCACTCCTTCGGTGGCCTGCTGGCCCTCTACGCCTTCCTCTCCCGCCCCGGCCTGTTCCACCGGGTCGCGGCCGCGAGCCCGTCCCTCTGGTTCGCGGAGGGGGCGCCGATGGAGATGGCCCGCCGCTTCGCCGCTGCCCCGCCACCGGCCGGCGCGGGTTCCTCCCTGCTGCTGACCGTGGGCGGGCTGGAGGAGGCGGATGACGGCACGCCGCGCGGCCCGGTTCGCGTGGCCCGGCGCATGGTGACCCGGGCGCGGGACCTCGCCACGATCCTGCGGGGCGGGGGAGTTTCGGTGGACTTCACGGAGTTCCCCGGGGAGAACCACGGCTCCGTCCTGCCGGCCGCCCTCTCGCGCGCCGTGCCCTTCGCCCTGCCGCCAGCCCTGCCCGAAGCCGGAGCGCCCCAATGAAGCGCCGCCACCTCCTCGCCGCCCTACCAATCCTCGCGGCGCCGTCCGTCCTGCGGGCCCAAGGCGGGCCCATCCGCGTCACGGACGTTACCGGGCGGCAGGTGACACTGCCGCGCCTGCCGAAGCGGATCGTGCTGGTACAGGCGCGGCACGTTCTGGCCATGGCGCTGCTGCACCCCGATCCCGTCTCTCTGGTGGTGGGCTGGGGCGACGACCTGCGGCGGATGAACCCGCCGGACTACGCGACGGTGCGCGCCCGCTTCCCGGCCGCCGACGCTGTCCCGGTCGTCGGGCGCGCCCAGGGGGACGGGCTCTCGTTGGAGAACGTGCTGGCGGCGCGGCCGGACCTCGTCATCCTCAGCCGCGCCGGCGCCCGGGGCGGCACGAATGAGATGGCGGACCGGATCGCGGCGCTGGGCGTGCCCGCGATCACGATCGACTTCTTCGCGGACCCGATGCGGGACACGCGCCCCAGCATGGCCGTGCTCGGCCAGGTTCTCGGGCAGGAGGAGAAGGCCAAGGCCTTCGATGCGCTCTACGCCGGCCGGCTGGAGCGGATCTCGCAGCGGCTCGCGGGCCTGGGTGCGGCGGAGCGGCCGAAGGTGATGGTCCATGCCCATGCCGGCGGCACGCCATGCTGCTCCTCCCCCGGCCACGGCGCCTTCGACGGGATGGTGAGCTTCGCCGGCGGCCGCAATATCGGGGCGGAGATGATCCCCGGCAGCACCGGCCAGTTGGCGCTGGAATACGTGCTGACCCAGGCGCCGGACGTCTATGTCGCCACCGGCGGCCCCTATGGCGGGCGCGGGGGCATCCCCCTGGGCCCGGGCGTGGACGAGGCGGAGGCGCGCAAGGCGCTGGTGGAGGTGATCCGCCGGTCCCGGATGGAGAGCCTTGCCGCCGTGAGGGGCGGCCGTGCCCACGCCATCTGGCACGGCTTCAATGACACCCCGGCCCATGTGGTGATGCTGGAGGCCCTGGCCCGCTGGTTCCAGCCGGCGCGCTGCGGCGACCTTGATCCGGCCGCCACGGTTGCCGAACTGAACGCCCGCTTTCTCTCCATCCCCATGGAGGGGGCGCACTGGGTCAGCCTGCCGCCAGGCGCCCTGTAGACGAACCGAGGAAACCGGCCATGACCCTTCTCATCGCCGAGGCCCATGCCCGCGCCCGCGCGCCGGAACGGCTGATCGAGAGATTCCGGGAGCACATGGTCGGCCACGGGCTGGATGTGGCGGGCCCGGTCGCGGATTCCCGCGTGGCCTTCCCCGGCTGCGTCGCGCTGCTGCGGCTGGCGGAGGGCGGGGTGGCGCTGCGGATCGAGGCGGACACGCCGGACTGGCTGGCGGACGCGAAGAACATCGTGTCCGGCCACCTGGACGCCTTCTGCCCGGACGAGGTGCTGGGCATCGTCTGGCAGGGCCACGGGGTGACGGCGGGCGATGCGCGCCCGCACAACTTCCGCGCCCTGCGCGTTGCGGCGGTGGAGAATGTGACGCCCCGGATGCGCCGCCTGCGCCTGGAGGGGCAGGACATCGCCCGCTACGCCGGCGTGCAGCAGATGCACGTGAAGATCCTGATGCCCCCGAAGGGGGAGGAGCCGGTCTGGCCGAGGGTGAGCCCCAGCGGCCAGCCGCTGATGGATGCCAGCCTGCGGCGGCGCACCTACACCATCCGCCGGATCGACCCGGCCGCCGGTTGGCTGGAGATCGACTTCGTGGTGCACGGGGATGAGGGGCCCGGCTCCGCCTTTGCCCTGCGCGCCGAGCCCGGGGACTGGATGGGCATCATGGGCCCGGGCGGCGGCGGCATCCCCTGCGACGGCTGGGCGCTGATTGCCGGGGACGAGACGGCGCTGCCCGCCATCGCCCGTGCACTGGAGGCCATGCCGGCCGGGGCGCAGGGGCTGGCCCTGATCGAGGTGGCCGATGCCGGGGAGAGGCAGGCGCTCTCCCATCCCGCGAGGGTGGAGGTGTGCTGGCTGTACCGGGACGGTGCCCATTACGGCACCCGGTTGCTGGAGGCGGTCCGCACCGCCACCCCGCCTGCGGGTACGGCCGTGAGCTGCTGGGCGGCCTGCGAGAACACCGCCGCCCGGGCCATCCGCGACCACTGGGGCGAGGCCTGTGGCCTGCCGCGCAGCCGGTTCCGCGCCGTTTCCTATTGGCGGCACGGCGTGGGCGACGGGGAGGGCTGAAGCCCTTCCCGCCACCATCGGGCGTCAGCCGACGCCGAGCAGCTCCACGTCGAAGACGAGGGTCGCGTTGGGCGGGATCACCCCGCCGGCGCCGCGCGCGCCGTAGCCCATCTCCGGCGGCAGGGTGAGGGTGCGCTGGCCGCCCACCTTCATGCCCTTCACGCCCTCGTCCCAGCCGCGGATCACGTGGCCGGCGCCGAGGGGGAAGGAGAAGGGCTCGCCCCGGTCGCGGGAACTGTCGAACTTGCGGCCCTTGTTCTCGGGCTTGGACGGGTCGTGGAGCCAGCCGGTGTAGTGCACCGTGACCTCCTTGCCGGCCACGGCCTCGTCGCCCGTGCCGGGCTTGCGGTCCTCGATCATGCCTGTCGCTCCCTGGTGGTAAGCGGCGCTTCTAGCCGCCCCGCCGCCCGGGGCCAACGCTGGACAGCCAAGTGCCGTCTGATAGGTGAGCCTGAGGCAATCTCTCGGAAAGGAAGCCAGCCCATGTCCCTTATCCGACGCGCGCTCGCCGCGGCCTCGCTCGCCGCGGTGTCGATGATCGGCCCGGCCCAGGCCGGCGCAACGCTGGACGGGGTGCGGAGCCGCGGGACGCTCTCCTGCGGGGTGAATACGGGCGTCGCCGGCTTCTCCCAGCCGGACAGCCAGGGCGTCTGGCGCGGCCTGGACGCCGATCTCTGCCGGGCCATTGCCGCAGCAGCCCTGGGCGACGCGAGCAAGGTCCGCTTCCTGCCGCTCTCCGGCCAGCAGCGCTTCCCGGCCCTGCAATCGGGCGAGGTGGACGTGCTGGTGCGCCAGACCACGGCGACCATGGGGCGCGACACCGCCCTGGGCCTCCGCAGCGTGGGCATCAACTTCTACGACGGCCAGGGCTTCATGGTCCGCAAGGACGCGGGCGTGAGCCGCGCCGCGCAGCTGGACGGCGCCACGGTCTGCGTGCAGCAGGGCAGCACGACGGAGGGCAACCTCGCCGACTGGTACCGCGCCGCCAACATCCGCATCACCCCCGTGTTGTTCGAGCGGATCGACCAGGTCGCCACCGCCTTCTCCTCCGGCCGCTGCGACGCGCTGACGACGGATGCCTCCCAGATCGCGGCGGTGCGCTCCTCCTTCCCCAATCCCGGCGACTTCATCGTGCTGCCGGACCGCATCAGCAAGGAGCCGCTCGGCCCCATGGTGCGGCGGGACGACCAGGAGTGGTTCGACGTGGTGCGCTGGACCCTGAATGCCCTGATCGAGGCGGAGGAGCTGGGGATCACGTCCGCCAACGTGGAGGCGCGGCGGGCGCAGGACAGCTCGCCCACGGTCCGCCGGCTTCTCGGCGCTGATCCTTCGCTGGCGCAGGGCGCGAAGCTCTCGCCGAGCTGGGCCTATGATGCAATCCGCGCCGTGGGCAATTACGGCGAGCTCTTCGAGCGCAATGTCGGCAAGTCCACACCGCTGGGGATGGAGCGCGGGCCGAACGCGCTGTGGACGGCGGGCGGCCTGATGTACGCGTGGCCCCTGCGCTGAACTTTGGGCCAAGCAATTCGTAGGAGAAGAACGGGCCGGAGCTTTCCGGCCCGTTCGCGTTTCTAGGCCGCGACGGGCTGGGAGGCCGCCACCTCCGCCAGGATGGCGTAGGAGCGCTTGCGGGCCTCGAGATCATAGATGTGGCCGGTCAGCATCAGCTCGTCCGCGCCCGTCCGCTCGATGAGGTCATGCAGGCCGCGCCGCACGGCATCCGGGCCGCCGACGATGGTGCAGGACAGGCTGTTGTCCAGCATCCGCTGCGCATAGGGGTCCAGGCTCTCGTAGAACCCCTCCTTCGGCTTCGGCAGCTTGCCGGGCTGGCCCGTCCGCAGGTTCACGAAGGACTGCTGGTGGGAGGAGAAGATGAAGCGCGCCTCCTCGTCCGTCGGCGCCGCGTGCAGGTTGGCCCCGATCATCACGTGCGGCTTCTCCAGGAACTCGGAGGGCCGGAAGCGCTGGCGGTAGATCGCGATCGCGTCGTGCAGCGCGGCGGGCGCGAAGTGGGAGGCGAAGGCGTAGGGCAGGCCGAGCGCCGCCGCGAGCTGCGCGCCGTAGGTGGAGGAGCCAAGGATCCAGAAGGCCATCTCCAGCCCTGCCCCGGGCACGGCCTGCACGCGCTGGCCGGGCTGGACGGGGCGGAAGTAGGACATCAGCTCCATGACATCCTGCGGGAAGGAGTCCACGTCGCCCTGCAAGGTGCGGCGCAGCGCGTGGGCGGTGATCTGGTCCGTGCCCGGCGCGCGGCCGAGGCCGAGATCCACCCGGCCGGGATAGAGGGAGGCCAGGGTCCCGAACTGCTCCGCCACCGTCAGCGGCGCGTGGTTGGGCAGCATGATCCCGCCCGCCCCGAAGCGGATGCGGGTGGTGCCCTGCGCCACATGGGCCAGGGCCACGGCGGTGGCGGCGCTGGCGATGCCGGGCATGTTGTGGTGCTCGGCCATCCAGTAGCGGTTGTAGCCCAGCGCCTCCGCGTGGCGCGCAAGCTCGGCCGAGTTCCGCAACGCCTGGCCGGCGTCTTGTCCCTCGGGGATGGGGGAGAGGTCGAGGACGGAGAGCGGGATCATGCCGGACATATGGGGCGCCCCTCTCAGGAGAAGAACCGGTTGGCCGGGCGGGGCAGGCCGAGATTTTCCCGGAGCGTCCGGCCCTCGTACTCCGTGCGATGCAGGCCGCGGCGCTGCAGTTCCGGCACCACCTTGTTACAGAAGTCGTCCAGCCCCTCTGGCAGGTAGGGGAACATCATGTTGAAGCCGTCGCAGGCGCCGGTCTCCAGCCATTCCTGCATCTGGTCCGCGATCTGGCTGGGGGTGCCCACCATGGCGGCGCCGGCATAGCCGCCCAGGCGCTGGGCCAGCTGCCGGACGGTGAGGTTCTCCCGCCGCGCGATGCCGATGGCGCGCTCCCGCCCGCTTTTGCTCGCGTTCGTCTCCGGGATGTCCTCCGGGAGCGGCCCGTCCGGGTCGAAGCGGCTGGCATCCGTGCCCAGGGCGACGGAGAGGGAGGCGATGGCGCTGTCGTAGTGGACGCGGCTGTCCAGCAGGGCGCGCTTCTCCTTCGCCTCCGCCTCGCTCTCGCCGACCACCACGAAGCAGCCGGGCAGGACGAGAAGGTGGTCCGGGTTGCGCCCGGCCTTCTCCGTGCGGGCCTTCACGTCGGAGTAGAAGGCGCGGGCCTCCTCGATCGGGCCGCCAGCGGCGAAAATGACCTCGGCCGTCTCCGCCGCCAGCTGCCGCCCGTCATCGGAGGCGCCGGCCTGCACGATCACCGGCCAGCCCTGGACCGGGCGCGCCACGTTCAGCGGGCCACGGACGGAGAAGTGCTCCCCCTTGTGACCGAGGACGTGCATCTTCTCCGGATCGAAGTAGGTGCCGGCCTCCACGTCTCGGATGAAGGCGTCGTCGGCCCAGCTGTCCCAAAGGCCTTCCACCACATCGATGAACTCATGGGCGCGGCGGTAGCGGGCGGCGTGCTCCCAGTGCTCCTCCCGCCCGAAATTCTGCGCTTCCGTCGGGTTTCCCGAGGTGACGACGTTCCACCCGGCGCGGCCGTTGCTGATGTGGTCCAGTGAGGCGAACTTCCGGGCGATGTGCCAGGGCTCGTTATAGGTGGTGGAGGCAGTGGCAATGAGGCCGAGGTGCTCCGTCACCATCGCCAGGGCCGGCAGCAGCGTCATCGGGTCGAAGCTGGTGACCGTGGCGCTGCGCTTCAGGGCCTGGATCGGCATGTTCAGCACGGCTTGGTGGTCCGCCATGAAGAAGGCGTCGAAGCGCGCCGCTTCCAGCGTGCGGGCGAAGCGGACGAGGTGCTGGAGGTTGAAGTTGGCGTCCGGGAAGGCGCCGGGATAGCGCCAAGCGGCCGTGTGGATGCTGACCGGGCGCATGAAGGCGCCCAGGCGAAGGCGACGTCGGGACATCAGGGATCAATCCACGATTATTCTTTGTGTATTGATATGATGCCCGACATGCGGCGGTGCAAGGCGACCTCAGAACCGGTTCTGAAGCCGCACCAGCACCCGCGTCTCGTCGAAATCCGCCGCCCTGTCGTACCGCACCGTGCCGATGAGGTTGAGGTCAGGGGTGATGGACCAGTCCACCTCTGCCCGTACCCCGCCGACGAAGCCGGTCTGCGTCTGCCCGGGGTAGAAGGCGGAGACAGGGGTGCCAGTGCTCGCAGTCGATGTTGCCAGAGCCTCTGCCTGCGCCTGCAGCCCGGCATTTCCGGGGAAGAAGGGCGCCCGGTCCTCGCGGTAGCGCGCATAGCCCGCGGTGGCGCCGAGCCGGTAGGCCACGTTCCCCACTCGCCCCCGCCAGTCCACGGGCACGTTGAAGGCCATGTACTCCTGCGGGCTGAAGTAGCCGCCATGGCCGAGGGTGAAGTAGCGGAGGTTCTTGTCGTAGCTGAAGTAGACGAGATCCACGCCGCCCGTCAGCTCGCCCGCCGCGCTCTTGTAGAGGGGCAGAGCAACGCCGGCCCCTGCCTCGAAGCGCGTGTTGCTCTGCACGTTCTCGCCCTGGAAGGTGGCGTAGCCGCCGCCGGCATAGGCGTAGCCGCGCCCGATCGGGATCTCCAGCTGCGCTCGGCCGCCGGTGCGGACCACCGGGCCCATGGTGATGCCCGTGCGATCATCCACCGCGCCCGCCCAGGAGAGCAGGCTGTCCGTCACCGCCCGGCGCTCGCCGGCCACGCGGATGCGGAGATTGTCGGTGAGGGCGGGCGAGATCTCGATCCCGCCGACCACGTTCGTGCGCCGGAAGCCGAGCGGCGTGGTGCCGACGTCGAGCTTCAGCCAGTCCCGCCGCACGTAGTTCAGCGCCAGCGCCACGCCGGTGGCGCTGGTGTCCCGCGCCGCGGCGGTATTGGCCCCGAGATTGGTGTCCAGCACGTTGGTGCCATAGCGGCGCAGCGCCTGCACACTGGCGGAGGGGCTGCCGGAGTCGATGGTGACGGGCTGGACCGAGGCGGCGAGCCGCCCGCCCAGCGCGCCGGGCGAGACCTCGGCCTGGAATGTGGCGCCGAACTCCGTCAGCCGGTCCAGCCCCTGGTCGCCGGAGCGGGTCCGGACGGAGGCCGCGCCGGACAGCAGCGTGGCCGTCTCGTTCCGCAGCGCCGCGGCCTCGGTCTGGATCTGGCGCAGCACGGGGTCGGCCGGCCCGGCGGAGGCCACCATCGTGCCGCCGGCGCCGGAGCGGGCGAAGGGGTTCGCCAGGCCCTGCATCTGCACCGCGGCCGGCACCGGGGCGGCGGCGCGGGCGCTGCCGATCTCGGCGCTGCGAAGGGTGGCGGCGGTCTCCAGCGCGGCGCGGGCGCGCCCCTCGTCGCCTGCCGCGCGGGCCACGCGGGCCTCCAGCAGGGCCACGCGCGAATCCCGGGGGGTGGCCGATTGCGCCCCGGCCAGCAGTGCCTCGGCGCGCTCGCGGTCGTCTGCGGCCAGCGCCGCCTCGATGGCGCTGCGCCGGGCCTCGAGGTTGCGTGGGTCGCGCATCAGCACGGCCTCGGCCACGCGCAACGCCTCCTCCGGCCGCCGCGCCCCGAGGTAGAGGCGCGACAGGGCGAGGTTGGCATCCCCGCTCCCGGGATCGGCGGCGAGTGCCGGGCGCAGCCGCTCGAAGGCGTCGGCCTGGTCCCCGGCCTCGTTCAGCCGGTCCGATCCGCGAATGGCGGCCCCGGTGCGGATGGAGGCGATGTCGCGCCGCTGTTCCGCGGTGGCGGCGGCGGTGTCCGCCTCGGCCGCGAGGGCCGTCGCCTCGGCGTCCAGCCCGGCGCCGAGCAGCGCGCCCGCGACGGCGATGCGCGCGGTGATGCCGGAAGCCTCGCGGTTGGCGAGGGCGGTTCGCGCGGCCTCCACGGCACCGGCGCGGTCCTGCGCCTCGCCGAAGGCGCGGATCACGGCGGCGGCGGTGCTGCCCGTGGGATCGGGCCGCGCGGCGAGGGCGAGCAGGCGCGCCCGCCCCTCATAGGGGCTGAGCGGCAGCAGGGCGGCGGCCGCCTGCACCTCCCGCTGGCCACGAACGCGCGCGGCGAGGCGCGACATGTCCGGGCTGCGGCGGTTCGGCGGCACCCGGGCGAGCAGGGCGTCCGCGTCGGCGAAGCGGTTGTCCTCCTCCGCCAGCAGGGCGGCGGCGAAGGCGGCGTCCGGGTTCGTGCTGCGGGCGGCCAGCTCCTCCACCGTCGCGCGGGCCTCGGCGTTGCGGCCCTGGCGGCGAAGGGCGCGGGCGAGGTCGAGCCGCGTCCAGGGATCCTCCGGCGAGGCGGCGACGGCGTTGCGCAGGATGGCGGCAGCGGCGGCCGGGTCGGAGACGCGCGCGGCTTCCGCGCGGTAGGAGTTGCCCTCCGCCGTGGCGGTTTGCGGCACGGCTGGGGTGCGCGGGGCGCGTGGGCCGGCGGGCGCCGCCGGGCGCGGGGTGGCGAAGGCGGGTGCGCGGCCCTGGGCGCGCAGCGCGGCGTTCAGACCCTGCTGCGCCGGTTGGAAGCCCGGGCGGCGGCTGAGGGCGGCGCGGAAGCGCTGCTCCGCCCCCTGCGGATCGCCGCGGCGCAGTGCCAGCTCGCCCAGCACCACCTCGGCGTCGGAGCGGTCGTCCACCTCGCGCATCGCGGCGCGGCGGGCGGCGGCGTCGGCGCCTTCCAGGTCGTTCCGACGCAGCCGGGACTGCGCCTCCGCGAGGTCGGTGGAGTAGGAGGCGGCGTCCAGCGCGCGCTGCCAGTTCTGCGCCCGGTCCGGGGCGGCGGCCACGGCGCGCTCCAGCAGGCGCCGGGCCTCAGGCTGGTTGCCCTGACGCAGGCGGACGATGCCGAGGCCGCCCAGCGCGTCCGCGTCGTTCGGGTTGGTGGCCAGGATGGCCTCGAACCCTCTTGCGGCGTCGGTGTTGCCGGCACTGCCGCCGGCCTCCAGGCGGGAGAAGGCGGACTGGCGCGCGGCGGCGTTCGGATCAGCGGGCGCCGCGGCGGGCTGGCTCCGCAGCGTCTCCAGCCGGCGGCGGAGGTCCGCATCATCGGGGTAGCGCTGGAGGTAGGCCTCGATCTGCGGAGCAGCGGCCGGGTCGTTGCCCGCGAAGCCGATCGCGGCGCGCCAGGACTGCCGCGCCTCCTGCGCCACCTCCGGCCGGTCGGCCAGTTCTGCCAGGCGGCGGATGCCGTCCGCGCGGGTGTTGGCGGCGTAGGTGAGGGACTGGGCGTAGGCGAGGCGGGAGCGGTCCGTGGCGCCGGAGCGGCCGGCGAGCTGGGCGAGCCCACGCTGCCCCTCGGCACGGCCGGATTCCGTGCCGGACAGGGTCTGGTAGTACTCCAGCGCGTAGGCATCGGTCGGGGGCTGGCCGCCGAAGATCTGGCGGTAGCGCTGGGCTGCCGCCTCGGTGCGGCCATCGCGTGCCAGGCGGCGCGCCTCCTCGATCGCATCGCGGTCCACCGTGGCGCTGCGGACCGCTGTTTCAGCCTGGCTCTGCTGCTCGGGCGAAGCACCGGCGGCCCTGAGGCGGGCGAGGTAGGCATCGGCGGCGCTGCGGTTGCCGCGGGCCACCTCAAGCTTCGCCGCCACCGCGAGGACGGCGGGGTTGTTCGGCTCGGCGGCGAGCGCGCGCTCCACGGCCGGCCCGGCCAGCTCAGCCCGGTCCTGGGCCAGCCAGCGCTCGGCCTGCCGCACCAGCACGTCCACCGCGCCCGGCTGGCCGGAGGCGACGCTGGTGACCTGGGCCGGGGCCACGCCCGGCCAGGCGGAAAGGGCAAGGGCCATGCCCAGTGCGGCCGGGCTCGTGTTGCGCCGCATCCCCCTGATGCCCCTCTTCATGATCAATGTCCCCTCGGCGTGCGGGCCCGCAGCCGCATCGCGGCGCGGCGGCGAAGCAGCCAGTAGAAGGGCACGCCGAGCAGCAGGGCGCCCGCCAGCATCAGGCCGGCCACCCGCCAGGGGCTGCTTCCCAGCCAGATGTAGGGAAGAACCCAGATCGGCGGGTTGCCCACCGCATAGGTGGCCGCCGTGCGGTAGCCCGCGGCCTGGCCGCCGTTGATGACGACGAGATCGCCCTGCACCCGCGCAGAACCCTCTGGGTTGCGAAGGGTGGAGACCACGCCCGAGAGCGCGGCGGGCGTCGCGCCCAGCACGGCCACCACGGACTTGCCGGAGGCGAGCGGGCTCTCCGTGCCCACCAGCACCGCCGTGCCCTCGCCCAGCTCGGAGAGGGCGGTGGAGGCGCGGGTGATCTCGTCGGAGCCCGGGCGGTCCAGGAACAGGGCGCGGAAATCGGCCAGCGCATCGGGCGCTGCGATCGTCAGCCGGTCATTCTGCACGGACACGGCGCTGTCCCGCAGCAGGGTGGCGGCGGCGGGCTGGCGGCCCAGCGTCCCCACCAGCAGCAGGTCCTGCCCCGCCACCGTCTGCAGCGTGGCGGGGAAGACGACGTTCAGGCCCGTGGCGGGCAGCCCGACATTGGCCGCGAGCATCCCGATCAGGTCGAGGAAGGCGCCCGCCTCCAGCGTGTTTGGCCGCTCCGGCAGCACCGCCGCCGTGCCGGAGAGGTCGGCCATGCGGGTGAAGGGATAACCGGCCGAGGTGAAGAAGTTGAGGCTGGGCAGCCGCGCGTAGCGCCAGGCTTTGGAAACGTCGATCGTGCTGTCGGGATCGACGGCGGCGCGGATGTCGCCCGGCACCGCCGTGCACTCGCCGCGGTTCAGCGGGCGCATGTCGAAGCGCATCTGCAGCTCCTCCCGCCCGAAGAGGAGGTAGGTCGGGACCATTGCCCGGCCGTGGCGGACCGCCTCGTCGCCCAGGAGCCAGCCGTTGAGGAGGTTCAGCGGCCACATCCGCTCCCCGGAGCCGAGCGGGAAGGAGCGGAGGTAGTTCTCGGAGACGAGCACATCGAGGCGGGAGGCCGCCACGTCCACCGCCTGTCCGTTCGGCGCGCGGAAGTTAATGTTCGCGGGGATGCCCCGGTCGGCCCAGGTGTAGAGGTCCGGCGCGGTGCGGAGCGGCACGCGGATGGTGCCGGGGGCGTAGCCGTAGCCCTGCAGCTCCGCGCGATCGACGAGGGAGCCGAACTGCACGGGACGGTCCGGCGGCAGCCAGCGCGGCGCATCGTAGGGCGCGCGGGCCGGCAGGCTGGGGGCGGAGACGCGGGCCAGGTCGCCGCCGATCCCGCCGCGCCCGGCGGCCAGCGCCAGCGCGGCCTGCGCCACCTCCTGCTCTGACCGGCCGCCGAGGACGAGCAGCGTGCCGAAGGGATCGGTGGGGTTGGCGACCATGGCGAGGGTCGGGCCCTCGAAGCGCGGCAGGGGAAGGCCGGGCACGGCATCGGGCCCGGCCGCGATCACCACCGCGTTGCCCGTGGCGGGGGCGGCGCGATCCACGGGGAAGCTGGCGCCGCGGTAATCCGCCTGCACCGCGAACCAGGAGGCGGCGATGGCCGCCGCGCGAAGCCCCTGCGCGCCGGTCTCGGCCGGGATCACGAAGGGCAGGGTCAGCGCGCGGCGCAGCACGCGGCGATCGAAGAGCGGCTCCGGCAGGCGGGCGAGGTCGCGCTGCGGCGGCAGGCGCTCGATCGTCAGCTGCAGCGTCGAGAGGTCGGTGATGTTGGCGTAGAGAAGCCCGGAGAGCGGGTCGTTGCACTCGGTCGCGTAGCGGCCGGCGAAGCGGAAGTTCAGCCGGTTCAGCTCCGCGAAGTTCACGGGATCGATGTCGAAGGAGACGGGACCGAAGGCCTGGCGCGCGGGGTCGAGCGTGATGTTCCCGACGAACTGCTCGTTCAGGGTGATCGCGATCTGGCTGAGGGAGGGGAGGAGGGAGGCGGACGACCCGCCCTGCACGGTGAGGCGCGCGGCCGTCACAACCTCGTCCCGCGAGAGGCCGAAAAGGAGGCCTTGGAGCTCGGAGACGCCGCTGAAGCGCATCGGCCCGGTCAGGCCGAGGTCGCGGAAGGTCAGCCGGGCCTCGCGCCGCGAACCCGGCGGCGCGGGCGCGGCGGCGGGCGGGGCCGCGGGCGCCGGCTGCTGCGCCACAGGGGCGGCCGGGGGCGCGGCAGGGGCTGCCGCGGGGGCGGGGACCGGCGGCGGGGTAAAGCTCGGCGGCGTCACCTCGCCCGGGCGCGCCGGCGCGAGGAGCTGTGTCTGGGCGGTGCGGGAGGGGACGGGCTGGGCGCCCGCGACGGCGGGCAGGAGCAGTGCCAGCAGCCCGATCGCGGCCGCCGTCGTCTCGCGCACGCTCCCGGCCTGCTGCTTGGGCCGCAGCACGTCGGACTTGCGGATCTGTTCGACCGGCACGGGCTTGCTCACGCGGCTGGGCTCTTTCGTCATCTTGAAGCGGTACTTGCGGAACACGGCGTCCTTCGTGGCCATCACCACGTCCTTCAGGGCGCGCAGCGGCTGGTCCTTCGGCCAGTGGTCCCAATGCACCCAGGCATCCGGGCGGCCGAAGAAGACGCGGACCATCGCGGCCTCGTCGACCACGTTCTCGATGTGGAAGCGCAGGAAGGCCTGGCCCTCCTCCCAGTGCAGCAGGGTGGCGTGGACCGGCACCTTTTCGCTGCCGAGCTCGAAGCACACCTGGCACTGGTCGCCGTCCGCGATGCCCAGCGGGCGGTCCAGCAGCAGGCGTGCGCCGGACATGGAGATGTCGGAGGAGTGCGCGGTGACGCGGCGCCCGTCCGAGAGGACCAACTCGGCGGGCAGGTTCACGTCCACGCGGGCCCTGTCGCGCATCTGCTCGCGCTCCAGCCCCACGGCGACGGCCGCGGAGACCGGGACGAGGCAGAGCGTGGTCCAGAGCGTGTTTAGCAGATAGGCCTGGAAGTCCAGCGAGCCCGCCTCCGTCGTCAGCGTTCCGTAAAGGCCGATGCCGACGCCGATGATGAGGCAGGCGAGCAGGATCAGGTTGGGCAGCACCGCGCGCACGTCGAGATAGCCCACCTCCAGCCGGCCGCCCTTGTCCGTGACGTTGAACTTGCCCTTGCGCGGATCCCAGAGCGTGGCGAGCGTGACGAGGACGAGGGGGGCCGCCATGCAGGCCTCGTAGATCTCGGACCAGAAGGAGTGGCGGTTGTTCTGGTTGAGGCGCGAGGCCGTGCCGAAGGCATGGAACATATGGCTGCCCGCATAGGCGATGATGGCGAGCGGGGAGGCCGCGATGATGTTCTGCCCGAAGAAGAGGAAGGCGAGCGGCGAGGTGAGGAAGACGATGCGCGGAATGGCGAAGAGGAAGGAGAAGCCGGCGGTGAAGTAGCAGAGCCGCTGCGCCCAGGTGAGGCCGGGCGCGAAGGGCGTGTTCTCCTGCCGCAGGATCTGGATCATCCCGCGCGCCCAGCGCATGCGCTGGCCGATATGCAGGGTCAGGCGCTCCGTGGCCAGGCCGGCGGCGAGGGGCAGGCGGATGTAAGCGGTGTGCCAGCCCTTCTGCTGCATCCGGAGCGAGCAGTGGCAGTCCTCCGTCACCGTCTCGTGCGGGACGCCACCGACCTCCATCAGCGCCTCGCGCCGGATCAGGGCGCAGGAGCCGCAGAAGAAGGCGGCATTCCAGAGGTCGTTGCCGGGCTGGATGGCGCCGTAGAAGAGCAGGCCCTCATTCGGCACGGGGCGGCTGCGGGCGAGATTCCGCTCGAAAGGGTCGGGCGAGTAGAAGTAGTGCGGCGTCTGCACCATCGACAGCCGGCGGTCCCGCACCAGCCAGCCGGCCGTCATCTGCAGGAAGGCGCGGGTGGGGGCGTGGTCGCAATCGAAGATGGCGATGTACTCGCCATCCGTGTGGCGCAGCGCGTGGTTGATGTTGCCGGCCTTCGCGCCCTTGTTGTCCGGCCGGATGATGTAGCCGCAGCCCACCTCCTCGCAGAACTGGCGGAATTCCGTGCGGCGGCCGTCGTCCAGCACATAGACGTTCAGCTTGTCCCGCGGCCAGTCGATGTTCATGCAGGCGAGCACGGTCGGCCGCACGATCTCCAGGCTCTCGTTGTAGGAGGGGACGTAGACATCCACGCTTGGCCATTCCGCGGGGTCGGCGGGCAGGCGGGTGGGCTTGCGGTTCAGCGGGTAGGTGAGCTGCACGTAGGACAGGAACAGCAGCGAGCCCGCGTAGCACTCCGCCGCGAAGAGGCCGAGCGAGAGGAAGCCCTGGAAGAAGTTGTCGAACTCGATCGTCTCCGACACCCGCCACCACAGGTAGCGCGAGGTGATCGCGAAGGAGAGCAGCACCAGCAGAACCGTGGCGCGGCGCGACTTCCAGCGGTTGATCAGAAGAAAGGCCGCGATCCCCAGGAGGGTCAACACGGCCTGCTGCTCGCCGTTCAGCGGCACAGTAATGACGAAGAGGACGGCGAGCGCGCCGAGGACGATACTCGCGATCCGGAGTGCCCGCCCGGGCAGCGGCAGCCGGTCGGTTGTCGCGGTCATCCGCATCGCGGTCATCGACGCAGTCCCCAATGGGTCAGCACGGAGTGTCCGGCCGTGGGCGTTGCCGACGGCAGGGTCAGGCGGCCGAGGATCCCCTCGGCCAGGAGTGAGAGGTCCTCGGCGGCCCGGCTGCCCGGGACTTCCACGGGAAGCCGGCGATCGGCCAGCGCCTCCGCGACGCCCGGGTCGCGGGCGACAACGCCGAGCAGCCGCGCGCCCATCGTCGCCTCCGCGCAGTCCAGCACGGCAGTAGAGAGCGGCGCATGCAACTCCACTTGGTTCAGGACCAGCACCGCGCGCTCCGCCGCTCGCATGGCCAGCGTGCCGCGGCCAAGGAAGCGGCCATCGGCAATCTGGGGAATGAGGGAGGCGCTGCCGCCATCGGCGAGCAGCACCACGACCGAGAGGTCGATCAGCGGCATGATGGCCGAAAGGGCGGGGGAGGGGCCGGGCGGGCTATCCACGATCAACAGCCGGTGTGGGTCCGCCAGCATCTCCCGCACTGGGTCGGCCAGCGCCTCCGGCCGGTCCATCAGCAGGCGCGTCAGCTCCAGGGCGCGGCGCGGCTCCACCTCGCCGTGCGGCAGCAGGGCGACATTGTAGGGTGTGTGGCGTAGCGCGGCCGGCCAAGCCAGGCTGCTGTCCAACTCGGCCACGAAGCCTGCCTCCTCCCGCACGGGCATGCCGAGGTGGACGCGCAGCGCATTCTGAGGATCCAGGTCCAGGCCCAGCACCTCGTGGCCGCGCGCCGCGAGCAGGGCGGCGACATTGGCGGCGATGGTGGTCTTTCCCACGCCGCCCTTGGGCGAGACGAAGGCGATCAGGGGCACTAGGCGCCTCCTCCGGGCCTGGGACGCCGGCGAACCTGCAGGCGCGGCGGGGATGGTGGGGTGGGTGGTGGCGAGGGTGGCCCCGCAGGCCCGCCTCCGTCCTGCCCGGGGGCAGCATCCGACCCCGCGACCTGCCTTGTGATCTCGTCGAGCAGGGCGAAGCGGCGAACGGCGCGTGGTGCCGCGGCCTGGGGCGGGGCCGGCGCCTGCTCCGCCGCGCGGCGAAGCGGGGCGACGCGCGGTACCGGAGCGGGAGCGGGAGAAACGGCTGCCGGTGGTGGGAGTGGCGAGGCGGCCGCTTCAATCGCGGTCCGGGCCGCCGGACGGTCCGGGCGGAGCGGGCGGAGCGGGCGGAGCGGGCGGGAGAGGCGAAGGGCGGTCCGCGCCGGGGCCGGGGTGCGGCGAGGCGGCGGGACGTCCTCGACGGCGCGAGGGGGTGGAGCGACGGGCGGTGCGGGGGGCGGCGCCGGAGGCATGGCGGCCGGGGTCGTCGGCGGGAGCGGTGCGCTCTCGGCCGGTGCCGGGGCGGGCACAGCCTGGCGGTCCGGGCGGAGCGGACGGGCCATACGCAGGGTGGCACGCGCCGAAACCGGCGCGCGATCGGCGGGAGATGCGGCGAGCGCCGCCGGGGCGGGGGGCGCCGGCGGGGCGACGGGCGGCAACGCGGGAGTTGCACGCGGCGGCGGGGCGGGCGGTGTCTCCGGCAGTGCCTGTTCCTGCCGTTCCGGCAAGGCTAGGAGCGGCTGCCCTGCCTGCTTCTCGCCTATCTCGGGCAGTCTGGCCGCAGGCTCATCCGGGATGTGGGGCTCGATTCCGGGCGCCTCGGGGGACGATTCCGGGGCAGGCGGGGGCAGTTCGATCCGGACCGGTGCATATCGCACGTAGGGAAAGCTGCTCAGGCCGCAAGCGCGAAGGAGACGGTCGATGGGCTCGTCCACTCGCTCGGAAGCCTCCGCTACGTTTTGGTGCAGCGAAGATAGGGGTTGATCCTGATTCCGGGAAGAGTCCTCGAGATGTTCTACCATGACGAGTATTGGGCCGTTACGCTACCCTCGGGAGCACCTGGCCTGCCTTCAGCCGCGGGCCGAACCCGAAAGCTTATCGCGAAGAAACAATCGTGCGCGATAAAGTCATGGGGCAATTGGGAAAAGCGGATCGTCAGGCGTCGCATTTTGATGGGATTGGAACGTTCTCGTCCGGCTTTTCGCATGTTATGCGCTCTGATCTCCGGAGATGCCGTGAAACAGGATTTCAGCATGAACGAGGCCGCGCTGCGGATGAGCATGGCGGCTGCCATCCGCACCGTCCTCGAGGAAGGGCTCCGCAAAGCTGATAACCCCGTCCACTACCTCCGCTCGGCCGCGGAGGAGGTTCGGCAGCTTGTCGGACTCTTCGACCAGGACGGGCCGGCAAGCCGCACGGAGGGCGCGCTGATCCGCTCCATCCTGGCGGAGGAGGTAGAGGCCGCGGCCCAGGAGATGATCCGCCGCCTGCATCACTAGGCCCGGTCCGCAGCAACGCCCCATATGTCCGAGGCGTACTCGCGTATCGTCCGGTCGGACGAGAACCAGCCGACATTCGCCGTGTTCAGCACGGCCGAGCGCCACCAGACATCCGGCAGGGACCAGCGCGCCGCCACATCGCGCTGCCGGGTGTTGTAGGAGTCGAAGTCGGCCGTCACGAGATAGCGGTCGTCGTGCATGAGACCTTCCACGAGGCCGCGGTAACGATCCGGTTCCCCGGGCGAGAACACGCCGGAAGCGATGGCATCCAACGCGCCGCGCAGCTCGGGCGAGGCGGCCGCCGCCGCGCGCGCGTCGTAGCCGGCCCGCTTGCGCTCCATCACCTCCTCGGCAGTCAGGCCGAAGATGAAGATGTTGTCGCGCCCGACTCGCTCGTCGATCTCCACATTCGCGCCGTCCAGCGTGCCAATGGTCAGCGCGCCGTTGAGGGCCAGCTTCATGTTGCCGGTACCGGAGGCCTCCAGCCCCGCCGTCGAGATTTGCTCCGACAGGTCGGCGGCGGGGATGATCACCTCAGCCAGGCTGACATTATAGTTGGGGATGAAGGCGACCTTCAGCAGCCCGCGAAGCGTGGGGTCGTCGTTCACCACCGCCGCCACGTCGTTGGCCAGGCGGATGATGTGCTTCGCCACGTGATAGCTGGGCGCGGCCTTGCCGGCAAAGATCTTCACGCGCGGTACCCAGCTCGCGGTCGGGCGGGCGCGCATCGCGTTATAGAGCGCCACCGTCTGCACGATGTTGAGGAGCTGGCGCTTATACTCGTGGATGCGCTTGATCTGCACGTCGAACAGCGCGTCCGGGTCCACGCGCAGCCCGATCCGGGTGGCGATGAGGCCTGTCAGCCGCTCCTTCGCGGCGCGGCGCTGGGCCGCGAACTTCTGCTGGAAGCCGGCATCACCCGCCAGGGGCGCGAGGTCGGCCAGCCGGTCCGGGTCGTCCAGCACCGCCGGGCCGATCGCCTCCACCAGCAGATGCGTCAGGCCGGGATTGGCGCGGTGCAGCCAGCGGCGGAAGGTGATGCCGTTCGTCTTGTTCGTGATGCGGTCGCCGCAGACCTGGTTCAGGTCCGCGAAGACCGTGTCCCGCATCAGCTGCGAGTGAAGTGCCGAGACGCCATTGATCCTGTGCGAGCCGACGAAGGCGAGGTGGCCCATCCGCACCCGCCGCCCGTGGCGCTCGTCGATGAGGGATACGGCGGAGAGCAGGGAGTCGTCCGCCCCGCTCGTCCGCGCCCGGTCCAGGTGCCGGGCGTTGATGAGGTAGATGATCTGCATGTGCCGGGGCAGCACGCGCTCCATCATCGGCACGGCCCAGGTCTCCAGCGCCTCCGGCAGCAGCGTGTGGTTGGTGTAGGAGAAGACCCCCTGCGTGACCGTCCAGGCGGCGTCCCAGGACATGGCGTGAACGTCCACCAGCAGCCGCATGAGCTCCGCGACCCCGATCGCCGGATGCGTGTCGTTCAGCTGGACGGCGACGTGCTCCGCCAGGTTCGACAGGTCCGCGTGGTTGGAGAGGTGGCGGCGCAGGATGTCCTGCAGGGAGGCGGAAGCGAAGAAATACTCCTGGCGGAGCCGCAGCTCCTGCCCGGCCTCCGATTCGTCACCGGGGTAGAGCACGCGGGAGATCGCCTCGGCCCGCATGCGGGCGGCCTGCGAACCCACATGGTCGCCGCGGTTGAAGTCGCTGAGTTGCAGCGGGTCGGTCGCGCGTGCGGACCAGAGGCGCAGCGTGTTCACGCGCTTCCCACGCCAGCCCACCACAGGCGTATCGTAGGCCAGGGCGTTCACGATCTCCCCGGCGTGCCAGATCATGCGGGTGGAGCCATCCACCGAGACCTCGGACCGGACATGGCCGCCGAACCGCACCTCGTAGACGAGGCCGGACCGCTCGAATTCCCAGGGATTGCCGAGCGCCAGCCAGTCCTCCGGCACTTCGTGCTGGATGCCGCCCGCAATCAACTGCCGGAACAGCCCGTTCTCGTAGCGGATGCCGTAGCCGTAGGCGGGGATCTCGACGCTCGCCATGCTCTCCATAAAGCAGGCGGCGAGGCGGCCGAGGCCGCCATTCCCGAGCGCCGCGTCCGCTTCCTGCCCTGCCACGGTGTCGAGATCGACACCCAGCCCCTCCAGCGCGCGGCGCGCGGTCTCCGTCAGGCCGAGATTGCCCAGTGCATCCGAGAGGAGGCGGCCGATGAGGAACTCCATGGACAGGTAGCAGACGCCCTTCCGGTCCTCCGCCCGCGTCCGGTCATTCGAGCTGCGCCAATCGTCCACGATGTGGTCACGTGCGGCGAGGGCCGTGGCGATGAACCAGTCGCGCGGGCTGGCCCGCTCCGGGCGCCCGCCGACCTGGTAGACCAATTTGGACAGGATACTGTTCCGGAACGCCTTCACGGCGGCCTCGTCTGGGGCATCGATTCCGGCCGGCAGCGTGGGCGCGGGAAGGGGACTGTCGTTCATCGGCCGTCCTGCTTCAAAGGAACAACTTAAGTGTATCAGATTGAGATGAGAGAGGCGTAAAACCCGCAGAATTTTCGCGCTAAGCGCGAATGTTTTACCGGCTCAGCTCAACCCACGGTAAAGATCGGCGTACCTTGCGGCGGAACGTTCCCAGCCCACCGGGGCCCGCATCGCGTTCGTCTGAACCCTCTTCCAGGCCGGTCTATCGGCCCAGAGAGTGCTCAACCGGGCCAGGGCGCCCTCCAGCGCGGCGGCCGTGGTGGGGGCGAATTGCAGGCCAGTGGCGGCGCCGACCGCCAGGGCGGCCTCGTTCGCGTCAATAACCGTATCCGCGAGCCCGCCCACCCGAGCGACGACGGGGAGGGCGCCGTAGCGCAGTGCGCAGAGCTGGGTCAGCCCGCAGGGCTCGAAACGGGAGGGGACGAGCAGCGCGTCGCAGCCGGCCTGGATCAGGTGGGCCAAGCCCTCGTCGTAGCCTATTCGCACAGCTATCCGCCCGGGATGCGCCGCGGCTGCCTTGCGGAAGCCCGCTTCCAATGCCGGCTCGCCAGCGCCCAGGACCGCCAGGCGCATGCCGTGCCCCAGCAGGGCCGGCAGGCAGGCCAGGAGCAGGTCCATGCCCTTCTGGCCGGTCAGGCGGCTAACCACCCCAAGAACGGGGGCGTCCGGCTCGTCCTGCAGTCCCATCCGGGCGCGCAAGGCGGTCCGGCTGCTCTCCCGGCCCTCTGGATGAGCGGCGTCGAAGGGGGTGGGCAGGTGCGGATCGGCGGCGGGGTTCCAGGCGGCCTCGTCGATGCCGTTCAGGATGCCGTGCATCGCCCCCGCCCGGGTCCGGATCAGCCCGTCCAGGCCCATCCCCTCCTCCGGCGTCGCGATTTCCCGCGCATAGGTGGGAGAGACCGTGGTGATGCGGTCCGATAGGCGGAGCCCCGCCTTCAGGGCGCCGATCCCGCCAAAGAACTCCACTCCCTCGATGTTGAAGGCGGTGGATGGCAGGCGCAACTCGTTCAGCAGATAGGCCGGCGCCCAGCCCTGGAATGCCAGGTTGTGGACGGTGAAGACCGTGCCGGGCCTGGGCCCCCCCCCATAATGCAGGTAGGCGGCCGCCAGCCCGGCCTGCCAGTCATGCGCGTGGACCACCCGCGGCACCCAGCCCTGCAGGGCGCCGCGCCCGATCGCCGCCGCCGCCCAGGACAGGGCGGCGAAGCGCTGCGGGTTGTCCGGCCAGTCCCGCCCCCGCGGATCGGCGTAGGGGCCCCCGGCCCGGTCAAAGAGGTGGGGAGCATCAAGGACCAGCAGGTCCAGCCCGGCATGGCGCGCCGACAGCAGGCGGGCCGGGCCGCCGAAAAGGTCCTCGAACCCGTGCACGGGCTCTGCACCCTCCAGCCGGCCCAGCACCGCCGGATAGCCCGGAAGCAAAGTGCGTACCGCGACCGCCTCGGCCTCCAAGGCCAGCGGCAACGCGCCGACCACGTCGGCCAGGCCGCCGGTTTTGATGAGCGGGAAACACTCGGAAGCGACGGAGAGCACGGGAAAGGTCATGCCGTGCCTCCCCGTCGCGCGCGCCCTACCAGCGGACGGGCACGAGCATCCTCTCGCGACGGCCCGTGCTGCTCAGCAGCGTGACGGGCAGTGTCCAGTTCCGCGTGCCGGTATCGTAGCTCGGCGGGTCCTCGGCCGTGGCGCGGCAGCGCAACCGCTTCGCCAGCGCCTCGGCCACCGCGTCCCAGCGATCGGTTCCCTGGGGAACGACGTGCCGGTGCTCCACCCCATCGAGGGTATAGAAGACGGAGTTTTGCACGAAGGCTGTGCCAGCCAGCGGGTTTGCACTCTCGATCAGCAAGTCGGCCCTCCTGCGCCCGTTCAATGGAGGCCGATGCTGCCAGACCAGTCCTGAAGGATCGGTGAACGACGCGCATGACCTCAGCCCGGTAACGCGTCAATCATCGGCTGGGTTATCAGGCAAACCCCTCCTGCCGAACGGCGGAAGCGGCGCGCATCCTCCTCCGGATCCTCGCCCACGACCAGCCCGTCCGGCAGTGCCACGCCGCTGTCCACGACAACCTTCTTCAACCGGGCGTGCCGGCCCACAACCACGCCGGGTAGCAGGACGGCGCCTTCAACCTCGCTGTAGGAGCGTATGCGGGAGTTGGGGAAGAGAAGCGAACGGCGCACATGGGAGCCGGAGATGATGCAGCCGCCGGAGACGAGCGAGTCCACTGCCATGCCGCGACGCCCGTCGTCGTCCAGCACGAACTTCGCGGGCGGCGTCACCTCGGCATAGGTCCAGATCGGCCAGTCGCGGTCATAGAGGTCCAGGGCGGGGACCACGTCCGTCAGGTCGATATTTGCCTGCCAATAGGCGTCCACCGTGCCCACGTCGCGCCAGTAAGCCTCCGCCTGCTCGCTGCTGCGCACGCAGGAATCCTGGAAGCGGTGCGCGACGGCCGTGCCGCGCGCGACGAGCGCGGGGATGATGTCCTTGCCGAAGTCGCGGTCGGAGCCTGGCGTGGCGGCATCACGCCGCAACTCCGCCGCCAGCAGCTTCGTCTCGAACACGTAGATGCCCATGGAGGCGAGGGCCACCTCCGGCTGCCCGGGAATGGAGGGCGGGTCCTTCGGCTTTTCGAGGAAGGAGACGATCCGGTCTTCCTCGTCCACGTGCATCACGCCGAAGGCGCTGGCCTCCATGCGCGGCACCTCGATACAGGCCACGGTGACGTCGGCGCCGGACTCGCAGTGGCGCTGCAGCATCACCTCGTAGTCCATCTTGTACACGTGGTCCCCGGCCAGGATGACCATGTAGCGGGGGCCATAGCTCTCGATGATGTCGAGGTTCTGGTACACGGCATCCGCCGTTCCCGCGTACCACTCCGTCTCCGAGACGCGCTGGCTGGCCGGCAGGATGTCGAAGCTCTCGTTCCGCTCCGGGCGCAGGAAGTTCCAGCCGCGCTGCATATGGCGGATCAGGCTGTGCGCCTTGTACTGCGTGGCCACGCCGATGCGGCGGATGCCGGAGTTGATGGCGTTGGACAGCGCGAAGTCGATGATGCGCGACTTGGCGCCGAAGAAGACGGCGGGCTTGGCCCGCCGGTCCGTCAGCTCCATCAGGCGGGAGCCGCGCCCGCCGGCAAGGACGTAGGCCATGGCGTGACGCGCCAGGGGCCCGGAATGGACCGGCCTCGATGACATGCGCTTCCAGTCCTCCCGTGCGACTCCCCGGGAATATGGCAGCTTTCGGGCCTCCCGGAATGGGGGTGGACCGGGAAGGCGGACACGGACGCGCGATTCCCCGCGGAAGGTCGGGCGGAAGGTTCGGCGCAAGGTTGGAACGGCCCGCCCCGGCGTGCCCGCCGCTGCGCGCGGCGGGCGGCAGGCGTCAGATCGGCTCGCCCGCGCCGGTGCCGTTGCGCGGCGTGGGGAAGGTCCACTCCTCGCCGCGCGGGGTGGAAACGTATTCCGGCCAGCGCAGGTCCACCGGCGGGTCGAAATCCGCTGGCAGCAGCGGCCCCACCCACTCCGTGCCGCCCACGCCACCGCCCGTGCGCTCGCGGAACTCGGCCTGGCAGGCATCCAGCGCGCCGGGCTTCGTCGCCAGGTCCACCATGGTCAGCGCCATGGTGCGTGCGGCCACGAACATGCCGGGATCCACCGCCGCCGGCAGACCGCCGAGGGCGAGGTAGGCCCAGTTCGGATAGGCGTAGCCGGCGGAGGGCGCCCGCAGCCGGGGCCGCGCCGCCAGCAGGCGCACCGTCGGGCAGTGCCAGGAGTACTCGACGTAGTCGTCGGCGCTGAGATGCGTCTGCCAGCCGGCGAGGGTGCGGCGCAGGCCCTTGTCGTTCTCCTCGGGCGTGGTGAGCGTCGTCACCGTCGGGATGAAGGGGTTCTCCATCGGTTCCAGGCCGAGGTTCTTCTGGATCTCCCGCCCGAAGGCCAGCGCCTCCTCGGAGTAGCTCGGCGCACCGACGGCCTGCAGGTTCTCCCAGGTCAGCTCCGTCAGCGCCGTGTTCGGCAGGCCCACCCGCGTCTTCGTCACCCATCGCACATAGGCCTTGCAACCCGTCGCCATCGCGGCGGACTTCGCGTTGTTGGCCAGCACGCGCCAGATCTGCTCCTGGATGGAGAGCGAGGAGGAGCGCCAGGAGTACTGGATCTGGCTGAAGCGCGGCGCGAGGTTGTCCGAGGTCGCGCCGCCATCGCCGAGGACAAATTCGTTCAGCGTCCAGGAGCCGCTGTGCGGGAACATCGCCTCCTTCGTGTACTTCGTCGTCGTGTACATCAGGCACATCGCGTCCAGCGATCCCGGGCAGCGCGCCACGGCGTGCGCGGCCTGGGTGGGCATGAGCGAGGGATCAACCCAGCCCTCGGGATCGTCGCACTCGAAGGTGATCACGGCGCTCCAGTAGGCGCCGAAATGGATGTCGCCCGTCACCGTGTTGCTGGGCCAGGGGTGCCACACCACGGCGGCGTCCAGCCCGTCGAAATAGCCCTTGGCGGCGTGGATGGGCTTCGATCCGCAAACCTTCTCCGCCGGCTCGCCGAAGAGCTTCAGCGTGGCTTTCACCCCGTGCTGCTCGAAGGCGGCCTTCGTGGCGAGCATGGCGGTGAGGGAGGCGGTGCCGAGCACCGAGTGCGGGTCCGTGTGCCCGGCCGCGTAGGGATGCAGCCCCTCCCGCGGCGCGGCATAGGGCACGACCTGCTGCGAATTCCCGGGCACGGCGTCGTACTCGGAGAAGCCCGCGAGCACCGGCCCGGAATCGCCCCAGCGCGCGGCGAAGGCGGTCGGCATCTCACCGGATCCCTCCTCCACCGTGAAGCCCTCTTCCCGCAGGATCTCGGCATAGGCGGCCATGGAGCGGTACTCGCGCCAGGCGGGTTCGGCGAAGTTCCAGATCCGCTCGTTGAAGGCCGAGAGGCGGGCCTCGTTCCGCGTGATCCAGTCCAGCGCGGACTGGCGTATGGCGTTCGGGTCGGACATCGCGGCTCCTCTCGGCGCGCCGGGAATCCTGGCGCGGCGGGAGCCTAGTGCGCGATCGGGGGAGCGGGAAACCCGTCCTCAGCCGGCGCAGCGCGCCTCGGTCACGGTGCAGGTCAGCCCGCGGCCGCGCTGGGCGCAGGCGGACATGGCCTGGCGCTCCGCCTCCTCGCGCGTCGCGCCCGTGCCGCTGGTGGCGGCCATCACCGTGTAGGTGCTGGGATGCGCCGTCATCACCACCGCGTTGTTGGACCGGAGCGCGTGGGCCACGGCCGCGCAGCGCGCCGTGAAGTCGCCGGCCATGCGGCAATCGGCGCCCGTGCCGTTCTTGCAGGCGCCCTCCGCTTCCCGGTGCGCCACTGCGCGGTCACCGGCGCCGACGACGAGCCCGAAGCTGCGGGACGGCGCCGCGGCGAGGTAGACCGCCCCGTAGGAGCCGCGGCCCGCCCGGGCGCCCGGTGCGGAGAGGGCCGAGGCAGGCGACGAGGCCGGCACCATTCCCGGCTCGGCCGCCTGCGCCGCCATGAGGGAGCCGAAGAGGGAGGTGGAGGGGGCGGGCGCGGGCGGCGCGGCGGGGCGGGCAGGGGCCGCGGCCAAGGCCGCTCCCCCGGCCGTCCGCCGGCCCCGTGCGGCTTCCCGCTGCTGGCTTTTCCGGTCCTCCGGGCGCTGCGCCTGCGCCACCTGGGCTGCCTGTGCGCGTCCGGTATTGGGAAGCTGGGTCCAGGGCGACTGAGGCGTCGGCATGGCCATGGTGCCGTTGACGTTCGCCCTGCCCAACGCCGCGGAGCGGGCAGCGCAGCGAACGAGGCAGGCCTGGATGACCGTGGTGTTCTGCGCCCGCTCGGCGAAGGGCGCGGCGCACTCGGTGCGACAGAAGGCGCTGTCCTGGGCCGCTGCGATATGGGGGGACAGGGCCAGCGCGATGGCCAGCACCACGCCCGATGCGTTCCGCAGCACCGCCGACACCCCCTGCATCCTCGATCCCCTCGGCACAACCTCGGCCCGGGCGTGAGTGCAGCATTCCCAGGTTCGTGCTACGCGTCGTCTGCCATGCCGAGGGCTCCTGCCGCAACCATTCCGCGAAGCCCGCCGCCGCGCCCAAGCCGGGCGGGCGGGCGGGCGAAACCGGCGCCCGCAAAGCCGGCCTCCGCGCCCGCGAAGCCGACGGCCGCGCAGCTCCGGCGCCGCCTGGCCGGCCGGGTTCTCTCCTGGGCCGTGATGGTCGCCATCTGGGGCGGCCTGGCCCTCGGCGCGCTGCTGCTGGTCTTCGCCTGGGACCTGCCCCGCCCGGAGGACGCGCTGGAGACCACGCGCCGCCCCTCCGTGACGTTGGAGGCTGCCGATGGCCGCCTCCTCTCCACCAGTGGCGACCTCTACGGGGAGACGTTGCGGCTCCGGGACATGCCCGTGCACCTGCCCACGGCCCTGCTGGCCATCGAGGATCGGCGCTTCCGCGACCATTTCGGCCTGGACCCGGTCGGGCTGCTGCGCGCGGCCTGGGTGAACCTCACCAGCGGGCGGGTCTCGCAGGGCGGATCGACGCTGACGCAGCAGTTGGCGAAAAACCTGTTCCTCACGCCCGAGCGCTCCTTCCGCCGCAAGGTGCAGGAGGCGATGCTGGCCCTGTGGCTGGAGAGCCGCTTCACGAAGGACCAGCTGCTCGAGATCTACCTCAACCGCGTCTATCTCGGCGGCGGCGCCTACGGGGTGGATGCGGCGGCGCGCCTCTATTTCGGCGTGTCGGCCCGGCGGCTGGCCGTCTGGCAATCCGCGGTGCTGATGGGGCTGCCCAAGGCGCCCTCCCGCTACAACCCACGGGCCAATTCCCAGGCGGCGGCCGATCGCGGGGCAGAGGTGCTGCGCGCCATGGCCGCCACGGGCGCGCTGACCGAGGCGCAGGCGAATGCGGAGGCGGAGCGGATCGCCTTTCCGCCTCGTCCCTCCCGCGATGCCGGATGGTTCGCGGACTGGGTGAACGATGATCTCGCCGCCCGCTTCCCCGGCTCGGCCGACCTGACGCTGCGCACCACCCTGGACCTGCGCGTGCAGGCCCTGGTGGAGGCGAAGCTGGAGGCGCTGCTGGCCGGCCCCGGCGCCGCGGCCGATGTGGGGCAGGGGGCCGTGGTGGTGATGGATGCCGCCACCGGCGCCGTGCGGGCCATGGCGGGCGGGCGGGACTATCGCCGCAGCAGCTTCAACCGGGCCGTCTCCGCGCGCCGCCAGCCCGGCTCCGTCTTCAAGCCCTTCGTGTACCTCGCGGCTCTGGAGCATGGGCTTTCGCCGGACTCCACCGTATCCGACGGGCCGCTCACCCTCGGCCGCTGGTCCCCGGGCAATGGCGGCTGGCGCCCGCGCGGCGACCTGCCGCTGGAGGAGGCGCTGGCCCACAGCGTCAACACGGCCGCGGTACGGGTGCTGGTGCGGGGCGGCGGGCCGAAGGAGGCGGCGGCCGTCGCCCGCCGCCTGGGGCTGACAGGGCCCTTCCCGAACGACGCCACCATCGCCCTCGGAACGGGGGAGGCAAGTCTGCTGGAGCTGACCGCCGCTTATGCTTCCATCGCCAATGGCGGGGTGCGGGTGGTGCCGAACGGCGTTGCGGCAGCCCGCGCGGAGCGCCGCGCCCTTCCGCTCGGCGAGCCCGCGCCGATCCGGGTGCTGCAGGCGGACGACGCCGCGGCGATGCGGCGCATGATGGAGGCTGTGGTCAACCGTGGCTCCGGCCGGGCCGCCGCCGTGCCGGGCCGCGCCATTGCCGGCAAGACGGGCACCACGCAGGATTTCCGGGACGCCTGGTTCATCGGATTCGCCGGCGGCACGGTGATCGGCGTCTGGCTGGGCAACGACGACGCCACGCCCATGGACGACGTGCGTGGCGGCACCCTGCCGGCCCGCCTGTTCCACGACATCCTGGAGGGAATGCCGCGATGACCGGGCTGGGAGAGAAGGGGAAAGAGGCCGAGGCCACCTCGCCGGCCGGGCAGGCCATGGCGCTGCTGATGCGGCCGGTGCGGCACCTCGTGAACAACCTCTCGATGGTCCTGACCGCCAATCTCGATTCCGCCGTGCCACGGCTGCCGGAGGGCGAGGTGGTGACCCGCCAGGTCACCCGCGCCCGGGACGCGGCCCTGGAGTATGACCAGGTCACCCGCGGCTTTCTCGCGCTCGGGCGGGAGGAGGGGATCCGCCCGGCCCCGGCCGCCCGCGTGCTGCAGGACCTGCTGCCGCTGCTGACCCTGGCGGCCGGCGGGCCGGTGGAGCTGCAAGTCCTGGGTAAGGCGGTGATCGAGAGGCGCTCGCCCGCGCTGGAGGGAGCCCTGATTCTTGCCGCATCCGGGGCTGCGGGCCTGCCGCCAGGCCCACGCCCGGCCATTCGCCTGAATGGGGCGCGGCTGAGCCTGCCCTGGCCCCTGCCGCCGGAGGCGCTGGCTGCGCTGGAAGGGCTGGGAGCCCTGCTGGAGCCGGAAGGGCAAGGTATGGCTGTCACACTGCCCTCGGGGTGACCCTCGTCATGGCCGGGCTGGGGACCATCGGTGCCCGACCGGGGTGGAGGCCAGACGTCCTCGTTGCCAGGAGGCGGCACGCCACTTGCAGTGCTGGCCCAGTCATGTGGAGCGACATCATCGTGCCCTTGGTTCCTGCCGCGGGGCCCTCTCCGGCGAGGAATGGACGGGCGTGTGGCAGAAGGCTAAGGGGCGGCTGCCCTGCGGTTCGCGCAATCCCGCGTTGATCCAGGCACAACCCTGGCGCAGCATGACGTCTGGGTGAGTCCCAACGAGACTCGGGGAGAATTGAATGAGCATGCAGCCCTTGCGGCGCGTGATGTCCGGCCTGAAAGGCAGCCTGTTCGGCGCCCTGGCCATGACGGCGGTGGGTGCCCTTCCGGCCATGGCCCAGGCCCCGGCAGCCGGTGCTGCCGCAACACTGGACGCGATCAAGGCGCGCGGCACCTTGGTTTGCGGCGTGAACACCGGCCTGGCCGGCTTCGCGCAGCCGAACAGCCAGGGCGTGTGGCAGGGCTTCGACGTGGAGTACTGCCGCGCCATCGCCGCCGCGATCTTCAACGACCCGAACAAGGTCCGCTACGTGCCAACGACGGCGCAGAGCCGCTTCACGGCGCTGCAGTCCGGCGAGATCGACCTGCTGGCCCGCAACACGACCTGGACGCTGTCGCGCGACACCTCGCTCGGCCTCGATTTCACGGGCGTGAACTTCTTTGACGGCCAGGGCTTCATGGTGAAGACCTCGACCGGCGTGAAGACGGCCAAGGAGCTGAACGGCGCCACCATCTGCGTCCAGCCCGGCACCACCACCGAGCAGAACCTGACGGACTGGGCCCGCGCCAACCGCGTGCAATTCACCCCCGTGGTGATCGAGCGCCTTGAGGAGCTGGTGGGCGCCTACGCCGCTGGCCGCTGCGACGCCTATACCACGGACGTCTCCGGCCTCGCCGCCACCCGTTCCAGCCAGCCCAACCCCGCCGAGCACACGATCCTGCCGGACGTGATCTCGAAGGAGCCGCTCGGCCCGCTGGTGCGCCACGGCGACCAGCGCTACGCCGACCTCGTCCGCTGGGTGCACTTCGCCCTCGTCGCCTCCGAGGAGCTGGGCATCACCCAGGCCAACGTGGCGCAGATGGCCGCGAACGACACCCGGCCGGAGGTGCAGCGCATGCTCGGCAAGAATGGCGGCCTCGGCCAGATGCTCGGCGTCTCGAACGAGTGGGTCGTGAACGTCATCAAGGCGACCGGCAACTACGGCGAGATCTTCGCCCGCCACCTGCAGCCGATCGGCATCCAGCGCGGCCCGAACGCGCTCTGGACCACGCCGGGCGGCCAGCAGTACGCGATGCCGTTCCGCTGATCCGCGGGCCGCGGGGGCCGAATGGCCCCCGCGGCGCATCCTAAGAATAAGAAGAGACGAGGCATCACGGCATGTCGCAGACCACCATCGACCCGCGGCACCTGCGCCCGCCGCCGAAGAGGCAGATCCGCCTTTCCTGGGCGGATGAGCGGGTGCGGGCCATCGTGTGGCAGGTGCTGATCGTCGGCGCCGTGATCGGCATCGTCTGGTGGCTGGTGCGGAACACCCAGCACAACCTGGAGGTCCGGCGCATCGCGACGGGCTTCGGCTTCCTCCAGCGCGAGGCCGGGCTGCCGATCGGCGAGCACCTGATCGAGTATACCCCCGCCAGCACCTATCTCCGCGCGCTCACCGTCGGCGTGCTGAACACGCTGAAGGTGGCGGTGATCGGCATCGTGCTGGCCACGATCCTCGGCACGCTCATCGGCATCGCGCGCCTCTCGAAGAACTGGCTGCTCTCGAAGATCGCCGCCGTCTATGTCGAGGTGATCCGCGACATCCCGCTGCTGCTGCAGCTGCTGTTCTGGTACACGATGCTGCAGGGCCTGCCCGCCCCGCGGCAGGCGCTGAACCCCGTGAGCGGCGTCTTCCTCTCCAACCGCGGCCTGCGCCTGCCCTTCCTGGACTGGCAGGAGGCGCATAGCTGGGCGCTGCTGGCCTTCGTGGCGGGATGCTTCGCCACCTGGCTCACGGCCAAGGCCCTGCGGCGCAAGCAGATGGAGGATGGCCGGCCCCGCCCGCTCTGGCCGGCGGCGATCGGCTTCATCATCGGCCTGCCGCTCCTCGTCTGGCTGGCGGGCGGCGCGCCCACCGCCATCGACTGGCCGGCGCTGCGCGGCTTCAACTTCCAGGGCGGCTTCACGATCAGCCCGGAATATTTCGCCCTGCTGATCGGCCTGACCACCTACACCGCCGGCTTCATCGCGGAGATCGTGCGCGCCGGCATCCTGGCCGTGGCGCAAGGCCAGTGGGAGGCGGCGCAGGCCCTGGGCCTTCGCCCCGGCGTGGTGCTCCGCCAGGTCGTGCTGCCCCAGGCGCTGCGCGTGATCGTGCCGCCGATGACGAGCCAGTACCTGAACCTGACGAAGAACTCCTCCCTCGCGGTCGCCATCGGCTACCAGGACATCGTCTCCATCGCCAACACCACGCTGAACCAGACGGGCCAGGCGATCGAGGGCATCGCCATCATCATGGCGGTCTACCTGACCATCTCGCTGTCCATCAGCTTCTTCATGAACTGGTACAACAACCGCATCGCGCTGGTTGAGCGCTGAGAGGGCAAGGGCATGAGCGAAATCTCCCTCGGCACCTCCATTGCCGGCGTCCCCGAGGCGGCGCCGCGCCAGCCGCCGGCCCTGACCACCGGGCCGGTCGCGTGGCTGCGCGCCAACCTCTTCTCCTCCTGGCTGAACACGGCGCTCACGCTCGTGCTCGGCTACCTGATCGTGCGGTACGCGATCAGCTTCGTGGACTGGGCCTTCGTCAACGCCATCTGGTCGGTGGAGAACAACCAGACCCAGGCCTGCCGCGCGCTGAAGGCCTCGGCCACCCCCGGCGCCTGCTGGGCCGTGGTGACGGAGAAGCATCGCTTCATCCTCTTCGGCACCTATCCTTATGAGGAGCACTGGCGGCCCGCGCTGGTCTGCGTGCTCTTCACCGCGCTCTATGCCGTCTCGGCCATGCGCCGCTTCTGGCGCAAGGAACTGGCGCTGATCTGGATCGCGACCCTGGTCGTGATCGGCATCCTCATGTGGGGCGGCATCCTCGGCCTGAGCTATGTCCCGCAGGAGCGCTGGGGCGGGCTGCCCATCACCCTCATCCTCGCCACCTTCGGGCTGGCCTTCGCCTTCCCGCTCTCCATCCTTGTGGCGCTCGGCCGCCGCTCCTCGATGCCGGCGGTGCGCGTTCTCTGCGTGGCCTATGTGGAGCTGATCCGCGGCGTGCCGCTGATCTCCCTGCTCTTCATGGCGAGCGTCATGTTCCCCCTCTTCCTTCCCGAGGGGATCAATATCGACAAGCTGCTGCGCGCCCAGGTCGCCATCACCCTCTTTGCCGGGGCCTACCTGGCCGAGGTGGTGCGCGGCGGGCTGCAGGCCTTGCCGAAGGGGCAGTACGAGGCCGCCGACGCGCTCGGCCTCTCCTACTGGTACAAGACCGGCTTCATCATCCTGCCGCAGGCCCTGCGACTGGTGATTCCGCCGCTGGTGAACACCTTCATCGGCTTCTTCAAGGACACGTCGCTGGTGCTGATCATCGGCATCTTCGACCTGCTGACCGCGGGCAAGACCGCGGTCGTGGAGCCCGCCTGGCAGGGCTTCGGCGTCGAGGTCTACCTCGCCATCTCCGTCATTTACTTCTGCTACTGCTTCGCCATGTCCCGCTACAGCCAGAACCTGGAGGCGGAGCTGAACCGCCACCGGCGCCGCTGAGCCCTGCGGATCGAAAGGACCACGCCATGAGCGCCGCGATCGACACCGAAACCCATCTCCGCTCCGCTGTCCGCACGGATGCGCCGCCGGCCATCCTGCTGGACAAGGTCAACAAGTGGTACGGCGCCATGCACGTGCTGCGGGACGTGTCCCTCTCCGTCGCCACTGGCGAGCGGGTGGTGGTCTGCGGCCCCTCCGGCTCCGGCAAGTCCACCATGATCCGCTGCATCAACCGCCTGGAGCAGCACCAGGAGGGCCGGATCGTCGTGGACGGGACGGAGCTGTCGGACGACGTCCGCGCCCTGGACGCGATCCGGCGCGAGGTCGGGATGGTGTTCCAGTCCTTCAACCTCTTCCCGCACCTGACCATCCTGGAGAACTGCACCCTGGCCCCGATCTGGGTCCGCCGCATGCCGAAGAAGGAGGCGGAGGATCTGGCGATGCACTACCTGACCCGGGTGAAGATCCCGGACCAGGCGCGCAAGTATCCCGGCCAGCTCTCCGGCGGGCAGCAGCAGCGCGTGGCCATCGCCCGCGCCCTGTGCATGAAGCCCAAGATCATGCTCTTCGACGAGCCGACCTCCGCGCTCGACCCCGAGATGATCAAGGAGGTGCTGGACACCATGGTCGGACTGGCCGAGGACGGCATGACCATGATCTGCGTGACCCACGAGATGGGCTTCGCCCGCCAGGTAGCCGACCGGGTGGTGTTCATGGACCGGGGCGAGATCGTGGAGCAGGGCGCGCCGGAGCCGCTCTTCAACGACCCGAAGACCGAGCGCCTGCGGACCTTCCTCTCCCAGATCCTGCGCGGGCATTGAGCAGCGGCGCCCGGTCCGGAAGCCGTTCCGCGGCCGGGCGCATGACGGACCTGCAACTCAGGGGCGGTGCCGGGGGTTGCAGGGGCCGGGGCGGCGGTCATATGCCGCTGCCGGCCAACAGGCGCGGACAACGGACGTGACAGCAGAGGATACCCCAGGCGATCGACGGCCGGTGAATGCGGCCGTCCTCCTGGGCGTTCTGGGTATCGTCTACGGCGATATCGGCACCAGCCCCCTCTACTCCATGCGGGCGGCCCTGCTGCACTTCTCGGCCGATGGGCTGGAGCGCTGGGAGATCCTGGGGATCCTCAGCCTCATCATCTGGTCGCTCATCATCGTCGTCTCGGTGAAGTACGTCTGGCTCGTCATGCGGGCGGACAACCGGGGGGAGGGGGGAATCCTCGCCCTCATGGCGCTGGCCCAGCGCGTGGCGCGGACGGAGCGCGGCCGCTGGACGGTGGCCCTGGTGGGAATCGCCGGAGCGGCCCTCTTCTTCGGCGATGGGGTGATCACCCCCGCCATCTCCGTCCTCTCGGCCATCGAGGGGCTGAAGATCATCTCTCCCGCCTTCGAGGGCGCGGTCGTCCCGCTCTCGCTGGCCGTCCTCCTGGCGCTCTTCCTCTTCCAGTACCGGGGCACGGGTAGCATGGGCGCGGTGTTCGGGCCCATCACCGTGGTCTGGTTCGCCGTGATCGGCCTCCTCGGCCTTATCGAGGTGATCCGGGAGCCGGGCGTGCTCGTGGCCCTCTCGCCGCATCACGCCGTGCAGTTCATCTTCGCCTACAAGCTGGCGGCCTTCATCGCCCTCGGCTCCGTCGTGCTCGCCGTCACGGGGGCGGAGGCGCTCTACGCCGACATGGGGCATTTCGGCCGCCGTCCCATCCAGATCGCCTGGGCCGCCTTCGTGCTGCCCTCCCTCGCGCTGAACTACCTCGGGCAGGGGGCGCTGATGCTGGCGGACAGGGCCGCGCTGGAGAACCCCTTCTACCTGCTGGCGCCGGAATGGCTGCGCCTGCCGCTCGTCATCCTCGCCACGGCGGCCACCATCATCGCCAGCCAGGCGATGATCTCCGGCGCCTACTCCATCGCCCGGCAGTGCGTGCAGCTCGGCTTCCTGCCGCGCCTCGTGGTGCGCCACACCAGCGAGACGGAGGAGGGGCAGATCTACCTGCCGCAGGTGAACTTCGCCCTGCTGGCGGGCGTGCTCGTCCTCGTCATCGCCTTCCGCAACTCGGACAGCCTGGCCGCGGCCTACGGGCTGGCCGTCACGGGCACCTTCCTGGCCACCTCCACCCTCGCGGGCCTCGTCTTCCGGCGCAGCTTCGGCTGGTCGCTGCCCCTGGTGATCTCGGTCTTCGCCCCGCTCTTCGTGCTCGACTTCGCCTTCTTTCTCTCGAACGTCCTGAAGATCCCGGATGGGGGCTGGGTGCCGCTGCTGCTCGGCGGCGCGCTCTTCACCCTGATGCTCACCTGGCGCCGCGGCCGGGACCTGCTGTTCAGCCGCTTCCGGCAGGACAGCCTGCCCCTGAAGTCGTTCCTGGCCCGACTGCCGCAATCCCGCACCGTGCGCGTGCCGGGAATCGCGGTGTTCATGACGAGCCAGGCCGACTACGTGCCGAACGCGCTGCTGCACAACCTGAAGCACAACAAGGTGCTGCACGAGCGCGTCCTCTTCGTCACCGTGAACAACGAGGACGTGCCGCAGGTGACGCACCGCCGCCGGGTGGAGGAGCTGGCGCCGAACATCCACCGCGTCACCCTCTGCTACGGTTTCCAGGAGAGCCCGAACATCCCGAAGGAGCTGGAGGGGCTGCGCGAGGTGGGCGTGGACTACGAGCCGATGCAGGCTTCCTACTTCCTGGGGCGGGAGACGGTCGTCGCCTCGGCCATGCCGAAGATGGCGCGCTGGCAGCAGTGGCTCTTCGGCCTCATGTCCCGCAACTCGGTTCCGGCAACCGAGTTTTTTCGTATCCCCAGCGACCGCGTGGTCGAGCTGGGTGTTCGCGTCGCGATCTAGGCAGCCCTGCCGCCAGCAGCCCGAGGAGGTTCCGCATGCCGCTCGTCGTCCTGTCGCCGAGCGGCGGCACCGGCCTGCCCGAGGGCAGCCCCGAGCACCGCTACGAGGCGCAGCTGACGCTCGACTCCCAGGGCTTCCCCGACCCGAACGCCTGGCTGGCGGACGCGGCGCCATGGCCAGCCCGCCGCTTCTGGCCGGGCCAAGGGCTGATGGACGGCGACGTGCTTTACGATCCCGACACGGGCTGGGCGCTGCGCTTCTTCCGGCGGGACGACAGCCCGATCGATGCGCCGATCCAGGCCGTGATCCGCAGCGGCGTTCCCTGCCGGCCGGGCGAGAACGTGACGATCACCGAGCCTGACGGGCAGGAATACGCCTGGCGGATCGTGGGCGTCGGGTGAAGGGCGGCCCGCGAAGGGGCGGGCCCAAAAAGAGAGCGGGGCGCCCGTTGCCGAGCACCCCGCATCATCCCGCTAAACTGGTGGAGCCAATCGGAATCGAACCGACGACCTCTTGAATGCCATTCAAGCGCTCTCCCAACTGAGCTATGGCCCCCTACCGTGCGGGTGCCGCGATATAGCTCCCGGCTTTGGGGGCCGCAATCCCCTCCGGCCGCTTTTTTCGCCCTCTTTCTCGACCGCAATGGCGGGGCTAGCCTCCCGCCCGGAAACGCAGGAGACGGGCTCGAATGAGCAGGAAACTCTACCCGGATGCGAGAGCGGCGCTGGACGGGCTGTTGCGCGACGGGATGCTCATCCATTCCGGCGGCTTCGGGCTTTGCGGCGTTCCCGGCCTGCTGATCGAGGCGATCCGGGACAGCGGCGTGAAGGGCCTTACCTTTGTCTCCAACAACGCGGGCGTGGACGATGCGGGGCTGGGCCTGCTGCTCAAGACCCGCCAGATCCGCAAGATGATCGCCTCCTATGTCGGCGAGAACGCCGAGTTCGCTCGCCAGTACCTGGCCGGGGAGCTGGAGATCGAATTCAACCCGCAGGGCACGCTGGCCGAGCGCATCCGCGCGGGCGGCGCCGGCATTCCCGCCTTCTTCACCCGCACGGGCGTGGGCACCGCGGTGGCCGAGGGCAAGCCGACCCAGGACTTCGACGGCTCCACCTATGTCATGGAGCGGGGGATTATGGCGGATCTCGCCATCATTCACGCCTGGAAGGCGGATCCGGAGGGCAATCTCGTCTTCCGCAAGACGGCCCGGAACTTCAACCCGATGATGGCCACCGCCGCGAAGGTGACGGTCGTCGAGGTGGAAGAGATGGTCGGGCAGGGCGAGCTGGACCCGGACCACATCCACACCCCCGGCATCTACACCAAGCGCATGATTGTCGTGCCCGCCGGCACGGAGAAGCGGATCGAGCAGCGCACGGTTCGCAAGCGCTCCGAGCCCGCGGCGCCCGCCGCTGCCGGCACCGATCCCCTTCCGGCCCGCTGAGGAGGCACCCGACATGGCCTGGACCCGCGACGAGATGGCTGCCCGCGCCGCCCGCGAGCTGGAGGACGGCTTCTACGTGAACCTGGGGATCGGCATCCCGACCCTGGTCGCCAACCACATCCCGGAGGGCGTCTCCGTCCAGCTGCAGAGCGAGAACGGGATGCTCGGCATGGGACCCTTCCCATACGAGGGGGAGGAGGACCCGGACCTGATCAATGCCGGCAAGCAGACCGTGACGGAACTGCCGACCACCAGCTTCTTCTCCTCCGCCGACAGCTTCGCGATGATCCGGGGCGGGCATATCGACCTGTCCATCCTCGGTGCCTTGCAGGTGGCGGGGAATGGCGACCTGGCGAACTGGATGATCCCCGGGAAGATGGTGAAGGGAATGGGCGGCGCCATGGACCTGGTGGCGGGCGTCAAGCGCGTGGTGGTGCTGATGGAGCACACCGCCGGCGGCAAGCCGAAGCTGTTGAAGGCATGCACCCTGCCGCTCACGGGCAAGGGCGTGGTGGACATGGTGGTAACGGAGCTCTGCGTGATGGCGATCGACAAGGCCGCCGGCACGATGCGGCTGGTGGAGCTGGCGCCCGGCGTCACCGAGGAGGAGATCCGGTCCAAGACCGAGGCCGAGTACGAGGTGGCCCTGCAGGCCGCCTGAACGCCGCCCGGGGCGCCCTGGCGCCCCGGATGCGGCCCGCGTTCGATGTGGGGGCGGCGTCCGCGCTCAGCGCGACGAACGGCGCTCCTGATCCAGCTGGCGCCGCAGGTCCTGGATCTGCTGGTCCCGGTCCGCCAGCTCGCGCCGCAACTCGTCCCAGCTGACCGCCCCGGAACTGCCACCGGAAGCGGAGCGGATGTTGCTGCTGCCGCGGCGGCGCGTCGTCCGGCGCGACTCGGTCCTGTCGGAGCGGGCCGTGCGGGTGGAAGGTGAGGGAAGGGGGGTAGCCACGTACGGCGTGCCGACTTCAACGGAGCCGGGCACGTCCGTCACCGGCATGTCCGGAACCACTCGTTCCCCGAGATTCCTCTCAACGGGCGGAGGAGAAAGCCGCTCGAACTGCCGGAGGGAAAGGCCGAGATAGTCACCCGTAGGGCCCGAATCGCTGGGCCAGCTCTGGGCAGCCGCGGGCGCCGGCAAAAGCCCGACGAGGGACAGCCCAAGGAAACCCGCACAGATCCGGGTCATCAACATGCGGCCTCTCCTTCTCCGCGGCGTCGAACCGTTAAGCCAACAGGCCCCGGAGCGGAAGCCTCGGCATCTCTCCTAACGAATTGCGAGCCAGAGGAGAATGATGCCTCCCAACACGATCCTGTACCAGCCGAAGGGCGTAAAGCCGATTTTTGAGATGGAGGCGAGCACCACGCGCACCACCACCAGAGCGACGACGAAAGCCGCAACGAACCCAACGCCGATCTGGCCGAGGCCGGAAAGGTCGAGTTCGGCGCGCGCCTTCCACAGGCTGTAAGCCGTGGCCGCCAGCATGGTGGGAATGGCCAGCAGGAAGGAGAACTCGGCCGCAGCCCGCCGCTCCACCCCCAGCAGCAGGGCGGTGATGATGGTGGCGCCCGATCGGCTGGTGCCGGGGATCATGGCCAGCACCTGCCCGAAGCCGATGATCACGGCGGCCACGGGTCCGATTTCCGGCATGGAGCGGATGGTCGGGTTGGGGCGGGCCCGCTCGATCAGGATGATGGCGATGCCGCCGGCAACCAGGGCACAGGCCACGACCCAGGGGTTGAACAGGAGCCGCGTGATGGTCCCATGCAGGACGGCGCCGATCACCATGGCCGGCAGGAAGGCGAGGACGAGGTTGACGACAGTGTACCGCTCCACCGTCGCCGGGCGCCACATGCCGCGGGCCAGGATCATCAGCTCCCGCCAGTAGGTGACCACCACCGCCAGGATGGCGCCGAGCTGGATCGCGATCTCGAACACCTTCCCGGGCGGGCCCTGGAAGCCGATCAGCTCCCCCAGCAGGATCAGGTGGCCGGTGGAAGAGATGGGCAGGAACTCGGTCAGCCCCTCCACCACGCCCATGAACAGGGCGGACAACAGGCCGGCGAGATCCATGGAAGGTCCGTGACTTGAAAAAGGAAAGGGGGCGGAGCCCCCCGGCCCCGCCCCCTTCCTTGTACGCGTCCCGGCGGTTCAGCGCACCGTCTGGGCCGCGGTGAAAGCGAAGTTGTCGAATGAATTCTCGCTCACGCGGTGCCAGGTGTAAACCTCGTCCCGGAACTTGCGATTGCTCTCCAGCACCTTCTTGAAGCGCTCGTTCTTGTCGGCCTGCTCGGTCATCACCTCGTTCGTGGCGCGCCAGGCGGCCTCCAGGATCGGGCGGGACCAGAAGCGCAGCTGGGCGCCGGCGGCCACCAGCCGGCGCAGCGCCTGCGGGTTCGCCACGTCGTACTTCGCCACCATCTCGGCGTCCGCCTCGGCGCAGGCGACCTGGATCGCGGCCTTGTAGGCGGCGGGCAGGGCGTCGTAGGCGCGCTGGTTGGCGATGAAGTGCAGCCGCGCGCCCGGCTCCCAGAAGCCCGGGGCGTAGTAGTTCGGCGCCACGCGGGCGAAGCCGAGCTTCTCGTCGTCATGCGGGCCGACGAACTCGGCCGCGTCGATCGTGCCGCGCTCCAGCGAGGAGTAGATGTCCGAGGCCGGGGTAACGGAGGGGGTGGCGCCCATCTTGGCGAAGACCTGGCCGGCGAGGCCGGTAATGCGGAACTTCAGCCCCTTCACGTCATCCACGGTGCGGATCTCGCGCCGGAACCAGCCGCCCATCTGCGCGCCCGTGTCGCCGCAGGGGAAGGAGACGGCGCTGTAGTCGCGCAGGAGCTCGTCCAGCAGCTGCTGCCCGCCGCCGAAGCGCAGCCAGGCCGTGTTCTGCCGGGCGTTCAGGCCGAAGGGCACGGCCGTGAAAAAGGCCAGCGTCGGGTCCTTGCCGATATAATAGTAGGTGGCCGTGTGGCAGCACTCGATGCTGCCGGACTGCACGGCGTCCAGCGCGGACAGGGCCGGGGCGATCTCGCCGGCCGAGAAGGCCTGGATGCGGAACTTGCCCTCCGTCAGCTCGCCCACGCGGCGGGCCACCGCCTCGGCAGTTCCCCACAGGATGTCGGTGTTCTTGGGAAAGGAGGAGGTCAGGCGCCAGCGCACTTCCGGGTTTGTCTGGGCGACCGCCGGGGCGGCGAGCATCACCGGCACTGCGGCGGCCGGTGCGGCGCCAAGCAGGGCGCGGCGGTTCACGCTGGAGGACATGCGAGACATTTCCTTTCCCTGAACAAAGTTTGATTGATGCTTCCTTACGTCATGCCCGGGCGGTTCGGAAGCGGGGATTCCGGCCGTTACTCGGCGGCCTCCGCCTGTTCCCGGCGGTAGGGATGGGCGGGGTAGCAGCCCAGAACATGCACCTCGCGCGAGAAGAAGCGCAGCTCCTCCAGCGCCCGGCGCAAGGGCGGCTGGTCGGGGTGGCCGTCCACGTCGCAGAGGAACTGCACGGCGGTGAAATGGCCGTCCAGCATGTAGGACTCGAGCTTCGTCATGTTCACGCCGTTGGTCGCAAAGCCGCCGAGCGCCTTGTAGAGCGCGGCGGGGACGGAGCGGACCCGGAAGACGAAGGTGGTGACGCTGTCCGGCGCGGTCACGACCGGCAGGGCGGGCTCCCGCGACATGACGTAGAAGCGGGTGGTGTTGTGGGCCTCGTCCTCGACGTTCCGGCGGAGGATGTTCAGCCCGTAGATCTCCCCGGCCAGCGACGAGGCGATGGCCGCGTCCTCCACCCCGCCGCGCTCGGCAATGAGGTGGGCGGCGCCGGCCGTGTCGGCCTCGATCACCGCCTGCCAGCCCGTGCTCCGCAGCAGGTTCAGCACCTGGCCCAGCGCCACGGGGTGGGAATGGGCGCGGCGGATCGTCTCCATCGTGGCGCCGGGCGGGGCGAGGATGCAGTGCTCCACCCGCTCGAAGTGCTCGCCCACCACATGCAGGCCGGATTCGGGCAGCAGCCGGTGGATGTCGGGTACCCGGCCGGCCAGGGAGTTCTCGCAGGGCAGCATGGCAAGTTCCGCCCGCCCCTCCCGCACCGCTGCCATCGCCGCCTCGAAGGAGGGGCAGGGCAGGGTGGTCCAGCCCGGATAGGCAGCGCGGCAGGCCAGGTCGGAATAGGCGCCGGGGAGGCCCTGGAAGGCGATGGTCTGATTCACGGGGCGCCTCTCAGTCTTGGGTTCCTGCGGGCGGGCAGCCCGGGGTGGGCACGCCCTGCACGCGGGCTGGGCCAGCCGTTGCGGCTGACGCCACCGGGTTGTCGCGGCGGTGCGGGATCACTATGGTTCGCGGGCTTCTAGCCGCGACGGCGGGGGCGCGCAAACGTGCCGCGCCGGTCCAACGGCCGTGGCCTAACAATGGGGAACGGGCAGGTCGGATGAGCCTGGAAGCGAATAAGGCCTTCGCGGCGGTTCTGACCGCCGGCATCAGCTTCATGGTTGCCGGGCTGGTCGGCGGCCTCCTCGTCCACCCGCACCGCCTGGAGAAGCCGGCGATCGATACCGGCGAGGTGGTGGCTGCCGCCGCCCCGGCCGCGCCCGCGGCGCTGGAGCCGATCGGGCCGCTGCTGGCGAGCGCGGATGCGGCGAATGGCCAGGCGATCATGGGCCGCGTCTGCGCCGCCTGCCACACCTGGACGGAGGGCGGGCGCAACGCCGTCGGGCCCAACCTCTACAATGTTATCGGCGGGCCGCACGCCCATAAGGAAGACTTCAACTACTCCCCGGCGATGAAGGCCCTGCACGACAAGACCTGGGACTACGAGGCGCTGAACGCCTTCCTCAATCGCCCCGCCGGCGCGGTGCCGGGCACCCGCATGGCCTTCGCCGGGCTGAACCAGGCGAAGCAGCGGGCGGACGTGATCGCCTATATGCGGACCCTGTCCGGCAGCCCGCAGCCGCTTCCCCAGTAATGGAAGCCCTGATCGCCTCGGCCGAGGCCGCGGCGGATCTGGCGGGGGCGGTCATCCGCCCCCTTTTCCGTTCGGCCCTGCTGGTCGAGGCGAAAGGCGATGCCAGCCCCGTCACCGAGGCCGACCGGGGCGCCGAGCGCGCCATCCGCGACCACATCGCCCGCCACCACCCCGGTCACGGCGTGATCGGGGAGGAGTACGGGAACGACCGCCCCGACGCCGAGTGGGTCTGGGTGCTGGACCCGATCGACGGGACCCGCGCCTTCGTCACCGGCCGGCCCCTGTTCGGCACGCTGATCGCCCTGCTGCACCGGGGGCGCCCCGTGCTGGGGATCATCGACCAGCCCGCGACGGGCGAGCGCTGGATCGGGGTGGAAGGGCGGCGGACCGTGTTCCGCGGCCCCTTCGGCGGGGCGGTAGGTTGCCGGCCCTGCCCGGAAATTAGGGCGGCGGAACTCGCCAGCACCTCGCCCGACATCTTCCCCCCGGGGCAGGATGCCGGCTTCCTGGCGCTGCGCCGGTCCGTGCGCCGGGTGAGCTGGGGTGGGGACTGCTACATCTACGGCCTGCTCGCGCTCGGCCTGATCGACGTGGTGGTGGACGCCACCATGAAGCCCTGGGATTGGGCCGCCCTGGTGCCTGTGGTGGAGGGCGCCGGCGGGCGCGTCACGGACCATGCCGGGCGGCCGCTGACCCTCGAATCGGCCGGGGATGTCATGGCTGTGGGGGACCCGGCGCTGCTGCCGGCCTGCACGGCGTTGCTTTCCGTTTAGTTGCAGACGGTTGAGGGATAGGGCTTTAGGCCCCACTGTAAGTCCATGCGCCGCCGCACCCTTCTCTCCTCGGGCCTCGCCTCCGGTCTTGCCTTTGGGCTGCCGGGCCTTCCAGCCCTTGCCCAGCCGGCCGCGCCGGCCCCGAGGCGGGTCCACGCGCTCTCCCTGCTGGGCGAACCGGCCCTGCCGGCGAATTTTACCCACTTCCCCTGGGTGAACCCGGATGCGCCCAAGGGCGGGGAGATCACCCTCTACGCCCTGGGCAGCTTCGACAGCTTCAACGCCTTCATCCTGCGCGGCACCCCGGCCGTAGGCGTCGGCAATCTCTACGACACGCTGCTGAAGGAGAGCGCGGACGAGGCGAGCGCCGAGTACGGCCACCTGGCGGGGATGGTGGAGCTGCCGGCCGACCGCCGCGGCGTGACCTTCGAGCTGCGCGAGGGTGCCCGCTGGCATGACGGGAAGCCGATCACGGCCGATGACGTGGTCTGGACCTTCAACACCCTGCGCCAGCACGGCCGCCCCTTTTACCGCGCCTACTGGGCCGACGTATCCGAGGTGGTGGCGGAGACCCCGCGCCGCGTGACCTTCCGCTTCTCCACGGACGAGAACCGGGAGCTGGCCCTCATCCTCGGCCAGCTCGCGGTTCTGCCGAAGCACTGGTGGGAGGGGCGCGACTTCTCCCGCCCCGCGCTGGACGTGCCGCTCGGCTCCGGCCCCTACAAGGTCGAGCGCTTCGAGGCCGGGCGCTCCATCGCCTATCGCCGCGTGGCCGATTACTGGGGCCGCGACCTGCCCACGATGAAGGGCACGAACAACTTCGACCTGATGCGCTACGAGTACTACCGTGACGCGACCGTCTCGCTGGAAGCCTTCAAGGCCGGCAACATCGACTTCCGGACGGAGAACGTGGCGCGCGATTGGGCGACCGCCTACGACTTCCCGGCCGTGCGCCGCGGCTGGGTGAAGCGCGACGAGGTGCGCCACGAGCTGCCGACGGGGCTGCAGGGCTTCATCATGAACGAGCGGCGGCCCCTGTTCGGGGACCGGCGCGTGCGTGAGGCGCTCGGGCTCGTCTTCGACTTCGAGTGGATGAACACGAACCTGTTCTACGGGTCCTACGCGCGCACGAGCTCCTACTTCTCCAACTCCGACTTCGCCTCCCGCGGCCTGCCGGAGGGGCGGGAGAAGGAGATCCTGGAGCGGTTCAAGGACAAGCTGCCGCCCGAGGTGCTGACCCGCGAGTTCAAGGTTCCCGTCACGGACGGGTCCGGCAACAACCGGGATGGGGCGCGCCGCGCACTGGAGCTTCTGCGGGAGGCCGGCTGGACCGTGAAGGACCGCCGCCTGACCAATGCGCAGGGGCAGCGCTTCGAGTTCGAGATCCTGCTGAACGGCCCGACCTTCGAGCGCGTGGCCCTTCCCTACATCCAGTCCCTCCAGCGCCTGGGGATCGAGGCGCGCGTCCGTACCGTGGACCCGCCGCAGTACCAGGTGCGGATGGACGGCTTCGACTACGACATGACGGTCGATGTCTTCGGCCAGTCCTCCTCGCCCGGTAACGAGCAGCGGGACTATTGGACGAGCGCGAAGGCGGAGGAGAACGGCAGCCGCAACACCATCGGCATCAAGGACCCGGTGGTGGACGCGATCGTGGAGATGATCGTCGCGGCGCCCGACCTGCCGGAGCTGACGGCCGCCTGCCGCGCGCTGGACCGCGTGCTGCTCTGGGGCTTCCACGCTATCCCGCAATGGCACAGCCGTACCTTCCGCCTGGCCTGGTGGGACAAGTTCGGCCGGCCAGACCGCGCCCCGAAGCGCGCCATCGGCCTTGATTCCTGGTGGGTGGACGCCGGGAAGGAACGCGCCCTGGCCGAAGCGCGGCGCGCGGGCTAGGGGCGCGTGGGGGCTTACCTCCTTCGCCGCCTGGCGCTGCTGGTGCCGACGCTGTTCGGCATCATCCTCATCAACTTCGCCGTCACCCAGTTCGCGCCGGGCGGCCCGGTGGAGCAGATGATCGCGGAGCTCCGCGGCCAGGGGAACACCAGCCTCGGCCGCCTGACGGGTGAAGGCGGAGGCGAGGTTCGCCCGCCCCAGCCGCAGGGGGGAGGGGAGGGGCCGCGCTCCACCTATCGCGGCGCGCGCGGCCTGGACCCGGCCGTCGTGGCCGACATCGAGAAGACCTTCGGCTTCGACAAGCCCGCCACCACCCGGTTCTGGGAGATGATCACCAGCTACCTGCGCTTCGACTTCGGCGATTCCCTGTTCCGAGGCCGCCCGGTGCTGGACCTGATCTTGGAGCGGCTGCCCGTCTCCATCTCGCTCGGCCTCTGGTCCACCCTCATCATCTACTTCGTCTCCATCCCGCTCGGGATCCGCAAGGCGGTGAGGGACGGCACGCGCTTCGACGCCTGGACCTCCGGCGTGGTGCTGCTGGGCTACGCCATTCCCGGCTTCCTCTTCGCCATCATGCTGGTGGTGATCTTCGCCGGCGGATCCTTCTTCCAGTGGTTCCCGTCGCGCGGCCTGACAACCAGCGGCAGCGAGACCTGGCCCTTCCTGCAGCGCGCGGCGGACTACGCTTGGCACATGGTGCTGCCCACGGTCGCCCTCGTCGTCGGCGGCTTCGCCGGGCTGACGATGCTGACGAAGAACGCCTTCCTCGACGAGATCAACAAGCAGTACGTCCTCACCGCCCGCGCCAAGGGGGCGGGGGAGGGGCGGGTGCTCTATGGCCACGTCTTCCGCAACGCGATGCTGCTGATCATCGCGGGCTTCCCGGCCGCCTTCATCGGCATCCTCTTCACCGGGGCGCTGCTGGTGGAGATCGTGTTCAGCCTGGACGGGCTTGGGCTGCTGGGCTTTGAGTCGGCCATCCGGCGCGACTACCCCGTGATGTTCGCCACCCTCTACATCTTCACCCTGCTCGGCCTCGTCATGCAGATCATCGGCGACATCAGCTACATGCTGGTGGATCCCCGCATCGACTTCAGCGCCCGCCGTTGACCCTCTCGCCCCTCACCCGCCGCCGCCTCGCCAACTTCCACGCCAATCGGCGGGGATGGTGGTCGCTCTGGACCTTCGCGATCCTTTTCGTCGTGACGCTTTTCGCGGAGGTGATCGCGAACGACCGGCCGATCGTCGCGCGGGTGGAGGGCCAGTGGTTCTTCCCCGTGGCCGTGGAGTACGCCGAGAGCGACATACTCAGCGACGGCTTTCCCACCGCCGCCGACTGGACCGACCCGGTATTGGCGGATGAGGTGAGCAAGCGCGGCTGGGCGATCTGGCCGCCCATCCCCTTCAGCCATCGCACCGTGGTGCGGGACCTCGGCCGCCCCGCGCCCTCCCCGCCCTCCGCCCGCAACCTGCTGGGCACGGACGACCAGGCGCGGGACGTGCTGGCGCGGGTGATCTACGGCTTCCGCATCTCCGTCCTTTTCGGCTTCACCCTGACCATCCTCTCCTCCATCGTCGGTGTCGCGGCCGGGGCGGTGCAGGGCTATTACGGCGGCTGGGTGGACCTGATCTTTCAGCGGGTGATCGAGATCTGGTCGGGCCTGCCGCAGCTCCTGCTGCTCATCATCCTCGCCAGCGTGATCGAGCCGAGCTTCACTTCGCTCCTCGTCTTCCTCCTCCTCTTCTCCTGGATGTCCCTGACGGGCGTGGTGCGGGCGGAGTTCCTGCGCGGCCGCAACCTCGATTACGTCCGCGCCGCCCGTGCGCTCGGCGTCTCGGACACGCGGTTGATGGCCCGCCACATCCTGCCCAACGCCATGGTGGCCACCCTGACCATGCTGCCCTTCATCCTGGCCGGCTCCGTCACGGTGCTCGCCAGCCTGGACTTCCTGGGCTTCGGCCTGCCGCCCGGCTCGCCCTCGCTCGGGGAGCTGGTGTCCCAGGCGAAGAACAACCTGCAGGCGCCCTGGCTGGGCATCACCGCCTTCGTCGTGCTGGGCGGCATGCTCACGCTGCTCGCCTTCATCGGAGAGGCGGTGCGCGACGCCTTCGATCCGCGCAAGCAGCCCGGTGGCTCCATGGGGGGTGGCCGGTGAGCGATCCCATCCTCGACGTCCAGGACCTTTGCGTCGCCTTCCGCGGGCACCAGGTGGTGAACGGCGTCTCCTTCAGCGTCCGTCCCGGCGAGACCCTCGCTTTGGTGGGGGAGAGCGGCAGCGGCAAGAGCGTCACGGCGCTGTCCTGCCTCCGCCTCCTCGGCCCCGGCGGCGCCAATCCGGCCGGGAAGGTGACCCTGGACGGGGTGGACGTGCTGCGCGCCTCGGCGGGCGAGCTGCAGCGCCTGCGCGGCGGCGTGGCGGGGATGGTGTTCCAGGAACCCATGACCTCGCTCAACCCGCTGCACACGATCGGGCGGCAGGTTGCGGAAGCCATCACCCTGCACCGTCCCATGCGCGGCACCGCGCTGCGCCAGCGAGTGATCGAGCTGCTGCACCGCGTCGGCCTGCGCGCGGCGGAGGAGCGGCTGAACGCCTTCCCGCACCAGCTCTCCGGCGGCCAGCGGCAGCGCGTGATGATCGCGGTCGCGCTCGCCAACGACCCGCGCTTGCTGATCGCGGACGAGCCGACCACGGCGCTGGACGTGACAATCCAGGCGCAGGTGCTGGACCTCCTCGCGCGGTTGAAGCGGGAGCTTCGCATGGCGATGCTCCTCATCACCCATGATCTCGCGATCGTCCGCCGCCACGCGGACCGTGTGGTGGTGATGAAGGACGGCGCGGCCGTGGAGCAGGGCCGCGTGGCGGAGGTCTTCGCCAATCCCGCGCACCCCTACACGCGCATGCTGATCGAGACGCAGCCGCACGGCCGCGCCGCGCCGCTGCCGCCCGACGCGCCGGAGATCCTGCGCGCGGAGGGCATGAAGGTGCACTTCCCCATCCGCCGCGGCCTGTTCCGCCGCGTGGTGGGGCAGGTGAAGGCGGTGGACGGCGTGGACATCACGCTCCGCCGCGGCGAGACGCTCGGCGTGGTGGGGGAGAGCGGCAGCGGCAAGACGACGCTCGGCCTCGCGCTGCTCCAGCTGGAGCACTCGGAGGGCGAGGTGGCGCTGGATGGCCGGCCCATCCACGACCACTCCCGTAAGGCGCTGCGCCCGCTGCGGCGGAAGATGCAGATCGTCTTTCAGGACCCCTATGGCAGCCTCTCCCCCCGCATGAGCGTGGGCGAGATCGTGGGCGAGGGGCTGGCCGTGCACGAGCCCACGCTCTCTCGTGTGCAGCGGGATACACGCGTGGCGGACGCGTTGCGCGAGGTGGGCCTCGATCCCGCCACCGCCGTGCGATACCCGCACGAGTTCTCCGGCGGCCAGCGCCAGCGCATCGCTATCGCCCGCGCCCTGGTACTGGGGCCGGAGCTGGTTGTGCTGGACGAGCCGACGAGCGCGCTCGACGTCTCCGTGCAGGCGCAGGTTGTGGAACTGCTGCGCGACCTGCAGGAAAGGCGTGGCCTGGCCTACATCTTCATCTCGCACGACCTGCGCGTGGTGCGCGCGCTCGCGCACCGCATCGTCGTGATGAAGGACGGGCAACTGGTGGAAGGGGGAGAGACGGAAGAGGTGGTCTCCAACCCGAAGCAGCCCTACACCCGCGCCCTGATGGAGGCCGCCTTCGAACTGCGGTCCGACCCGGGATGCGAGACATGAACGAACTGGAGCGCCTGCGCGATCTGCTGAACCGGGAGCAGGTGAAGCTCGGCATCAACATCCGGCAGATGAACGCGCCGGGCTCGCCGGTTTACCGGACGGGCGAGAACATCACGATTCCCGCGCTCCTGCTCGGCGCCAGCCTGCTGGCGACGATGTACGTCCACACCTGGGTCGGCTTCGCCATCCTCGTCGCGGGCGCGGCCTGGTGGATCCTGAAGGTGCTGCCGAAGGTGCGGGACGGCGTGTTCGACCGCAGCGCCGCCTTCGCGCTCTCCAGCGAGGCCGCCTTCGACGCGCTCTGGGCGAAAGGCGTGCTCAGCCTCTACGCGCGCATGCCGGATGGGACGGAGAGGGCTGCCGCGAAGCGGCAGGATTGGCGCGCCTTCGTGCGCGCGCTGCCGGAGGGGTAGCGCCCTTCCGGCGCGGGAGCGGGCCGCCGGAAGGCGGGGGCGCACCCGGAGTGCAGGCCCCGCTCCTTGCGGCGAGCGGGGCGTCGGAGGGCGGCCAGCCGAGCGGCTAAGACCGCACTCCTCGCGGTGGAACGGCTCTCAGCTCGCCCGCTTCGTAGCGGTCTGGGTATTGGCCGCCTGCGCGGCGGGGCGCTGATCCACATCCTCGGCGGCCGCGGCCGCCTCGCCCATGATGCTGCGCATCTCGCGCAGCAGGGCAGCGCCCTTCACGGTGCGCTGGACGAGGACGGAGCGGCGATCCTGCGGGTCGGTCTTGCGGCGGGCGAAGTCCAACTCGCCCAGGCGATCCAGCGCGCGGGTGATGGCGGGCTTGGAGACGTTGAGCGAGGCGGCCAGGCCGCGCACCGTGTGCGGGCCCTCACCGAGATAAACCGTCAGGAACACGCCCAGCTGCCGCGCGGACAGGTCAGGGCCGTCGCGGCGAACCAGCGCCACAACCGTATCCCGGAGGATGCCGACGAACTGGTCCGGTGTGCCTTGCACGGGCATCGATCAATCATTCCTTCTCTTGGGGCGGACCATTTTGGCCCGCCAAGCTTACAATCATCTGCCGGGCCTCTCTCCGGATGGAGGAAACCCGAGCCGGCCTTGCGGAATTCCCGCTCAGGACCTGGCCCATGCAGGTAGGAGCGCCATCAGACCGGCGTGGAGAGCCCGCAGGCCCATCGCTTCACCGCCCTCCGGACGACCAGGCCGTGCCGAATCGTTCCAGGCGTATAGGTCGAGATGAGCCCAGGGAACACCATCCGGAACAAACCGGCGTAGAAAGAGCGCAGCGACGATGGATCCCGCCATCGGCCGACTGCCGACGTTGTTGATGTCGGCCGCCGAACTGTCGAGCCACGAAGCGTAACCTTCATGCAACGGCAGCCGCCAGAGCGCGTCGTGACACGCCTCGCCCGCCGCGAGAAGTGCGCGGGCGACGCTTTCGTCATTCGTGAACAGCGCGGGTAGGTCAGGGCCGAGCGCCACGCGCGCGGCGCCGGTCAGGGTCGCGGCATCGATGATCAGCGCGGGTTGGTGTTCCCCCGCGAAGGTAAGGAGATCGGCGAGCACGAGCCGGCCCTCGGCATCGGTGTTGCCCACTTCCACCGTAAGGCCCTTGCGGGTCCGCAGCACGTCGAGCGGCCGCATGGCCATGGCGGATACGGCGTTTTCCACCGCGCCGATCACAACGAGGAGGCGGATCGGCGCGCGCAGGCGCATCAGCGCTTCCGCCAGGCCGAGCAGCAGCGCGGCGCCGCCCATGTCCTTCTTCATGCGCTTCATGCCGTCGGCCGACTTCAGGTCCAGCCCGCCCGTATCGAAGCACACGCCCTTGCCGCAGAGCGCGATCAGCGGCCCATCGGCGCTGCCCTCCCAACGGATCACCGCGACGCGCGGCGCGCGGTGGCTGCCGCCGCCGACAGCGGCGACGGCGGGGAAGCCCTGCGCCAGCGCGTCGCCCGCGATCTCCTCGAACCCTGCTCCGCAGCGCTCCGCCACGCCGCGCGCCGCGTCGGACAGTTCGGCCGGGCCGAGATCGGCGGCGGGCAGGTTGATCAGCTCCCGTGCCCGCAGGATCGCCTCCGCCAGGACCTGCGCCTCGGCACCGCCTTCCGGCGGCACGAGCCGCGCGGGCTTGCGGGCGGGGGCTTTGTAGCGGGCGAAACGATAGGCACCGAGCATCCAGCCAAGGGTGGCGGCGGCCGGATCGGCTTCCCCGGCCATGTGCCAGTCCGTTCCTTCCGGCAGGGCGAAGGGCAGGCCGCCATAGGCCCAGGGCGAGGTGGGCGAGGCGCCGAGCCCGAGCACGGCGGCGGAAACTCCTTCCCTGCCCGGCAATAGCATTACCCGTCCCGCCTCCGCGACGAAGCCGCTCTCCCGCAGGAATGCGGCGGCCGAGGGGTCCAGTCCTTCGGTCAGCTCCGGCAAGCCCTGGCGCGTCACCGCATGCACGGGGCGTGAATTGATGCCGGGCATCGCAAGGGCCCAGAGGAAATCGGCTTCAGCCATTCCTACAACTAAAGATTGTATATCGTTAAAGTTCATCGCGGAAGCGAAATCGTTGCGCGGATGCCTGCCGCCAGCGCTTCCGCCAGGCAGGCATAGCCGCGATCATTGTGGTGTAGCCCGTCCGGCGCGATCATCGCGGCGTCCGGCGTCCCCGTGGCAGCCCACTCGTCCATCATCCGGCGGCGGGAGAAGAGCGGAACGCCGCGTTCCTGCGCCACCTCCGACAGCACGCCGTCGAACAGGTCCCGCAGCACGGCGTGGGCGGCCACCCAGGGGCCGCGCTGGCTGTCCATCAGGATCACGTCGGCGCCCGCGTCCTGCATCATGGTCACGCCCTGCCGCAGCAGGGTGCGGAAGCGGGTCAGGCTCTGCTCGCGGATCGCGCCGTTCACGCCGAGCTGCCAGATCACCAATGTCGGGCGGGCCGCCACCACATCCGCCTCCAGCCGGGCGCGCATCTCCAGCGCGTCCTCCCCGCCGCGCCCGCGGTTCAGCACTGTCGCCGAGATTCCCATGCGCCGCAGCGCGGCCTGCAACTGCGCCGGGTAGGTCCTGTCGGGCGAGGAGGCGTAGGCGCCCTGGGTGGAGGAACTGCCGAAGGCGATCACCAGCGGTTCCCGGCCCTCGCGCAGCGCCTCCGCGAGGTGCGGCAGCTCCAGGGGCTGGAGCGCGGCCGGCGGGCAGGCGGCCACCTCCGCCGCCCGGGCGGCCGGGGCGGCGAGCAGGCTGAGCAGCAGAAGAAGAAGGCGCGGGGCCATCCATTGCCTATGCCGTACGTTTCTCGCATCGCCAAGATCACCCGTGTCCCCGCCTTTCCCCGGGCAGGCGCGGGTGATACGCGCCGCGGAATGCGAATCCTGCTCTGGTACTGGGGCCGGCGCGGCGGCGGGGCCCAGTTCGCCCTCTGCCTCGCGCGCGGCCTGGCCGGAAGGCCGGGGGTGGGGCTCGCCCTCTCCCTGGCCGACCGCAACGAGTTGCTGCCCGAGGCGCGCGCGATTGGCGTGCCGCTGGACGCGGTGGAGACCTTCGCCGGCGCGGCGGGGGCGGCGCTCGGGACCCTTCGCATCCCCACCCTGCGGCGCCGCCTCGTGGAGCAGGCCCGCACCACGGGCGCGGAGGTGATCGTCTCCGCCATGAACCATGTCTGGACGCCGCTGGTCGCTGGCGCCCTGCCGCGGGCCGGTATCCCCTTCGTCAGCACGGTCCACGACGCCCTGCCCCATCCCGGCGATCCCGCCTTTGCCTGGGACTGGCGCCTGCGGCGGGAACTGAACGCCGCCGCGGGGGCCGTGACCTTCTCGGAAGCCGTGTCGCGTGCCGTGACCGCGCGGCGGCCCGGCCTGCCGATCCTGCACCTGCCTCTCGGCGCCCACATCCCGTCCGTGGCCATGGCCGCCCCGGCGCCGGCCGCGGATTTCCTCTTCTTCGGCCGGATCCGGGCCTACAAGGGCCTGGACCTTCTGCGCGATGCCTTCGCCGCCCTGCGGGCCCGCCATCCCGGCGCGACGCTGCGAGTGGTGGGGGAGGGGGATCCGGACGCCTGCGCCCCCGGCCTCGCTGCGGTACCGGGCGTGACGGTGGAGCCGCGCTGGGTGTCGGATTCCGAGATGCCCGCCCTCGTCGCCTCGGCACGGGCGGTGGTGCTGCCCTACAGGGAGGCCAGCCAGTCCGGCGTGCTGCCGATCGCCCTCGCCCTGGGCGTGCCGGTGGTCGCAACGCCCGTGGGCGGGCTCTCCGCCCAGCTGGAGCACGGGGTCAGCGGCCTCGTGGCGCGGGAGGCCTCCGCCCCCGCCCTGGCCGAGGCCATGGCCGCCCTGCTGGACCCTGCCCGCCGCCTTGCCCTCTCGGCCGGCGCGCGGGAGGCGGGGGCGCGGCTGACGGACTGGGACGCGCAGGCCGCGCGTCTGGTCACCTGGTTGGAGGAGACGGTGCGATGAGCCCGCTGCACCGCATCTGGACCCTGCTGCCGCGATCGGCCCGGAGGGAAGCGCTCTTCTCCCTCACTGCGCTGCTCGCCCCGCGGATCGCGCGGCCCGAGCCCCCGCCCGCCCTGCCGGTGACGGTGGCCGGCTACTTCAATGCCCGCACCGGCCTCGGCGCCGCGACCCGGCGGCTGGCGGCGGGGCTGCGGGACCAGGGCATCTCCGTGGTGGAGGCGGACCTCACCGGCCCGCTACGGCAGGGGCCTGCCGGCCCGCCGCTCGCGGTGCCGCCCGGGCCGGGGACGCTGCTGGTCCATGTGAACGGGCCGATGCTGCCCTGGGCGCTGCTCGCGCTCGGTCGGCGTGCGGTGGCGGGAAAGCGGGTGATCGGCGTCTGGAACTGGGAACTGCCCGTCCTGCCCGCCGATTGGGGCCGCGGCCTGGCGGCCTGCCACGCGGTCTGGGTCGGCACGGAATTCGTGGCCGGCGCCTGCCGCCGGCCCGATGGCCCCCCGGTGCAGGTGGTGCCCTACCCCCTGCCGCGCCCGGCCCCCTCCGGCCTCGGCCGGGCGGATTTCGGGCTGCCGGAGGGGGCCTTCGTCACCCTCGCCGTCTTCGACGCCACCTCATCCCTCGCCCGGAAGAACCCGCTGGGCGCGATCGAGGCCCATGCCCGCGCCTTTGGCAACGATCCCGCCCACCTCCTCGTCCTCAAGACCCACGGCACGGCCGAGGCGGGTCCCGGATGGGCGGAGGTGGCCGCCGCTGCCGCGGCACGGCCCAATGTGCGGGTGATGGATGCCTCGTTTTCCCGGGGGGACCTCTGGGCCCTGATGGCGGCGGCCGACGTCCTGCTCTCCCTGCACCGCTCCGAGGGGTTCGGCTTCGCGATCGCGGAGATGATGGAGCTGGGCCGCCCCGTCGTGGCCACGGGCTGGTCGGGGAACACCGACTTCATGAGTGGCCCGGGCTGCCACGCCGTGGGCTGGCGGCTGGTGCCCGCGCGCGATCCTCAGGGCACCTACGACATGCCCGGCGCCCTCTGGGCGGAGCCGGATCCCGACGAGGCCGCCGCGGCGCTTCGCCGGATCGCGGCCAATCCCGCTCTGCGAAATCCCCCGCCCGTCCGCCTGGCCGCGCCCAACTACCGCGCGGCGCTGGGCCTGGGCCCAGGCGAGGAGCTGTGACCGTTCTACCCTAGCAAGGCGTGGACAAGGCCGCTAAAGCACCCGGCCTGAAACACCAGACGAAACTGGAACCCATGCCGCGCGCGCTCATCACCGGTGTGACCGGACAGGACGGGGCCTACCTGTCGCAGCTCCTCCTCGACAAGGGTTACGAGGTGTTCGGCCTCCTGCGCCGTTCCTCCTCGGGCGACGTGATCGACGAGCGGCTGCGCTGGCTCGGCATCGCCGGCCAGGTGCGGATGATGGACGGCAACCTGCTGGACCTCTCCGCCCTGCTGCGGATCCTGCAGGAGGTGAAGCCGGACGAGGTGTACAACCTCGGCGCCCAGTCCTTCGTGAAGACCTCGTGGAACCAGCCGCTGCTGACGGGGCAGGTCACGGCCATGGGCGCCGGGAACATGCTGGAGGCGGTTCGCCTCGGTGCCCCGGGTGCGCGCTTCTACCAGGCTTCCTCCTCCGAGATGTACGGCCTGATCCAGGAGCCGGTGCAGAGCGAGAAGACGCCCTTCTACCCCCGCTCCCCCTACGCGGTGGCGAAGCTCTACGCCCACTGGATGACCGTGAACTACCGCGAGAGCTTCGGCCTGCACGCCAGCTCCGGCATCCTGTTCAACCATGAGAGCCCGCTGCGCGGCATCGAGTTCGTGACCCGCAAGGTCACGGACGGCGCCGCCCGCATCAAGCTCGGCCTGGCGCAGGAACTGCCCATGGGCAACCTCGACGCCAAGCGCGACTGGGGCCACGCCCGGGACTACGTGCGCGCCATGTGGCTGATGCTGCAGCAGGACACGCCTGATGACTACGTGGTGGCTACCGGCCGCACCGTGACGGTGCGGGACATGTGCCGCATCGCCTTCGACCATGTCGGCCTGAACTACGAGGAGTTCGTGAAGGTCGATCCGGCCTTCATGCGCCCCGCCGAGGTGGACGTGCTGCTGGGCGATCCCGCCAAGGCGAAGGCGAAGCTCGGCTGGAGCGCCGAGACCACGCTGGAGGAGATGATCAAGGAGATGGTCGAGGCCGACCTCGCCCGTCACCGCGCGCGGATGCGCTAGGCCCGGTGCCCCAGCCCGCCCGCATCTTGCTGACGGGCGCCGGGGGTTTCGTCGGCGGCCACCTGCTGCCCACCTTGCGCGCCGCCTTTCCCGGCGCCGCCCTGATCGGGACCACCCGTGGGGCGAGCGAGGGGGCCTTGGCCGGCGCCGACGAGACATTGGTGCTCGACCTCGACGAACCGGCCGCCATGCCGGATGCCCTGGCCGCGGCGCGGCCGGATGCGGTGCTGCATCTCGCGGCCCGCGCCGATGTTGGCGCCTCCTTCCGGGATCCCCTGGCGGTCTGGCGCACGAACCTGACGGGCACCGTTGCCCTGGCAGAGGCCGTGCTGCGGGTGGCGCCCACTGCGCCCTTCCTCCTCGCTTCATCCGGCGAGGTCTATGGCCTGGCCTTCAAGGCCGGCCGGCCGGTGGCGGAGGACGCGGTCCCCGCGCCCGCCAACCCCTATGCCGCGAGCAAGGCGGCCGCCGATCTGGCGCTGGGCGAACTCGCGTTGCGTGGCCTGCGCGCCGTGCGGTTGCGCCCCTTCACCCATACCGGCCCGGGGCAGACCGACGGCTTCGTGGTGGCGGCCTTCGCCCACCAGATTGCCCGGATCGAGGCCGGGCTACAGCCCCCGGTGCTGCGGACGGGGGCGCTGGACCGCTGGCGCGACTTCCTGGATGTGCGCGACGTCTGCAACGCTTACGCCGCCGCGCTGGAGCGGGCGGATGTCCTGCCGCCGGGCATTGCCCTGAACATCTGCTCCGGCACGCCCCGCCGCATCGGCGACATGCTGGACAGCCTCCTCCGCCTTTCCGGCGTCTCGGCGCGGGTGGAGCAGGAGGCGGCGCGGCTGCGCCCGACCGACGTGGAGCGGGTGCTGGGCGACAACACCCGCGCCCGCGAGGCCCTGGGCTGGTCCCCCCGCATCGCCTGGGAAGACACGCTGCGGAGCGTACTGGAGGACTGGCGCGCGCGCGTGGCAGCGGAGAAGCCGGGCGGCTGAAGTCCGGCGTATCCTGGCCCGCTCAGCCGGCCGCCGGCTCCAGCCCCGCCAACAGGGCGCGGGCGGTGGCGGACCAGGGCACGGGCTGGAACTCGGCCCCGATCCGGGCTTCGAGGGCCGTGACCTCCCCGGGATCGGCGATGATGCGGTGAAGAAGGGCCACCGCCTCCGGCACGTCCTCGGGGTCGTGGTAGAGGCAGAAGGGGCCACCCGCTTCCGGGATGGAGGTGGAGGAAGAGGCGACGCAGACCTTGCCGAAGGCCAGGCTCTCCGTCACCGGCAGGCCCCATCCCTCGTAGTGGGAGGGGAAGAGGGTGAAGCGGCACCCGGCATAGAGGGCGGCCAGCTCCGTGTCGCTCGGGTCCTCCACCAGCACAACCTTGCCCGCCAGCCAGTCGCAATTGTCCAGCTGCTGCATGAGGTCAGCCACCATCCAGCCGACGCGCCCGGCGAAAACGAGGGGTGGCACCTGGTCCGCCGGCATCAGGTCGAGCAGCCGGCGCCAGGCCCGGAAGGCGAGGAGGTGGTTCTTGCGGGCCTCGATGGTGGAGACGAAGAGCACGTAGCCCGGCGGCAGGGCGGCCAGCCGGGGGGGCAGGCCAGATGCGGCGGCAGGCCCCTGCCCGAAGCCGCTGCCGATCGGTAGGGCCACCACCGGGCCGGGCAGGCAGACCCCCATTCCGGGTGCCAGCCGTTCCAGGTCCCCTGCCGAGGCGCGGGAGATCGCGAAGAAGCGGTCCACCACGGGCAGGGTGGACTCCATCCAGGCGGTGAAGGTGCGGACCAGCCCGGCATCGCAGAATTCCGGCCGGGCGATCGGGATCAGGTCATAGACCAGCAGGGCCACGGAGACGCCGGTGGCCTCCTTCACCCGCCCCAGCAACTCCCCGTAATCGGTGCGGAACCAGGGCGATCCGAGGATGAGCAGCGTGTCGCCGGGCCGGGCGAGAGCCTTCAGGTCGCCGCCCTCGGCGATGGCTTGGTCGGCCGGGCGGGGGGAGGCGGGGCGAAGGAGGCGGCGCAGCGCCGCGAGGGCGCCGCCCCCCGCCCGCAGCCCGGCCCGCAATGCCGAACTCTGGGAGCGCACCGCTTCGCCGAGCGGCACGCGGATGTCCGCCGGCAGGCGGGAGGCGAGGCGGCGGACGGCCCCCGACCGGCCGGGTCCCCGGGCGCCGGGCTGGGCCCCCGTGGACGGCCCGGGACCCTCGGCGTGGCTCAGGGCGGTGAACAAGGCCTCGATGTCGGACCAGGGCACGGCACGCAGGGTGTCGCGGATCCGGTCGTGGCGGCAGAAGGCGATCTCTCCCGGGCGCTCCGCCACCAGGGCGCGGTAAAGTTCGTAGGAAAGGCGCTGGATGCCGCTCGGCCGGCGATTGACCAGCGCGTACTCGAACAGATCCTCCACATCGATCCAGAAGGTCACGCCGGCCTCCCGGGGATGTGCGGCCCTGTCCTGTCCTGACGGGCGGTGCACGTATCGGTCATGAAACTGCGATACGCGATGCGTCCGGCAGTGCCAAGGATTGCGCCCCGCTGGCCTGGGCGGGGCGACAGCCCGGGGCCCCTGTGCGATCCTGGCCCTTCCTTCACGACCCAGGAGAGATGCCCTTGCCCGAAGCGCCGCGCGTGGTGATCGTCGGGGCAGGCGGTCATGCCAAGGTGATCATAGAGGCGCTGATGGCCGCGGGCTTCCCGCCGCCCCTGGGCCTGGTGGATCCGCACCCACCTGGACCTTCCGTGCTCGGGGTGCCCGTGCTGGGCGGGGATGAGCGGCTGGAGGCGCTCCGGGCGGAGGGGGCAGCGGCGGCGGTGGTGGCGCTCGGTGGGAACGGGCTGCGTCTGAAGGTCGGGAACGGGCTGGCGGCCATGGGCTATGCCCTGCCGGCGGTGATCCATCCGGCCGCCCAGATCTCCCCGAGCGCGTCTATCGCCGAAGGGGCGGTGATCATGGCCCGGGCCTGTCTGGGGCCGGATGCCCGGATCGGGCGCTTTGCCATCGTCAACACCAACGCCGTGGTGGAGCACGACAACGTGCTGGGGGAGGCCGCCCACGTGGCCCCCGGCTGCGCCCTGGCCGGCAACGTGACGGTCGGCGACCGGGCCCTGGTCGGCGCCGGATCGGCGGTCCGGCCGGGCATCACCATCGGGGCTGATGCCATCGTCGGCGCGGGCTCCGCTGTGGTGCGGGACGTGCCGGCGGGCCTGCGTGTCGGCGGCGCACCGGCCCGGCCGCTGGCGGGGCGGGGGTGACGGCACGGGCGGCAAATCCCTGCTTCGTCCCGGCCGAAAGCGGTGTAAGAGGCAGCGAAGCAGGCCGGTCACGGCGCGGTAACGAAGGATGGCAATAAGAATGAGCGGTGCGACGATCCCGCAGCCCGAACGGCCGGCTCGCGCGGCGCAGCCCGTGATCCCGGTTTACCGGCCCGACCTCTCCGGCAATGAGCGCGCCTACGTGCTGAACTGCGTGGAGAGTACCTGGATCTCCTCGCTCGGGGCTTATATCGGCAAGTTCGAGGCGGCGATTGCCGGCATCACCGGCGCGAAGCACGCGGCCTCCGTCTGCAACGGCACGGTCGCCCTGCACCTGCCCCTGCACTGCATGGGGATCGGGCCGGGGGACGAGGTGATCGTCCCGGCCTTCACCTACATCGCCTCCGTCAACACCATCGCCCAGACCGGCGCCACGCCCGTCTTCGTCGAGAGCCTTCCCGGCGACTGGCTGCTGGACCCCGAGGACGTGGAGCGCAAGATCACGCCGCGCACGAAGGCGATCATGCCCGTCCACCTCTACGGCGGCGCCTGCGACATGCCGGCGATCATGGAGATCGCGCGCCGCCGCGGCGTGCGGGTGCTGGAGGACGCGGCCGAGGCGCTGGGCACGACCATCCACGGCCGCCATGTCGGCACCTTCGGCGATGCCGGCAGCTTCTCCTTCTTCGGCAACAAGACCGTGACGACCGGCGAGGGCGGCATGGTCGTGACGGATGACGACGACTTCGCGGCCCAGCTCCGCCAGGTGAAGGGCCAGGGCCAGTCCCTGACGCGCCGCTACTGGCACGAGGTGCTGGGCTTCAATTACCGCATGACGAACATCTGCGCGGCCATCGGCCTGGCACAGACGGAGCGCCTGCCGCAGATCCTGGCGGCCAAGCGCCGCCTGGCGGACTTCTACCGGGAGCACCTCTCCAACCTGCCCGTGACCTTCCAGCGCAAGATGGACGGGGTGGAGAGCGCGGACTGGCTGGTCAGCCTGCTACTGCCGGCCGGCACGGACCGGGACCGCGTGATGGCGGAGATGGGAACGGCAGGGGTGGAGACGCGCCCGGTCTTCTTCCCCGCGCACCACATGTCGATGTACCGGCAGGATACGCACTTCCCCGTGGCCGAGGACGTGGCCGCCCGCGGCATCTCCCTGCCGAGCTTCCCCGCCCTGACCGATGACGATCTGGCCCGGGTGTGCGAGGCGCTGACGGACGCGCTGCGGGCCCAGGGCAAGGCCTAATCCGAGGGGGGGCTTCTTGCCCCCGCTCGTCGCTGACGGTCTGTCCCGGGGAGAGGAAGAAGGAATTCTTCCTCTCCCCGGACGCCTCACCATTATCTTCTTCTTCGAGTTGGTCTGATACCGTTGACGGTGCGCCTCGGCTCGTGGAGCCGAGGAGACTGTGAGGGCGGGACCGGGTCCTGATCGTCAGCGCCTCGCCGCAAGTCAGTCTCGCGGCAGCCCGATGCAGGTCCAGGGTTGGACCTATAGGTCCAACCAGCCTCCTGGCTCGGGACAAACGCTTCGCGGTTGCCCGAGGGTCCAGCGGGCAGAGCCCCCTGGGGCCGGACAGACCGCGACGAGGTGCCGGGATCCGGTGCGGCGCCTCAGCTCGGTTCGGCCATCATTTCCGCCACCACCTGGTCGGGCGGGCCGTCGGCCACGATGCGCCCGGCATCCAGGCGTATGGCCCGCGTGCACCAGCGGCGCACGATGTTCATGTCGTGGGTCGCAATGACCAGGATGTCGGCGCCGGAGACGAGCTGGGCGAGGCGGGCTTCGGCCTTGCCGATGAAGGCGGCGTCGCCGGCCATGAACCACTCGTCCATCAGCAGGATTTGCGGCTGCATGGCGGTCGCGAGGGCGAAGGCCAGGCGGATGGCCATGCCGGCGGAGTACCCCTTGATCGGCACGTCCATGAACTCGCCGAGGCCGGCGAACTCCGAAACCTCCTCCTCCAGCTTCGCTTGATCCGCCGGGCTCAGGTTCCGGTAGAGGGCGCGCAGGCGCACGTTCTCCCGCCCCGTGCTGTCCTGGTCCATGCCGGCGGCAGGGTCGATCATGGAGCCGATGGCGCCCTCGATCCGCAAGCGGCCGCCCACCGGCTCGTAGATCCCGGCCAGGGAGCGCAGCAGGGTCGTCTTGCCGGCGCCATTGCGGCCGATCAGCGCCACGCGCTCCCCGGACTCGATGCGGAAGTTGAGGTCGCGCAGCGCGCTGACCACGACGCGGTTCGCCTCGTCCGTCCGCACCCGCACGGCGGCGCGGGCCAGCAGGCGCTTCTTCAGGCTGCGCGCGGCAAGGTGGTAGAGCGGGAACTCAACCCGCAGCCCCTGGGCTTCGATCAGGGCCATCGGATCAGACCCAGAAGGCCAGGCGACCGCGGAAGCGGGCGAAGAAGGCGAGGGATACGGCGCCGAGCACCAGCGTGTAGATGACCGCGGCGAGCCAGACGAGCGGCGCTCCGCCGCCCTCCACCAGCGGCCCGCGGATCGTTTCCAGCACGGCGTAGAAGGGGTTGAGCGGCAGCCATACGGCCAGGTCCTTCAGCAGTTCCGGCTTCCAGAGGATGGGGGTGAGGAAGAAAGAGAGCTGCATCACGTTGGCCACGATCGGCCCGACGTCCCGGAACCGCGCGCAGACCATGCCGAGCAAGATGGAGGCGAAGAAGGCGTTCGCCAGCAGCAGGGCGAGCCCCGGGACGGCGAGCAGTGCTTCCGGCCCCGGCAGGTGGCCGAAGATGACGAAGATGACGAGGATGAGGGGCAGGCTGTGCGCCGCCGTCAGCCCGTTGCGGAGGACGCTGCGCAGCGCGTGGACGGTGAAGGGCACGCGGAGCTGGCGGATCACTCCCTCCGCATGGGTCATGGCGATGCAGGCATCCGTCACCATGGCGGCGATGACGTTCCAGACCACGAGGCTGACGGTAAGGTGGGGCAGGTAGTCGGCGAGGCTGAGTCCCAGCAGGCGCGAGTAGAGCAGCCCGAGCCCCATGATCATGAGCGCCGTGGACAGGGTCATCCAGAAGGGGCCGATGACGGATCCGCGGTAGCGGTTCCGCAGATCGAGCCGGGCGAGCGCCCAGGCGAGGCGCCAGGAGCCGAGGCCTTCTCTCAGGTCGGTCCGTGCCAACTCCGCACGGCGCGGCGATGCCGCGTCGAAGACATAGGTTTCGGAGGCGAGAATGGGACCTGCGAGCATTTCGCGGGGGCCTATACACTGCCCTGTGCCCCGCCCGCCAGCAGTGGTCGAGGAATGGGCGCGCGTCTCTACGGCGCGGCGCGGCTCAGCCGCGTGGGGCTTCCGGGCAGGACCGTCACGCGGTCCCCAGCCTTCAGGCCCCCGGCATCGGCCTGGATGACCTGCAGTTCCGTGCCCGTCTCGCCGCGCACGGTGATCTCCACCGCCGTGCCTCCTTCCCCGCGCAGGACGGCAGGGCGCGTGGCAAGGACGGTGCCGCGGGCCGGCGAGGCCGGTCCGGCCGTTGTCGCGGCCGCGGGCGCCGGGGCCGCCGGCTCCGGCCCGCAGGCCGCGAGCGGGGCGAGAAGGAGCGCGATGACAAGGGGGGCGGATTGGCGGGCCGGGGAAGAAAGCGGGGTGGCGGGCATGGATCTTCCTCGACGGGAGCTCGGCGCGGGCGGGGTTCCGGGCAGGGCCAAGATGGCGCCGGAGGGCCGCCCGGCCAATCCCGGACCGCCCCTTCCGCGCGGTTCCGCCGCCTTACGGCCGCAAAGTCTCCTTGCCGTGGCCGCAAGCTTCCGTTAGCCCTGCCGGTGCGACAGTCAATCGCGGCCGGCGGGAGCCGGCGACACCGCGTGGGGACGCGGGGTCGTGGGTCTCCCGCTCGCCGGGTAACCGGCCGGCCGAAGCACAGGGGGTTGAGGGGATGAACCTGATCGTTCGCGGCGCGAAGGCGCCGAGTCCGCGGGGTGCGTCCGGCTTCCGGCGCGGCGCGCGTGCCGTGGCGGCGATGTCGGTCATGGCGGCACTGGCCGCCTGCGGTAGCCAGCCGGAAACGTCGGGGCCGGTGACGAGCGCCCGCTCCACCTCCACCACCCGGATCGCCAGCTACGATCCGCCTGGCCCGTCCTCCGATCCCTGGGGGCCCTATATCCGCGAGGCCTCCGCGCGCTTCGACGTGCCGGAGCGCTGGATCCGCGAGGTGATGCGCCAGGAGAGCGGCGGGCGCGTGAGCGCGACCTCCCGCGTGGGCGCCATGGGGCTGCTGCAGCTCATGCCCGGCACCTATGCCGAGATGAACGCCAAGCACGGGCTGGGGGACGACCCCTACCACCCCTGGTCCAACATGATGGCCGGCACGGCCTATATCCGCGAGATGTACGACCTCTACGGCTCGCCGGGCTTCCTGGCGGCCTATAACGGCGGCCCGAAGCGGCTGGAGAACTATCTCTGGGCCGGCGGGCGCATGCCGGAGGAGACGCGGAACTACGTGGCCCGCATCGGGCCCCGCCTCAGCGGCGAGCCGCGCCGCCGGGCGCCGGAGGAGGTCTACGCGGCCGCCGATATCGGCTTCAACCCGCCGGCCCGCCGCAGCAGCGGCGCCGATCCGGCCACGATGCTGGCGATCCGCGAGCAGCGGCGGAACGCCGCCGCCGATGTCCAGGTCGCGCGCCTCGCGCCCGGCCCTGTCACGCGGATGGAGCCGATTCCCGATGGCTCTACCTATGCTTCCAGCCCGGCCGCGGCGCCGGTGCAGTCGCAGCTCGCCTCGCTCGGGCCGAACGTGATCCGCATGGATCCGATCCCCGACGGCTCCACCTACACGCAGCCGGAGCGGGTCGTGGTGGCACAGATGGACCCGATCCCGGACGGCTCGACCTATGCGCGGGAGCCCGCGCCCGTCGTCGTCGCCCGGATGGATCCGATCCCCGACCCGCCCGCGGCGGCCCCCGCGCCGGCCGCCCCGCGCGCCATGGCCGTGGCCTCGGCCGAGGCGGCGCCGGCCAGCATGCCGTTCGAGCGGGCGACGCCCCCGAGCCGCTTCTCCTTCGTCCCCTCCGCCCAGGCCGGGACGCTGCCGACGCCGATGGCGCGCCAGAACGGCCTGCCGCCGGGCGTGCTGCGCGCCGGGACCGCCGCGCCGATGCCTGCGCCCGCCACCGGCAGCTGGGGCATCCAGGTCGGCGCCTTCGCGAGCGAGAACCTGGCGCGCGATGCCGCCGGCCAGGCGCGCAACGGCGCCGGCAACGGCCGGGCGACGGTGATGCCGGTGGCCCAGGGCCGCAACACACTCTACCGCGCCCGCGTCACCGGCCTGTCCCGCGATGCGGCGCAGAGCGCCTGCGACCGGCTGCGGGCCCGCGGTAACTGCATGATCGTCTCGCCCGAGAGCTGAGACAGAGAAAAGGCCGGCCGCCACGGCGACCGGCCCTCCAGCACAGGATCGGGGGCCGGGGAGAGGTGATCTCCCCGGCCCCTTCCGTTTCAGGCACCCACGACTTCAGGCACCCACGACGACGGCGCCGCCGAACTTCTGCTCCACGAAGGCCTTCACCGCCGGATCGGCGTAGCCGGCGGCCAGCTTCGCGGCCCAAGGGGCCTGCGCATCGGCGCGGCGCACCACGACGAGGCAGGTGTAGGGGTTGGTCTTCGCGCCTTCCGCCGACTCCGTGGCCAGGCTGTCGCGGCCAGGCTGCAGCCCGGCCGGCACGGCGTAGTTGCCGGTGATGGCGGCGGCATCCACGTCGTCGATCGCGCGGGCGATGGAGGCGGCCTCCAACTCACGGATGCGGAAGCGCTTCGGGTTCTCCGTGATGTCCGCGATCGTGGCGCGGTAGTCGGCGCCGGCGCGCAGCTTGAAGAACCCGGCCTCGGCCAGCAGCACCAGGGCGCGGCCGCCATTGGTCGGGTCGTTGGGAATGGCGATGGTGGCGCCGTTCGGCAGGTCGGCCACGGACTTGTGCTTGCGGCTGAACACCGCCATCGCCGTCAGCACGGTCTTGCCCACGGGCACGAAGTCGTAGCCGCGCTGCTGCCTCTGGGCGTCCAGGAAGGGGGCGTGCTGATAGACGTTGGCGTCGATCTCTCCGCCCTGCAGGGCGACGTTGGGCTGGATGAAATCGCTGAACTCCGTGATGCGGACCACAAAGCCGTCCTTGGCGAGGACGTCGCGCACCTGTTCCAGCACCTGGGCGTGGACCCCGGCGGTGACACCGACGCGGAGCGGCCGGGAGGCGGTGCCGAAGGCGGCGCCCGCATTGCTGCTCTGGGCCAGGGCACCGTGCGCCAGGGTCAGCGCGGGCGCGGCGAGGAGGAGGGAGCGGCGGAGCATGGCTGCGTTTCCTTGATGCGGGTTCAGAAGGCGGGGATGGCGGCGCCCTGGAAGGTGGTCTCGACGAACTTCTTCACCTCGTCGTTCTGGTAGGCGGCCAGCAGGCGGCGAACCCAGGGGGCGTCCTTGTCCTGGGTCCGCACGGCGATGAGGTTGGCGTAGGGGCTGTCGCCGCTCTCGATCGCCAGGGAATCGCGCACGGGGTTTAGCCCGGCGGGAACGGCGAAGTTGGTGTTGATGGCGGCAAGGTCCACGTCCTCCAGCGCGCGCGGGATCTGCGCGGCCTCCAGCTCCGTCACGCGGATGCGCTTCGGGTTAGCGGTGATATCGGCGACCGTCGCGGTGTGGTCCGCGCCCTCCTTCAGGCTGAACAGCCCGGCCTTGGCCAGCAGCACCAGGGCGCGGCCGCCGTTGCTGGGGTCGTTCGGGATCGCCACGCGGGCGCCGTTCGGCACCTCCTGCACAGACTTCACGCGGCGGGAGTAGAGGCCCATCGGGAAGATCAGCGTCTTGCCCACGGCCACCAGCGGCAGGCGGCGGTCGCGCACTGCGGCGTCCAGGAAGGGCTGGTGCTGGTAGGAGTTGGCGTCCAGGTCGCCGGCCGCCAGGGCGGCGTTGGGCTGGATGTAGTCGGTGAACTCCACCACGCGGATCGCCAAGCCGTCGCGCGCCGCGATGTCCCGCACCTTCTCCATCACCTGGGAGTGGGGGCCGGCTGTGGCGCCGATGCGGAGCGGGCGGGCGGCGGTGCCGGCATCCTGCGCGCGTGCGACGGCGGGCAGGACCAGGGGGGAGAGGGCGGCGAGGGCCGCGAGGTGGCGGCGTGTGACGGGCATGGTTCTTCTCTCGTGTGTGTCAGCGCCGGCTGTAGCGCCGGACGAGCCAGTCCCCCAGGGACTGAAGCCCCTGGACGAAGAGGATGAGGATGACGACGACGGTCGCCATCACCTCCGGCATGAAGCGCTGGTAGCCGAAGCGGATGCCGAGGTCGCCGAGGCCGCCGCCGCCGATCGCCCCCGCCATGGCGGAGTAGCCGACGAGGCTGACGAGGGTGACGGTGACGGCCGCGATCAGCCCCGGCATGGCCTCCGGCACCAGCACGCGGGTGAGGATCTGGGTGCGGGTGGCGCCCATGGCGCGGGCCGCCTCGATCACCCCGCGGTCCACCTCGCGCAGCGCGTTCTCGAAGAGGCGGGCGATGAAGGCGATGGCGGCCAGGGCCAGCGGTACCATGGCCGCCGTGGTGCCGATGGAGGTGCCGGCCACCAGCCGCGTGAAGGGCACGATCGCCACCATCAGGATGATGAAGGGCGTGGAGCGCACGGCGTTGATGAGCAGCCCGATCGGCCGGTTGGCCCAGCCATTGGGCGAGAGCCCGCCCGGGCCGGTGGCGTAGAGCAGCAGGGCGAGCGGCAGGCCGACGATCACGGCGATGATCACGCTGCCGAAGGTCATCAGCAGCGTTTCCCACGCCGCCTCGATCATCAGGTCAGTCAGGGCAGGGGGCAGCCAGGGGATCATGCCGGGTCCTCCCCGATCTCGGATACGTCGAGGCCGAGGCCGCGCATCCAGGTGGTGGCCTCCGCGATGGCGGCGGGCGGGCCGTAGGCGGCGAGCGCCATGAGGCCGTAGGGCTCCTGCCCGATCGCGTCGATGCGGCCGGAGACGATGTTCAGATCCAGCCCGAAGCGGCGGGAGGCCTCGCTGACCACGGCGCGGGTGGAGGAGGGGCCGGCGAAGAGGACCTGCAGCAGCCGCCGCTCCTCACCGGGGTTCGGCGCGGGCAGCTTCGCCACGGTGCCGGGCGGTACGACATGGCCGATCACCTCGGACACGAAGCGGCGGGTGGTGGGGTGCGCCGGGCGGGTAAAGACGTCGAAGACGCGTCCCTGCTCGATCACCTTCCCGGCCTCCATCACGGCCACGCGGTCGCAGATGGCCTTCACCACCGACATCTCGTGGGTGATCAGCAGCACCGTCAGGTCCAGCCGGTCCCGGACGGAGCGGATGAGGGAGAGGATCTCCTCCGTCGTCTCCGGGTCCAGCGCGCTCGTCGCCTCGTCGCAGAGCAGGACGCGAGGGCGGGAGGCCAGTGCCCGGGCGATGCCCACGCGCTGCTTCTGCCCGCCGGAGAGCTGGGCGGGGTAGTGATCTCGCCGCTCCTCCAGCCCCACCAGCGGCAGCAGCTCGGCCACGCGCGCCTCGCGCTCGGACCGCGGCACGCCCGCGATCTCCAGCGGGAAGGCGATGTTCGCCGCGACGGTGCGGGAGGAGAGCAGGTTGAAGTGCTGGAACACCATGCCGATGCCGCGGCGCGCCTGCCGCAGCGCGGCTTCATCCAGTGCGGTCATCTCCTGGCCCAGCACGGTCACGCGGCCCGAATCCGGCCGCTCCAAAAGGTTCACGCAGCGCAGCAGGGTGGATTTGCCGGCGCCCGACCGGCCGACGATGCCGTAGATCTCGCCCGGCGCGACATCGAGGGAAACGCCGTCCAGCGCGCGCAGCGGCGTGCCGCGGCCGCGGTATTCGCGGACCAGCGCCTGGAGGGATATGGCCGGCGGGGCGCCGGAAGGTTCGGACATGATGGGGAAACCCGAAGCGGGAAGGGGGGCGGTCAGGCCCGCGGGGTCTGCCACGGATGGGGCGCGCAGGAAATCCAACATGACGCGAAGGACACCTGCACCGCGTTCCGGTCCAAGGGCTGGCACCTTCCGCGATGGCCCCGCGCAAGGCGCACCATCATTCTCCTGTCATTGATCGTGGTTTCTATATTGCACCTAGGGGCGCCGTGCAAAACTGTCAACGCGCCGGGGCGTGTTGCCGCCGGGCCGGGCTGGCCGCACCATCCCCGCATGCACATGCCCGTGACGACCCTTCCCAGCTTCGATGACGTCCGTGCCGCTGCCGAGCGGCTGAAGGGGCGTGTGGTCCGCACGCCGATGCTGCGGCACCCCGTGCTGGACGCCGCCGTGGGCGGAACGGTTCTGGTGAAGCCGGAGCCGTTGCAGCGCACTGGCTCCTTCAAGTTCCGGGGCGCGACCAATGCCGTGCTGAAGCTGCCGGCGGAGCGGCGCGCGGGCGGGGTGGTGACGCACTCCTCCGGCAATCACGGCCAGGCCATTGCCTGTGCCTCGGCGGCGGAGGGCGTGCGCGCCCTGGTCGCGATGCCGCAGGACGCCCCCGCCATCAAGGTGGAGAGCACGCGCCGCTGGGGGGCGGAGGTGGTCTTCTTCGACCGTCTGGGCACGGATCGGGACGCCTTGGCGCAGAAGCTTGCCGAGGAGCGCGGCGCCACCATCATCCCGCCCTTCGACCACCCCGACGTGATCGCGGGCCAGGGGACGGTGGCGGTGGAGCTGATCGAGGACGCCGAGGCGGCCGGGCTGCGCCTGGATGCGCTGGCCATCTGCACGGGCGGTGGCGGGCTGACCGGCGGCTGCGCCCTGGCCGTGGAGGGGATGAGCCCGGGGACGGAGGTCTTCGCCGTAGAGCCGGAGGGATGGGACGACACCGCGCGGTCCCTTGCCGCCGGGCAGCGTGTGCGGGCGGACGGGAAGGGCTCCACCTTCTGCGATTCCCTGCTCTCGGCCACCCCGGGGGAGATCACCTTCGCCATCAACGCCCCGCGGCTCTCCGGCGGCGTCGCCGTCACGCCGGAGGAGGTGCTGAAGGCCATGCGCTTCGCCTTTGACCACCTGAAGATCGTGGTGGAGCCCGGCGGCGCCGTGGCGCTCGCCGCCGTGCTGGCTGGCTACATCCCCGCGAAGGGCCGGACGGTCGGCGTGGTGCTCAGCGGCGGAAACGTCGATCCCGCCGTTTTCACGCGCGCCATGGCCTGACCGCCGACCGGGGGACGCCGGATCAGGTGTAGCCCTTGTTCCGGTGGTCCTCCGAGGCTTCCTCCTGGGTCTCCGCGCCGGCCTGGGAGCCCCCAGAGGAGGTGCCACCGCTGGAGGTGCCGCCGCCGGACGAGGTGCTGCCCGACGAGCTACCGCCCGAGGAGGCCTGCCCACCGGAGGAGGCGCCGCCCTCGGCCGGGCGGAAGTCGAACGCGCCATCCCTGCTCTGCCAGCTCTGCACCGTCAGCACCTTGGCGCCGCCCTTGCTCTCGTGCGGGCCGTGGACCACGCCCTTGGCATGGGTGAGGAAGGCGCCGACGCCCAGGGCTTCCCCGGCCTCGATCAGGTCGCCCTCCAGCACGTAGTGCATCTCGTCGCCCGCCTCGTGGGAGTGGGCCGGGATCACCCCACCCGCCGGCAGGTGGACAATGGAGGTGACGACCCCCTTCGACCGGTCCTCGTTCAGGATCTGGATCCGGAACTCGCCCTTGGCGCCCGGAATCTCGAAGGGCACCGCCTCGCCCGCCGATGCCATCTTCAGGCCCTGACCCGCCCCTTGGTTCGACATGTGCTGCCTCCACTCGCTCGAGCGGAACGAACGTGGCCCCGGACCGGGAAGTTGCCAGGGGTGGATTCAGGCCGCCTTCAGGTGCTCCAGCAGGCGCGGCATCAGTTCCACCAGGTTGCAGGGGCGGAAGCGGGAATCGAGCTGGTGGACGAGGATGTCGTCCCATCCGTCCCTCACCGCCCCGGTGCTGCCAGGCAGGGCGAAGAGGTAGGTCCCGCCCGATACCCCACCGATGGCGCGGGACTGGATCGTGGAGGGACCGATCTTCTGGTAGCTCAGCATCCGGAACAACTCGCCGAAGCCGCTGATCTCCTTCTCCAGCACGCGGGAGAAGGCCTCCGGCGTCACGTCGCGGCCGGTGATGCCGGTGCCGCCGGTGGTGATGACGCAATCCACCTGCGGGTCGGCGATCCAGCGGCGAAGATGGGCCTCGATGGTCTCCGCGTCGTCGCGGCAGATGGCGCGATCGGCCAGGCAGTGCCCGGCGGTCTCGATCCGGGCGGCCAGGGTGTCGCCGGAGCGGTCGGAGGCAAGGTCGCGCGTGTCGCTCACCGTCAGCACGGCGATGTTCACGGGCAGGAAGGTGCGGGTCTCGTCGATGGGCATGCCGGATACTCCTCTGTCCCGGATATAGGCCGCCAGGGCCGCGCAGCCGCCCCCTTCGCGGCGCGTTCGTGCCATGGCAGGGTCCGCCCCCAATCCAGGACTCTGGGTCAGAGAGGAGATTCCGATGCCGCGGCTGCTGAACGCCCTGGGGTTCGTCGCCTTCGTGGTCGGGGCGGTCGCGCTCGCCTTTGCCCTCTACATCCTGCTGGCCGGGGTGATTGGCTGGAACCCCTTCAGCAACGTCCGGCCGATGCTGGCCAGCGTGAACAGCATGGCCGTCATGGCGATCATCGGCGTCGTGCTGCTGGTGATCGGCGCGATGCTCGCCGTGGCGGCGGCCCGGGCGGAGTGGCGGCGGGAGATGCAGGCGGTGGTGGCGCCGTAGCGCCACCCGCCATCCTCACCACTCCCCGAGGAAGACGCCGGCCCGCTTGTGGCTGTCCGTCCGAAGCTCCGCTTCCGCCCAGGTGATGGTGGTGCGGCGCTTCAGCCCCTGGAACCAGGACAGCAGCCTCTCCCGCATCTTCGCACAGACCTCGCCCATGGCAGGATCGGCGCCGAGGTCGTTCAGTTCGCCCGGATCGGCCTGAAGATCGAAGAGCATGGGCCGCAGCCCGCCGGTCCAGTGCACGTATTTCCAGCGGTCCGTCCGCACCATCCAGGCGTGGTGGTGCCCGGTGGGCAGGCCCAGGCGCCGGCGGGCGCCGCGGAAGGTCCAGTCCAGCTCCGAGATCGCAGCATCCCGCCACGTCACCTCGCGCCCGCGGGTAAGGGGGAGCAGGGAGCGGCCGTCGATCACGTGCTTCGCCGGGTCCAGTTCCAGCGCGTCCAGCACCGTCGGCACAACGTCGATCGCCTCGGCGAAGCGGTGCTCCACCGTGCCGCGCGTGGCGTCCGCCTCCGGCGAGGGATCGTAGAGGAGGAAGGGCACGCGCTGGATGCAGTCGTGGAACAGCTCCTTCTCGCCGAGCCAGTGGTCGCCTAGGTAGTCGCCGTGGTCGGCGCAGAACACCACCATCGTGTCCTTCCACCGCCCCAGCCGCTCCATCGCATCCCAGACGCGGCCGAGATGGTCGTCGAGCTGCTTGATCAGACCCTGGTAGGCCGGGCGCACCGTCTCCACCGTCTCGTCGCGGGAGAAGTTCTGCGCCACCTCCTCATTCTGGAACTCGCGCAGCACGGGATGGGCATCCGGCCCGCGCTCCGCCTCGCCCCGCACCACGGGCAGGCAGTCCTCCGGCCCGAACATGGCGTGATAGGGGGCGGGCGCGATGTAGGGCCAGTGCGGCTTCACGTAGGAGAGGTGCAGCACCCAGGGCTTATCCCCCTGCTCCTCCATGAAGCGGACTCCGACATCGGTGGTGTAGGCGGTCTCGCTGTGCTCCTCCCTCACGCGGGCGGGGTAGCGCGCGTTCCGCATCTTCCAGCCGGAGAGCGGGCCATCAGGACCGTCCACGGCGATGACGTAGTCCGTCCAGGGATCCTTGCTGTCGTAGCCCTTCTCGCGGAGCCAGTCCGCGTAAGCGGAATCCGGCTCGCCATGGTGGCCGTCATGCCGGTCCACCAGCGTGAACCAGCCTTCGTCCAGCAGCACCTTCAGCTCGCTCGCACCGTCCACCTCCAGCCGCGCCTGGCCGCGCGCATCGGGTAGCACATGGGTCTTGCCAGCGAGCGCGAGCGTGCGCCCGGCCTCGCGCAGGTGCCAGCCCAGCGTCACCTCACCGACCGAGAGCGGGACGCGGTTGTGCGTGGCGCCGTGCGAGGAGACGTAGCGGCCGGTGTAGTAGGACATGCGCGACGGCCCGCAGATGCCGGACTGCACATAGGCCTGGGCGAAGCGCACGCCGCGCGCGGCCAGAGCATCAAGATTCGGTGTGGGAAGGTGCGGGTGGCCCGCACAGGACATGTGATCCCAGCGGAACTGGTCCGCCATCACGAACAGCACGTTGCGAACGGTCATGCCGGCCTTGTCTTCCCCCGTTTCCTGCCGCCAGGATAGGCCCGGAGGAGGGCCGGCGACAGACCGGCCCCGGCGGGAAACAAGGGGTTCAGGAAAGCATGGCCATGCTCACGCGACGGATGTTGGGGATGCTCGCGGCCGGTACCGCGCTGCCCGGCCCGGTTCTGGCCCAGGGCGACGTGACGCGGATCGTGGCGGCCTTCCCACCCGGCGCGGCGCTGGACGGCGTGGCGCGGCTGCTGGCCGATGGTGCCGCGCGTGGGGCCGATGGGCGCGCCCGCGGTGCGACGGTGGTGGACAACCGGGCCGGCGCCAACGGCAACATCGCCGCCGGCCTCGTCTCCCGCGCGGCGCCGGACGGGCGGACGCTGCTGCTGGCGATCGACACCACCTTCACCCTCAACCCCTTCGTCTATCACCATCTCGGCTACGAGCCGGGAGACCTGGAGCCGGTGGCCATCGCTGGCACCTTCCCGCTGGCGCTGCTCGTCCACCCCTCCACGGGAATCACGAGCCTGGAGGGCTTCGCGCGCGCCGCGCGGGAGCGGCCAATGCTCTACGCCTCGGCCGGCAACGGCTCCCCGGGGCATCTCGCGATGGAGTTCCTGCGCAACAGCCTCGGGCTGCGGAAGCGGGCGCTGGAGCACGTTCCCTTCCGCGGCAATGCGGAGGCGATGACGGACCTCCTCGCCGGGCGGGTGAAGGCTGCCTTCATCGCCGTCTCCGGCGGCGCCGACTTCGTGAAGGACGGGCGGCTGCGGGCCCTCGCCGTCTCCGGCCCCAGGCGCATGCCGATCCTGCCGGAGGTGCCCACCGTGGCGGAGGCCGGCCACCCCGGCTTCGACGTGCGCTTCGCCTACGTGCTGATGGCCCCACGCGGCGTGCCGGCCGAGGCGAAGCAGGAATGGGCTGGCCTCGTCGCCGCGGTGCTGAAGGAATCCGTGACGCGGGAGAGGATGGGAGCCTGGGCGGTGGACCCCGACGCCGGCGGCCCACAGGAGGCCGCGGCCTGGATCGCCTCCGCCCATGCCCGCTGGGGCCAGGTGGCGAAGGACTCCGGGATGCGGACGGGCTGATGCCCACCGCGATCCGGCGCCGGACCCTTGTCGCGGCGCTCTCGGCCGGGGCGCTGGCGCGGCCGGCGGCGGCGCAATCCCCCGATCCCGCGCGCATCATCGTGCCCTTTCCGCCCGGCGCGGCCTCGGACGGCATCGCGCGGCTGCTGGCAGAGCGGATGGTGCGGGCCGGCACATGGGGCGGTGCGGTGCTGACGGAGAGCCGGCCGGGCGCCGGCGGCAACATTGCCGGCGCCGCCACGGCCCGCGCGCGGCCGGACGGGCGCAGCTTCCTGCTGACCATCGACAGCACGCTGACGGTGAACCCGCACCTCTATCCCGATCTCGGCTACGACCCGGACGCGCTGGAGCCGGTGGCGCTGATGGGCACCTTCGCCCAGGTGTTGCTGGCCCATTCCTCTTCCGGTGTCACCGACCTGCCGGGCTTCCTGGCCGCGGCGCGCGGGCGGGGCCTGGCCTACGCCTCGGGCGGGGTGGGCACGCCAGGGCAGCTGGCGATGGAGGCGCTGCGGCTCGCGGCGGGGTTGCCCGCCACGGCGCTGAACCACGTGCCCTATCGCGGCTCCGGTCCGGCGCTGACGGACCTGATTGCCGGCAACGTGCCGGTGGGGTTCCTCGCCATCTCCGGCGCGCCGGACTTCGTGCGCGACGGCCGGGTGCGGGCCATCGCCGTCTCCAGCGCGGAACGGCTGGAGACGCTGCCCGGCGTGCCCACGATCGCGGAGCTGGGCTTCCCCGGGCTGGACATGGAATTTGCCAACCTGCTGATGGCACCGAAGGGCATCCCGGCCGAAGCGCGGGACAGCGTCGCTGCCCTCGCCGTGGCCATGCTGAAGGAGGAGCCGGTGCGCGCCCGCTTCGCCATGTGGAACCTCTCCACCCGTGCCGGCGGGCCGGATGCGGCGGGGGCCTGGATCGCCCGCGCCCGGCCGCGCTGGGGCGAGGTGGTGCGGGCGACGGGGATGCGGGCCGAGTAGCCCTCTAGATTCCCAGCCCGCCCACGGCGGCATCCGCCACGCGGCGCTTGCGGAGCACGTCGATCGTGGCCTGGGCCGTGCTGGCGGCCACGCCCATGCGCTGCATGGCGAAGTCCGCGATCCCCAGTGCCACCTCCCGCTCGCCCATCACGGCCAGGCCGGAGGAGTCCTGCACGTGCAGCCAGTCCACCTCGGCATCCTGGTGGGCGCGCACGGTCACGGCGATGCCGGGATTGGCTGTGCGGGCCAGCTCCACCACGCGTCGCGCCTCCCAGGCCAGGGGCAGGGTGACGATCAGCAGCCGGGCGCGATCGACATGGGCGGCCTCCAGCATCTCCGCCTGGGTGCCGTTGCCCCAGAGCGCGGGCACGCCCTGGTTGTGCAGCAGGTCCACGCGCTGGCGGTCGTCCTCCACCACGATGAAGGGCAGGTGGTGGCGCCGCAGCGCCGCGGCCACCAGCACGCCGACCCGGCCGTAGCCGACGAGCACCGCGTGGTTCTCAAGCCGGGGAAGGTTGGCGTTGAGCCGCCCCGCACCCTCCCGCCCGCGCTGCACCCGCCCGGGCATCCGCGCGGCCAGCGCCGCCAGGAACCGCCGGGTCAGCGGCATCAGGAGGATGGCGCCGAAGCTGCCCAGCAGGATGGGGCCGCGGATCGAGGCCGGCAGCAGGCCCTCGCCGATCGCGAGTTCCATCAGCACGAAGGAGAACTCGCCGATCTGCGCCAGGGCCGCCGCGACCACCGCCGCCGTGGCCGGCGCCACGCGCAGCCCGATAAGGAGGAAGAAGGTGGCGCCGCCATTCGCGAGCAGCACCACGGCGAGGGCGAGGAGCGAGGTGACCGGCGTGTCCAGCACCGTGAGCGGGTTGAGCAGCATGCCGACCGAGACGAAGAAGATCGCCGCGAAGATCCGCTGCAGGGGCAGGGTCTCGGCCGCTGCCTGGTGGCCCAGGTCGCTCTCGCCCAGCACCACGCCCGCGAAGAAGGCGCCGAGGGCGAAGGAGACGCCGAAGAGGGTGGAGGCCCCGTAGGCCACGCCGAGCGCCACCACCACCACGGCGAGCGTGAACAGTTCCCGCGATGCGGAGCGAGCGACCTGGCCCAGCGCCCAGGGCAGGATGCGCCGCCCGATCACCAGCATCAGCGCCGCGAAAGCGCCGAGCTTCGCCACGGCGAGCACGAGGTTGAGGCCGATCCCGTCCCCTCCCTGGTGTCCGGACGCCGCGGGCAGCAGCACGAGGCCGAGCACCACCAGCAGGTCCTGCAGCACAAGCCAACCGAGCGCGGTCCGCCCTGCCTCGCTGGAGAGCTGCCCCTGCTCCTCCAGTGCCCGGGTAGCGACGGCGGTGGAGGCGATGGCCAGCGCCAGGCCGAAGACGAGGGCATGGCCGAAGGGGAGATCCGGCAAGGCCACGCCGAGCACCGCGCCGAGCAGCACGCCCAGCACCACCTGCGCCGTCGCGCCCGGCACCGCGACCCGCCACACCGCCAGCAGGTCCCGCGCCCGGAAGTGCAGCCCAACGCCGAAGAGGAGGAGGCCGACGCCCACTTCCGCCAGGGTGCGGGTGAACTCGCCATCGATGGTGACGCCCGGCGTGTTAGGGCCGATCGCGACGCCTGCGACGAGGTAACCCACCAGCGGCGGCATGCGGATGAGCCGCGCGGCGAGCCCGAAGGCGAAGGCGAAGGTCAGGCCCAGCACGAGGCTGGTGAGGAAGGGCGTGGCGTGTTCCATCGAATCGCGTTTGTCGCAGCCCCGGCCGTTCAGGACCAGGGCGGAACGGTGCGCCTCCGGTGGCGAATTGCGGGAGGTGCCCTCAGGAAAGGATGACGATCACCACGCTGGTGACGATCAGCAGCGCCCCGATCACGTCGCGCTGCTTCAGTGGCTCCTTCAGGTACCAGCGACCGAAGGCGAGGGTGAAGATGATCTCCACCTGCCCGACCGAGCGCACCAGCGCCACGGGGGCCAGGGCGAAGCCGGTGAACCAGCAGGCCGAGCCGAAGGCCGAGAGAAGCCCCACCGGCGCCGCGTTGCGCCAGTTGCTGAACACCTGCCGGAGGGAGGCAGGTTCCCGCACCAGCAGCCAGCCGCCCTGCATCACCGTCTGCATGGCGTTGGTGATGACGAGGGTGCAGAGCGCGCCGAGCACCGTGTCCGCCGCGGCCAGGTCCTGGTTGGCGGCGCGGATGGCGATGCCCGTCAGCCCGAAGCAGGCGCCGGCCGCGATCCCGAAGAGGGCGGCCGGCTGGGCCGTGGCGCGCAGGGCCTCCCCGATGCTGCGGACCTGCCCGGCCATGGAGAGCCACAGCACCGCGCAGACGCCCAGCCCCACCCCCGCCCAGGCGAGCGGGGGAATGTGCTCCCCCAGCAGGATCACGGCGAAGACCGCGCCCTGGATCGCCTCGGTCTTGGAATAGGCGGTGCCGACGGCGAAGCCGCGCGGCGCGAAGGACGAGATGAGGAAGATCGTGCCGAAGATCTGCAGCACGCCGCCGACAAGGCAGAGGAACAGGGCCCAGGGACCGAAGGATGGCAGGGGGCTGCCGCTCAGCCACCACCAGAGCCCGACCAGGGCGAGGCCGGGCGGCACGCCGTAGAGGTAGCGCACCACCGCGGCGGCGTTCAGGGAGAGCTTTCCGCGCAGCTTCTGCTGAAGGGCGGTGCGCCAGCACTGGAACAGGGCGGCGGAGAGGGTGGCGGCGAGCCAGAGGGGCATTCAGCGCGTCCGGGCGGGGTGCGCGGCCGGAAGCGGCGCGTTGTCACAACCCCGCCAGGGTTGGCGGCGCGCGGTCATCCGTCAATCCTGCGCCCGCGCGCCGCCCCATATCCGCCGCATCGCCCGCCCAGGATCCCCGGCATGAGACGCTCCCTTCTCCTCTCCTTCCTCGCCCTGCCGCTGCTTGCCGGGGCCGCTGCCGCGCAGCCGGCGGTCTTTGCCGGGCCGGGCACCCTGCTTCGCCTCTCCGAATCGGCCGAGGTGGTGCGCGCGCCGGACGAGGTGAGCGCCACCCTGCGTTACGAGGCCCGCGAGTCCTCCGCCGCCGGCGTGCAGGCCACGGTGAACCGCGCGATGGCCGCGGCGCTGGAGACGGCGCGCGGCGCGGCGGGCATCACCTCCTCCACCGGCGCCTATCGCAGCTGGCGGCAGGAGGACCCGGCCCGCTGGGTGGCGAGCCAGACCCTCAACCTGCGCGGCAAGGATCAGGCGGCGCTGCTGGAACTGGTGGGCACGCTGCAGTCGCGCGGCCTGGTGGTGGGCGGGATCGGCTTCGGCCTGAATCGCGACACGGCGCGTACGGCGCGGCAGGAGGCCGCCTCCATCGCGCTGGATGCCCTGCGGCGCCGGGCGGAGGCTGTGGCGGTGCAGATGGGGATGAAGGTGGAGCGAATCGCCGAGGTGAACGTCGAGGCGAGTGACGTTGGCACCCCGCGCCCGATGATGGCCCAGGCCATGGCCCGGGCCGCGCCGCCGCCCGTGGCGCAGTCCGACGATATCGTGGTGACCGCCTCGGCCAGCGCGGCGGTGGTGCTGGCGCCGAACTGAGCCGCCGGTTGACGCGGGCAGGGCAGGGCGGGACGGTCCGGCCCAACGAATCCAACCGGAGGACGCCCTTGCCCCGCCTCGCCGCATCCGTACTCGCCGCGCTCGCCTTTCTCGCCGCCCCGGCCCTTCTTTCCGCGGGGGCAGCGATGGCGCAGGCGCAGACGGCGCAGCCGCCCATCCGCCTCATCGTCGGCTTCCCACCGGGCGGCGGCATCGACCTGCTCTCCCGCGTGATGGGGGAGGGGCTCTCGGCCCGGCTGGGCCGCACGGTGGTGGTGGAGAACCGGGCGGGGGCGGGCGGCAACATCGCGGCGGACGCCGTGGCAAAGGCAGCACCGGACGGCAACACGCTGGGCGCCGTGCCCGCCGGGCCGCTGGTGATCAACCGGCACATCTACCGGTCCATGCCCTTCGACCCGCTGCGGGATTTCACCCCGATCAGCCGCTTCGCCGCGATCCCCGTGGTGTTCCTGGCCGCCCCGAAATCGGGGATCACGGACATCGCCACCCTCCGCGCGGCGCTGGAAAAGGGGCCGCTGCCCTGCGGCACGCCGGGGGCAGGCACCACGCAGCACCTCGCCCTGACCCTGCTGATGCGGGAGATCGGGCGGGACTGCACCATCGTGCACTACCGCGGCACCGGCCCGGCCCTGCCGGACCTGCTGACGGGCACGATCGGCCTCTACGTCGATACCGTCGTCACCGGGCTGCCGCCGGCGCGGGACGGGCGGGCGCGGGCCATCGCCATCGCCTCCCCCACCCGCTCCGCCCTCGCGCCCGAGGTGCCGGTGGTGGCGGAGAGCGTGCCGGGCTTCGTGGCGGAGACCTGGCTCGCCCTCGTCGGCCCGCGCAGCCTGCCGGAGCCGGTGGCGGCGCGGCTGGAGGAGGCGATGATTGCCCTGGCCCGCGACCCCGCCGTGGTGGCCCGGCTGCGGGAGCTGGCCTCCGACCCCGTCGGCTCCACCCGGGCGGAGCTGGCCGAGACGATCCGCGCCCAGGATGCCGTCTGGGGCCCCGTGGCGAAGGCGGCGAACGTTACCGCGGATTGAACGGGGGCCGGGGACGGGCCGGGCAGCGCGTGCCATAAGCGCCCGCGATGTCCCCCGTCCTCTCCGGCCTGCTGCTCCAGTTCACGGCCATCGCGCTCTTCGTCGGGCTGGACACGGTTACGAAGCTGCTGACGGTGCACTACCCCGTTCCGCAGATCGTCTTCATGCGCTTCGTGTTCCACACGCTGCTGGTGGCCGCCGCGCTATGGCTGGCCACCGGCCGGCTGCCCTGGCGCAGCCGGGCCCCGGGGCTGGAGGCGGTGCGGAGCCTCTGCCTGCTGGCCGCGAATGCCCTCGTCGTCCTTGCCTTCTACTACATTCCGCTGGCCGATGCGGCGGCCGTCACCTTCGCCTCTCCCATCTTCACCGCCGGGCTTGCGGCCCTGATCCTGGGCGAGGTGGTGGGGCCGCGCCGCTGGCTCGGAATCGGGATCGGACTGGTGGGCGTGATGATCGCGCTGCGGCCGCCCTTCCTGACGGGGGAGATGCCGCATCCCGCGCTGTTCCTGCCGCTGGGCACCGCCGCCTTCTTCGGGGCGTACCAGATGCTCACCCGCAAGCTCTCCGCGGTGGACAGCCCCTCGACCATCATCCTCCACACGGGGCTGGCGGCCGGCGCCGTCTCGGGCCTCGTTCAGCCCTTTGTCTGGCAGGATCCTACGGCCGGGGCCTGGGTCCTCATGGCCCTGGCCGGGGTCTTCGGCCTCTCCGGCCACTACCTTCTCGTCCTGGCCTATTCCCGGGCGCCGGCCAGCATCCTGGCGCCGATGACCTATACCCAGCTCATCTGGGCCACCCTGTCCTCGGCCCTTGTCTTCGGCGACATGCCGGATGGCTGGATGCTGCTGGGCGCGGGGGTGATCACGGCGGGCGGCATCATCACGGGATTGCCGGAACGCCGCCGCCCGGGCTGATCCGCCGGGTTGACCGCTCCGCCGCCCCGCCACAGCCTGCGGCCCTCAAGGGAGGGCAGGATGGCCGAGTACGGGATGATCAAGGCGGAGACGCGCGGCAAGGTGGGGCTGATCACCTTCGACCGCCCCTCGGCCCTGAATGCGCTCTGCGACCAGCTGACGACGGAGTTGGGCGACGCGCTGAAGGCCTTCGATTCCGATCCGGGCGTGGGCGCCATCGTCATTACCGGCAGCGAGAAGGCCTTTGCGGCCGGAGCCGACATTAAGGAGATGAAGGACCGCACCTACCCCGCCGTCCACTTCGAGGATTTCATCGGCACGAAGTGGGAAACGGTGCTGACGGTGAAAAAGCCCGTCATCGCGGCCGTGGCGGGCTTCGCCCTCGGTGGCGGCTGCGAGCTGGCGATGATGTGCGACATCATCCTGGCGGCCGAGAACGCCAAGTTCGGCCAGCCTGAGATCAAGCTGGGCATCATCCCCGGCGCCGGCGGGACCCAGCGGCTGATCCGGGCCGTGGGCAAGTCCAAGGCCATGGACCTGATCCTGACCGGCCGGATGATGGACGCGGCCGAGGCGGAGCGCTGCAACCTCGTCACCCGCGTAGTGCCCGTGGAGAGCCTCGTGGAGGAGGCGCTGAAGATGGGGGAGGCGATGGCCTCATTCTCCCTGCCCTCCGTCGTGATGGCGAAGGAGGCGGTGAACGCCGCCTACGAGATGACCCTGCGGGAGGGTGTGCGCTTCGAGCGGCGCCTGTTCCACAGCCTCTTCGCGACGGAGGACCAGAAGGAGGGGATGGCGGCCTTCGCGGAGAAGCGGAAGCCAGCGTTCCGCAATGCATAACAGGGTTTTCCACAGGGAAAGCCGGGTACCCCGGACTCTTCCTTGACTCAGGGGGGGGCTGTGGATAGAACGCCCCCCTCTCGCGGCCGCCCCAGGTGGTGCGCGTCCCGTGAACATTTCGACTGGTATCCTCAAGGCCCATGGCGAACACCGCTTCCGCGCGCAAGCGCATCCGGCAGATCGAGAAGCGCACCGAGCGCAACCGCGCCCGTCGCTCGCGCGTCCGCACCTTCCTGCGCGCCGTCGAGGACGCGATCACGGGCGGCGACAAGGCGAAGGCCCAGGAGGCATTCCGCCTGGCCCAGCCGGAGCTGCAGCGCGCCGCCGACAAGGGCGTGACGCATGACAACACCGTGGCCCGCAAGCTGTCGCGCCTTTCCGCGCGCATCAAGGCGATCGGCGCGGCCTGAAGGTTCGAGGGCGCCGCCCGGCGCCCTCTTCAAGTACTTTCTAAGTACAGTCGTGATGCGGAGGCGTCACGGTGCTTGCGCGCCGTGGCGTTTTTCTTTGCGTCTGCGGTTTGGCTGCCGGGAACGTGTTTGGCGTTTACCTGGGAGCGGGCCGCAAGTTACGCTTCGTGGTGATCCCGCAAGCACGGCGACGTGAGGCGGGAAGGGGGCTCGGGGGTGGATCACATGCCGGAACAGCACGCCGAAGTCGCGTCCGCAGTCCCGGCACAAGGCCCGTCCGAAGCCGATCCCGCCCGCGTGGACGCTGCCTGGGCGCGTATCCGCGGCCGCCTGCGCGAGGAGGTGGGCGAGGCCGAGTACCGCACCTGGCTGCGCCAGCTGACCCTGGCCGGGCTGGAGGGGGACGAGGCGGTCGTCCATGTTCCCACCCGCTTCCTGCGGGACTGGCTGCGTGGCCAGTACGGGGACCGGCTGCGCGCGCTCTGGCAGGCTGAGTCGGTGGGCGTGCGCCGGGTGGACATCCGCGTGGCTTCCGCCGGGGCGCCCGTGCGCGAGGCGGCGGCTGCGCCGGCACCCGCCGGGGTGAACGGGGCGGTGGACGGGTTGGATGCGGCCGAGCCGCTGGCCCGCCCGGTGCCCGAGGCCGCCAGACCCGATGCCCGCGGCGCCGATACCCGGAACGACTGGGCCGCTCCGCTGGACCCGCGCTTCACCTTCGACAGCTTCATCGTGGGCAAGCCCAACGAGTTCGCCCATGCCTGCGCCCGGCGCGTGGCGGAGAAGCCGAACTCTCCGGGCTTCAACCCGCTGTTCCTCTATGGTGGCGTCGGGCTGGGCAAGACGCACCTGATGCACTCCATCGCCTGGGCGATCCGGGAGCCGCAGGCCGGCGGACCCGGCCGCTCGGTGGCCTATATGTCCGCCGAGAAGTTCATGTACCGCTTCATCGCGGCGCTGCGCTCGCAGTCCACGATGGAGTTCAAGGAGAGCCTCCGTTCCGTCGATGTCCTGATGATCGACGACCTGCAGTTCCTGATCGGCAAGGACAACACGCAGGAGGAGTTCTTCCACACCTTCAATGCCTTGGTGGACCAGGGCAAGCAGATCGTCGTCTCCTCCGACAAGCCGCCTTCCGACCTGGCGGGGCTGGAGGATCGGCTGAGGACCCGGCTGGGCTGCGGCATGGTGGCGGACATCCACGCCACCACCTACGAGCTCCGCATCTCCATCCTGGAGAGCAAGGCCTCGACCGCGGGCGTGGACGTGCCGGCGCGGGTGCTGGAGTTCCTGGCGCACAAGATCACCAGCAACGTGCGAGAGCTGGAAGGCGCGCTGAACCGCCTGATCGCCCACGCCAACCTCTTCGGCCGGCCGGTCACGCTGGAATCCTGCCAGGAGGTGCTGCACGACATCCTGCGGGCCCATGACCGCCGGGTGACGATCGAGGAGATCCAGAAGCGGGTCGCCGAGCACTATAATATCCGCCTGACCGACATGTCCTCCGCCCGCCGTGCCCGCAACGTGGCGCGGCCGCGGCAGGTGGCCATGTACCTGTCGAAGCAGCTCACCTCCCGCTCCCTGCCGGAGATCGGGCGGCGCTTCGGCAACCGGGACCACACCACGGTGATGCACGCCGTCTCCCGCGTGGCCGAGTTGATGCAGCAGGATGCGGGCTTCGCGGAGGACGTGGAGCTGCTGCGCCGGATGCTGGAGACCTGAGGGGTTCCGGGAGGCACCGCCTCCCGGAGCGTCACCACTCCACGCCGATCTTCCCGAAGTGGCTTCCCGCCTCCTCGTAGCGGAAGGCGTCCGCGAGCCGTTCCAGCGGGAAGCTCCGGTCGATCACGGGGCGCAGCGCGCCGTCGTCCAGGGCGCGGACGAAATCCTGCTGATGGCGGCGGCTGCCGACAATCAGGCCCTGGAGCCGGGCCTGCTTTGCCATAAGCAGGGCCGTGGGCACCTCTCCGGCCCGCCCGGTGAGCACGCCAATGAGGGAGATGTGCCCGCCCACCCGTACGGCCTGGATGGACTGGGCCAGGGTGCCGGGGCCGCCGACCTCCACGACGTGATCGACGCCCAGGCCGCCGGTCAGCTCTCGCGCCTGGGCGCCCCAGTTCTCCACCGCCCGGTAGTTGATCGTCTCATCGGCGCCGAGGGCGCGGGCGCGCTCCAGCTTCTCGTCGGAGGAGGAGGTGATGATGACCCGGGCGCCCATCCGCTTGGCGATCTGAAGGGCGAAGATCGACACGCCGCCGGTGCCGAGGGCCAGGATCGTGTCGCCCGCCTTCAGCCCGCCATCCACCACCAGGGCCCGCCAGGCCGTCAGCCCCGCGGTGGTGATGGTGGCCGCCTCCACGTGGCTGAAGCCGCGGGGCGCGCGGGTGAAGGCGGTGGCGGGCAGGACGACCTGCTCCCGCGCGAAGCCGTCGATCCCGTCGCCGGGGGTGCGGGAGAAGTCGGCGATCGCCGGGGCGCCCTCCTGCCAGTCCGGGAAGAAGCAGGAGACCACATGGTCCCCGGGGGCGAACTCGGTCACGCCCTGGCCCACCGCCTCCACCACGCCGGCGCCATCCGCCATGGGGATGCGCCCGTCCGCGGCCTTGGCCCGGCCCATGGCCACGCCATAGTCGTGGTAATTCAGGGAGCTGGCGTGCAGGGCGACCCGGATCTCGCCGGCGCCGGGCGGCCCGGGGTCGGGGCGTTCGGCAAGCTCAAGCCTCTCCAGCCCGCCGGGCGCGCGTACCACAACCGCCTTCATAAGAACCTCCAGACCGGTCCCGCCCTGAACGCCCGGACGGGGAGGGCGTTCGGGCGGGGCGACTCAATTCTGGCCGAGGCTTCACGTCGCGTTTTCAGGATGATACGAGGATCGTTCGGGGGCCTGTCGCCCTCCATGGCGTTGCAGGGGTGGCGGCGATGAAGTTCACGGTGGACCGGGCGGTGCTCCTGAAGGCCCTCGCCCATGTCCAGAGCGTGGTGGAGCGGCGCAACACCATCCCCATCCTGGCGAATGTTCTGCTGGACGCGGCGGAGGGCCGCCTGCGCCTGACCGCGACGGACATGGAGATCGCGATCGTCGAGGAGGTGGGCGGTATCGAGGTGGCGCGCGAGGGCCGCTGCACCGCGCCCGCCGCCACCCTGTTCGAGATCGTCCGCAAGCTGCCGGATGGCGTGAAGGTGGAGCTGGATCACAAGGGCGGCGACGCCCCGCTGGGCCTGCGCGCCGGCCGCTACGTCACGAGCCTGACGGCCCTGCCGGTGGAGGACTTCCCCTCCATGACGGAGGGCAAGCTGCCCCACAGGTTCAACGTCGGCGCCGGGCTGCTGCGGGATCTGGTGGACCGCACCCGCTTCGCTATCTCCACGGAGGAGACGCGCTACTACCTCAACGGCATCTACCTGCACGCGACCGAGGCGAACGGCACCAAGGTGCTGCGCGCGGTGGCGACCGACGGCCACCGGCTGGCGCGGGTGGAAGAGCCCCTGCCGGACGGCGCCGAGGGCATGCCGGGCGTGATTGTCCCCCGCAAGACGATCGCCGAGCTCCGCAAGCTGGCCGAGGAGGCCACGGACGAAATCGAGATGCGGCTCTCCGACACGAAGCTGCAGGTGAAGGTCGGCACCGTCACCCTGACGAGCAAGCTGATCGACGGCACCTTCCCGGACTACGAGCGCGTGATCCCCAAGGGGAACGACCGCGTCATGTCCGTGGACAAGACGGCTTTCGCCGCCGCCGTGGACCGCGTGGCCGCTATCTCCTCCGAGCGCTCGCGCCCCGTGAAGCTCTCGCTGGAGAAGAACCACCTCCTCCTCACCGCCGCATCCCCGGACCAGGGGCAGGCGCAGGAGGAGCTGGACAACGACACCGTGACCTACGATTCCACCCCGCTCGAGATCGGCTTCCAGGCCCGCTACCTGAAGGACATCACGGACCAAGTGGACGGGCAGGTGGAGTTCCGCTTCGCCGACGGCTCCGCCCCCACCATCGTGCAGGATGCGGCGAAGCCCGAGGCGCTCTACGTCCTGATGCCGATGCGGGTCTGAACCCGCTCGGCTTGATCCGGCGCCAACCGGCGCCATCTTCCCCTGGGGATGCGGGGCCGGATCGGGTGATTTCCGCCCGGTCCCGTTCCCTTTGCCGGCATCGGCCCTGATTTCCGCGGCGCCCTGCCCCGGCGCTGTCAGGATGGCCCCGGACCCGACGTGACCCCCTCCCTTCGCCTCACGCGCCTGCAGCTGCAGGATTTCCGCAATCACGCGCGGGCCTCGCTGCGGTTCTCCGCAGGGATCGTCGTGATCGCCGGGGAGAACGGCTCGGGCAAGACGAACCTGCTAGAGGCCATCTCCCTGCTCGGCCCCGGCCGCGGGCTGCGGGGCGCGCGGATCGCCGATCTCGGGCGGCGCGTGGGGGAGGAGGGTTTGCCCTGGGCGGTCTCCGGCCGCTTCGAGGGGCCGGAAGGAACCTTCGACCTTGGCACGGGAACCGCCCATGGCGGCTCGCCCGAGAAGCGCGCCTTCCGCCTGGACAACGAGCCGGTGAAGACCCAGGCGGAACTTGGCCGGCTTGTCGCGGCCGTCTGGCTGACGCCGCAGATGGACCGGCTGTTCCAGGAGGCCGCCTCCGGCCGCCGCCGCTTCCTGGATCGGCTGGTCTGGGCGCTGGACCCGGACCACGCCCGGCAGGTCTCGGCCTACGAGAACGCCATGTCCCAGCGCAACCGCCTGCTTTCCGAGGGGCGCGAGGGGCGGCGCCCGGACCCTGCTTGGCTGGATGGGCTGGAGGACGCCATGGCGCGCCACGGCGTGGCTCTGACGGCCGCCAGGCGCTCCCTCATCGCCCGCCTGAACGCCGCCCTGGCGGAGGGCGTGGCGGGGGCCTTCCCGGCCGCCCTGTGCGCCCTGGAATGCGAGACGGCGGCAGCGCTGGAGACCAGGTCCGCCCTGGCGGTGGAGGACGGGCTGCGGGAAGCCCTGGCCGCCCGCCGGGGGCGGGACGCGGCCGCCGGCATGGCCCTGGCCGGGCCGCACCGCTGCGACCTGCGCCTGTCCCACCTGCCCAAGGGTGTGCCGGCCGAGCTCTGCTCCACAGGGGAGCAGAAGGCGCTGCTGATCTCCACCGTGCTGGCCCACTCGGCCCTCATCGCCTCGGCCCGCGGCTTTGCGCCGCTGCTGCTGCTGGACGAGATCGCCGCCCACCTGGACGCGACCCGGCGGGAGGCTCTCTTCGCCGCTCTGACGGCCCTTCCGGCCCAGAGCTTCCTGACCGGGACGGAGCCCGGGGTCTTCGCTTCCCTGGACGGAACGGCCGAGTCCTTCGCCATCGGGCCGGAGGGCGTGGCGGCCGCCTAGACTCCCGTTCGAAGCCTGTTTTGCGGCGCTTTTTTGGGCCCGGGATGCCCCCGCCCATGGCTTCGCGCGCGCGGAATCCTTATATTGCGGATAGATGATTCCGAACGCCGCGCAACCGTTTCGCGCGGCCCGAGAGGTCCCCGATCCGCATGAACGAAGCCGCCCGCGCCGCCCATGACGCCGAGGTTGCCGCCGCCGGCGCCGATGGCGCCTATGACAGCGCCTCCATCACCGTCCTTCGGGGCCTGGAGGCCGTCCGGAAGCGCCCGGGCATGTATATCGGCGACACCGACGACGGCTCGGGCCTGCACCACATGGCCTTCGAGATCATCGACAACGCGGTGGACGAGGCGCAGGCCGGCTATGCCGACACCTGCGTGGTGGTGCTGAACGGCGACGGTAGCGTCACCGTGACCGACAACGGCCGCGGCATCCCGACCGACATCCATGCCGAGGAGGGCGTCTCCGCCGCCGAGGTGGTGCTGACGCGGCTGCATGCGGGCGGCAAGTTCAACCAGAACTCCTACAAGGTCTCCGGCGGCCTGCACGGCGTGGGCGCGGCGGTGGTGAACGCGCTGTCCGAGTGGATGCAGGTCCGCATCTGGCGGAACGGCAAGGAGCACCTGATCCGCTTCGAGCACGGCGACACGGTGAAGCCGCTGGAGGTGGTGGGCGAGAGCGACCACCCGACGGGCACGGAGGTGACCTTCAAGCCCTCCGCCGGCACCTTCACCAAGACCGAGTTCGAGTTCGCCGTGCTGGAGAAGCGCCTGCGCGAGCTGGCCTTCCTCAACTCCGGCCTGCGTATCCGCTTGCGCGACGAGCGGCACACGCCCGTGCAGGACGCGGAGTTCCACTTCGAGGGCGGGCTCGTCGCCTTCGTGGAGTGGATGGACGCGGCCGAGGACCCGCTGTTCAAGCCGCCCGTGTCCTTTGCCTCCAAGGAGGTGAACGGCATCAAGGTGGAGATGGCGATGTGGTGGAACCGCTCGCCCCGCGAGCGCACCCTCTGCTTCACCAACAACATCCCGCAGCGGGACGGCGGCACGCACCAGGCGGGCTTCCGCCAGGCGCTGACGCGCGTGGTGACGAAGTACGCCGCCGAGTTGGCGAAGAAGGAGAAGGTTGAGCTCTCGGGCGAGGACATGCGCGAGGGCCTTTCCTGCATCCTCTCCGTGAAGGTGCCGGACCCGAAGTTCTCCTCGCAGACGAAGGACAAGCTCGTCTCCTCCGAGGTGCAGCCGGTGGTGCAGGTGGCCGTGGCCGACGCGCTGTCCCACTGGTTTGAGACGCACCCGAAAGAGGCGAAGTTCGTCCTCGATCAGGTCGTGCTCTCCGCCGTGGCGCGGAAGGCGGCCCAGGCGGCGCGCGAGAAGGTGGGGCGCAAGAACGCGCTCGATATCTCCACCCTGCCCGGCAAGCTGGCGGACTGCCAGGAGAAGGATCCCGGCAAGTCCGAGCTGTTCCTGGTGGAGGGTGATTCCGCAGGCGGCTCCGCCAAGCAGGGCCGCAACCGCGCCAATCAGGCCATCCTGCCGCTGAAGGGCAAGATCCTGAACGTGGAGCGCGCGCGGATGGACAAGATGCTGTCCTCCGCCGAGGTGGGCACGCTGATCACGGCGCTCGGCGCCGGCATCGGCGCGCGGGACCCGGACCGGCCGAACATGCCGTTCTTTGACCCGGACAAGCTGCGCTACCACCGCGTGATCATCATGACGGACGCGGACGTGGACGGTTCCCATATCCGCACGCTGCTGCTGACCTTCTTCTTCCGGCAGATGCCGGAGCTGATCGAGCGCGGCTACCTCTACATCGCGCAGCCGCCCCTCTACCGCGCCAAGCGCGGCAACGAGGAGCGCTACCTCAAGGACGACCGCGCGCTCGAGGAGTTCCTGCTGGAGAAGGCACTGCACGGCGCCCGCCTCCTCTACGCCGACGGGCGCGAGATCGCCGGTGAGGAGCTGCGCACGGCGGTGGACGAGCTGCGCAACGCCTCCCGCCGCATCCGGCGCCTGGCGAGCAACGTGCCGGCGGAGATCGTGGAGCAGGCGGCGGTGGCGGGCGCCCTGGGTGCGGATTCGCACCCGGAGGCCGCGCCGCGGCTGGTGGAGCGGCTGAACGCGCTGGCGGCACCGACCGAGCGGACCTGGAAGGCGACGCTGGACGCCGATGGGCTGCGCGTGTTCCGCGACGTGCGCGGCGTGCGGGAGAGCCATCACCTCGATCCGGTGGCGCTGCGCTCGGCGGAGGCGCGCTGGCTGGAGGAGCGGCGCGACGCGCTGGCCGCCGATTTCGCCGCGCCCGCCACGCTGCAATTCGAGGCGCAGCGGCAAGAGGTGCGCGGCCCGATGGCGGCGCTGGACCGCATTCTGGCCCAGGGCCGCAAGGGGCTGGCTGTGCAGCGCTTCAAGGGGCTGGGCGAGATGAACCCGGACCAGCTCTGGAAGACCACGCTGGACCCGGAGGCGCGCACCCTGCTGCGCGTGGCCGTGGAGGATGCCGACGATGCCGGGCGCGTCTTCTCCACCCTGATGGGCGATGTCGTGGAGCCGCGCCGCGACTTCATCGTGGGCAACGCGTTGAAGGTGGCGAACCTGGACGTGTGAGGTGTTTGTGTGGTGCCAGTGGACTTGTCCCGGTGCCACATCCTGTCACTGGCTTCGTTCAGTTCAAGGCCCTGATTAGATTTGTTTTTTTGGCTGAGAGCTGGAACGTGACAGGGAGCAGGCAGGCGATCATCTGCGGGACACATCGGGTGGCACATCGCCGAATGGCAGATGGGCCGAGTGCATCAAGACTATCAGTTGCACTGTTCGGGAGAGGTCCTCGCATCGAGCGAGATGCGTGACGAATCCGCATGCGAACACTGCTGCTTGCGAGGGCCCAAGTCGGGAAGGCGCGTGATCAACGCGTCCGAGCAGGCGGCTGCCCAACTGGCTTGCCGTTCGGATGGCATGGGAAAGGGGAAGCCGATCGAACGAGCCGCCATAAGCGTGCTGTTGCCGCCTAAGCCGGTCAACGATGTAGCGAGACGCGAAAGCCATTTCCGGCTCCATGGCAGGCGTCTCGACCTCTGAATACTTCGTGCCACACGGGCAGACGGCGATGGGTGACCTCTCGTGGCTCAATCGCCTGCAGCAGGAAGGACACCTCGTCAGGAACATGCTGCCATGCTCCGGGCAGCCTCCCAGCGCTTCTACCGTCCACCACCATCGCTGGTGTGGGCTCAATCCAATGCAAGCCGGGCATATTCGGCGTGGCTCCCAGGAAAGGTCCGCGAGACGCAGTTCAACACTGTGCCAAGTTGCGGGTGCATCCCACGACATCAAATCTTGAACACGAGGCTGCATGGCTGCGAGCCGTCTGCACGAAATTCCCGCAAGGGCTCCCAAGTAGATCAAGTCATGTTCAGCGTAATATGGGGCAGGATACCGTACCCCTACATGTCCAAGTATCTCGGCCGGATGGGTCGCGAGATTCCGCTCGGCCAAGCGTAGCAAGAAGCCGTTGAGATCCTCATCAGCCGATGGCCTGCAGCGTAGCGGCAGGGGATGTACGGGAGGAGCAGGAAACACAGGTTCGGCTCGTGCTGGCACTGGCTGATCGTGATTTTTGGCAATTGCTCTTACAGGAAAATCCTTCGACTTGCAGCCAGTAGGCCGAACTGATCGGAATGGCTCCGCCCTGGAAGATTTCCTTTAGACGCCTAGGAACCTCGGCAGAAACACGCCGTTATGTTGACAAGTCTTCAGCCGCAGGCAGAGTATCGGCTGCAGTTCGGTACCTTGAACGAGATGAAAGCTGATGGCACGAGTCAACGCCTTGGCCCGAAGGGTTGAGGCGCAGTTGGCGTTGCGGTGAAACTACGGAACCTGCCGAACATTATGTGCATGTGATCGGTTCGATCCGGAGCCGCTCATAGCATGAGTTTCAAGACCGGCGGCAGGAACTCAGGGTTTGGGCTGTCTGGCAGATTCGCCGACTATCCGCAATTCTGCTTGGTGCGCCTTGATCCTGAACACGCCTGACGGTCCTGCCTTGAGCGGTGCTAATTCGGAGGCATCGCTGTAGTGGGTCTCGCGCCTCTGCAGCCAGTACGAAAGGAGTTCCGATGTCAGCCTTGCCTGATGGATCTTTATTACGAACCTGACCAACAGAAAGGCCGGTTCGCATAAGCGAACCAGCCTCTGCTAATACAGTACTCTGAGTGTGCAGCCACACACCCAGCGATAGAACGGCTGCGGGCGTCCACGGATGCAGCGCGGCCGTTCACGAACGCGTTTTATGCGAATTCCATTTACGACGTGGGTTTGGTCGCCCGTATAGGTGAGCCGGTAATTTAGCGGTGCGGCACATCGTCCTGAGAATGTTTCAGCTACAAAGCTCGTTATGAGAGCCGTGAGGCTGAATGTGTCGTGCATAGCTCTGCGTCATGCCCTTCCTACTTCAAACCATGACAGCACGGTTCTCAGAGAACGGTTCACCTCCACCATTCGACCACCAGGAAGTAGCAGCACGGTCCCGCTGTCGGTCTCGCACGCGGCGACGACCGCGCTGGCCGAAAGCGCCTGGAGCGTCCCGTCCCGGTCGTGCAGGAGGACAAACTTTCCCAGCCGTTCGCCGTCCTCGAACTCGGTCTGCCGCAAGCTCATCTGGACCGACCCTTCCGCCCAGTGACGACGGATCCGCCGGGGGAGGCAGGCGTTCCTTCCGTGGCGTGGCAGTGACCGGGCTCGAGAAGCCGGAGGAGCGCATCGGCATCGACGTCGCCTTTTTCGACCAGCACCTCGGCAATCCTGTCCAGGCAGTCGCGGCGTGCATGCACCAGGGCCCGAGCCTCCTGGTGGCTCCTGGTCAGCAAGGATGCGACCCGTGCCCGGAACTGCGGATCGGCGAGCAACCGTTCCTGGCTCCCGGGGCGGTCTACGTCGCCGAGGTGGACCAGTGCTTCGGGGTGGTCGTCCAGGCCCAGCATCCCTATGGTCTGGCACGCGATTCGGGTAGCCAGGGCGAGGTCCGAGTGCGGAGCTCCGCCTGCACCGGCGGACGCTGCGCCCAGGACCTCCTCCTCTGCGGCGCGCCCCGCAAGGAGCGCTCCGATGAGGGACTGCGCAACGGCCGCGGTCACCACAGGCAGCCTGCTGACGATGGGGCCAGGATCGTACTCGGTGAAATCGGCTCCGCCGGTCCGGCCCACGCTGACCCTGTGCAGCACGCCAGCGCCCAGGGATGCGAAGGCGATGGCGTGCCCGGCCTCGTGGATGGCGATCCGCCTTCGCGTCTGCTCGTCACGTTCGAGCGGCCGCCCGCCCTGTGCTGCCCAGAGGTCGCCGATCGACAGCGACCTGCCGTGCGCCCGGGCGGAGCGCCGCGCCTCGCGGCACCACAGCTCGACGTCCGAACCTACGGCTCGCCTCGCCTCGGCGGCTCCAGCCAGCTCCGCCAGGTCGGTGTCGGCGAGCTCACCTGCCAGATGGACGCGGTAGATGGCCAGGAGCGCCACCGCATCCGGCCTGGCGATCCGGATGACGCGCTCGAGGCGCCCAGCTCGCGTCAACGCATGGTCGAGCCCGCTCGCGTCGTTGCAGGTGCCGACAACGAGTACGCCTTCCCGATCCGCCGCCCCGTCGAGCTGTTCCAGCAGCCCGTCCACGACCTGGACCACGTAGTCGCGGTGGCGGTGCCTCACCGAGTTCCGGTCCGGGACGCTGTCGATCTCGTCGATCAGGAGCACGCAGGGGCTCTTGCGGCGAGCCTCGACGAAGGTGCGGCGCATCGCGGCGAGCAGGGTGCCGAGATGGCCGTCGCGGTCTCCCTGCCATTGGGCAAGGGAAGTCGAGAGGAAATCGACGCCCGCGCTGTTGGCCAGGGCCCGGGCGAAGGACGACTTGCCGGTGCCCGGGGGGCCCTCCAGCACGACCCCGCGATCGAGTTCGCTCCAGGTCAACCTGCCTTCGGCGAACGCACGCAGGTCGCGGGCGGTGCTACGGCCCCAGGCTTCGGCCGCGCCCAGGCCCGGAAGCGTCTCCAGGGTGACGGAGGATCGCCTCGGGTCCTTCCTGGCCCCCGCGTCGCGCCGTCGGACGAGTTCGGCCAGCCGTCGGAGATAACCGTCCGCGGTCTGCCCCGGGCGCCTCGCAAGCAGGACGAGCGCTGGCGTCAGGGTCTCGGCAGCCTTCGCGATCTCCGGCGGCACGACCGGCAAGGCGTCGGACAGGTTTCCCTCCATGGCCGCCAGCGTTCTCGCAAGGATCGCGAGCATCCTTCCGTCGGGCCGACCGACGACGAGGCGCTGGTCCTCCGCCAGGAGCAGGTCGGGGTGGAAGAGCCCGTCCGGGTGGTGGGAGATGGCCACGAGCGGCGTTCCGGCTCGAGCGGCGAGATGAAGCTCGTCCTCGGCACCATCCTTCCGGACGCGCTCCAGGGCCGCGATCACGGACTGGCGCAGCCGTCCTCGCTCCGGTCCCGCACAAGGCGGTTCCGCCGGACGGAGTCGCACTGCGTCGAAGGAGGCCGCTTCGTCGCCCGGCCCGGCTGCCATCGCCTGCTCCGCCAGGACGTCCCAGGCCGCGATGACCTCGACGCCCCAGGCAGCATCGGGCACGCGCAGCACCGAGACCGCGCTGGGCTCCCAGGAGCGCCGCACGAAATCCGGCTGTGCTTCGACGGCTGCCCGGAGCATCAGGAGGGCGCATTCCGCGGCAGGTCGAAGACCGGAGCCTTTCCGATGCAGGGACCTTCCCGCCTCGTCCCCGGCTCCGATGAACTTCACGTCGATGGGGGCGCCGTAGGTCGGCCAGTCCATGTCCACCGGGACATCGGCCAGCGCGTCGGCACTGCCCGCGGAAGCGGCTTTACCTCGAGAGGAGGCCCTCCGGGTGGGCGTCTTGCGCCTGCGGGGCTTGTCAGCAGTCATCGGACCGCTCCTTGCCGAGGACGTAGTAGCGAGACAGGGTGCGTGCCCACCGACCGACGAGGTCAAGCGCGATGATCTCGGTGGTCTGGACGAAGCCGTCCGCCAAGCGGGGATGGCCTTGCCCGACGCCGACGATCGTCGGGACGGTGCGCGCGACGGAGTGCCACCTCTCCACCAACGGGCTGGCGCCGATGTCATGCGGCTGAGGTGCTTGGCCGTCCGCAATCGCCCGGAGGTCGGACGCGAGCCTTTCCAGACGGTCGGCTTCGAAGACGAGGAGCGGGCGTGCGTGGACGAGCCCGCGATGAACCTGAATCATCGGTGCGATACCTTCGGTGTCGATGGCGAGTGTTCGAGCGGGGCTGAGCCGCTTCAGAAGGGCGCGGCAGGGCCTATTCGGTTCGCGGCAGGCCGGTCCTGGCGCGCACGGGCGAGACCCGCCGGTCCGTGCGCGCGACAGTCAGGGAATAGCCGGGCGTCTTGCATGAGGAACAAGTAACGAACGCCCCACCCACGTGTCTAACTCATTCTTTTCGTGGAAATATGTCGTTGCTGGCTAGCCCGTCGACCGAGGCTCGAAACCTTCCGGGGACTGCATCGCTGCCCGAGCATGGGAGGACCATTAAGACCGAGGGAGATCCTGACCGAGATATTCCAGCACCTCTGCGTCATCATCGGCGCGGCAGGGCGCGGTGGCTGCGACTTTCCGGTGAACTTTGACGCCTTCGCCACATACACCCCCAGGAACGAACATGGCGAACCGTTGGCAGCGACACGCCGAAGCGCGACGCCAGCTCAGCCCGCCCGACACGAGCCGATCGACGCGCTTGGCGCAGGCGCGGACCAATGTGGGAACGAAAAGGATTCTGGAACATCGGCAAGTCGGAATAGCAGGGATTCTGGTGTGGATCGGGAGCGCCGAACAGACCCGGTGGAACCGTCGCACGAGTATCCTTCTCATACCCGGGCGCACGCGCCATGTTCCGTGCATGTCGGATGAACGCAGCAACGAGCGGCGCTGGGTCGTGGTGGCCGAGGATGGCCGCTACGTCACCCTGGGTCGCGCCTCGGACCCGTCTGAAGAGGAGATCCTCGGCGCAGAAAAGTCCCTCGTCGCCCAGGGGATGTCCGGTTGGCTAGCCGTGATGCAAGGCAGTCCGCACGTCGGTGCCACGCCGCGGCTGATGGAAGTGCGTGTGCTTGGGAAGCCGAAGGCGGCGTTCGCCGCCGCTTCCGATGCGTGCGTTGCGGCAATCCTGGAACGGCGGCGCGAGGTCAGGGGCTAACCTTGCCTAGCGGCGCCGGAGACTTGGCTACTCGGCGGCGAGCGCCAAATTGTCTTGGCGCGGGTCGAACCCCGCTACTTGGCTGACACCGGTGAGGCTCTCGACGATGGCCCGCATCACGGGAGGGCAGACGCCGTTACCGAGGAGCTTGATCCGGTCGCGCCGCTGCCCGACGCCGTCCAGGGAGTAGGTGTGGTCGAAACCCATCGCCCGGGACAGCTCGTCCACCTGGAGCATCCTAAGCATCGCGGTGCGCCCTTCCCAGGTCACGAGGCCGAAGCGGTCCAGCGTGGTGATGGTGCGAAGGGGTCGGTTCAGGGGCTGCCAACCGCCGCTCCCGTCCGAGCCGTAGTAGACGATCAGGAAGGGCTCCCTGGGCGGAAGCGCGTCCATGGCGCGCTTCGCACGCTCCAGGGTGGCCGGTGCCCGCCGGTCGCTGAAGAGCGGCCGGGACATGTATTTGCCGGGCTTGGCCAGGATGCTGGCCGCGGACCGGAACCGGCGCGCGCGGGAGACGACCGCGAGCGGCTCCTGCTCCAGGTCGCACAGGATAAATACGCGGCGGCGAGCCTGTGGCACGCCGAAATCCGACGCATCGAGAACAAGCTCGCGGGTGCGATACCCGAGGCCATGGAGTTCCTCAAAGAGGAGGTCGTAGCCGTCCCAGCCGCGCATGTGTACGACGTTCTCGATGATGAGCCATCGCGGCCTGGGGTTTAGGTCACGGGCGAACCTCGTGACGTAGTAGGCGGTCCGCTTGCTCTCCTCATCACGGGGACGGCCGCCCCGGGCGCAGGTGTGGTGCGTGCATTCCGGCGATGCCAGGATCAGGTCGATGGTGCCGATGTTCCCCAGCGCCTCCGGACCTGTGTCCGGGGTCATGGTCAGATGGCGCGCCTTGTGGCGCCCGAAGTTCTGGCCGTAAGCCTCGACCGCCCGGTCCCAGGCATCCACCCCACACACGATCTCGGCGCCCGCAGTCTGAGCGCCCCAGCTGCTGCCACCACCGCCACTGAACAGGTCAAGAACACGAATCGGCACGCGCACAGACTAGCGGGTTCCGAATTCCTGGCCAGGCCGATTCGTTTACCTGCGGGGAATCCGGCGGCGTTTTGCCCGACGCGGCAGCAGCTCTTCGACCCTGGCAATGCACCCGTGGAGGTCACGCTTCACTTGGTGCTCCCAGAGCCGGATGACCGTCCATCCGGACCGGCGAAGTTTCCTGAAGTTTCTGGCGTCCCTCCGGCGGTTCGCCTCGATCTTCGCCTCCCATGCCTCCGACAGCTTGTCCCGCCAGACCGGGAACCTCCACCCGTGCCAGAAATCCCCGTCTACGAAGACGGCCACCATGGGGGCGCGGAACAGGATATCCGGACGGCCAGGCAGGTCCCTGGCGTGCGTCTCGAACTCCCAGCCGCGGGATATCAGGGCCTCCGCCACGGCCCGTTCCGGCCCCGTATCCTTGCCGCGGATGCGCGCCATGACGGCACTGCGCTTCTCGGGAGACATGATGTCTCCACGGTGACGGCGGGCCTTCTGCGGGGCCGGGCTCTCAGCCTGCCTATGCGCCAAATCCGGCTTCCTCACACCGCTTCCTTAGGGCGATCAGGCGTTCCGACTGCCAGTCGGTAGGGATTCGTCTTGGAATGACACAGGCGGCAGCCAAAGCGGTCAGATCATCCTGCGTCGCGACGCGGCGGCTCGTGGCGAACTCCCGGATGGTCCGCCAGAACGCGCCTCCTGCTTCCAGCACCTCTTTCTGGGCTTCCAGGCCATCGGCAACACGCTGGCCGCCACGTTCGTCCCGCTTGGCGGCCGTGACATCGGCCTTCGACACCAGGAAGCCGTCCAAGCCATCCACGACGGGGACTGCCGCCTCGAGCGCCTTGGTCCTGCATGCCTGCTGCTTGGCCCACTCCGAGATGTTCTGCCCATCGACGACGGGCGACCGAAGCACCTGCGCCATCACCTCGGCTATTGCCAGAAGCTGCTGTTGCAGCGCCTCGCCGGACGCCTGCATGCTCCAGACCCTTGCGAAATCGAGAATGCCGCCCCTGCTCTCGTCGCTCGCCAGCTTGGAGAGCCTTGCGAGAGTGTAGGCGACGATCTGGGAGCGGTAGCCGCCACCATACCACGGAGCGTTAGAGACCAGCTTCTCGGCTGCCTGGAAGAGGATGTTCCGCGCCACAGCCGCTCGGAACCAGTCATCCCCGTAGGTGCTGCGGCGACTTTCGTCGAGCCACTCCTTGGTCATGCGCTCCGCGAACGCCGTGAATGCTTTCTCCGCGCCCTTGCATGCGACATCGGGCAGAAGGTCGAAGCAGCTCTCGACCTTCGCCATGTCGGTCTTGGTGATAACCTGCTGCCTCGGGTTCTGACGCACGAAGACATCGCGCTGCGCGTCCGTTCTGCCAGCCTGGTCGTTAAGGTACTGACCCCTCGCCCGCTCGTAGTACCAGTGCGTCTGGGTCAACGAGCCGCTTAGAGCGGGAGCCAGTATCCGACGCGACAGCGTCTCCATCCTCCGATGGAACGGATGGTTGGCGAAGAAGTCGCTGTCGCGCACGCTATTCTGCCGATTGGCAAACTTTGAGATGCGAGGAATCAGCTCCTCACCGATGGCGGGAGCGACAACCGACAGCTTCATCGGCACGAAGACCTTGCCCGCAGGCAGCTTCTTGTCACGCTTGAAGCTCGCCAGCGTCGCAGTGGTCTGGGCACCGTTGACTATCTGGAGGTCGGTGATTGCTGTCAGCAGACATGTGCCGCTTTCGCCCTGCGTCTTCTCGACTTCAGATGCCGTTGCCGCGATGCCATTGTTGTACGCGAAAAACCGCTCGGGCTCCTTCCCCAGCGTGTCCAGCATGCCCTTGTTCGTGTTGCCTCGCCTTCCAAGGAAGGTACGGACGTTGCCTTCGAGCAGGCGGCTGCCGTGCTTGATGTAGATATCCGACAGGGTTTCGGCGGGGATGACGGCGAGATAGGCGTCATACTCGTTCTCGCCAAGGGATGCTGGCAGGACAGGAAGTCCACCGCCCGGTAAGGAGGTCAGGTCGATGACGAGGTCGTCCCTGACGCTCACCGCATCGTGGATCCGACGGAGCCTCGTCGCGTCCCAGATCTGAAAGGTGATCGGCACATCGTCCTTCGTGCGATTCGGCGGGATATCCTTGAGACGCTCGCTGGTCGGCCTGTCCGTAAGGACATGGAGCCGCAGCGCGGTGAAGGCGCCTGAGCTATGGATGCGGTTTGCCAGTCCTGCCAGGGGCCGACTCTCTTCGATGCTCGCCGACAGCCAGCCATCGCGAGCCTGTTCGTAGACGTTGGTGAGCCGGTTGAACCCTTGTTCACGCGCCTCGGCCAGGGTGATTGGGGTTATAGGCGACCCCTGCTGGGCCTGGATTGCGATGAAGAGATGCACGGAGCCGTCCGCCTCGTCGAAGGCGTTTGCGTCGATTTCCAGGCGCCTCCTCTGAGGCCCCGTGAGCATCTCCGGGCAGATCTCTGCCTCCGGCGCTTCACCGGCTTCGCGGAGCCGTTCGAGGACTTCCATGACGAAGCCTTCGCGCAGGCTGGTGTTGTGAACCTCGGCGCGTGCGGCGCTCGATGCCAGCAGCTCGGTGCGGAATTCCTCATCGGTCATGGAGCGTCCACAAGTCCTGAGCCCTTCCTGCCGGGGAGAAGTACCCGATAGCTTGCCTCGACAATACCGGATGGCACGGTGCTACGAATGAGCTTCGGGAAAGCCGGGCCAACCGGATACGGGTCGACGGCCATGGGTCTGAGCGCCAGCTCGTGGTGCGATGGGTGCTCGTGCCACCGCAATTGGCCTAACGCGATGTCGAAGAGGCGCTCCGCCTGGGGATGCCCTGCCAGTAACAGGCGGGTCCCCGCGATCAGCCCCGGAGCAGTAACGGCGCCCGCAGCGCCGGGCTGGGAGTTCTCGACGCGCACAGCGATGAGCGTGAGCGGATCACCGAGACCGTCGAGCTGCGCAAGATTGGCGATGCTCACCTCGTTGGCGTGTGCCCGTATCGTCTTCACCTCCACCCTGGCGCCGTCCGGGAGAATGAAGTCCTGCGGTGCTCCAGCCGGGCCTCGCCACGACGCAACTGACTGAAGCGGCCCAAGGGTGGGAAGAAGCAGATCCCGCAGGACCAGCAGTTCGCCGATCAGCCCCTGCAGGACGCTTTCGCCCAGCCCCCCGGCCTCGCGGTCGAGAAGCGCGCGCCAATGCTGTATGCGTTGGACGACCACTCCTCCGAGATGGCCCGGCGCGATGCCCTCCCGCGTGCAGGCCACGATGTCGTCACACAGGGCAGCAAAGACGGGACGGAGCCGAGGCTCGTTCAGGGTGAGGCGCAACGTCCATCGGCCATCGACCCTCGTGCGGACCTCGACAGCTATCGCCCGCATCGTCTCCACGGGTGGAGGCTTGTCCTGCAAGAGGACCAGCAGGCCGATGGCGCCCGGCGGAACGATGTCGGCATAGATATCATGCGGGTGCCGGGCATCGATTCGTGTCTGTGCCGCTACGCCGCCTGTTGCCAGCTGGTTCCAGAGAGGCTCAATCGACATCGTCCTGACCATTCAGGACGTCGTCGTCCTCCGCATCGGTCTCGGGGAGCAGACTGCGCTGTGCCACACGATTCAGCCGGTAGTGCACCAGTTCCTTCTCGGAATCCGGACTTGGCTTGCCTGGGAAGTGCATACCGAGCGCGGGAAGGAGCATCCCTTCCCGATAGGGCGTGCGCGTGTCCTTGTCCCGGACGACGCCCCGGATGGGGTAGAGGATGAGGAGGGGGTTGGACATCACATCCCTGATCGACGGCTCGTCCTCCGTCTGCCCCTCTTCGGTCAGCTCTTCGTATTCTCCAAGGGTGAAGGCATGTCGCAGGTCAGACTTTCCGCCGACACGGGCGGACTTGCCTGAAATCTGGACGGCCCTGTCGTTCGGCTTGTGCTTGACCACGCGTTCGCTGGCGTTGATGTTGAAATCGGCCAGCGCTGGGAACTCGATCACCTTTGTCTTCGACTGGCCGCCCGTCGGCATGGCGACGGTCCACAAAGCGAGTTTGTTTCCTTGCTCCTTATTCCGTCGCACGAACTCGGCGATCGAGTCTGGCTGGAAATCGTAGTTCATCGGGTGGACTGCAAACCGTTCGAGCATGGCCGCGACGAGTTCGGCAGGCACCTCCCGCCATACCAGCGCCCCCTTGAAAGGCGACTCGGCCGGGTTAATGCCCTTCGCGCCCATGGCGTTCACAAACTTCTCGATTTCCGCGACGTTCCTCTCGTTCTCGGTCTTGCCCGCGTAGAGCAGTGGCGACTCGATGCCGCGGCCAGTGAGCGAGATGTCGCGCTGGATTGCGATGGTCCGACCTGTGAGCATCTTGTTACGGGCGGTTATAAGCAGCGTCCCGGGATGCGTCCTGACCCGGAGGCCGAATTCGCGCGGTGTTGCCTTCCGCAGGATCATTCGGGTGAAGTCGGACTTCAGCTCCAGCGTCGCCTCGGTCACCTTGCGGTACATGCCGCGAGCATCAGTGGTGAGCCAGATCCGACAGAGATCCTCATAACCGTCGCGGTATCCAAACCAGCGCCCCATCTGCAGCAGGGTGTCATAGGCCCGAGAGTCCCGCAGGAAGTAGCTTGTGGTCAGTCCTTCGAGGGTAAGGCCGCGGGAGAGGCTGTTGCCGCCGACTGCGATGACGCGCGTGCCGGGCGCTTCCTTCGCAACCGTGTAGTCGAGGCTCTTGGCCCCTGTGCTTTGGTTAACAGCCTGAACGGTGATAGGCGCCATGGACGTGTGGAGGGCTCTTAGCACCATCGGCCAGGTCACCTCGACACGCATGAACTCCTTGATGAACATGCGCTCGAGGTCGGCCACCTCGGGAGAATCCCGAGCGGCACGATCCGGCGGCAGTTCGCCGTAGAGTCGGACGGCGCGCCTGACCTGTTCCAGCAGGTCATGCAGTGCAACGGCCAGAGTATTCTGCACGGCAGTGAAGCGTGAGACGTTGACCAGCATGGAGCGGTGGATGCCCCCACCGTTTCCGGGCGCGCCCGCCGCAGCACGCAGATCGCGGATGGCCGTGGCAAGCAGGAAGCTGAAGACGGCGTCCCGAAGGGATGCGGGCAACGGACCCAGTTCGTGGTCCTTCTTGTGCCCGTCAGGCATCCACTCGTCCGCGTCGGTGACCGTGCGGATGACCTCGTGGTCCAGTTCCTCGTCAGTACCTTCGTTAGGCGTATTGAACAGGCGATGCATGCCGACGTAATTCCCCGGCGGCTTCAGCACATGGATGAAGTCTCTCGGAAATAGGTCATCGTCGAGCATCTCGTGAGTCGAGTCTGGATCGATGAAAATGTTGGCGAACGGGGTGGCGGTGAAGCCGACGTAACTGGACCTGTCGAAAAGCCCGAGCAGATCGCGAATGGCCTTGTTGATGGCGGTGGTCTCGTTCGGGTCGCTCTTCGTGTTGATGGAGGCGTTGTCCGCCTCGTCGTCGATGAGCAGCATCGGCAGCGCGATGCGCCCGTTCTGTGTGGGGTTCCTCGCCCTGAGCCAGCTCGCCAAGCGCTCCAGCACCGCCTTGTTCTTCTTCATGACGACGAGAACGGGTTCGTTCACAGCACCAAGTGATATGTTGAGCGCCGATGCCGCGGCTTTCTGGAAGTCACGATCTTTCGAGGTGAACACGACGCCGAAGCGCTGCGCGTTCTTCAGGCCAACGCCAACGGGGCGGCGATGCTTCACCTTGGTGTCGTTCAGAAAGTCGCTGCTGTCGTAACCAATGAACGATTCGTCGAGGCGCTCCTGCGTCTGGCGACGGACGTTCTCGAGGATGCCCGTGAGCAGGATGATCATTCGATAGCCTGCGTCGGCAGCCTTGCAGATCAGGGCGGCGTATGTCGCCGTCTTCCCCGACTGGACGTCACCGACAACTAGACCGCGACGTCGCCATTGGCCAGAACTGATGGGGTCTCCGAGAAGGTCGAGCATCTCGTCGGTGGATTTGTCGAGCGTCGCGGCGACCATCGCCGACCAGCCTCGCTCGATTAGGAATTCTCTGTATCGCGTCCAGTAGAATGGGTCGATTGAGGCGCGGCGGGGATTTAGCCAAGCTGCGTGTTCGGCGGAATCCCGGAGGGTGTCGCCCATCTCCATGCGGATGGCGAAGCGCGCATGGATTGTCCTGCGGGCGTCCTCTACGACCTTCTCGGGCAGCTGAAAGGCGTCCTTCAGCCGGGTCAGGAAGTCAACGATCTGGGCTTCCGTCGGAGGATGCGCGGGAAACCTGTTGCCTGCCATTGCGGTGATCTGGTCGGGAGTCATGCCGAGAGCTCCGCCTGTACGGATTTCGCCGCTTCAGGATTGCGGTTGAATGGGTCAGTGAAGGGAAGTCTCTGCAGCAGTGCCTTGAGCACGTCGGGCTGGTCCGAGAAAGCAGCCACTAGTCTGGTTGCGTGGGCCAGCAGGTCTTCCCGGGTGGGAACGGCCGCCTCGGCTACTGGGAGGTCATTGCTGATGTGCAGGTAGATCTCGTGGGCGGGCAGGGTAGACTCGAGCAGGCTAAGCAGCCTGCTGACATCTGCGCCGCTATGCTGGCCCTCCGTTATGCTGGCGACTGCGGGGTGGGCGCGGTTCACCACCCATGAAGCGGCTCCATCCCTGTCGTCCTGGCGTAGCCAGATCGGCACACGCTCGGCGGTAAGCTGTACTGTCCCCCGATGGGTGTAGACACGCTTACTGCGGGTAGCGACGTCTCCGACAATCCTCTTCAGATGCGGACGGAGTGCAGGCGGAGGTTCGGCAGTCGTCTTCCGGATATCGATTTTCCAAATGTGATCAAGCGCAACGGGCAGCTCGACCCGTACCCGGGCAAGGCGCAGCAACTCGTCAGCCGGGATTATTCTGAACCATCCTCCGGGCACCACGAGCCGCCCGCCGCGGTAGATGTAGAAGCCGTGGTTGGACTTCAGATTCTCGCGGCCGCCTGCGCGTTCGAGGTCCTGTGCGCCGAGGCGGGAAGGAAAGGGCAGCACGAAGGGAGACACACAGACGGTCTGGCCATCGAGGAGAAAGGTCTCTCGATGAAGCGTCTGGCCCCTGGAATGTCCCTCGAGAAACGGGTCGATGCGGGGCAGGGAGCGCCCGTTCAGGCGTATGTCGAAGCCCTTGCCGAATTCTCCGCCGAGGTAGCGATGGAACGTCAGGGCGAGGTGGTCCGCCGCATCGTTCATGACGGCGTTGAATGCGTTGTGGACGTCGCCACTTGGCTCCACAAGGCGGTCGAGTTTCTCCCACAGGATGACGGTGCCGCTCTTGCGACTTTTCAGACTCGCAAGGACATCGGCGGGAAGCGCTTCGGGTTCAGGCCGTTCGAGCCACCAAGCCTCCAGGCGCTCACACTCGTCAAGATCCCAGCGAGCGACTGACAGCGACCCGTTTACCACGGACGCCACGGTAAACCGCTTGCATTGGGACAGGGATGCCGTCTTCAGGCCGAGGCCGAAGCGGCCGAGGTCGGTTGGTTCCCGCGCCAGCCTCGGATCACGGCTGCCGAAGCGCATCGCGGAAACCAAGGCGTCTGCATCCATTCCGCAGCCGTCATCTAGTATGGTCAGGCTCGGTACAGCCTGCGACGAGAGGTTGATTTCGATGGTTCGCGCGCCCGCCGAGACGCTGTTGTCGAGGAGGTCGGCGAGCGCGGCACGCATGCTGTAGCCGACGGCCCGCAGCGAGTTCATCAGGAGCGGAGCGAGAGGAGGAAGGTCCAGCCCGGCAGCAGACATTCAGCCGCCATGCCCCAACAAAAAAGATCGGGGAGCGCCGCGAAGCGCGGCAGCTAACCCGAACCCTGGCGTGCGCACTTGCCCGTGCTGCCTACCCTCCAAGGCCACCCCCGAACGAATCTGCCCCAACACGGTCCATCCCAGTGATGGTGTACGTCTCAAGCAATCGCCCGTGTGAGATTATCAGCTTCGTTGGCGGTGTGTAGTTCCAGCCCCAGGAAATATTCGCTTTCAACCGGCGTTCCTGAGGCCGTTGCGCCCCTGAGAAGCGTTTGGCGACGGGCGGCACCAAGGATTCTACCAATTCCCTCCCGCACCCCGCCAGGAAATGACGGGGTCTGTGAGTCGAGCCGGACGACCACGTGCCCGCCTTCTGGCGAATTGCCCGCCGATGCTGCTCGTGGTGAGCCCCGTTCATTCAGCTCGGACACCCTTGAAGATTTCAGAGACGCCCGGCCGCGGGACTGTGGCGGGCAGTTACACTGCAGGGGTACCCCGGAAAATGCTGGGCTATGCCGGAAGCGACACCTGGGACGGGCTGACGAGGTGCGGGGCCCCGACCCGGTCAGCAGACGGACGGCGCTGGTGAAGCGGCCGGGCAGCCAGGACTTCACTAGACAGCCCCTCAGTCGTCCGCGGCGCCCCGGGAACCGCGAGGCGCCCCTGCCGCCGCGCTAGGTTCCCTGTCATTCGGGGCTCTGTAGAATGGTCGGATACGTCAGATTCGCTGCCCTCATCTCGGTTCCGACCTTCGGGCAGCGTGTCGAGTCGCCAAGCTGACCCAGTCACAGCTGGCCTTCCAGGTCGCGATCTCCTTGCCGACACTGCGCCAAGCCGAGCGGGGGCAAGAAGCGCTCTCAACCTACGTTGTCCTTGCGAGCGAGTTGGGCCAGGAGATCGGCGGTCGCTCCCTGCCGCCCGGGGAATTCTTGGGCGCGCGTCTATCGGCGTTGCGTCGGCGGAGGGGCATGGGGCGCCGTGTCGTGGCCGAGCTGGCGGGCCTGAGTGACCGTTTGAGAATTCAGCGATGGGCGACCCTGCGGAGGAGGAGGGCGCCAATGGTGACGTGGATCATGGCTTCGGAGACGTCGAGGCGTCGCTCGTAATCGCTGACGAGGCGGCGCCAGCGGATCATCCAGCCGAAGGTTCTCTCTACCACCCAGCGCCGGGGTAGGACCGTGAACCCGGCCGGGTCGGACCGGCGGACGATCTGGACGACAAAATCGAGAAACGCCGCCTTATCCATCAGCTTAGAGCACCTGACGAAACCGGCCGGTGAGCGTTCTGAGGGGCTTGGCGAAACCCCTGGTTCCGGACGATCTATGGGCGGTTGTTGAGCCGCTGCTGCCGCCCGAGCGGCTCAAGCCGAAAGGCGGTCGGCCGCGGCTATCGGATCGGGCGGCGCTGACGGGCATTTTGTTCGTGCTGAAGTCCGGCCTGCCCTGGGAGATGCTGCCCGCCGAGATGGGTTGCGGGTCGGGGATGAGCTGCTGGCGGCGGCTGCGGGACTGGCAGGAGGCCAGGGTCTGGGCAGCCTTGCACCGCGTGCTGCTGGAGCGGCTTCAGGCCGCAGGTGCCATCGACTGGCGCCGGGCAGCGCTCGACAGCGCGAGCATCGCAGCCAAAAGGGGGGCGAAGCGGTCGGGCCCAACCCGACAGACCGTGGTAAACTGGGTACCAAACGCCACCTCGTCACGGATGCCCGCGGCACGCCGCTTGGCCTGACGTTGAGCGGGGCCAACCGCCAGACAGCCGCATGCTCGCCCCGACCCTGGACGCCATCCCGCCGATCAGGACCGGCCACCGCGGCCGACCTCAGCGCAGGCCGGGCAAACTCCACGCCGACAAGGCCTACGACCATCGCCGCTGCCGCCAGGAGTGCCGCGCCCGCAGCATCATCCCGCGTATCGCACGCCGCGGCATCGAGAGCAGCAGCCACCTCGGCCGACACCACTGGGTGGTGGAACGCACCTTCGCCTGGCTGGCCCGTTACCGCCGTCTGACCATCCGGTATAAGCGCCGAGCCGACATCCACCTCGCCTTCACCACACTTGCCTGCGCCCTCGTCTGCCTCAGCCAGATCAGACGGTTCTGTTAGATGTTCTTAGCTCCTCCCGTAGTTGCCAGCTCCGGGGGGAGGGGGGCGAGCATCCGCTTGCCCGTGGCGTGAGACGACCGCGCGTCATGCACCACGGGCAGGCTTGATGGTCTTCGTCAGGTCGTGGCGAGCAAAGCCGCCGGGCTACGGGCGTCTTGGAGGAGGCGAGCCGCGTCACTCATCGAGGCGTGCCGTTCGTGGACTAGTGCGGGCAGGGCGTCCGCCAGGATGGGCAGCCCCAGAATGCTGCGTTCGGCGAGCCAACCTTCCAGCCGAGCGGCCACGTCGGGATTCTCCCACGGCTCGTCGCCGACCTGCCAGAGGTAGGTTTCCCTGACATGCCGGATCCAAAGCCAGGGCTCCACCCGCTCGACCGAACTGTCCGGGCGGATGCGCCACATCGGCTTATAGTCGCGCGAGAAGACGACGATTGACCCTTCGGCCTCGGTCCAGAAGCCGTAGGGCATGTGGAGCCGCATTGGCAGGAACAAGGGAAGCGGGGTCCTCGGGGTGATATACTCGAAGTCGGCGACCAGCATGGAAGAGCTGCCGTGCGATACCACTCGGGTTGCCTTACCGGACTCCCGCAGGATGACGACTTGCCCGTCGAGGCCCGACGATTTGAGCCTGCCGACAGCGCCCGGCATCCGCGGGGCCGAAAGTGGCATGGACGTCGCCCGGAAGCAGGCCAGCCGGATGGCGATCTGGTCCGCTAGGTTCGGCGGGCGATCCCCAGTCAGCCTCGCCCCTGACAGGGCATGCTGGGCATCGCCATCCGGGATCCCGAGCGCCCCGGCGAGCCCGAGAGCGAGCCGCGCGTGCCGCTGGACGAAGTCGTCGTAGGCCAGTTCCGTGTCCAGTGGACTGTGCGGCGAACTGGCAAGTCCGCCCTCAAGTTCGTGCCAGTCCCGGTAGCCGCAGGCCCGCGCTACGGCCCGCTGCGATTGTGCCAGGGGCACGCCCAGCAGGCGCGCCACGTGCTTCGCGGCCTTCTTGGGCCGCGTAACGTTGGGCAGGAAAATCCTCATCAAACACCTTCCGATGCGCCTTGGAAGGCAGGTCCACTCTACCGTTCGGCGCGATCAGAAAGGTTGTCGCGTCTGAAAGCCACACTTGCCCCGAAGGCTTCGCCATTGTGGACGGCGCGGGAGTAACTCCGCTAGCCCGACCATAAGCCAGTCCAGTGCGAAGTCAAATTCAATAGGGCATGGCTCGCCTTCTCCATTCAACCGCCGCCCGGTTCGGGCCGCAGGCCCTCAACGGGCCCGCCCAACGGTAACCCCGCGCGCGTCGTAGAGCGCCGCATGAAGATCTCGGAGGAAATCTTCGGAGAACACGCCGTTCCGGATGGCCGCCTGGAAAAGCGGCAAGAGCTCATTTTCCGGAAGGTCAAGCGGGCGCATCATCATCCTCCCATCCTTCCACCACGAAAACCTGATCTCGTCCTGCCCCTGATGCTTCACGTGCAACCGCTCGATCCGAGATCCGCCAATGTCGGCGTGGGCGAGTTCAGTGGCGTAGTGGGTATCCCGCATATGGATCGGCTCCTCCGTGTCTGTTTCCAAGCATAAGCTCGCTCAGACACAGGTTCGATGGGCTTATCCGTCGGAAGCCGATTCGAGACCGAGACGCTACTCCAGGGGACACCGCCACGCCGCCTGGGGCGAACGCTTCGAGCTGCCCGAGATCGTGAGTAGCAGCGCCCTCGAGAGCGGCTTGGCTATTGGCAATGCCTTGGTATGGTCCGGATGCATGACGAATCGGGACCGGATCCACAGGCGTGGGTCGCTGTGGCTGAACTCGGTTCTGGTGAACTACCCAAGCCAGGCGATGCCCGCCGCCGTGGTTCCCTACGCGCGGGAACGTTTCAACGAGGCCCTCGACCGGTCCGCGGGCAAGTCGCTCCCGGTCCGGTTGCCGGACGACGAGATGGCGCTCGTCCCCCTCACTGACGACACCGTGCTTCCCGGACCGGAAACCTGGCTCGACACCCGGCAGAATCCACGCTTGCTGTCGACGTTGGTGCGGGAGGCGGTGTTCCGGCAGCTGCGCCACATCGCGGAGACGAGGGGTATCTACAAAGTCGTGGGCCGCAAGCCGCCCACCGTTGAGACCCTGAAGGACTTCGGGCTCGTCCCGGCGCACCTGGGCCTGCCGCCGTGGCTCACGAAGCGCGTGGTCATCACCTTCGAGACCCGGATCGTCGAGCTCCCGGGCGCTGGTCCCACAGTCGTCCTGACTTGCGTCCAGAGGCTCCGCACCATAATCGGGGCGAACTGCGAGGAACTCACGGCCGCTGGGGTGGGACTGATCGGGTCCTACGTGTCCCAGTGGGCAGCGCGTCCCGACCCTGCTCTGGACGACCGCCTCGAGATCGCCGGTCGAGTGGTGTCCGTCGAAGGAGGAGTGCTGACCCTCGCGGACCATGCAGGAGGCCCGGATCGGATACCGGCGACCGAAGCGTTCCTCGAGCCGACCCGGGCCAACTTCGACTCCGTCGTCGAGGAGCTGACGCAGCGGAGAGCGGAGCGCATTATCGCCGAGATCACCCGCCGGGAGGCGGACTGGCGCTGGGGCGAAGTCGTGCAGAAGCGGGTGGAGCGCGCGTTCGACTTCATCCGCGGCGCGGAACTCTGGTTGGCCCGCGGCGTCCCTCTCGAACTGGGGCCCTTGCTCGGCGAGGGAGCGCCCTTTCCGTCAGCCCATCAGTTCCCCAAGCCGATCCTGTCCTTCGACCCGGGCGGGAGGCATTCGGATGCTTGGGCACAGCGGACGCTGGACAAGGTCGGCCCCTATGACCGGCAGACCTTCGAAGCCAAGCGACTGCGGATCGCGGTGGTCTGCGAGGCGTCCCAGCGCGGGCGGACCTCCGAGGTCGTCGCGGCCTTCCTCGAAGGCATGCCCGACGTGCGCTCGTCCAAGGGCCTAGTGCCTCATGAGACAGGGCTCGTGGGCCGCTTCCGCCTCCAGCAGGCGTCGGTCGAGTTCTTCGAGGTGAGCGCCGCGACCGGGGAGGCCTACGCCGACGCCGCCCGGAGGGCGATGAGCATGGCGGCCGAACGGGACCAGCCATGGGACCTCGGGATCCTGCAGGTGCGCCGCGAATGGAAGGAACTGCCCGAGGCCAGCAGCCCGTACTGGATGGCGAAGGCGACGTTCCTGAAGCGGGACGTGCCGACCCAGGCGCTCGCTACGGAGATGATGCATCTTTCGGCCTTCGAGCAGGCATGCGCGCTCGCGAACGCGTCCCTCGCGACCTATGCCAAGCTCGGGGGCAAGCCATGGCTGCTGCGGACGAAGGGTTCGACGGACCATGAGCTCGTCTTCGGGCTCGGCTCGAGTACCCGCAAGACGGGGCGGAAGGGCGCGGGGGAACGTGTCGTCGGGATCACCACGGTCTTCTCGAGCGAGGGCAACTACCTGCTGGACGCCCATACAGGGGCGGTCCCGTTCCAAGAGTATCCTGCCTGCCTGACCGAGGTGCTCAGGAAGGCCGTCACGAGGGTTCGCGACGAGAACGCCTGGAGGCCGCGCGACAGCGTCAGGCTCGTATTCCACGCCTTCACGCAGGTGCGGCGCGAGACCGCCGAGGCTGTCGCGCAGGCGGTCCAGGATCTCGGGCTGGACCGCGTGACCTTCGCCTTCCTTCACGTGGCTGAAGACCATCCCTGGACTCTCCTCGACCTCTCCGCCCGTTCCGGGAAGTGTGCTTTCGGGCCGGAGCGCGGGCAGGCCATCGAACTCGGTGAAAGGGAATGGCTCGTCTCCCTCACGGGACGCCAGCAGGTGAAGGCTGACGGCCAGGGGATCCCGGCCCCGGTGCTGCTGCGGCTGCACGGGGACTCTACCTTCAAGGACATGCTGTACCTGTCGCGACAGGTGTCCGACTTCGCGTGCCATTCCTGGCGGACCTTCGGCCCCTCCCGTGCGCCGATCACCCTTCTCTACGCCGACGAGATCGCGAAGCAGCTCGCAGGCCTGGAGCAGACTGCCGCGTGGGATCGGGACGCCGTCACCGGCCGCATCATGCGCAAGCCCTGGTTCCTGTGAACTCCGGGCCGAGCCTCGCAGTACTGCGCTCGGAACTCCGGACCATCCTGGCCGGGGCAGAGCAGATGCAGAGCCATCTACGAGCTTTCGTTCGCTGGGTCGGAGGTAACGGCCCGGCACTGGAAGTGCTGCTGGCCGAGGCGGTCGTGTCGCTCACCTCCGGGGGGCGCTCGTCGCTGGACGTCGCCACCCTCGGCTACGTGGCGGCCCTCGGCGGGCTGGACGACGCGGCCCGGGGCGCGATGGTGGAAGGGCTCGCCTGGCTTCGCGACCGGGTCTGGTTCCGGCCTCAGCAGGCACCGACCTTGGAGGCGGACGGCGTCTCGGCGCTTGGTGTCGCCCTTGCGGCATCAGCGCTGGGCCGGGCCGGGTCCGAAGCGTGGCTGAGCCGTCTCGTCACCAGGAGTGTCGCCCTGCCGGGCCTTCCGCCCTGCGAGCGCTCCCTGTTCGCGGCGGCGGCCGAAGTGCTCGCCGTGCCGGGGAGGCCAGCGCTGGACGCGATGGCACCCGTCGCACGCGTGGCGTTGGCCGTCCGCGGGATCGGCCCGGGCACCAGCGAGGCAGAACGGGCGGCGGCGTGGTCACAGGCGCATCGCTTCTCGGGGGACGACTTCGTCGAAGCAACGCTGACCTTGGCGGCCCTCGACGCCCTCGCGGAGGTGAGCCTCCCGGCCAAGTTGGGCGTGGCTGAACCCGCCGACGTCGTGCGGCTGCTCGAAGGCGTCCACCGGTCCATGCGCCGCTGGGCCTGGGATCAAGCTCCGCTCACGCAGCACTCCCGGACTGCGAGGTGGGACATCTCGAACGAGTACCACGTCCAGGACCTGCTCTGGGCCCTGCTGGCACCTGTATTCCCCGACCTCACCGATGAGGAAAACCTTCCCTCAGTGGGGCAGAAGAACCCTCGCGCCGACCTCACGATCGCCAGCCTCGGCACCATCATCGAGGTCAAGTTCCTCCGTCCCCGGGCGAGCTTCCAGTCCATCATCGGCGAGGTCGCGGAGGATGCATCGCTGTACCGCACGGACCCCCGCTGGACGTCGCTCGTGCCCTTCGTCTGGGACGACTCCGCCCGGACCGAGGAGCACGCCATGCTCGTGAAGGGCCTGTGCACCCTTCCCATGGTGGTCGGGGCAGTGGTCGTCCCACGCCCCCGCAAAATGACCCTGGTACCACCGCCCGATGCAGCCCCGGGTGCATGAGCCCGGTGCAGCCTACCCGGCCCCGACGTACCCTGGCCGGAAGTAGGGGCCCGTTCCCGGGCCAGGCGGCACGGACCGCGTCACCGCCGCGGAAGTGGAACGGGACGAGGTATAGGACAGGGACGATGATTTCCGCCGAGACAATGTGATCAAGGAAGCGATGATGGATCGGTACATGGAAATGGAGGCGGCGCTTGCGTCGCTCCGGAGGATCCCCTCGCCGCAGCCGGACGGCATCTTCCAGCATCCTGCTTTCAGGAGCCTCGAGAACCACTGCCGTTCCCAGTATCCGAGCGCAAACCGTGGGCTGTTCACGTCGTTCGCAATCTGGCACGGGCTCTGCCTCCTCGGCGTGCCTTGCGCGCAACCCCCAAACCTGCCCACTGTGGAACTCGCTGACGCAGCGAAGGGGCTGGTGCACGCCCTTGAGATGCAGAGAGTGACGCGGCGCTACATCGTCCCGCTCGATCTGGGAGGAGATATCCCGCACCTTCAGTTTGGTAAGGCGGAAGTTATGCGTTTCTCCCCAGCTGACCTCCGCGTCCTTTTCGAGGAAGGCACGATACGGCGGCTGCACACCGGACCGTTTGGAATCGAGCGTCTTTCAGAGTTCCACTGACTGGTCGTCGAAGACACGGTGGACGTGGCTCGGCATATCGGTGCGCGTTTATCTGCCTTCGACATTGGGCGTAACATGGGTGCCATCAATCCTCATGAAGGCCGGTTCCCGGCGCAGGTCATGCAGGCCCTCTTCGTGTTGCTGCTCCAGCCATGGGAAGACTGGCACACTGACCGAGAGATCGACTGGCGGCCCTTCACCGTACCCTGGGTGCATGTGGTGACGGAAGACATCTTCGAGCGCACGAACCCGTTTCCCTCCCCGGACAGCCTCACCTGGGAGCCCGCTTTCGACCAGGACGGGAACGAGTACGAACGCCCAGCCGCTTACCACTTCTGTGGGGATACTCATGCAGGACTTGCCCATGTAGACGAAGCGTATTGGATGAAGTTGCAGGCCGCCCGCGTCAGCCCGCTGTTCAAGACTCCCATTGAACATTTTATGCTGCGCGCATTTTTCAGCGATGGGATAGACGAGATCATCGCCCACATCACCGTCATCAAGGCGGCTCTCGGATTGCAGTCCGACTTCACGAAGGTTGGGCGCAACCGGCATCCTAAAATGCCTCCGACACATCGCGTCACCAGGCGCGTCCAGATCCTGCTCGATGACGATGCGGCCGGTAATGCATACGCCCGCCTGTTCGACATTGCGAGAAGGCCGCTCCCGTCTTGGTCCCTTGTTGGACCGGGTTCCAGCAGTTTTTACTTGGGGCTACTTCTTGCCGAGGTGAGCCTTAACCCGCTCGGTTCCGACGCCCACTAGTTCATCTCATACTCGCAGCCTGACGTCCTGCTCCACGAGTGCCCGTCGTCATTCGTGCAGCGCGAGGGAGAACTCCAGCTTCCAAGCAGTCTCAGCCTTCAGTCCCGAGCTGACGACGTGCGCCTGCTGCAATGCCTCCTTGCGCCTTCCGAATACTGCGCACCGGAGAGCCGCAATGGGTGTGACCACAGACATCCCTGAGCATCGCTTCCCGCTTTGGGCGGAACTGCTCGGGCGCGCCGACGAAACAAGCCTGTAGGGGCAGATCGCAGTGCTCCTCCCCTTTAGCATCGGCCAGGGCACTTCCATCTGCCCCAGAAGTGCGGGTACCCTGGGGCACGACGCCGCACGGCAATGGCCGTTGCTCAGCGACACGGAAGAGGGAGCGGCGGTGTGCGGGACGCCATGGAGCTGGACGACTGTCGCTCCTCCATTGCAGGCTTTGGGGCGATATGACTTCGGGTGATCCCTCGCCCGGAGCGGGAAGTGGTGCAGAACCGGCCACCATCAGCCCGGCTGAGGCGCTCGCGCGCTTTTTCGGAGAGGGGCAGCCCTCCTTCGGATCACTCGACATCCTGCTGTTTGACCAGACGGATGGTGATGGGATCTTGCCTCACTTGGTGGTTCACCTCCTTCGGCTAGAAGAAAACCACGGTCCCCGGTTCACATCAGTATCTGTTGTACACGGGCCAGGACAGGATACGCGCGTCAGGCATCTACGGGACAGACAGGGGCGTGTGCGGCTGGTCGAAGCGGCTAGTCTCGACGACGAGAGACTGAAGGAGATCGTCCGCGAAAGCCCCACAGAATCGGCGATCGTTATTGTCGACGCTGCGGCGTATCGGAATCCTGACCTCCGCCCGGCGCACGAGGAGCATCTTGCCAGATCGCCGGACGAGGAGGACGTTTGGGCTTTCCATCTGCGTGCCGCCGCTGTCGAGCTGCTCGCGGTGATAAAGGACGACCACAAGTACGTGGCGCTCCTCTCCGGCCGCCCGCCGCCGGTTCGCCAAGACGTGCTGGACAACCTACTATCGGTGGAGAACGCGTTCGTACTGTCCGGAGAGTTGGACAGTGAGAACGTGCGTGCCCGTCGGGCAATCGCCGCGGAACTGACTCGCCTAGTGGACGCTGGAGAGACCGGCAAAGCGCTTCAGACTGTCGCGAGCCTCTCGGCGGATCAAGATGGCAACAAACCCTTCTTCCGAATTCAGATATACCACCGTGCAGGTCTCCACGGAGCCGTCATCCAGGAGATCGAGGCTCTGGAGAGTCTGAACGATCTCTCGCCCGTCGGACGGCTCCGCATGGCTGAGGCCGCCATCGACGCTGGAGCAGGCCCGATCGCCCGGCGGTTAATTGCCCAGGGCTTTCCGGATCTGACGGACCTCGAGGATCTCGAGACGGCTCTCAAACTTGCCGACAGGATTGACGAGAAGAAGCTCGCCGCAGCGGTCGCCGACCGCCTCTCCACGTTCCATCCCCGCTCGGGAGGTTTGCTCGTACATCGCGTGGAGCGGCGCATCGAAGAAGGGCGGTACGATGAGGCTGCCGCGCACCTTAAAGGACGAACGGGGACCGAGACCTCCTTGGCCGTTCTGACCTTCCTCTCGGAGAACCTTCCAAGGGAGGGCGTGCCGGACTACGTCGCGATTCTGGATCACCTCGCAACCAAGGAGGTGCCCTGGTCGGCGGAGGCGGCCGCCGACTTGGTGCAGGACGCGCTTCGGCGTGCCCTACCATCGCACGCCCTAGTCGTCGGCCTGGCGAGCAAGGCTCTTGGTACGAAGCCGAGAGTGCGCGCACGGCTAATTTGTGATGCGCTGGCCGCGCTGCTTCTCAGGGACGAGACGCGGGGGACAGGATCGGAGGAGCACGAGACATTGACCGCGGCCGTGGTCGAGGTCGTCCGGTTCCTCGCCGCGCACCCAGACGATGGCTGGATCCGCACCCGCCTGAGTGGTCTTCTGTCATCCGAGCACAGCGGGGTCTTTGGCTTGGCGGTCGCGGCCGCCGCGGCCGTGCGCTTGTCCGCCGAACCTCTGGAACTCGCGCCACCGGAGGAGCGGACCCCGCTTGGCGTCCCCGAAAAGGTCATCGATCGCTTTGTCGCGGAGGCCTGGAGTTGGCTGGAGAGCGTTTCACCGTTCGTGCTTGGGCGGCTGAGACTGCCCGAGAAGATCTTGCCGCCAGCGCCAGACGACGTGATGGCCTTCCTTAGGAATCTCCTGCGTCGCCTCGGGACCGAGATCGCCGATGAGACCGACGTCAGGGCATTGCACCAATGTCTTGCGGTCGCCCTTGCTCTCGCGCCGCACACCTCGCAGCCGAACGTCGACCAGGACCTAATCAGGATTGCCGGAGCCGCGCTCGCCCGCGCTGGACGCCACCAAGCTGCCCGCGACTTGGCCGAGCAGGCGTTGCAAAGTGCGAACGGCCCGGTGCGGAGCAGGATCGCTTGGTCCATCGCGGCGGATCTCTACCAGCGGAGCGGCGGAAACCTCGACGCGCTGCTCTTCTCGGCTTGTGCCGCAGCAGGAGATCCGAGAGTTGAAAGCGAACAGGCTATCCTGGAAGCGAACGCTCTCGTCCGCATCTTGCGAGATTTGGGACTCTACGGGGAGGCCCGGCGGGTACACCAAGTCGCGGGACAGAGGCTGGAAGCCGCAGGCCTCATGGAGGTGAACCGTCACCGTCACGAGGTCATGAAGGTGACGCTGGATGCCCAGGCGGTCCTCCGCCATTCGGAGGCGCCAACCGACCTACTCTCCGACCTGCTCCGCCGCCTCACCGAACTGGGGCGAGAAGCCATCGACCAAGGCGACGATCTAGCTCCTATAGCTATCACGCTCGCCAATGTGCTGGCAGAAGCCAGCTCGGCTTCAATCTCCGTCCCGGAGGAGACGAGCGCCGTCAATGCGGAACTCGGAAGCCGCTTGGTCGGGCCCGCGGCTACGCTGTGGCGGGGGATCGCCGCACCCAACCCGGGCACGACCGATCTCCTAGATCTCCTTCGGGGTACGGAGGGCACCCGCTATTCGGATGACGCGCCCCACGACGCCCGACAGGTGGCGGTCGTGGCCCGGCGAGTGCTCGGGACTTGCGTTGAACAGCGCGACACGGCGTCCGCCGCGTTCTGCATCGAGCTCGTTGCGGACCGCGGTGTCGCAATGCCGGGTTGGGAGACGCGGGCACGTCCCGCCCCGAGCCTGACCTCCGTGCCCGAGGCGATCCAGATCGCCGAGAGCATCTCGACAGGGGGAACTGCGGTAATGCTCGCAGCCATGGACTCCTTCGGCAAGCTCGTTGCAGTCCAGGTCCGCGACGGGCAAGCCCACCCTCCTCGCGAGGTCGGGGGCGAGACTTTCTCGACGGAAGCGCTCGAGGGCTGGGCAAAAGACTACCCGAGGCGCTATGGCCTCGACGACAGCACTCCTAACCTCTTCTACGTGAGTACCGAGGGGCTCGGCCTACCTCCACTTGCTCCTGGGCCTGTAACGCTCGTGACCGACGTCGCGCTCCAGCAAGTGCCGCCCAACGTTTTCCGGGAGGGCGAGCATCTCGCAGGTGAGGTACGGCCAATGGCGGCAGCGCCGTCCTTATCGTGGCTGCGGGCGGCGAGAGGCTGGCGGCCCGGTGACGAGGCGCGCAGGGTGGCCTGGATTCCGCTCGGAGATGATCCTGGCGGAACCCTTGCATTCGTGGCCGACCGTCTCGAGGCCGAGTTCGAGGAGCGTGGGATAGAACTCGATATCGCGGCCGAGCTTCCACACGGGATGTCCGATGCCGGACTGGCGATTGTTGTCGCGCACGGGGGGGTCGGAACCGAGGAACGCTTCTTCCGTCGGGTGAGCGACGAAGGCTCTCTCCGGGTTGCTGCGGGAGACTTGGCCGACGCCCTACGTAATGTCGGAATCGTCATCCTATTTGTCTGTCATGGAGGTCGGGTCGATCGGGCTCCGGGGGTGAACACTGTCGTTGGCTTGGCAAAGAAGCTTCTCGATCGGGGCTGCAGCTGCGTTATCGCCTCGCCCTGGCCGCTGAACGCGGACGTGCCGCATCGGTGGCTTCCGGCGTTCCTAAACGCCATGGAACGAGGCGAGTCAGCGATCGTCGCTAATTTCGAAGCAAACGCCGCAGTGCGGGCGACCTTCGGCGGCGATCTCTCCCGAGGGTTGGCGATGAACCTCTACGGCGATCCGCTTCGAACGCTGCCGGGGTACGGACCGGCTCCGGCCGCCTCTGCCTAAACGGGGACACTTCCCCCGGCTCCCCCTTGACCAGCCCCCATGAGGTGATCCGGGCATGTTTTCAGTGGAACACATCGTGGTCTGCGCCCCAACTTTGGTCCGGGATCTATGCAAGTTCTCGGGCTGGTTGAGCTTGGTTGGCGAAAGCGCTCGGGGTCAAGTTCCCGAGCGCTGAGTGGGGTCTCTCCTCGTTGTAGTGGCACCTCCATTCCTCGATGCGCTCCTTGGCGTCGGCCAGGGACAGGAACCACGAAGCGTTCAGGCACTCGGCCCGGAGCCGGGCATTGAACGCCTCGATGAACGCGTTGTCCGTGGGCTGTCCGGGACGGGAGAAGTCGATCTCCACCCCGTTCAGATAAGCCCAGTGGTCGAGCAGGCGCCCGGCGAACTCCGGGCCGTTGTCCACCCTCAGGCTCTTTGGCTTGCCCCGGGCGCGCACGAGCTGATCCAGAACCTCGACCACCTGCGCCGCCCGGAAGTTGGCTCTCGGATGTGTCGAGAGCCCCTCTCGCGTGTGGATGTCCACCACGGTCAGGATCCGGATCGGGCGGCCGTCGAACAGCTGATCCGACATGAAGTCCATGGCCCAGATCTCATTTGGCGTGGCCGCTCCTGGACGTCCCTGGCGGTAGCGCCAAGCCCGCTTGCGCCGCGGCAGCTTGGAGCGGATCGCCAGTCCCTCCTCGGCATACAGCCGGTAGGTCCTCTTGTGGTTCACCGGCCACCCCTCACGCCGTAGCAGCACGTGCAGGCGTCGGTAGCCGTACCGCATCCGGGCCGCGGCCAGGTCGCGCAGCCGCATCCGCAGCTCCGTCTGTGGATCCCGCCGCGGACGGTAGCGCTGCGACGAGCGGTGGAACCCCGTCGCGTGGCAGGCCCGCCGCTCGCCGATGGCGTAGGCGCCCTGAAGATGGCGCACCACCTCTCGACGAACAGCAGGCCTCACCATTTTCTACGCAGCACGTCCTGCAGCATGGTCTTGTCCAGGCTCAAGTCGGCGGCCAGCCGCTTGAGCTTGGCGTTCTCCTCCTCGAGCTGCTTCAGCCGCCGGATCTCGGCTGTGCCCATCCCGGCGAACTGCTTCTTCCAGCGGTAGAAGGTCGGCTCCGAGATCCCGAGCTTGCGGCAGATCTCGGTCACCGCCGTGCCGCTCTCCGCCTGCCTCAGGGCGAAAGCGATCTGCTCGTCCGTGTACCGTTTCTGCTTCATGGCACCGCCCCCTCCTCAGGGGATTACAGTGCCCGAAAAACTTGCGCCCTGGCCGGATCAGTTTCGAGGGTCAGGACCAACTCCACGACGAGGTACCTGCTGAAGCTCGGAATGGGGAAGGCACGTCGAACAAGTGCCTGCCCGCCTCGATCTCGGCCGCCCTGAAGATGTATTGACGACCGCCGTCGATCCCAGGCCCCGAAACCGGCGTGACGCCACATCCCTTCAGGTGACAGGCGAGCCAGCCTCTGGAACGGCCTGTGCTCTTCTCATGATGGGCAGGCACGAAGAAGTCGCGCTTAAAGGTCGCGAGGTCCGCCCCGGAGATTCGTCGGTCTCCGGACAGGCCCGACGCCCGCAGTAGGCCGCGGGAGCACAGGAGGTAGACGACCTCCTGCTTCAGCCCGAGCTGAACCGCCGCCTCCGGGACCGTCATCCCGGGAGGTTTCGCCCTGTCGGCCAAGCCAAGGTCACCGACCGCGGCCGCGTGGACCAGGCACGTCGCCAGATCTCCCGGGGGCCGACGGTGCACGGGACCGAGCTGCCCGGAGGCCAGGGCATTCCATGCCGTCTCCAGGGTGTGACCGCGGCGCCTCAGGAGCACGATGGCGTCCTGAGCAGTGAGCATCCTGTCCTCGGGGGGCGCCGGTGCGTCGCCGGTCGTGGGCAGCCGCTCGAGGCAGGCCCTCAGTCCCGCCTTCGACCATCTCCTGGAGCCCGGGAGCCTGAGGTGCCGACCATCCGCTGCCTGGAGGACGCCGCACTCCACCAAGCCCTGGAACAGGGTCCGGCCGCATCCCAGGATCTGCGCGGCTTCCCGGTCGCCGACCAAGTCGTCCAGCCGCGCTCGGGCCCTAGCGACCCGTGCCGCCTCGACGAGGATCGGCGCCCCACTTCCGCCCGCGTCGGGATCCAGCCCGAGTTCAAGACGGTCGGAGACGTCGCGGAGGTTGGCCAGCCCAATCCCGAGCGCCGCGGCAGCGCCCTTCAGGGGCTGGCGCCGGGAAACCGGCCCCGGAAAACCGGGAGCGCGCGTCGGCGCGACACCGCGACGGCTCCACCAATCGGTGATCGCCGTCCGGAGCAGACGACCAAGGTCTGAGGTACGCGGGACGGAAGAGACCCAGTACGCTAGGAAGCCAAGGTCGTGGCGGAAGCCGTATCGACCGGTCCGCCCCACCGCCCGCGCCGCGACCACGTCCAGGACGTCCTCGAACGTGCGTGGCCAGGCGGCGCAGGCATCGGCCCCGGCGTTCAAGGCCACGTCCAAGGTCCCGCCGTCGGCTGCGAGCCTGCGGGGGGCGGGGTCGTCGGAGAGGGCGAACCAGCCGAGGTGGACGATCAGGTCCACGACGCCGTCCGTCGGCAAGGAGAGGACGGGCGGTGACAGGGGCACCGCCCAGCGACCGGCATCCTGCTCGAGCCCGAGCAATCGGCAGATCGTCGCGAGGCCCCGGATACCTTCCCCGGGGCGAGCCTCGGAGACCGAGCGGGCCAGTCCCGTCCCGCACGCGCATGCGGCGAGGGTGCCGCTGCACCACCGCAGAGGTTCGCCGCATCCCGGGCATGACCGGATCAGGCGGCCGCCGTGGCGCGGACAGGAGGCGGCGAAGGCGAGATGCCAGAGGCGTCGGTGGACAGGGGCCTCGGCGAGGCACGACGGACAGACCTGCCTCGTCGAGGTCGTGAGATACCGGCGCGCGAGCTGCCCGGATCCCACCCGGTTCATGCGGTGCCCGAGGCGGGGGAAACCCTTCGCGATGAGTTCTTCTTCCGGCACGCCCGACATGCGGGCGAGCCCAGCCATAGGGAACGCGGCTTCCTGGATGCTCCCGAGGGTCGTGCCAGGAACGCCAGCCAGCTTCATCAGCGGGATCACCGACCAGCCCTCGGTTCGGTTGCGCTCGGCCAGCCGCGCCACGAAGCCTGCCAGCGATTCCTCGGGGTGATAGCCGACGCGAAGGGGCAGCTGGATGCATCCGGTCGCTTCGGGAGACCGTGACAGGTCCGCCAGGAAAGGACCCGGGGACGTCGACATATCCGGGGCTGGCTCGGATGCCCCGATCCGGGATCCGTTCGGCATGGAAACTTCCCGATGGTGGTGGGAGGTCGGCGCGATCGCCGTGGCGGACATCGCGCACGGGCGCCGCGAAGGCCGGGCAGCCAGGGCATGGCTGAGGGCAAGCCCGAAAGACGGGAGTCGAAGTCCCGTCCTGTCAGCGAAGTGCCGGGTGCCTGACGACGCGCGAAGGCGGTGATGGTCGCTGGGGCTCGAACGATGCCGTCGCGGATCCTGCTCGATGACGGCAGTTCCGGCAGGCCAGCCACTCAGCGTATTCGAACGACATGCCCTGCAGCGGTCCGTCTGGAAGGCGCCGGTGCTGCCGAAGGGGTAGGGCTGGCGGGAGTGCGACCGACGCCGGTCATGCGCGCCAGCCCGCGTTCAGGTTTCCGGCAGGGCGTACAGCCCGGGCCCTGGCGTGCGATGCCACCATCGCGAAGAGCGGCAACGGCGGCTGCTGCGGAATGGCCGCACGACGCGCCGACGTCGTCTCGACCCAGCCGGAGCCGGGCCTCCAGCGGCCGCGAACCGCGCCCGTGTCCCGCAAGGACTCGAGTGCGGGAACCAGGAAGTCGGTCACCTCGCCCAGGGCGTGATGCAGACTCGGCACGGGATGGCTGCGAGGAACGCTGTCCGCGATCTCCTCCCAGGCAGCCCACTGGGCCCGCGACATCCGCAAGGCGTCGAAGGCTGCTTCCCAGTAGGTGTCTCGGCGGACGAGCATCCGCTCGGCATCCCGTCCGACGAATATGGCCTGGACGGCCGCTGCGAGTGCCTGACCGTCGATGTCGAAGCGCCTCTGCAGCATCCAGAGGTCGAAAAGGTCGCGCACCCGGGAATGGTCGGGACCGTAGGTCACGAGGAGGCCGGACTTCTCTCCTGCCAGCCATTCCCGGGTCATGCAGGCGACCAGCGGTCGCAGCCCTCCGGAGCCTGTGCAGTGCATCCGCAGGCGTTCGACGTGGTCCGGACCGCCGACACGAGGTGCCAGGACGACCCTGACGGGGACTGATACCTCCTCTACGCGGGCGGGGATCCTGACCTGGAGGCGCTCCGTCCATCCCGAGCCGGAGCGGCGGGTGGTAGCGCGATCCCAGTCGAAGACGACGCCCCGGGCCGTTCCCGTTGCCGTCCGCAGGATCTGCATCGGGTCCGCAGCACCGCCGAGGTCGACCAGATCAAGGCCGCGGGTCGTGCGGTGAAGCCCGCCGAGCCAGACGGCGAACAACCAGCAGCCGCGGACGGCGAAGCGGCTGCCGCCGGGCGTCTGCGAGAGACTGTCGAGAAGGTGTTCTATGGCCCGTCCGAGCCGATGTTGGCCGACCCGGTCCGTGCGAGAGGGGAGGTGGCGCACACCAACAGCCTCCCGCATCACTCACCTCCGCCGATAGCTGCCGCCGCGACCTGCAGGTCTCGCATCGTGCTCGACGGCACCTGGAGCGTCTCGGCCACCACCAGGAAGTCGGTAGCCCTTCCGCCGTTCGCGACGTAACGCCGGGCGGCGCGGATTCCCGAGCCAATGCCGCCGACATGCTTGGAGTAGCGGAGCAGGTCCACGACGGTGCGAACGGCGTCCGTACGGCGGATCGTGACGCCGCAGACCTCGTCCTCGACAATCCCGACCTCGAACGCCCCGTTGTAGCTCCACCGAAGGACCTGGCGCGGCGTGTCCCCGACCGTGGTGGCGTGCACGCCCTGGGGGAGGGCCAGCCAGAGCTTCGGTGGCGCCTCGTCCACCAGGCCCGCCAAGTGCGCGGCCGAGAGCAGGCAGACCACCGCCCTGGGCATCCGCGTACAGGCCCCGGCGAGGTCAACCAAGTCGCGCCGGGGCTCGGCGCCCGGGACGAAGTAGGCCCCGTCCTGTGTCTTCGCGACCTGCCCGGCCCGTAGGGCATCGGCGATCGCCTGGGGGCGGATGCCCGCCTCCCTGAGCGCCTTCGGTCTCCTGACCGATCCGTCCGACAGCAACATCGTCAGTCTCTCCCGCTGCGGGATCGCAGCGAGGTCAAGGCTGGTTAGACGATTATGCCGTTGTCGAGTCATTTCTAATGCGATTCTATCTGGCCGCGGCCCGGAGTGCACTTGGTTTCAGGGCGGCAGAGGAAGGAATCGCAGTTGCTACTGCGGGCCGCGCGACAGCGTGCCTCGCCAGTTCGATCACAAGGACTCATTGGACCTTTAGGCAGTAGAATCAGGATCGGCCGCGCGCCGCCATACATACGCGATTTCCTTTCGAACTCGCCGTCCATCCAACTTCATGGGGCTGACCGCGATAGCGAAGGTGACGCGAGCAGAGCGAAGCGCAGGCAGGCAAGTGTGGACTGGAACGTTGCTCATCCGCCACAGATAGGGCTGCAAGACGCTGCCGCAAAAACCTCATAGAATGGATGAACGGACGGGGCAGATTGGGCCCCGCAAAGGCTGCTCGGCGCCAGCGTGACACCCTTATGGTATTACCCCAAATAAGCCTTTGACACTGTTGGTGGCGCGCTGTACCTGCGTTGCCTATGTGCAATCAGGCCGACCTTTCCGTCGCTGCCGTGGGCCCGTCGTTCCGGGCTCCTAATCTGCACACTTTAGGCTTAGCGATAAGTCTCGCCTGACGCGGTGCTGCTCTCGGGCAGTTGCCCCGCCAGGCTTGGCGTTGGTGTCCTGAGGCGTTTCCCGAGCCATTGAGTTTCCAACAGTAGGCTGCCGTCGTGCATTCACACTGCACGGGCGGCATTCCGTCGGTACTGCGGCCGGTCCTCTACCAACTCCATCCACACACAGATCTCGACGAATTTGACCGCCAGCGATGGCGGGAGGAGGAGCCATGCGCACTCGGGCGCAGTGGTGTCGCGACGCCGTACGAACGTGCGTCCAAGGTCCGAACGGCCCCCGACTGTCCTTCGCGGAGGCTCGCGACTGATGCGTGTCTCTCGAAAAATCCCGCGCGAGATGATGCCTCAGAATGGGGGGCTCGGTCCGACGCGCCGCATCGAGACGCGGCACCCGTTGAGGGTCATCCGGCTCTACCCGAGCACTCTGATGGGCTGCCTTATTCCATGCGAATCCGCGGGCGAGATGGCGCACTGGATGATTATCGAGGCAGACGGCGCGATCGTCTCGGCCCGCGCCCAGCCCGACATGGTGCGCTGGAGCGATGGCGGCATCGAGCGCCGTCACGTCCCGGACGCCGAGGTCCGGTTCGACGACGGGCGGATCGTCGTTAAGGAGGTGAAGCCCCGAGCGGACCTTTCGCCACGAGCTCTCGCGGAAGTCGATCATCGGACCGCGATCCTGCAGGCCAGGTTCGCGGTCCGCGGAGTGGGTTACGAGGTCGTGGACAGCACATCCCCCGCCTTCCTCCGGCGCCTCCAGGCCGCGAAGGACGTCCTAGCGGCTCGGCGTCACACGGCCCCGCCCGGTTTCGATCTCCTCGTTCGCGAGGCCATCATCCTTCGAAATGCCACGACCCTCGGACGCATCGAGGAACTCGTTCCCGGGGCGTCCCGCGCCGACCTCATGGCGCTCGTCCTGCGCCGGAAGCTCGTTGTCGCCCTCGACCAGGGAGCGATCTCGGCACGGACGCCCGTCCGCATCCCCCATGCCGCCATCCAGGAGACCAGCCGATGACCCCCAAGCTCAGCCTGCGCCGCGGTGACCACCTCATCCGGGGCGGAGTGCGCTTCAAGGTGCTCCACCGAGCCAAGGACGGCAGCGTCAACCTCGAGCGCACCGACGACGATTCGGTGAGCACCGTGCCCGAAGACCAGCTCGTCCGTGAGTATGGCGAGGGACTGCTGGAGATCGACCGCCGCCAGGAGGTCGTGCAGGGCGCAGCCGCTCATCTCCTGGAAGGCGACTTCGCCTCCCTCAGCGAGGCAGCGAAGGCGAAGGCGGAGTTCCGGGTGCCCTTCGTCCGAAAGATGCTCGACGACCGGCGCCGCCGATGGTCGAACCGCGACCTCGCCACCCTCATCGAGTGCGTGCGTCAGGAGAAGGGGTTCAAGAAGGGCCCCAGCCCTCGCTCCCTGCGCCGGTGGGCGAACCGGGCACTCGCTCTCGGCTTCGAACGGCTCGGCGACGTCCGCATCCTCGTACCCAGGAACCACGCCTGCGGAGGCTCCCACGACAAGTTCGGGGCCGAAGTTCAGTCCATCATGGACGGGGTCATCGACGACCTCGTCATGGTGCCCGAGAAGACGTCCGGCTCCGATGCCTATCTGGAGATTCGGGCACGGATCAGGGCCAAGGAGGCCGAGCTGAAGACGAGGTTCGGGGCTAGCGCCCCGAGCCTTCCTGTGCCGAGCAAGCGGACGTTCTACCGCAGGCTCGGCTCCATTTCCGAAGAGGCGATGTCCCTGGCGCGGGACGGCCGCCTCGAGACGGACCGCAAACACTCGCTGGTCGGCCGTGGTCCTCAGGGCGATTATCTGCTGCACGAGGTAGAGATCGACCATACGCCGATCGACGTCATCGTTGTGTGTCCGCTGACCGGCATTCCTATCGGTCGACCGACGGTCACCATCGCCCTGGACCGCTGGAGCCGCATGATTGTGGGCGTCCATGTCGGGCTTGAAGGGCCGGGGTGGCATGCCGCCATGATGTGCCTCCGCAACGCGATCCTGCCGAAGACGGCCCTGCTTGGCGTGGACCGCGAGGACCTCCGTGCGCGGTACCCCTGGGACGCGATGGGCATCATGGACGTCCTGGTGCTCGACAACGGGCCCGAGTTCCACAGCGCTGCGCTTCGGTCCGCGGCCAAGGAGCTCGGCATCACCCTGCAGTACTGTCCGGCCGGACAGCCCCGCTACAAGGGGAAGGTGGAACGGCTCTTCCGCCGCGCGAACGTGGAGCTGTTCCACACGCTGCCGGGGACGACCTTCTCGAATCCCGCCATGAGGGGGAAGTATGATTCGAAGGCGGAGGCGAGGCTCACCGTCACCGACGTGCGCGCGCTGGTGCATCAGTGGATTGCCGACATCTACTGCCGCACGCCGCACTCGTTCACGAAGCAGACGCCGAACGAACGGTGGGCGGAAGGGCTTCGTCAGCGTGGTGGCGTGAGCCTGCCGAACTCCGCGGCGGACGTCATGCTGAGCCTCGCGAATGTCGAGTATCGCCGCCTCACCAGCAAGGGCATCGAGCTCTACGGGCTGCACTACAGCAACCCTCGGGATCCCCGGCTTCGTGCCCTCCTAAACCACCCGGATCGCCCGCAGGCGTTCAAGGTCCGTGTCGGCAGCGAAAATCTCGGGACGGTACACGTCGAGGATTTCCGCGAACCCGGGCACTACGTGCCGGTGCCCTGCATCGACCGAAACTATGCCGAGGGTTTGAGTCTTGGCGAGCACCACGCGATCATGGCGCGGACCCGGATGAACCTGAAGGCTCGGCAGGCCGCGACCATGGCGATGCTTGCGGAATCGAAGGCGAAGCTCCGCGCCGCCATCGCCCGGGTCCGCCAGGCCGGGAACCTGTCCTCCACAAAGCTGAACGCGATCTACCCGGCGCTCACGGGGAAGATCACCGACATCGGTGAGGACGGCAATCCCGTGCCCGTCGCCAGCGGTGCTGCGCCGGTCGCCGCACCTGTCGCTCCGCCCCGGAAGGCGGAACCGCGGGGCCCTGTCGTGCTCGACATGCCCCAGCGGAAGTTCGCCATCAGCTTCGGCTGACTTCCCGTCGACCTTCCATCTACCAGACCCACCAGGAGGCTACCATGACCCACAACGCGGCCGATCATCGTGCCCTCGCTCTCCGTCAGCGGCAGGACGCCCTGGACAGGACGAAGGCAATGCTCGCCCAGTTCCGCACGAACATCTACCTTAACCATCCGCAGCTCGACGCCATCGAGCTTGACCTGGAGGGCGTCCTCGCCTTCGGGCCGCCGGAGAAGGGGAACCCGCAGCCTGCCCGGACCTACCTGCTCGTGGGCGCGTCCGGCGCAGGCAAGTCCACCATCCTCCACCGGTTTCTCGCCCGGCATCCCCCTGTGAAGGAGGTTCTGCGCGACCTGATGGAAGTCGTGTATGCGGAGGTTCCGGCGTCCGCGACCCGTTCGGGCACGATCCGCGCAATCCTTGAGGGGCTCGGGGTAAGCCCGAAAGCGCGAGCGACGGAAGCGGACCTGACCCGCAGCCTGGTCCACTACCTGCGCGGGATGGGGGTCCGCGTGCTCATTCTCGACGAGGCCCAACACCTCATGGACCGGAAGACGGGCAGGTTCGCTTACGACACCGCGGACTGGCTCAAGACCCTGTCCAACTCCGGACTTTCGATCGTCATTGCCGGAACGCCGGAGGCCTCGATGGCCTACCATCTCAACGAGCAACTCGGGCGCCGTTCGATGGGCCAAGCCGAGATCGAGAGCTTCCCATGGGGCGGCCCCGACCCGCAAAGCGAGTGGATGATGATCGTCGAGGCCCTTGCGCCGAAGATCCCGCTCCTCAACGCCTCTCTTCTCCTGGAGGGCGACATTCCTCACCGCCTTCACCTTGCCACGGCCGGGTACCTCGGGCGGCTCGTGGATTTCATGGCGCTCATCATCATGGAGGCGGGGAAACAGGGAGCAACGGCTATGGACCGCCACCTGCTGATGGCCGTCGAGCAACGGCGCCGCGACCTCGATAACCCGGAGTGGGTAAATGTCTTCGCGCTCGTCAGCCTGGCGGATTACAAGGCCCCTGTTCGGGACACCAGCCGCAGGACGCGCATCCGGCGGGGCAGGCGCCTCCCTCGCCAGGAGGATGTCGGCCACCTTGAGGAGGTGTGACAATCATCCGGACTGCGCCCTCGGGGACGCTTCTCTCTGTCCCTGGGGTCGGGCAACATTCGGACGGCTGGACCTCGGTCCGGCCGTTCTTCGTTCATGGGGTTCTCGACCTGGGCAGCAGGTGCCTCTGGTGGCGTTGACAAGGTTGACGGCACGACTGGCTGTCCGGGTCACTGTCGATGACACTGGAGGACAGGTCCCATGTCATAGCCTGACCAAGAATCAACGTGTAAGCTCGGTGCCAGGGACAGGCTTCTTGGCACCACATAGTGTTGTTGTGAGGTGCTAGTGAACTTGTCTCTGTGCCAAGACTTGGCATTGGCCCCTCTCAAGACATATTGCTGAAAAGCAAGGATGTTTAGGAGGAGGTGCGAGGCGGTCTGCCTATTGTCGCAGGAAGTCGTCGTGCTCCTTCGCCCGTGCCAACTCCTCTGACACAGCCTTCCATCAGGTCCCGGGGACCGCGCCAGTACGTCAGGCGCTCCCTGCCGGCCGGGTCCTCGAGGTCGCTCTGACGGGATGGTGCCCTGATCTCGCGCTCGACATCCAGCCGGTCCGCGGGATCCAGCCCGAGCAGGAAGCCCGCACAGTCTAGGGCCTCGCTCTCCAGCCCTCGGGCATGCAGGGTCCGCCCCTAGGCCGAGACCGCCGCCATGAAGAGGCGGCTCTCGGGGGCGTCGTGCCAGCGGATGGGCGCCTCGCCAGCCAGCTCCGCCCCCCGGTCCTCTGGCCGATGCGGACAGCGTCCCGGGGAAGGGCCTCGGTCTCCGCATCGGTGGGAGCGTGTCTCGTCAGAAATGCGAGCTGGAGGACTGCATGCCGCGACCGGACCGCAGGTTCCGGGTAACCGTGGCGCTCTGACCTTTGCGTCGCGACCCGAATGTCGCCGCGCGGCTATTCGTTCTGGCGCCTCGCCCAGATGGACCAGCATCGGCGAGCTTCGGCTGGGATCGCTCGTCTACGCTACGCTGTGCCAGTCGACTGATGACCGCCTCGCTCCATGCGCGCTGGATGAAGGCCTCCACCTCCTCGCCCACGTGCCGATGTCCGGCCATCCAGGCCAGGATCCTGGCAGCGACCTCGTCCTTGAAGGAGGCGCCGGTGAGTTCGATTTCCTCCAGTTCGGACCAGAGACCTGAATCCGACCGGAGATGGCTGCGCCAGGCCTTGACCGCGTAGTGCTCGACGGCGGCGAGGAAGTCAGCCTCCAGGTCGGTGACCTCGAGCAGCACGGCGCTTGTTGTCCCGGCGAGACGGCCCGCTCGCTCCCCCACCGCGGACGCCAGGTCCGAGCGCCCGTCGAGCCGCTTCCCCAGCCGGGGAAGGCGGCGCGCGACGTCCTGGACGATGCTGGTTCCCAGGTGATGATAGATGTCGAAGGTGCGGGAGGCGCCCCTGCCGCGGACTGCCGTGCGCACGGCATGGGTGCTAGCTCCCCTCAGGGCACCGGTCACGGCGGTCCCGACCTCGGCCGGATCGCCACGCAGGATCCGGTTGTCCCCAGTGAAGGCCCTGAGGTTCGCCAGCAGGGCGTCGGCCTGGTCCTGGGTGCCGGGTTCACCTGCTGCAAGCCGAAGCTCGTCTACGGCGGCCAGGGCGGCGCTGGCGTCCCCAAGGTACTCCTGCCGGAGCCTCGCGATCCGCTCCGCGACGAAGTGCTCCAGATCCTCCCGGCGGCCCCGGGCCGCATCGAAGGCGAGGACGCCGACATCCCCGATCCCGAGGCGCGCCAACGCCGCCTGGATCGCCTCCTCCCGCTCAAGGTACTCCTCGGCCAGCTCCCTGGCAGCCGGGTCATGCGGATCCACCGCTCTGGCGGCATCGCCCTGGCGGGCGACGACCAGGATCGCGGCGCGGGTGGAGAGTGTGGTCTCGCGCCTGGTCTGGAGCACAGATCTCAGGAAGAGGGTGATGGCATCGTCCGGAGCCGCCCTCCAGGGCGAGCAGAACACCACGACTGTTCTGGGGTCCCGCAGCACCGGAAGGAGCTCAGGCTCGAGGGAGGCGCCCTGGCTTCCGCGCGTGTCGATGAGGCTCAGTCTGTAGGATGAGTCATCAAACCCGATTGGGACCGTCACGGTGATCTTCGTGGGGAGCGGGAAGTCGGGATGGCGCCCGCTGCACACTGCGGCGAAGACCTCCCTCAGCCAGGCCTGCCCAGCATCGACATCGTCGCCGTCGAACTCGGCAACCCGGCGCGTCCTGCGCCACAGCGCGAGGCGGACCACGATCTCGGCGAGCAGGCCCTGTCCCCTGTGGCGCTGCGCGAGGTTCGCGATTGCCTCCGCGTCTCCTGACAGGTCGCGGATGGCCGCTTGCGAGAGACCTGCCATCGCGAGCAGCGCTCTCTCGATTTCCTGGGGCGGACCGGCGGGGATGGTCGTGGCATCGCTCGCGAGCCAGTCGTTCCGCTCGATGGCCACCCGGCAGAGGTCCCGCACGTGGCGCTGCACCTCCTCCGGATCCATGGGTTCGACCTCGATCGCGAAGCCCTTGCCGGACCTGACGTCCACCTCGCACACCGTCCTGCCGCCACCACCCACGTCGAGTAGCGGGAGGCGGGCGTCCCCATGATTGCGAGGACGTTGGAACAGGCCGCCCAGTCGGCACAGGGCGTGGGTCTTGCCGACTCCCGTCTCCCCCAGGAAGGCGACCCGGTGGTCCCTACGGACCAGGAAGAGGCCGATCCTCCTCAGCCTGGCATAGACGAGGGATGCAAGGTCCCTGATCGCCGGAGGAGCGGAAGGCCGGGTTTCCAGCTCGGCCAGTGCGCAAAGCCCCTGCTCGATGCCGCGCAGCGCGTCGATGTCGGGGTGCTGGAGCGTGGGGGCCGGGAGGTGCAGCCACGGCGCCTCGATGGATGCCAGGAGTGCAATGGCCTCCTCGGTCCCGACCGCCCGCAGGTAGCGGCGCAGCAAGGACGGCTCGCAGCCGCGGTTACCCTGCTCAAGCCGGGACAGCGAGGTCTGGTGCAGGCACAGCCTTGCCGCCAGCTCTCTCTGCGTCAGCCCGGCGCTCTCCCGCACTCGGGCCAGGGCCTGTCCCATGTCAGCCCTCACAGGGCTGCTGCCGTCCGGAGGCAGTCGAGGACCGCCCGTGAACCAGCGATGACCCTGCGCAGACCGACCGGCCTGCCGGCTCCGGACGGCACGGATCGATGTGACGTTGAAGGGGCGCGAGAGGACAGGAAAGGGTTGGCCATTGCCCCTCTCTAGTCACTGATATTCTCGGCCAGATGGGTGGAAGATTTACGCGCGTAAATGTTCCGGGCCGGCGGTGAGACTTGCTTAGCGCGGACGCCCGTGGGCACGGTGCCCGCATGCAGATTTTGCTGATTGAGGACGACGAGCGGGTCGCTTCCTATGTGTCCAAGGGGCTGCGCGAGGCAGGCCACATCGTCGACCACCACGACGACGGAAAGCGCGCCCTCATCCAGGCCACGCTGGAGGACTACGACCTCATCATCCTCGACCGGATGCTGCCCCGACTGGACGGCATCAGCCTTCTCCGCACGCTGCGCGGGGCGGGGAACGACACTCCTGTCCTGATGCTGACCGCGCTGGGCGACGTCGAGGAGCGGGTCCACGGCCTGGAGAGCGGAGCGGACGACTACCTGACCAAGCCCTTCGCGCTGACCGAACTCCTTGCCCGGGTGGCCGTGCTGGGCCGCAGGCAGCGGGCAAGCAGCGAGGAGACCCGTCTCGTGGTGGCGGACCTCGAGATCAACCTGCTCGCCCGGACTGTGAAGCGGTCCGGGAAACCCATCGAGCTCACCCCGCGGGAGTTCCGCCTCCTCGAGGTTCTCGCCCGCAGCGCCAACCGGGTCGTCACGAGGTCCATGCTGCTCGAGCGGGTATGGGAGTACAGCTTCGAGCCGCAGACCAACATCGTCGATCAGTTCATGAGCAAGCTCAGGCAGAAGATCGACCGGGATTTCCCCAGGCAGCTGATCCACACGGTCCGGGGTTCGGGCTACGTCCTGAGGGACGGTCCGTGAGGATCACCAGCAGCCTCTCGTTCCGCTCGACACTCCTCTACACCGTGGTGTTCGGCGCATCCGTGGCGCTGATGATATTCATGTACTTTTTCCATAACGTCGTCGGGCCGATGCAGGACATCAAGACCGCGGTCTATGCCGAGGCGAGGGTCCTGGACGCCGTGCACCGTTCTGGCGGCGCGGACGCGCTTGTTGCCGCTCTCCTTGCCAGAGGACATTCCGACGATGGCAGGAAGGCCTTCCACAGCCTGATCTCCGCATCCGGAGAGACCCTCGCAGGCAACCTCGCGCATGTGCCGCCGAGGAGCAACGAGCAATGGCTGCAGATCGAGGCGGATACGAGGCTCGACGGAGAAAATGACGACCATACGGCACTCGTCTACGACTCCCAGCTTACCGGTGGCGAGCGCCTCCTCGTCGGCTTCGATATCGAGGATCTCGTCCAGCGCAGGGCCACGCTCTCCAACGCCGCCACCTGGCTGGTGCTGGGATCCTTCCCGTTCGGCCTCCTGGGTGGCGCAGTGATGAGCTATGTCATCGGGCAGAGGGTGGATGCCATCGGCAGGACGGCGCGGCGGATCATGTCGGGCCATCTGGAGGAGCGGATCCCGATACGGGAGAGCGGCGACGACTTCGACAACCTTGCCATCACGCTGAACCTGATGCTGGACCGGATCCAGCAGCTTCTGGACTCCTTTCGAAGCGCCTCGGACACCATCGCCCATGAGCTCCGGACACCCCTTGCACGGCTCCATGCCGACCTGAGTGACCTCCGGGCAGCCCTTCCCGGCGAGGCGCCGCCCCAGGCCGATGCTGCTGTCCAGGAGGCCGAGAAGCTGGTTGCCCTTTTCGACTCCGTCCTGCGGATCGCGCGCATCGAGAGCAGGGGCAGCTTGGCAGTCAGGCGGGCCATGGATCTCACGCAGGTCCTCTCGGACGTTGCAGAGGCGTTCGGCCCGGCCTCGGAAGAACGGTGCGTGGAGCTGGGCACCGACATCCAGCCAGGCCTGACCATCGTGGGAGACCAGAACTTGATCTTCCAGGCAATCGGGAACCTTGTCGACAACGCGACGAAATACGCTCGTCCGGGTGGGCGGGTAGACCTCCAGGCACACACCACGGACGTGGGCGTCGAGATCCGGATCACCGACAACGGCCCGGGCATTCCGGCAGAGCAGCGTGACATGGTCTTTGAGCGTTTCATACGCCTGCCGCAGACCGCTGCAGTACCAGGCGCGGGTCTAGGATTGAGCTTCGTTCGTGCCGTAGCAAGCGCCCACGGCTCCGAGATCACGATGGCAGATGCGGCACCAGGCTTGGTGGTGACCTGGACCTTCCCCATGGACCAGCACGGCTGAGACCGCAGCCAAAGGTGCCAATAGCGGCGCGCCGATAGGCGAGAGCGAGAGATCGCGAGAACCCTGAAAAGAAAAGGGCGCCCCGGTTGTCCCGGGGCGCCGCATTCTTGTCAGCCACTGGTCGCCTACTCGGCCAGGGCCTTGTCCTTGCCCTTACGCAGGCCCGGCAGGAGCATGGCCAACAGTGTGATGGCGCACAGCACGATCAGCGTTGCGCTGATCGGGCGCTCCACAAAGATGGTCGGGTCGCCGCGGGAGAGCAGCATGGCGCGGCGCAGGTGCTCCTCCATCATCGGGCCGAGCACGAAGCCGATGAGGAGAGGGGCGGCCTCCATCCGGAGCTTGGAGAAGATGTAGCCGAGAATGCCGAAGAACAGGGTCTGGTAGACGTCGAAGACCGAGTTGTTCAGCGAGTACACTCCGATGGCGCAGAACACGAGGATCGCCGGGTAGAGGTACTTGTAGGGCACCGCCAGCAGCTTCACCCACATGCCGATGAGCGGCAGGTTGATGACGAGCAGCATCAGGTTGCCGATCCACATGGAGCAGATCAGGCCCCAGAACAGATCCGGCTGGGCCTCCACCATGCGGGGGCCGGGCTGGATGCCCTGGATGATCAGCGCGCCGACCATCAGCGCCATCACGGCATTGGCCGGGATGCCCAGCGTCAGCAGCGGGATGAAGCTGGTCTGGGCGGCCGCGTTGTTCGCGGACTCCGGACCGGCCACGCCCTCGATGGCGCCATTGCCGAACTCATGGCCGTACTTCGAGAGCTTTCGCTCCATCATGTAGGAGCCGAAGGCCGACAGGGCCGCACCACCACCGGGCAGGATGCCCAGCACGGAGCCGACCACCGTACCGCGGAGCACGGACGGAACCGACCGGCGGAACTCCTCGCGGGTCAGCCACAGGCTGCCGACCTTGCCGGACATGACCGAGCGGGCCTCGGGGCGCTCCAGGTTCAGGATGATCTCGCCGATGCCGAAGATGCCCATGGCGATGGACACGAAGCCCAGGCCGTCGGAGAGCTCAGGCACGCCGAAGGTGAAGCGCTGCTGGCCGGTCTGCACGTCCGTGCCCACCAGGCCGAGGGCGACGCCGAGCACCACCATGGCGATGGACTTCAGGACCGAGCCCTGGGCCAGCACCGCGGAGATGATCAGGCCGAGCAGCATGAGCGAGAAGTAGTCCGCCGGGCCGAAGGAGAGCGCCACCGAAGTCAGCGCCGGGCCAGACCAGGCGACGAGCAGCGTGGCTACGGAACCCGCGAAGAAGGATCCACAGGCCGCGATAGTGAGCGCCGCGCCAGCCCGACCCCGACGTGCCATCTTGTAGCCGTCGAGCGCCGTGACCACCGAGGAGACCTCGCCGGGCAGGTTTAACAGGATGGCGGTGGTGGAGCCGCCGTACTGCGCGCCGTAGTAGATGCCGGCGAGCATGATGATGGCGGTTGTCGCGGGCTGCCCGAACGTCACGGGCAGCAGCAGCGAGATGGTGGCGACCGGACCGATGCCGGGCAGCACGCCGATCGCCGTCCCGATCAACGCGCCGAGCAGCGCGAAGATCAGGTTGTCCATCGACATCGCGACGGAGAAGCCGTGCGCCAGATTGGATAGCAGTTCCATGGGTTGTTTTGGCCTTCCCTATCCCTGGCGGCTCAGAAAATGGTCGGCCATAGCGGCACGCGGATATCGAGTTCGTAGATGAAGACGAACCAGCAGATGATACAGAGGGAGACTGTCATCCCGATCACGCTGACCGGGTTGTGGTCACGGTCTGCCAGCGCCGAGACGACGCACAGTCCCACCAGCGCCAGGATCAGTCCCAGCGGCTCGAGAAGGAGACCGAAAATCGCGAAGGACGCGAGCACGAGACCGAGTGGGCGCCAGGCGGGCGAGATGGCGAGGACGGCCATGGCGACGAAACAGGGAGCGCCGACCTGGATATAGTTGTTGTTGAGGCCGATCGCCTCCATCACCCGCCAGAGGATCACGCCGGAGCTGACGCTGATGGCCAGGGTCGTGAGGTCCAGCTTCGTCCAGCGCTCCAGCGGATCGGGTCCGTTGCTGAATGCGTTGAAGACGACGAGGCAACCGAGGCCGAGCTGCAGCCAGAAGACGAGCATGGGCATGTAGCCCGGCCCCATGCGACGCGCTGTTCCGAGCGCATGGGACTCCAGCCCAATCCCCAGGAGGCCCCCGTTGATGAAGAGACCCAGCAGGGCAAGGAAGATGAGTATGCCTCCTGCCCACAGATCTTTGACGCCTACCTTCATGACCCTCCACCCTCAAACTCGGGACCTGGAATGCATGCGGAGGTCCTTGAGCAGACGACAGCCGACGGTGCTCAGAACATGCTTGCCGGAGGGGATGTCGGTTCCCTGCATCAGGCTCTCATGTTCGGAACTGACCATCGCCGCGGTCGCGTGCGCTCGGACGTACCTCTCCCGAATGGGGCGCACCGTATTGACGGGCTTTCCCCCTCACAAGGTTCAGAGCGGCGCTTCGTCATAAGCTGGAAAAATATACACGAAGCCCATTACAGTATTGCTCTGCGACATCTTCTCGAGCGCATATATGCGAAGCTTTCCGTCTAGCGCGAAACATTCGATCTTATGGCCGCAGTACCAATAGCTGTTCCATGGCGGCACCATGCCATCAGTGCAGGGCGGTCGTGCCACGGAAGAGCGGTCTTTGCGGAGGGTTCAGAACCGCACCCATCGCCCTCGATGCACCAAATGCAGGCACGGTTCCTACAGACATCGAGCCTGCGGGACCTTGGCTTCAGGAGGCACCACGAGAAGTCGATCGGATTGGCCGATGCACCGGTGTGCAGCCGTCCGCGAGGCGAGACGTAAGGGAGCTGTAAGCTGGTCAGATCAAGCAGATTGCTCTGCTGCGGTGCGGATGGGTTCGTGCAGCCCAGGAAAGGTATGCTCGGAAGTGCCTGCATGTTTGGTGCTCACCACACAGCTGCACAATCTCCAGAAGTCGACCTCCGATTTCCCGCTGGTGGGAACGCTGCGACTGATGCGCTAACTCCTTCCCTGGTGTTCGAACCAATGTGGTTGGTCAGAGAGCTGGGCGCTCGCATATAGGCGGCTCGCATCAGCTGGAGGCTGTTCTGTTCGAGATCGCCGTCGTCGTTGTTCTCATCGTCCTGAACGGGGTCTTCTCCCTTTCCGAGCTTGCAGTGGTCTCGGCCCGCCGCCCCAGGCTCAGGGCGATGGCAGAGGAGGGACGGCCAGGCGCCAGGGCCGCCCTCGCCCTGGCTTCCGATCCCGGGCGCTTCCTGTCGACCGTCCAGATCGGCATCACCCTCGTCGGCGTACTGGCGGGCGCCTTTTCCGGCTCTACACTTGGTGGGCGTCTCACGGCGTGGCTGGCCGGGCTGGGTGTGCCCCTGTCCGTGGCCGAGCCGGTCGGGTTCGGCGGCGTCGTGGCCGTGGTGACCTACCTCTCCATCGTGGCCGGCGAACTGGTGCCCAAGCGCCTGGCCCTGAGCAACGCCGAGGGCCTGGCCTGCACCATGGCGCCCCTGATGACGGTGGTGTCCAGGGTCGCCGCCCCGCTGGTCTGGCTGCTGGACAATTCCACCAGCCTCATCTTCCGCCTGATGGGGCGCGGCGAGGAGCCGGAGGAGAAGGTGACGGAAGATGACGTGCGCTCCCTCGTCGCCGAGGCGGAGCGGCACGGCTCCATCGAGACCGTGGAGCGGCACATGATCGCGGGCGTGCTGCGCCTCGGCGACCGCCCCGTAAAGGGTGTGATGACGCCACGCGGCGAGGTGGACTGGATCAACGCGGCCGGAAGCCCCGACGCCATGAAGGAGGTGCTGATGCGGACCGCGCATTCGCGCCTTCCCGTCATCGACGGCTCCCCCGACATCGTCATCGGCGTGGTGCAGTCGCGCGAGCTGCTGGCCGCGATGCTGCGCGGCGAGGCGCTGGACCCGCGCGCCATGGCCCGGACCGCGCCCATCGTGCCGGACACGGCGGAGGCGCTGGAGATCCTCTCGACCCTGCGCAGCGCCGAGGTGCCGATGGCGTTGGTCCATGACGAGTACGGCCATTTCGAGGGGCTGGTCACGCCGACGGACCTGACGGGCGCCATCGTCGGTGGCTTCCGTTCCGACGAGGATCCCGGTGACGAGCAGGCGGCCGTCCAGCGCGAGGACGGCTCCTGGTTGCTCGCGGGCTGGATGCCTGCCGACGAGATGGTGGAGACTCTCCGCCTCACCATCCCCTCCGACCGCTCCTACCAAACGGTCGCTGGCTTTGTGCTCGACGCCATGCGGCGCCTGCCCGGTGTCGGCGAGGCGGTGGAGGTGGATGGCTGGCGCTTCGAAGTAATCGACCTCGACGGCCGTCGGATCGACAAGGTGCTCGCCGCGCCGATAGAGGCTGCCGCCGTGCTCGCCACCCATCGGCCAGGGAGTGGTACGCCCCTGCGATAGGCCCGGGGCAGCCTGCGGCCCGCCACGGGGCGAACATTAACTCCGTGACATGTGCGAGTGCCTCATGGTAGCGCCCGCCCATGTTCGAAGACTGGACAACGGCCGTCGCGACCTGGGTGGGGGCCAACACCGTATGGGCGGCTCCCGCCACCTTCCTCATTGCGTTCTTGGAATCCTTCCCCGTCATCAGCATCGTCGTGCCTTCCACGGCGCTGCTCCTGGCGATGGGCGCCCTGATCGGGAGCGGCCTCGTGGACCCGTGGCCCGTGCTCCTTGCCTGTGCGGCCGGCGGCATCCTGGGCGACGCGGCGGGTTACTGGCTGGCCAGGCTGGTCGGACCGCAGGCCATCCGGCGCCGCCTGCCGCGCTCGTGCTGGCGCGCCTATGCCTGGTCCACCACGGTGTTCCGGCGCTGGGGCTGGTGGGCAGTGTTCGTCGGGCGCTTCATCGGTCCGATGCGCGCCGTGACACCCTTGGCGGCCGGTGTCACCGGCATGCGGAACCTGCCTTTCCAGACAGCCAACATCCTCTCTGCCCTTGTCTGGGCGCCTGTCGTGCTGATGCCGGGTGCCGTTGGTGGCTGGATCGCTCAGCGGCTCGGAACGCAGCCCAGCGCGGCTGTGCTGGCCGCCCTGGCAGGTGTCGCTGTCCTCCTGTGGCTCGGCCACAGCCGGATGCGTCCGATGCTCTCGTCAGCCATGACCCGTTCCAGGAACAGCAGCTGACGCGGATCCTGGAAGGAGGGTGGTGCGCGGTCAGCTGCCCTCGATGTCGTTGGCGACAGGAACACCAGCAACCTCCCAGGCCCGTGCTGGACGCCTGCTGACGAGGTCCCCTGCGCCCCCTTGGGCGCTCGACGGATCTGGTCGTGCCGCCGAGCTGACCGCATCGACCTGTGAATGGCTGGGACCCGGCGGACCGCCGAATCGTCAGGCAGCGGTCCCGGCGGCATCCCGCGCCTTTTCGAGGAACGCGCTGTTCTGCTGCCGGAGAAGCGCCGCCTCCTCGTCGTACAGGAACGGCAGGGTGGCGTCGTCCCGGCGCGGCCCTCATCCTCCTCCTAACCTATCAATCCCGGCCTGGCACGCCCGGCGGGATGTGCGGGGCCGGGCAGGAGGAGATGCTGCACGTCGTCAGCCTCCGCCCTCACGCCCGGGAGGCCGTCGGGCTGCTCCTCTCCTCCTGCTGGAACAACGTCGAAGCGTCCGGCGCCCCCTCCTGGGACGGGCGTGAAGGCCTCCTCACGGCCGAGCGATGGACACCGACGAGCGGTGCCGCGCCAGAGCGCCTGGGATGGCGCATCGACCGGGACGGCCGCGTAGTCGCGGCCACGCGCGCGGCCCGCGACCAGACCTAGCGCTACTCCGCGGGACCCCGATAGATCGTGGTCAGTCGCCAGCCGTTGCGGCCCAGCCCGAATTGCAGGCTGCCGAGATTGACCTGCCCGGGCGAGGCGTTGCGGCCGTCGAGACGGGGCCGCGGGGTGTCGCGGATCCCGTCCAGCACGGTGCGGCCCGAGGCGGGGTCGTCCACGGTGGCGAGCAGCCGTCGGAAGGCGGGCGGGAACGTCGTCGCGGTCAGCCGCAGGACCGGTTCGTCGTCCAGCTCGCCCCGGCTCTCCACCGGCAGGCGGCTCATCCGGGCGACGGCCTCCAGGTCACCGGCCAGGACCGCCGCCCGGAAGGCCTGCCAGAAGGCGAAGAACGCCTCGTCGCGGAGGACGGATTGGCCGAGCACGGGGGTGGCGGGCAGGACGAGAAGGACGGCCAAAGCGGAGCGGCGTCCAGGGTGGCGCAACGTCATCAAAGCAGAGGGCATCGCAGTCGTGAATCCGTCCCGTGGCCGTGAGTCCTCCCAGGCTAGACCACATCCCCTGCCAAGCCGGAAAGGCATACGCGTGCCCCTGGTTCCTGCACGACCTCGATCGACGGATGGCCTCAGCGCCGCGTGGGAAACGGCGTGGACCGCAGGTGCACGAGCCTGTCACCCTGCATGCGGTAGTAGTGCGAGCCGATGTCGCCCCCTCGCTCGTCCCGCATGCCGAGAAGGACGAGAAGGGTGCTGTCCTGCCGGAAGGCGACCATCCTCTCGTCGCCGTTCGGGGCCTCGCCGACGCAGCACGTGGCGAAGGGCAGGAAGGTCACCCGCCCCGTGCGGAGGTTGACAGCCGCGCCGTACAGGCACTCCGTCCCGCAGCCCCAGGTCGTCAGGACGTAGTGGCCCGCGAAGTTCGGGCGTTCTGCGGCGGCAGCCCGCAGGCGTGTCCGGTAATGCCGGTCCCGCGGCGTGAGGGTCAGGGGAGCATTTCGGGTGGGCGGGCTGGTCACGGCCGGGAAATCCTCGAACCGCGGAGCGCTGGTCACCACGGCGGCTCCCGCTGGAGATGCGGGTCGCACCGGCTGGGAAAAGGCGTTCACCGTGAGGGCCAGAACGATCGCAGCAGAGTGCAGCAGGACCCGCATGCGTGACCTCCTGCTCACCGCCACGGTGATGGATGACTTTCGATCCCGCATCTACCGCCTGCCTTCGGCTGGTGCACGGTCCAGCGTGCAGTTCTCGTCCCCGCAGGTCAGCCACAGGCGATAGGCCAGTTCCCCGCCCTGCGGTGGGAACTCCAGCTCGGCCATGCGGGCCCCCTGCCATCGCAGGAAACGCAGCGGCGTGTCGCCGACGGAGCGGAAGATCCGGCGGGCCTGCCGAGTGTTCGGGTCGGCGAAGACGGTTAGGGTCTCGACCTGTCCGAAGGCCTCGTCCCGCTCCAGCATGACCATCAGGCGGCCGTCCGGGGAGAGGTGGGCGACGGGCGGTGCGCGGACAGGCAGCCAGGGCGTCGCCAGCGCGGGCGCGTCGGGCAGTCCCGGCGCGAGCGCCGCGAGGAGGGCAAGGGCAGCGGGGCTGACAGTCATCGGTGCATCTCCGAAGGACGCAGAAGTCGCGCGGTCAGCACGATCCGGAGCACCGGTACCCGCGCCGACGGTCCCGGTCACGGCCCCGATCCGCTCAGTGGCGCGGAGGTGACCTACGCCAACGACCTCTGCGCCGCCACCGACGACGGCTTCGACGCCGTGGCCCGATCCAGGGTGGGGGATCGCGTCAGGCAGTGACTGGTATCCGTCCCGCGGCACTGCCCAGCCGGTGACGCCAGTGGGCGCCTCTTCGCCGTTGTCGATCTCCGCACGCGGGAGAGTTGGAGGATGAAGAACTCCGCCCGCGGCTGCGGCAGCGCCTGAGAGCGCGACGGTCGCCTTCCAGCCGCGACACGTCACGGACGACCCTCTCGTTCCGGTGTCGCCGATCCCGGCCAGGGCAGGACGACGTGCCGCCGCGTCCTGCCCTCGTGGACGAAGCCGCTGACCGCCACGGGCGGGCGCTCGCGTCCCATCCCGTAAGTGGCCGGGTCGTAGTCCCATCGCACGTCGCCCGAGAGTTCTTGCCCCGCCACGCGGTACGGAGCCTCGCGGTCGTACGTACTCTCCAGGGGCGAGCCGTCCTCGTTGAAGGCGATGATCCAGGGCATCCTCCCCACCACCGGGGATTCCAGGGGCTTGTCCAGTGGGAACGCGAAGTCCAGCTGCAGCCATACCTGATGCAGCTCCGGCCGGGGCTGAACGCTCGTATGCGGCGGCAGCCTCCACCCTCTCCACGTCGGAGTGCCCGACAGTTCGCAGTTCCGCAGCCGTCCTGCGGTTGTCAGTTCGACCTCACCCTTCGCGCAGGTCCAGCCGTCGATCTCCTGTGCGTCCGCCAGCCCGACGACCCATCCTCCCTCCACGACGCGCAGGAGGCCGGTCGCGCGGACGCCGAGGATCTCCGTGGGGGTACGCAGGGTCGCGGCTTGGGGGCGGCGGTGGGACGGGTCCTCCCACACGACTTCCGTTCCGGCAGGGAGCGGGAAGCCGTTGATCACCTGCGGCCGGTCGAGGACCGTGGTGATGCGGGCCATCTCGATGCGTCGCTGCAGGCGCGAGAGGGGCGTGCCCGGCTGGAAAGCCTCGTAGACGAGGAGATAGAGGGCGAGCAGCCCAGCGGCGACGATGCTCGCGACCCAGAGAAGGATGTGAGACAGGGAAGGCCAGGTCATGATGCCGATTCCTGGTGTTCCTGCATGCTTCGTCCCGCCACCCTGATCCCTCACGGCACTCTGAACGTCATTCCACACGCAGACGCTGCTGCCAGACAGACCTGCCGACGGGGCGGCCCATGTCACAGCGCATCGGCAACGTCACCCAGCGCCCGCTCGAGATCGGCGCGGTCGATGGGCGCTCCGAGCGCAAGACGCACCGCGTTCGGCGCGTTGTCGACACCAAACGCTGCCTTCTCGGCGACCGAATGGTGGACCTCGCCACCCGGAACGGCTGGGCTGCCGCGGCTCTCTGCGCTGCCATCCGTGACAGTGAGGCGATCGGCGCCCTGACTTTGGCGTCAAGGCAGTCGGAACTACTGCACGGCGCCCAATGGCAGGCTTCGGGGGTGTTCTCAACGTCCCGCTAACAGTCGGGGGCGCGACTTTCCACCCTGGAAACTGGATCTACGCTGACGCGGACGCTGTTCTCGTCGCCACCAGGCGTTTCCAAGGCTCCGCTGCCTCGTAACAGTGTCCTAACGATGGCGAAGGCTCTCGCTGGCCAAGCAGGCCAACCTTTCGGCTATGCCTGCCCCGTTCCGTCCCCCTGCATCCTTCCGCGCATGTAGCGCCGTTCCGGGCGGTACCGGTCGGAATGAAAGAACTTCCTCCACAGCGCCCGAAGCCAGGATCGCGGGCTCATGCCGTCCCTCCATCCGTCGACGAGACCGCTGCAGGGGCGCCGTGCCCGGGGAGTTCCAGGCGCTCGAAGGCCTCCTGCGGCGCCTCGTGCTGCCGCATGACTGCCTCCATGCCGGACAGGAGCCGCGCCACCACTCCCTCGTCCTGGACGGGCGAGGCCTGTCCGGGGTCGACCGCCAGGTCGTAGAGCACGGTCTGCGCGTCGTCGAAGAGGCCCTGCGGCGGCTCCCGCGTCTTCTGCCCTGGACGCGCGGGCACCTTGAGCAGGGGCATGCCCTGCGTGAAGCCGAGCGGCTTCACCAGTTGCGCGCCGGACAGTTCCTCCGTCGCGAAGAAGGCCTTCTGATGCAGCGGGATCAGGACGTACTCGTAGAGTTCCTGCGCCAGGATGTCGGGCGGATAGCGGAAGTAGGTGTATCGCCCGTCGGTGACGTTGGTAGCCGCGCCGAACATGCCAAAGATGGCCACGTCACGTAGCTTGGCGTCGCTGTCTAGCACGGGCAGGAGGGACCTGCCGGTCACCACCGGTGGCACCTCCACCCCGAAACACTCCAGGATGGTCGGCATCAGGTCGGTGGTCTGGGTCAACGCTTGGCGCCTCCCGCCGGAGCGGTGGTGCGGATGCCAGAAGAACAGCGGGATGCGCGAGATCTCCTCGTAGAACGGCATCACGTTCTTGGCCCACCATTCGTGCTCTCCGAACAGGAAGCCGTGGTCGGTGGTGACGACCAGGGCCGTATCCCGCCAGAGGTCGTCGCGGTCGAACACGTCCAGCAACCGCCCGAGCTGTTCGTCGCACAGCGTCAGCAGGGCGGCGTAGTTGGCGCGGATTTCCGCCACCTCGGCCGGGGATTCGGTCAGCCGCTTGTAGCGTGGCCAGTCCAGGATCGGGCCATCGTAGCCGGTCTGGAACCGCTCCCGCAGCCGGGGCGGCGCGTAGAAGGGCTCGTGCGGGTCGAACGTCTCCAGGTGCAGCAGCCATTTGTCGGCTGTGCGGTTGGTGGCCAGGAACTCCAGCGCGGCGTCGAAGCACTTCACGGAGGGGAAGTCGGCCTCTTCCTTGATGTACTCGCGGTTGACCATGTAGTTCAGCCGTCCGTCGGTCGGTTCGGCCGGCTGCTGGAGCGGGTGGTACATGGCCTTGAACCGCTCCAGCGGCGGCTCCACCATTGCCTTCCATTTGTCCTTCTCCTGGCCGCGTATGTACTCCCAGCTCGAGTACCGCTGGTGGTAGGTCGCGCCACCGTCCTCGAAGTAGTGGAAGTGGTCGGAGACGAGGTGGCTGTACACGCCCGCCTTTCCCAGCAGCGCGGCGTAGGAGACGTCGTAGGGTTCCAGCGGCCCCCAGCCGCGGTGCAGGAAGTTCAGCCGCCCCGTGTGCAGGTCCCGCCGCGCGGGCATGCAGGGCAGGCTGCCGACGTAGTGGGTATCGAACACCGCAGCGCGCTGCGCCAGCCGGTCAAAGTTCGGCGTCGGCACGGCCGTGCCGCCGTAGGCGCCGAGCGCGTGGCGGTTGAGGCTGTCGAACAGGACGAAGACCACGCGCATCGGTGCTACTCCGCGGCGGAATCGTTGAGGAAGGCGCGCCAGCCGCCGAGATGGCTCACGTCGCGTGCATCGGCGATCGCGGCCGCGTCGCACAGGTATCCGTGCACCACCCGCCCGTCGCGGAGCCGTACCTGGCCGAGCTGGATCGGCGCCCGGACCAGCGTCGCCAACTCCTCGAGCGCGCCGCCGGGCAGGGTGTAGAGTTCACCCTCGATCGAGGTGCCCCCGTCACGCGCCACCTCCACCAGCCCCGGCTTCAGCGGTGTCTCCGTGCCGCGCGCCAGCAGGCGATAGGAAGGCTCGGTCCAAGCCGTTCCCACCAGCCGGGCACCGCGATCCGCCAGCTCGAAGTGGCGCGACAGACCCTGCAGGTGGTTGCCGACTGCCAGCAGCAGCGGCATGGATTCTACGCTGCTCATTCGGGCCGGATGCCCTGCCGCTCGATCAGCGTGCGCCACCGGCCGATCTCCGCCATCTGGAAGGAGCGGAACTCATCCGGCCCGCTGGCCACCACGGTGAAGCCGAGGTCGGCCAGCCGCTGCACCACCGTCCGATCCTGCAGCGCCGCCACGATATCCTTGTGCAGCCGCGCGATCACGGGGGCAGGAACGCCGGTCGGCACCGCGATTCCCTGCCAGGAGGTCACGACGAGATCCGTCAGCCCCAGTTCCTTTCCGGTCGGCACCTCCGGCAGCAGCGGCGAGCGCTCAGCGGAAGTGATCAGCACCGCGCGCAGCCGTCCCTCACGAACATGGTTGGTAACGTTGCCCAGATTGAAGAAGGCCATGTCCACGCTGCCCCCCATCAGGTCCGTCAGCGCCGGAGGCCCGCCGGGGTAGGGCACGTGCACCGCCCTGGTGCCGGTGATCTGCTTAAACAGCTCCATCGTCAGCTGGTCCGAGGAGCCGATGCCGCTGGTGGCGTAGGAGACGCGGTCACCCCTGCTCCTCATCCATGTCAGCAGCGAGGGCAGGTCGGTGGCGGGCACGTTCTGCGGGTTCACCACCAGGACGTTTGGCGTGGTCGCGACCAGCGTCACGGGGGCGAGTTCCCGCACCGGGTCGTAGCTGAGGTTCGGCCGAAGGACGAAGTTGATGGCGAAGTGGCCGATAGAACCAATCAGCACGGTGCAGCCATCCGACTTGCTGCGCGCCACGAAGCGCGTGCCGACCTCTCCGTTTGCGCCGGGGCGATTGTCCACCACCACGGGACGGCCGAAGGATTGCTGCAGCATCGGCGAGATGGCGCGCGAGATCACGTCGCCGGTGCCGCCTGCGGGGCCCGGCACCACGAAGGTGACGGTGGTGGGTGGCCAAGCCTCCTGGGCTGTCGCGCCACGGGCCAGCAGGGCACCACCAGCCAAGGCAGGCATCGCCAGCAGCAGCTGACGCCGCGAGGCTCGCACCGTGGGCGCCAGGGGCAGGCTGTCGGGCGCTCCTGATGCCGGAACGTGAAGATCAGCAGTTCGCGAAGCTGATTTCCTCATGAATGCCTCCTCCAGGGCCGCCTATCTGAACCCACGGGCCCACTTTGTTTTGTGGGAGGATCGCGCGATCATGCCCGCTCCGTCCAAGACCATCGGGCTACGGACCCGATGCCGTTTCGGCATGAAGGGGGCGGTGATGGAACTGCGTCAGCTCCGGTACTTCACGATGGTGGCGCGTCAGCGCCATTTCGGAAGGGCCGCCGACGCGCTGCGCGTGGCCCAGCCCGCCCTCAGCCGCCAGGTGGCCAAGCTGGAGGACGAACTGGGTATCCGGCTGCTGGACCGGCATGCCAGGGGGGTGTCGCTGACGCCGGAGGGCGAGGTCATCCTGGCCCGCGCCGAGGCTCTGGTGGCCGAGGCGGACGCGTTGCTGGAGGAAGCCCGCGCTCCGCTCGCGGAACCGCAGGGCACGGTGACCCTCGGCTTTTCGCCCAGCGTGGCCGAACTGTTCGGCGGCCAGCTGGCGGCACTCACCCTGCGCCGCTACCCCAAGGTAAGACTTCGGATCACCACGGCTGCCAGCCCGGTGCTGGAAGGCTGGATCCACCAAGGCCGGGTCGACATCGCCATCCTGAACGGGCCTACCGACCCCTCGCGCTTCCTGCTGACGCCGCTCCTGGAGGAGCCTGTGTGCCTGATCGCACGACCGGGTGACCCGCACTTCGCAGTCCGGCGCCTCACCCTGGCGGCGTTGAGTGGCCTGCCCCTGGTCCTCACCGGTCCGCCCGACGGCCCGATGCAGCGGGTGCTGGTCGCGGCGCAGGCACAGGCCGGGCAGACGTTGAACGCACTGGTCCAGGTGGACACCGCCGCCGTCGGCCGGGAGCTGGTCCTGTCGGGCGTAGGATCCATGGTGGAGGTGGCCGCCGTCGTGCGCCATGAACTCGCATCGGGCACCCTCAAAGCCGTGCCCATTGCGGACCTTCGCATCCAGCGCTTTCTTGCCCGTGCCAAGGGGAGGGCAGGTTCGGATGCCGTGGCGCGGGTCGCGGGCCTGATGCGAGACTGCGTGGCCGAGATGGTTGCCCAGGGGAGTTGGCCGGGCGCCGTAGAGATAACGGCCCTGTAGTCGCTGACGACCTCAGGATGGTCACCGCGGCTTCCGATCCATCACCAGCAAGCGAGCCAGGGTAGTTACAAGGCGAGTGGCTCGGGCTGGCCGGATCCTTCGGCAGGGAGCGCGCGGCATCCGATGACGTCGAGGATGCCCTTCGCGAACATCTCCCGCGCGATGCCCGTCCGGCTGGCGCAACTGCGTCATGTGGCTACCCCGCATTGCGCCCGTGGCCGCGGACCAGGGACATGCCTAGACGCCGGGCGGGGCAGGTCCGCGGACCCGCTGGTGCATTCGGGTGAACATGGATGCCGTCTTAACCCTGGTCTATCCGGCTGTGCGACGGCGGCTCGGGCAGTGCTCAGGAACTCCGGCGGTCCTCCACGGTTCCGTGACCTTCCGTCGCGCAGTGGCCATGCCCGAAGTCGGCCAGGGTTTCGATGATGCGGCACTCCTCCACGTGGCCACCCACGCACAGGCTGGCCATCCGCTCCAGTTCTGCCCTGAGTGCCTCGAGCCGACGCATGCGGGCGTCCACCTCGGCGATGTGCGCCATTGCTATGGCGTGCGCGGCCGAGCAGTCCGCCCCGGGGCGATCGGCGAGATCAAGGAGGGAGCGGACGTGCTCCATGGAGAAGCCGAGTTCCCGGGCGTGGCGGATGAAGCCGAGCCGTCGAAGGTGAGTGTCCCCATAGGAGCGGTGCCCGCCCTCGGTCCGGGCGGGAGGAGGCAGCCAGCCCTCGGCCTCGTACCAGCGGATAGTGGTCGCCTTGACCCCGGTCAGCCGCGACAGTTCCCCGATCGTCAGTCTCGCCATGGTCACTCCTCGGTCAGGGCCGCCCCGGCAAGATATGGGACCCCGGTGACCCTATGCCTCCCCGCTGGTTCCCCGGACCGCCCTGCATTCCGGACGGGGGTGGTGGGACAAGATGTCCTCCCGTCGCCCGATGACATCGGATTACAGCCGCGTTAGACTTCCCCCTGCATGCTCGCCCTGCCGACATCGCTGGCCGCCAGGATCCTTCGCCGAGTTCTCTCGGTGATGATGTGTGCGCTCATGCTCCTGTCGGTCGCGGTCTCGACGGAAGCAGGAGCCTCGACGGTTTCGGCGCCGGCCGGGCAGGTCGAGTTCGTGCTCGCCAACGGTGGCTCGGTTGATGACCCCCTGCGGCCCGACGCCCTGCCGTGCCACTCCGCCCACCACCTCTGCGGCAAGGTGACACCGCTCCCGCCGGTGCTCGCCGCCATGGTTCCTGCCGTCGTTCATCCGGAGTTCAAGCCGGTCCCGCCCCCTGGGCGGGTGCTGCTGTCCGGGGTGACGGAACTGCCGCCCAGACCACCTCGCGCCTGACGGAACACGCCTTCCCGTTGGTCCGGCCCGCCTATCCCTGAAGGTGGCGGTGCCCGGCCCGCTTGCGGTCCGTCTTCCCAGGTGCTCCCCATGCTATTCAGCGTTGCCTGGCTCGCGGCGGTTCTCGCCGTCGTCCCGGCCCTGGCCCTCGCGCAGGACACCCGTCCGCCCGTCGCGCCCCTCGTCGTCACATCTCCTCAGCAGGCCGTCGAGGCCGCACTCACTGTCTCCCCCGCCCTCCGCGGCGCCGGGGCCGCCCGCCAGGCCGTCCAGGCCGATGCCCTGCAGGCGCGCCTGCGGCCCAACCCGGAACTGAGAGGCAGCTTCGAGAACTTCGGCGGGTTCGGCGGCCGCCAGGAGAACCGCGGCGTCCGGGCGATGGAGAGCACCGTCGGCCTCGCCCAGCGCATCGAGCTGGGCGGTAAGCGCTCCGCCCGCATGGATCTGGCCGCCCGGATTGGCGAGGTCGCGGCGCTCGACTTCACGGGCGCCCGGCTGGAGATCGCCCGCGAGGTGGTGACCGCCCTGGCGACAGCAGAGGCTGCGCGGCGGCTGGTCGCCGTCGAGCGGGAGCGCGCGCGGCTGGCAGCCGAGACGCTCCGGGCCGCCCGAGCACGGGTCGAGGCGGGCCGTGACCCGCTGCTCCAGGCCGAGCGCGCCGAGGTCGTACGGGCCACCGCCGACATCGCGGCCGAGCGTGCCCAGCGCGAGGTGGAGATCGCCTTGGCCGACCTCGCCGTGTTCATCGGCGTCCCGCGCGTCGAGCTCGCCCCGCGCCAGCCCTGGTTCGACGACATCGGTTCCAACCCGGGGCGCCCGGTCCCGGCCGACCCGCTAGCCCGCCTCTCGGGCAGCCCCGAACTGGCGCGACTGGATGCGGCCATCGTCCAGCAGCGCGCGAACGTGACGCTCCAGCGCGCCACGGCCGTGCCCGACGTGACCATCTCCGGCGACGTGCGCCGCTTCGGCGACAGCAACGAGACGGCCTTCGTGGCGGGCGCCTCCATCCCGCTGCCCTTCTACGATCGGAACCAGGGTGGCATCGCCCGTGCTCAGGCCGAGCTGACCCGGGCCGAGGCCGAGGCCGAGCGCGGGCGCAACATCCTGGTCGCCACCCTGGTCGCGGCCGAGCAGCGTCTCGCGCTGGCTTGGCGGTCCGTCGACACCCTGCGCCGCACTGCCCTGCCTTCCGCCGAGCAGGCCGCCCGCTTCGCCACTCTCGGCTACGGAGAGGGGCGCTTCAGCTTCCTGGAGGTGCTCGATGCCCAGCGGGCGCTCTCGGACACCCGCGCCCAGCTCGTGGAGGCGATCCAGGCCTTCCATGCCCTTCGCGCCCAGGTGCAGCGCCTGCGTGGCGATCTGCCCGCCGTCTCCACCCAGCCCGTGAACGCCCCGAACGGGAGTGCCCGCTGATGCTCCGCATGACCCTCATGGCGGGCGCCGCCGTCGGTGGCCTCGCCCTGGCCGTCGTCTATCCATCGATCCCCGACACCGCGCGAAACCTCCTCGGGATGCAATCCACGCCCGCCGGGGCCGCTCGTGCTGCGGCGCCCGCCACTGCCCCCAAGGGGGATGGCCACGGGCACGCCGAGGGAGAAGGCCACGGCGAGGAAGGGCACATCGCCATGACCGCCGAGGGCATCGAGGCCGCGGGCATTCGTGTCGCCCCTGTCCAGAGCGGCACGCTGGTCACCCGCGCGGCCGTGCCAGGCGTCCTCTCAGCCAGCCAGGATCGCCAGGCGCGGGTGACGGCCCGCCTTGGTGGCATCGTGGCTGAGGTCCGAACGGCACTGGGCCAGGAGGTCGGAAAAGGCGACGTCCTGGCCGTCCTGGAGAGCCGCGAAGTGGCGGACGCCAAGGGCGAGTTCCTGGCGGCCACCCGCTCGGCCGCCTTGGCTGAGACCACCCTGGCCCGCGAGACCCGCCTCTGGCGGCAGCGCATCTCGGCCGAACAGGAGTTCCTGCAGGCCCGCACCGCGGCCGAGGAGGCCCGCATCAAGGTCGATCTCGGCCGCGCCCGCCTGGCTGCCCTCGGCCTTTCGGACGCCGAGATCGCTGCCCTCGCGCGCCAGCCCGCCGCCACCCTCCGCCGGTTGGAACTGCGCGCGCCGATCGCGGGCCGGATCACCGCCCGCAACGCCGTACTGGGCGCCTCGGTGGCTGCCGACGCCGAGGTCTTCTCCGTCGCCGACCTCTCCGTCCTCTGGGTGGAGCTGGCCATCCCACCCCGTGACCTCCCTATGGCCCGGCAAGGCCAGACGGTGCTCGTCACCGGGGAGGGCGAGGCACGCACCGAGGGGAAGATCGTCTTCCTCAGCCCCGTCCTGGATCCCGAGACCCGGTCCGCCCGGGCCGTGGCCGAGATCCCCAACCTGGAGGGTACCTGGCGCGCGGGCGGCTTCGTGACCGCCCATCTCTCCACGGCCGAGCAGCGGGTGGACGTGCTGGTGCCCCGCGACGCCGTCCAGGAGGTCGAGGGGAAGAAGGTCGTCTTCGTCAGGAACGAGGAGGGCTTCGAGTTGCGGGAGGTCGAGACCGGGCGCGAGGACGCAAACGGCTACGAGATCATCTTCGGGCTGGATGCCGGGACGGAGATCGCGGTGGCCAACGCCTTCTCGCTCCGGGCCGAGCTGAGCAAGTCCGAAGCCGGGCACGCGCACTGAGGCCCGCCCGGACATGATCGGACCCATCCTGGACTTCTCCGTCCGCAACCGATGGACCGTGGTGCTGCTGGCCGTCATCGCGGCCTGCATCGGCGCGTGGTCGGTCGCCCGCCTGCCCATCGACGCGACGCCCGACATCACCAACAACCAGGCGCAGATCAACACGCTGGCGTCGTCGCTTTCGCCTTACGAGATCGAGAAGCAGGTCACCTTCCCGATCGAGACGGCCCTGGCGGGCATCCCTGGCCTGGAGAGCACGCGCTCTATCAGCCGCAACGGCTTCAGCCAGGTCACGGCGGTGTTCACGGAAAGCACCGACATCTACTTCGCCCGCCAGCAGGTGCTGGAGCGATTGATCGAGGCGCGGGAGGCCATGCCGGAGGGGGTGGAACCCCGCCTCGGCCCGGTCTCCACCGGCCTGGGCGAGGTCACCATGTGGACGGTGAACTTCGCGCCCAGGAAGGAGGGCGACGTCGTGCCGGACGGCCAGCCCGGCTGGCAGGCCGACGGCAGCTACCTGACCCCCGAACGCGAGCGCCTGACCACCGAGGCCGACCGCGCCACCTATCTCCGGACGGTGCAGGACTGGATCATCCGGCCGCAGATCCGGAACGTGCAAGGCATCGCGGGCGTGGACGCCATCGGCGGCTACACCAAGCAGTACGTGGTCCAGCCCGACCCGGCGCGCTTAGTCGGCCTCGGGCTGAGCTTCGCCGACCTGACCACGGCCATCGAGCGGAACAACGTCTCGGTGGGAGCGGGCTACGTCGAGCGGGGCGGGGAAGGACTCGTCGTCCGCTCCGGCGGGCGCGTGACGGGCGCCGCCGAGCTGGAGCAGGTCGTCATCGCGACCAGGGAGGGGGTGCCAATCCTGCTCCGTGACGTCGGGCGCGTCGTCATCGGCCAGGCGCAGCGGACGGGCAGCGCCAGCGGCAACGGGCAGGAGATGGTGGTCGGGACTGCCCTCATGCTCATCGGCGAGAACTCCCGCATCGTCGCCGAGGCGGTCCACGCCAAGGTGGACGAACTCAGGCAGACCCTGCCAAGGGGCATCGAAGCAGTCACGGTGCTCGACCGCGGCATCCTGGTGGACGCCACCATCCACACCGTCGCCAAGAACCTGGGCGAGGGTGCGCTGCTGGTCATCGTCATCCTGTTCCTGATGCTGGGGAACATCCGGGCGGCTTTCATCACCGCCCTGGTCATCCCCGTGACCATGCTGCTGACCGCCTTCGGCATGGTGCGCGGGCACATCTCCGCCAACCTGATGAGCCTCGGTGCGCTGGACTTCGGCCTCATCGTCGATGGCGCGGTCATCATCACGGAGAACAGCCTCCGGCACCTTGCCGAGCGCCAGCACGAGAAGGGGCGCCTGCTGACCGTGGCGGAGCGCCTGCAGACGGTGGCGGAGAGCGCGAAGGAGATGATCCGGCCCTCGCTCTACGGCCAAGCCATCATCATCCTGGTCTACGCGCCGCTCCTGACCTTCACGGGGGTCGAGGGCAAGATGTTCATCCCCATGGCGATGACCGTCATCATCGCCCTGGCCTGCGCCTTCATCCTGTCGCTGACCCTTGTCCCGGCGCTCATCGCCATCTGGATCACCGGGCGGGTCCAGGAGAAGGACGTGGCGATCGTGCGCGGCCTCAAGCGCGTCTACGCACCTGCTCTCGGCGGGGCGCTGCGCGCTCCCATCCCCGTCATTACCGCAAGTGCCCTCATCTTCGTCGCCTGCCTCGGCCTGTTCTCGCGGCTCGGGCAGGAGTTCATCCCGACGCTGGACGAGGGCAACCTCGCCATGCAGGCCCTGCGAATCCCCAGCACTTCGCTCCAGCAGTCCCAGGCCATGCAGTCCGTGCTGGAACGGCGCATATCCCGCCTGCCCGAGGTTCAGGTCATCTACTCCAAGACCGGCACGGCCGAGGTGGCATCCGACCCGATGCCGCCGAACGCCTCGGATACTTTCATCATCCTCAAGCCCCGGGACCAGTGGCCGGACCCGTCGCTGCCGAAGGCCGAGCTGGTCCGCCGCATCGAGGAGTCGGTCGTGGGCATCCCGGGCAACGCCATCGAGTTCAGCCAGCCCATCCAGATGCGCTTCAACGAGCTTCTCGCGGGCGTGCGCGGCGACCTCGCCGTGAAGGTCTTCGGCGACGAGTACGCCCCCATGCTCCAGGCGGCCGGGCAGATCTCCCGGATCCTGGAGAGCATCGAGGGCGCCGAGGACGTGAAGGTAGAGCAGGCCACGGGCCTGCCGTTCCTGGAGATCACGGTGAACCGGGCGGAGGTGGCCCGGCGCGGCCTGAGCATCGCCGACGTCCAGGCCGTGGTGGCGACCGCGGTCGGGGGGCGCGAGGCCGGGATGGTCTACGAGGGGGACCGCCGCTTCGCCATCGTCGTCCGCCTTCCGGACAGCCTGCGGGGCAACTTCGAGACGCTCCGGAGCCTGCCCGTGCCCCTGCCTCCCGTTGCGGGCCGTCCAGCGGCATCGGTTCCACTCCAGCAGCTGGCCAACCTCCGCGTCGTCGAGGGGCCGAACCAGATCAGCCGTGAGCAGGGGCGCCGCCGTGTCGTCGTCCAGGCCAACGCCCGCGGCCACGACATCGGCTCCATCGTGGCCGAGGCGCAGGCGCGGGTGGAACGGGAGGTGCAGCTGCCGCCCGGCTACACCATCACCTGGGGCGGCCAGTTCGAGAACCTGGCCAAGGCGCGGGAACGACTGACCGTCGTGGTGCCCGCCTGCTTCCTGCTGATCCTGGCGCTGCTCTACGCGGCCCTCGGTTCGGTGCGGGACGCCCTGGTGGTGTTCAGCGGTGTGCCGCTCGCGCTGTCGGGCGGACTGCTCGCCCTGTGGCTCCGGGACATGCCGTTCTCGGTCCCGGCCGCGGTCGGCTTCATCGCGCTGTCCGGCGTGGCCGTCCTGAACGGGCTGGTGATGGCGACCTCCATCAAGGACCTCATTCTCCGGGGCCACCTGTCCCTGCGGGATGCGGTCTACCAGGGCGCCATGGTCCGGCTCCGGCCCGTGGCCATGACGGCGCTTGTCGCATCGCTGGGCTTCGTGCCGATGGCGATCGCGACCGGGGCTGGCGCCGAGGTCCAGAAGCCGCTGGCGACCGTCGTCATCGGCGGGCTGATCACCGCGACCCTGCTCACCCTGCTGGTGCTGCCCGCCCTCTACGTGCGGTTCGGCCGGGTGCAGGAGCCTGTGGCCGAGGAGGCCGTCCCCGTCGGGGCAGGGCATGCCCCGGCCGAGTGAGCGTGCCGGTGGCCGCCGAACGAGGGCCACCGGGTTCGACCAACCCCAGTCAGCAAGGATCTATGACATGCGCAGGATCTTCCTCGCGACCATCGCGGCCGCCTCGCTTCCCACCGCAGCCCTGGCCCAGCAGGGCCACAGCCACGGCGACCAGGGACCCCACGGTGGCAAGATGCAGGACGTGGTGGGCATCCACGCCGAGCTGCTCACCGCCGAGCGGACGCTGACCGTCCACCTCTATGACGAGGCCGGGAAGCCTGTGCCCTCGACCGGCTACACGGCCTCGGCCCTGGTCGGCTCGGGTCAGTCGCGCCAGGTGGTCCAGCTGGCACCCGGTGCGGAGAACACGATGACCGGAACCGCCGCCAGCGCGGTCGCCCGCGGGACCTCCGTCACGCTGCAGATCAAGAACCCCGCTGGCCGCAGCGGACAGGCGCGCTTCTGAGTTCCCGCGGCGCTGAAGCCTGCCGATCCATGGCGGGCTTCGGTGCCGTTTGGGTGGCCTGGAGCCGAAGGGCTCTCAGCGGAGCAGGAGACGGCCGCCCGCGAACAGGAGAACGGCCGCGAGGACGTAGCGGGTCGCCCGCTCCGTCATCCATCGCTGTCCGATGGCGGCGCCCAGGATGGCCCCAATGATGGCCCCTACCGAGTAGGCGGCTGTGCCCGAGGCGATCTGCTGCCCGGCGAGCAGGGCGCCCGCGAGGCCGAGCACGGAGTTGAACAGGATGAACGGGGCCGAGATGCCCGCCGCGTGCCTGGCGGAGGCCCAACCGAACACGACTAGTTGCGGAACCAGGAAGACGCCGCCTCCGACCCCGGTCACCCCGGACAGGAACCCGGCCACCGCGCCCGCCATCGTGGCGGGCAGGAGGCGGACCGTGGCGGTATCGACCGCCCCCTTCCGGCGGTGGAGCATCAGCCCCGCCGCGGCGATGAGCAGGATCCCGGTTGCCCTGAAGTAGAGGGGGCCGTCGAGGACGAGCAGGCCGCCGAGGAAGGCCGCCACCAGCGAGGGCAGCGTGATCGGGAGCAGCAGGCGCCAGTCGATGGCGCCGGACCGATGGAGCCGCCAGGTGGCGTAACCGGCGGCCACGATGTTCAGCAGCAGGGCGGTCGGCCGCATCTCCTCGGCCGGGAAGCTCGCGAAGGCCATGACGGCGAGGAAGGCCGTCCCTCCCGCCTGGCCGACCGTGGCGTAGAGAAGCGATACGCAGGCGATGAGGAAGGTCAACAGGATGACGTGATCCATGAGAGGGTGCTGTCGCCCCCTCGGCTCCATGGCAAGCCCGGACGCGATGTCCGATGGATGCGAGGGCCGTCCCTCGGATGCAGATTTCCCTCTTGAACCTCCAGCCACTGGAGGCCCTATCTGTGGAGCCGTCAGCAGGAGATCGCTCGATGGACGGCATAGGGACCGAGCGCAAGCAGGTGCAGTCCGTGGCTTGGCGCGTGGAGGGCATGGATTGCGCCTCCTGCGTGGCGAAGGTGGAGAAGGCCGTCACCCGCCTGCCGGGTGTCACGGATGTCACGGTGAACCTCATGGCCGAGCGCCTGGGAGCCACCCTGGCGCCGGGCGGCGCTACCCCGGAGGCCGTGGAGGGCCAGATCTCCGCCCTGGGCTACAAGGCCACCCGCCTGGACACCCCCGCGGCCTCGCAGCTTCTGTCGTGGCACGTCGAGGGCATGGACTGCGCCTCCTGCGTCGCCAAGGTCGAGGGCGCCATGAAGCGTCTGCCCGGCGTCACGGACGTCGCGGTGAACCTGATGGCGGAGCGGCTCACCCTGCGGCTGGAGCCGGGCCGGACCGATCCGGCCGCCGTCGAGCGCACGATCTCCGCCATCGGCTACACGCCCCGCCCGCTCCCCGCGATCGACGCCGAGAAGGTCGCCCCGCATCCGACCGACAAGAACGCGGACCATAATCATGCCGGGCACGACCACGGCGACGGCGGCGCCTTCGGTCACTCCCATGCCGACCATGACGACCCGGCCGACGCTGCCAAGCCATGGTACGCCACGGGCAAGGCACGCCTGGTCTGGCTGCTCGGCGCCCTCGTCCTCGGCGCCTATGCCTTGTCGCTGGTCCTCCCGGCCCGGCTGACCTACCCGCTCTTCCTGGCGGCGACCCTCGTGGCCCTGGTTCCGTTCAGCCGCCGCGCCTTCGCCCTGGCCCGGGCCGGGACTCCGTTCTCCATCGAGACCCTGATGGTCACGGCGGCCGTTGGTGCCTCGATCATCGGTGCCGCCGAGGAGGCAGCCGTGGTCGTCCTGCTCTTCGCGCTCGGCGAGCTGCTGGAGAACATGGCGGCCGGGCGCGCCCGTGCTGGCATCAAGGCGCTGGCCACCCTGATGCCCCGGACGGCGCAGCGCCTGCGCGCCGACGGCACGGCCGAGGAGGTGCCCTCCGACCGCCTCTCCGTCGGGGACCTCGTCCTGGTCCGGCCCGGCGACCGTGTGCCCTGCGACGGCACCATCGAGGAGGGGCAGTCCGCCCTCGACGAAAGCCCCGTCACGGGCGAGAGCGTCCCCGTCTCGCGCGGCCCAGGCGAGGCCGTCGTCGCGGGTTCCATCAACGCCGACGGCGCCCTGCGAGTACGCGTGACCCGCGCGGCGACCGACAACACCATTGCCCGCATCATCCGCATGGTCGAGGAGGCGACCGCTTCCCGGGCGCCGACCCAGCGCTTCATCGAGCGCTTCTCGAACTGGTGGACCCCGGGGGCGATGATCGTCTCCGCACTCGTCATCCTCGTCCCGCCATTCCTGCTGGGATGGGACTGGTGGACCAGCGTCTACCGCGGGCTCGCCGTTCTCCTGATCGCCTGCCCCTGCGCCCTGGTCATCTCCGTCCCCGCCGCCATGGCGTCCGGGCTGTCCGCTGGTGCCCGTCGTGGCCTGCTCATCAAGGGCGGTGCGGCACTGGAGGAGATCGGCGCCGCGAAGACGGTGGCCTTCGACAAGACGGGCACCCTGACGGAGGGCCGTCCCAAGGTTACGGACGTCCTTCCCGCCCCGGACACCTCCGATTGGGACCTCCTGGCCTACGCGGCGGCCGTGGAGCAGGGCTCCTCCCACCCGCTGGCCAAGGCGGTCCTGGCCGAGGCAGCAGCGCGCGGCATCGCGACGCCTCCCGCCTCGGAGCAGGGCGCCGTGCCTGGCAAGGCGGTGACCGCCACGGTTGCGGGCCGCAACGTCAGCGTCGGCAGCCCGCGCCACGCGGCCGGGTCCGGCGCCGACATGGGCCGGTTCGCCGGGGAGATCACGCGCCTGGAGAGCGAGGGCAAGACGGCCGTCGTCGTGGTCGTAGGCGGTGCGGCGGCTGGTGTCCTGGCGCTCCGCGACGAGCCGCGTGGCGACGCCGCTTCCGGGGTGGCCGCCCTTACGAGGCTTGGTGTCCGCTCGGTCATGCTGACGGGCGACAATGCCCGGACGGGTGCTGCCATCGCAGAGGGCCTTGGCCTCGACGTGAAGGCGGAACTCCTGCCGGACGACAAGCTCCGGGAGATCGCTGCCCTCAGGTCGGTGGGCTCCGTCGTCATGGTGGGTGACGGAATCAACGACGCCCCGGCGCTGGCCGCTGCTTCCGTGGGCGTCGCCATGGGCGGGGGCACCGACGTGGCCCTGGAGACCGCGGACGCCGCGGTCCTCAAGGACCGGGTGTCGGGCGTTGCGGAGCTGGTCGGCCTGTCGCGGTCCACCATGGCGAACGTGAAGGCGAACGTGGCCATCGCGGTCGGCCTCAAGGCGGTCTTCCTGGTCACCACGCTGATCGGGGTGACCGGCCTGTGGCCCGCCATCATGGCGGACACGGGGGCCACCGTCCTGGTCACGCTGAATGCCCTTCGCCTGCTCGCCTGGAAGCCAGGCGCTTGAGGAGCGACCCTGTTCCAGACAGCTTCACCCCATTTGTGACGTCACCTATCGCGGACGGTGCCTAGTGGGTCGTCAGGACGCCATCTCCGCCCTCCGGAACCCGAGCGTCATGGGATCGCGGCCAAACGCGATGTTCGACACCGCCTTCCCGAGCAGGACCGAGATCGAGGCATCCGCTCGATCGTGGAGACCTGCTGGAGCGACTGGCGCCTATGACGTGGCCCCGTTGTTGTCCGGCGGCAGCTTCAAGGAGGCGGGGGAGGGGCCGGAAGAGTTGCGCTCGCTGCACAGGCTGGATGCCGTCAGCGCCGCCACGCAGGCTCCCTCTTCTCGAGGAATGCAGCCAGACCCTCCTGGGCCTCGTCGGTGGCGGCGAGGCCGCAGAAATCCTCGACTGCGTTGGCGATGCTGCGTCGGTAGTCCAGGTCGTTGGCCCGCATGAAGGCGGCCCGGCCCAGGCGCATCGCGATCGGCGGCTTGCTGGCAAAGTCGGCTGCCAGGGCACGGGCTTCGCCGTCCAGCGCATCGTCGGGCACGACCCGGCTGACCAGCCCCATGGCCGCAGCTTCGGCAGCCTCGAAGCGCCGCCCGCTGAAAAGGAGATCGAAGGCCCGGTGGCGGCCGACGATGCGCGGCAGGTGGGCGAAGTGGATGGCCGGGATCAGGCCCAGCTCGATCTCCGGGTAGCCGAAGCTGGCTCCCTCGGCGGCGATGATCACGTCGCAGGAGATGGCGAGCGTCATCCCGCCACCGCGTGCGGCACCGTTCACCGCGGCGATGGTGGGCTTGCCCATGCCGTACTGAACGTCGGCCAGCCCGACATAGAGGCGCTCCAGGAAGCGACGCACCTCGAGACCGCTCTTGCCGACCAGGATGTCCAGATCCAGCCCGGCGGAGAAGCGACGCGGCAGGGCGCTGCGCAGGATCACCGCGCGCACTGCGTCGTCGGCGGCAGCACGGCGGAAGCCGTTCAGGATGGCCTCCAGGAAGTCGACGCTCAGCGCGTTGACCGGGCCGCGCCCCAGCGTGATCTCGGCGATGCCGTCCGCCGCATGGTAGGTGACCTCGTCAGTCATGCGGATACCTCCTCCTGGGGCATGTGAATGGGGCCCTGCGCCGGGAGTGTGGCGATGACCCCTGCGTCACCTCCGAGGCCCCGCAGGATCTCTGCGGCGTGCTGGCCATGGAGCGGCGGGGGCCACTGTTCCTCGCGGGGGCGCCGGCGGAGGCCACGGGGAAGCCCATCTGCGGCATGGGGCCGAGCACGAGGTGGTCGATCCCCAGCACCAGCCCCCGCCGGTCGTGGCGTGCATGGAACCGAACCGACCACCGGCGCAGCTAGCGGCCCGGAGCGTCCCTGACCATGCGCACGAAGGACCCAAGGAGCGCTGGCATCTCCACCGCCTTGGCGGGCAGCCGCTCCTCGGGGAGGGTCAGGCCGTCGAGGAAGCGGCCGCTACCAGTGTAGAGCGACAGCTCCAGCCCCTCGCCGACGATCTCCGCGCGGCAGACGACCTCCTCGTCCCCGGCCTTGCGCCTGGCGGCGGTGACGCAGGCCACGATCTCCTCCAGGCCGCGGGTCTGCGCCCCGGCCTCGTCCAGGAACTCCTCGATCTCGGCCCCGACCTCGGTGGGCGGAACCAGCGCCAGCGGCACGCACCCCCCGCTCACCTCGAAGACCGCACCGCGCCAGCTGTCGAAGAGGGCCGCTGCGCGGGCCTCCCCGGCCGTCTCCTCGCCCTCCTCATCCGTGCCAGGCGGCGGGCCGCCCTCCGCGGCGATGGCGTCCCAGACCGGGATGTCCCAGTCGATCTGCAGGCCGACCAGCACGCCGAAGCCGCCCCGCAGAAGCTCGTCGGTGTCGCCCGGCGGCAGGTCGCGAGGCTCGCCACCGGCAGCCATGTCGAGGAGCACGCGCCGGAGCGCGCCGGGCGAGAGGCGAGCCAGGGTCCTGGGCGAGCGCCAGCCCGGCAGGAAGCGGAGCTCGATCGTCTCCTCCAGCGCGCCGGACGCGAGCAGCCCGTCCACGATGGCGGCCGCCTCCGGCAGCTGCCCCTGCGGCAGGGCCACGGGAAGGGCGACCAGCTCCGCCCATCCGGACGGCCCGGCCGCATCGCCCGCCGCCACCGCACGCAGCGCGTCGGCCAGTTCCCGCGCGTTCTCGTCGCCATGCCGCTCCGCCGCCTTCCGCACGGCGAGGTCGAGGACGTCCTCACGCCCCGCCGCCAGGAGATCCTCGGCCAGCGCCTCGAGCTCGTCCTCCTCCCCGGCGACAAAGGCAGCGAGCAGCCGGTCCGCGATGGGGCCGGGCGCCCTGCCAAAGCGGGGCTTCGGGGCAGGCGACCCGACCGGCTCGAGGCCGAGCAGTTCCAGGGCGGCATCGCCCCTGAGCAGGCGGCCGCGGTCGATCCAGGCGCGGCGGCTCTCCGGCGTGTCGTCCCGCCCCTGCATCCAGCGCCGGAAGGCCGCCCTGTCCGCACGCTGCACGAAGACCTCCACGCCCCCGTCGATCATCTCAGCCGCGACGACTCGGTTCACGGCCTGGGCAGTCTCGATGTCGGTCTCGCCGGGGCGCAGCGTGTCCAGCGTCTCGGCGTCGGCGTAGTGGGTGAGGAGGACAGCATCGAGCTCCCTCGCGACCTCACGTGCCAGCTCCGCCATTGCCTCCAAGGTCTCGTCCATGGATCCATCATCGTTCGGCACTATGGGCGTCCTGAACTCGGGTGGGTTGCCTACAGGGTCCGCGACCTCTTGATGATCGCTTCGATGCCGACCACGCAGGTCGTGGCAACCTCACCGCATCGGCGGTGCGTACATAAGCCCACCCTGGGAGGCGAGACGGTTGGCACCGCGCTCGATGCCCAGCGGCGCGAGGTTCCGCTCCCAAACCTCACCGTAGTTGCCGACCTGGCTGATCACGTTGAAGGCCCAGGCGTTGTCCACCCCGAGCGCAGTCCCCAGCTCGCCCTGGGTGCCGAGCAGGCGCTGCACCGACGGATCCGTGGTCGTGCGCCTCTGCTCGGCGGCGTTCGCGCTCGTCACCCCCGCCTCCTCGGCCGCGACCAGCACTGCACCGGTCCACCGCACCAGGTCGAACCAGCGGTCATCGCCCTTGCGCACCATGGCCCCGACGGGTTCGGAGCTGATCCGCTCAGGCAGGATGACCAGCCCCTTGTCGGGCTGCGTGGCCCGGAAAGCCCCGAGGTAGGAGGCGTCGTTGGCCCAGGCGTCGCACCGGCCAGCCAGGAAGGCCGCCCCGGTCTCGGCCACGCCGCCGAACAGGACGGGCGTGAAGTTGAGGCCGTTGGCCCGGAAATAGGCCGCGACGTCCAGCTCCGTCGTGGTTCCCTGCAGCAGGCAGACCGTGGCTCCGTCCAGGCCCTTCGCCGAGGTCACCCCGGCATCGCCACGCACCACGAAGGCGGTGCCGTCGTGGAAGTTGACCCAGGCCATGCTCAGCCCCAGCGAGGCCTCCCGGGTCAGAGTCCAGCTGGTGTTGCGCACCAGCAGGTCCACCTCGCCCGATTGCAGGGCCGTGAAGCGCGCCTGCGGAGAGAGGGGAACGAAGCGGACCAGCTTGGCATCGCCCAGGGCGGCGGCGGCAACGGCACGGCAGGTATCGGCGTCGAGCCCGCGCATCTCGCCGCGGCTGTCGGGCAGGGAGAAGCCCGGCGACTCGCCCGACACGCCGCATAGGAGGAGGCGCCGGGCGCGTACCGCGTCCAGTATGGCCGATCTGCTACTCGCTGCATTGCCTTCCTGCGTCTGCGCAGGGGAGGGGGTCGGAGCAAGCAGGCTGACCAGCGCGGCAGCGACCCCGCAAAGGGTGAAGAGAAGATGCCGTGGGCGGGCCATCGCGATTGCTCCGTCGGATTCATCATCAACGTCGGGGTGTCGTTGATGGTTGAAGGACCTGCCCCACGCTCCTCGGCACCCTGCCGCAAGCCGGCACTGGAACTGCCGCAGTTCGCGCCACGTTCCCGATCCGCCATGCCTGCTCGCCCTGCAGCCGTTCGCGACACCTCGGTCCGGACGTACCGGGCCAAGCGCGACTTCACTCAGACCCGAGAGCCATCCCCCGAGCATATCGAGGCGTCTTCAGCATCTGCCTTGAAGTTCGTTGTACAGAACATCCGTGCGACACTCGGCCGCTAGCCGAGTTGGCAATCCTGGTCGCCAAGCCTGCTGGATCGAGCTACGGCAGGAACTTGAGATGAAGGCCAAGGTGGTAGCAGGCCTCATCAACCGGGGCTGGCCGGACCCGCCCGACAAACAGACGGGCTGGACCGCAATCGCTTTTCCAGGAGCGCCTGCACTGCCCCGAGGAGTTGCGCCTGGCTGATCGGCTTCTCCAGGCGCGGGCGCTCCCGGTGCGCCGCGTCGTCGATGATCCGCACGTCCCCCGTCGCGAAGAGATAGGGCACACCCAGCTCGATCAGCCTGTCGGCAATGGGGTAGGCCGTCTTGCCGCGGCCCAGGTTCACATCCAGCACGGCCCCATCCAGCGCGCCCGCCTCCATCTCGATCAGGGCTAGGGCCTGTTCGACGCTCGGCACGGGGCCGATGACGTCGGCTCCTGCCCGGCCCAGCCATTCCTCCATGGTCTCCGCGATGAGGTACTCATCCTCGACGAGCAGGATGCGGCGGCCGGCCAACGGCCCTGTGACGCTGGACATCGGATCGCTCTGCCGCCCCAAGGGGAGGCAGCTAAGTGCGGCAACCGCATCTCGCCAGCCACAACCTGGATTACTCCAGCGGCAGCTGAATGCGGCACCGAACCCCGTCGTTCCCCAGGATGAACTCGGTCCTTGCCTCGAGCGCGTAGGCCAGCGCCTTCTCGATCAGCTGGCGACCGTAGCCGCGCCGTGTCGTCGCCCCCGGCGGCACCTGGACGCCGCTCTCGGTCCAGTCCAGCGTCAGGCGGCGTCGCCCCCTTCCATCCCGATCCACCGTCCAGCTGACGGAGAGCTGCCCGGTGCCGTTCCGCAGAGCCCCGTACTTGACGGCGTTGGTGGTCAGCTCGTGCACCGCCAGGGAGAAGTTCTGAACCTGACGAACCGTGAGATGCACCATGGGGCCGGAGACCACGACCTTCGGCGCCCGGACTTCCGTATGGGCCTGCAACTCGGCGCGCACCAGCGCTCCGACCTCGGCCGTGTCGCTGCCGAACTCGCTGAGCAGGCCCTGCGCCCGGCTGAGGGCCTGGAGGCGGGCCTGGAAGTTCGCGGCTGCCCCGTCCTCGCCGAGGGTCTTGGAGGCGACCGAGGCGATCACGCCCAGGAGGTTGCGGCTGCGGTGCTGCAACTCGGCCACCAGCACCTCCAGGCGGGCGGCGCTCCGGCGGGCTTCGGTGACGTCCTTGGCCAGCCCCGCAATCCGCTGGACGCGGCCAGCCTCGTCCATGAGCGGAAAGTCCGTGTTCTCGATCCAGCGGGTCTCCCCGTCGGACGGGCGCACGATCCGGAACGCGTTCATGACCCGCTCACCGTCCCTGACGCGGTGGACCATGGAGAGCGCCCGCTCGCGGTCCTCCGGATGAATGAGGTCGGCCCAGCGCTGAAGCGTGTCGCCGCTCAGGATGGCCTCCCGGTCCTCCCCGTAGATCGGCTCGAAAGCCGGGCTGAGATACTCGAACTGCAGGGTAGCGGCGTCCCGGATCCAGATCAGGTCCGAGGATGCCTCGGCGAATTGCCGGAACCGCTCCTCGCTCTCGCGGAGGCGCTCCTCGGCGGCACGCCGGTCGGTCACGTCCTGGCCGATCTTGAGGAACCCCCGCAGCGTGCCGTCAGGGCCGCGCAGGGCCCGGGTGGAGCCCTCGATGAACACGCGCCCGCCGTCCTTCCGGACGTGCCAGCGGATGTCGGGCGCGACATTCTCCCGGGCGGCCGTCTCGATCTCCTTCCGGTCCTGATGCGTCTCCCGGTCCTCTGGCGTGAAGGTGATGGCCGCGGCTTGGCCGACCGCCTCACTCGCCGTCCAGCCAAAGACGGCCTGAGCTCCGGGCAGCCAGTCGGTGATCCGGTCCTCCGGGTCCGTGACGAAGATGGCGTAGTCGAGGGCCGCCTCGACGGTCAGGCGAAAGCGTTCCTCCGCCGAGCGCAGCTCCTGGGCCATGAGCAGCCGGTCGATAACGGGGCCGATGATGGTGGTGTAGGTGCGGAGGAACCCGCTGTCGTCCTCGCCGAAGTCGCGCGGCTCGGTCGCATCCACCTCCAGCAGGCCGTAGGCCCGCCCCCCTGGCCGGATGATGGGCACGTTCACGAAGGCAACCACCCCGGCGTCCCGCATGAAGGGCGGAAACACGAAGCGATCCTCGCTTCTGATGTCCTGTGTCACCACCGGCTCGCCAGCCTCGATGGCGAAGGTCTCGGACGTGCGCTCCTTCATCCGCATGGAGAGATGCCCCACGATGCCGGGATCCCAGCCAACGCCCGCCCGGACCAGCAGGGATCTCCCCTCATCCCCGATCTCCAGGATCTTGGAGCGCCCGGTTCCCAGCGCCTTCCCAACGAGGCGGCAGGCCTCCTGCAGGAGCATGTCTAGGTCCTGGGATCGCAGCGCGAGCTGCCCGAAATCGGCGAGGACCTGCTGTCGCCCCATGATGGTCAGGTGGTCAGGCATGTCAGATCCTCGTCCTGGCCATCCATCTAGACGGCAGGGAGGCCTGTGCCGAACAACCCAGGACGCACCTCGTGGATGTAGGCCAACGCTGGAGGGGGTAATTCGTAACGGAATCTTACCGAATTCGGCATCGTTCGGTCCCAAGGGGATGGCCCGCCAGGCGAATTCGCATTCCGGGTCCGAACTGGCCGAACGGTGCCGGGGTGGGCTTACGAGCCCGACCAGACCAGGGCCTGAAGTGCCTCGGCCATCTTGGGAGGGCTCATGATCACGTCGGCTCGCCCGAGATCGATGGCGTAGCTGTCCGTCATTCACTGCACCGTTTCGGGGAACAGGCGCTGCCCGTCAGGTCCGAGATCGCGCTCGCGGAGGCGAGCAGCGTCATCGGGCTGTCGCGCGCGATCGCTGGTCAGATTGGCATGCTGGTGGGCGGCCTCGGGGTCAGCCAGACCTACGCCTCGGTGGCGAGACATCTGGTGCAATCGGGCGCGCTGCTTCCCGTCCTGGAGGATTGCACAGACGGGGCCCTGCCGATCTCCGTCGTCAATGCACTGACCAAGCGGCTGAACGCGAGAGTGCGGACTTTCGTGGACTGGGTCAAAGAGCGTCTTTCGAGCGAGCAGAGCAGAGCCGCAGATCCGCTCGTTGCCTGATGGCTGCCATCCCGGATGATCTGCCCGGAAGCGGCCGTGCCGCTATCGGCCAACTCCGGTGGTTCACCTACCCGTCCCAGTATGGCGGGTCGCCGAAAGCGGCTTTGATCTCGTCCACCATGGCGCGCAGCTTCGCGGACGCGCGCCGTCCTTCCGGGTGGGCGACGTAGATGAACTCGGCCTCCGTGTCGGCGCCGAGGTCGATGACCCGGAGCGTCCCGGCTTTGACATCCGCGTTCGCGATGAAGGTCGGCAGGAGAGCGATGCCCAGCCCGGCCAGCGCGGCATCCCGCATGACATCCCCGTTGTTCACTCGCAGGGCAAGGCGGCCCCGCACGATCCTCGGTCCATCGGGGCCGACGAAGCGCCAGTCCAGGTGGCTGCGGTTCGTGTAGAAGATGCCCCGGTGCTTCTCCAGCGCGGGGACGGAAGCGGGCACGCCGTGCCGTTCGAGATAATCCGGCGACGCCACCAGGATCCGCCGGCTCGGGGCCAGGCGCCAGACCGTCAGGCGGCTGTCTGCGATCGGACCGTGCCGAACCACCGCATCGTAGCCATCCGCGGCGGCATCCACCCGCCGGTCATCAAGGTCCAGCGTGAGTTCCACTCCGGGATGTCGCCCGAGGAAGCCGTAGAGCGCGGGGCCGAGATGCATGCGGCCGAAGGTCACCGGGGCCGAGATGCGCAGGGGGCCACGCAGCATTCCCCGTCGCTCCGCGACCATGACGGCGGCTGCCTCGACGTCCCGCGTGATCTGTGCCGCACTCTCGAGGAAGCTCGTTCCGTCCTCCGTCAGGGTCAGCTTGCGCGTGCTGCGATGCAGGAGCGGCGCGCCGAGGCTTCGTTCGAGTTCCGCCAGCCGGTCGCTGACCACCGATTTCGACAGTCCGAGGCGCCGGGCGCCGGCGCTGATGGAACCGGCCTCCGCGACAGCGACAAAGGTCGAGAGGCCTTCCAGCTTCATGCGTTCGGCTTTCCCGGCGGCCAAGTTCCCGGTCCGCAGCCTAATCGGAACGGTGCATGGCCGCTACGTTCGGCACGACCCGGGAGCCTCCGGGCCATGATCCGCGTCAGGAGACCACCGTCATGCGCAAGCTCTTCCTCGGCTTCCTCGGTGCCCTGGCCGCCGTCTGGCCCGCGCTGGCGCAGCCACAGCCCTTTCCGCCCGAGTTCCGGATGCAGGACATCCAGACCCCGGCCGTCACCATCCACACCCGGGTCGGCGGGTCCGGCCCGCCTGTCGTGCTGCTGCACGGCTACGGCGAGACCGGCGACATGTGGGCCCCGCTGGCGGCCGACCTGGCCCGCGACCACCGGGTGATCGTGCCCGACCTGCGCGGCCTGGGCCTGTCCTCGAAGCCCCCCGGCGGCTTCGACAAGAAGACGCAGGCGGGCGACCTCGCGGCGGTGCTGGCGGCGCTCGGCATCGGCGGGATCGATCTCGTGGCGCACGACATCGGCAACATGGTCGCCTTCCAGTTCGCCGCGCAGCATCCGGACCGGGTCCGGCGCCTGGTGCTGATCGACGCCCCGGTGCCGGGTGTCGGCCCATGGGAGGAGATCCTGAAGAACCCGCTGCTCTGGCACTTCGGCTTCGGCGGGCCGGACATGGAGCGGCTGGTCGCGGGGCGCGAGCGCATCTACCTCGACCGCTTCTGGAACGAGTTCTCCGCCGACCCGGCCCGGTTCGGCGAGGCGGCGCGGGCCCATTACGCCGGGCTCTACGCCCTGCCTGGCGCCATGCACTCCGGCTTCGCCCAGTTCGCCGCCTTCGACCAGGACGCCTTGGACAACCGTGCCTGGCTCGCCACCGGCGCCCGGCTGGGGATGCCGGTGCTGGCCGTGGGAGGTGAGAAGTCCTTCGGGGCGACGATGGCGGAGATCATGCGTGCCGGTGCGACGGATGTGCGTGAGGCGATCGTGCCCGCGTCAGGGCACTGGATCATGGAGGAGAACCCGCAGGCGACTACTGCCCTCGTCCGAGCCTTCCTGGGAGGGAGGGACTGAATAGAGGGGCGGTAGCGCTGGGCGGCTGGTCCGCCGCGCTTCCCAGCGCATCTGGTTTTCTTCAGCATAGGCCAGAGGGCGGCCGTGCCGCTCTCGGCCAAGATCAACCGCCCGTGGCGACGCTGAGATGGCCTGAGACGGGGTGGCTGCGGCGCTAGCACTCCCGCCTAGGCACCTGCCGGAGTGGGTGGCTTTCAGACCGACCGCGCGAAGTTCAAGGAGCGCAGTTCAGCGAGATGGCAGCGGCTCCGACATCCCGGTCCGCTGGATTTTCAGCGGACCGAGCGCAAGGCGCGGGACAGACCGTCAGCTGAGTAGGGCTTGTGCAGCAACTCGAAGCCCTGGGCGCCGCCGTTCGCGAGCACATGACTGTAGCCGCTGGTCAGGACCACCCGCAGGTCTGGCCAGCGACGACGAACCTCCTTGCCGAGTTCCACTCCGTTCATCCCGGGCATGACCACGTCCGAGAACACCACGTCGAAGCGGCTGGCGTCTTGTTCCAGGAAATCCAACGCGGCCTGAGCGTTCGGTGCCCAGGTCGCCGTATAGCCGAGATCCTCCAGCAACTGCTTGGCGAAGTCGCCGACCTGCGTGTTGTCCTCGACCAGCAGCACGCACCTGCCCTCCGGCTCATGAGCCTCGGCAGAAGCGCCCGAAGCCCTGGCCGCCAGGAGCGGCTTTGCCTCGGCTTTCGGCAGGTAGAGGGTGAAGATCGTACCCTGGCCGACCTCGCTCTCGACGTGGATCTCGCCTCCCGACTGCTTGGCGAAGCCATAGACCTGGGACAGTCCTAGGCCGGTGCCTTTGCCGACTTCCTTGGTCGTGAAGAATGGCTCGAAGATGCTGCCCAGCACCTCCGGCCTGATTCCCGCTCCCGTGTCGGACATGGAAACCGCCACGAATTCGCTTCGGGTGCCTGCATGGCCTCGGGTCGGTGGCAACTCATGCGCCAGCCAGGTCCGTAGGGTCAGGCGGCCCTCGCCCTCCATGGCATCCCGGGCGTTCACCGCGAGGTTGACCAGGGCCGTCTCGAACTGGTTCGGGTCGGCCTCGACGACGCATCCCTCACACTCGATCAGCGTCCTGATCGCGATACGCGCTCCCACCAGTGGGCGAACAAGGTCCGTGACAGCTTGGACCCGCTCGCCCACTGCGAAGGCCTCCGGCTGGAGGGGCTGCCGCCGCGCGAATGCCAGGAGCTGACGCGTAAGCTTCGCCGCCCGGCCCGCCGTCTCCGAGATCGCCTCGATATAGCGCTGGCGCCTCCCTTCCGAGAGGTTCGGACGGCGGAGAAGCTCAGCCGATGAGCCGATGATGGTCAGGAGGTTGTTGAAGTCGTGCGCGACGCCGCCGGTCAACTGCCCTACGGCCTCGAGCTTCTGGCTCTGTCGGAGCGCATCCTCATGCCGCCTCAGTTCCTCGGTGCGCCGGGACACCTCGATCTCGAGATGCTCGTTGAGCTGCCGCAGCTCCCTTTCCGACCGCCTGCGCTCGGTGACGTCGAGCATGGCGCCGATGATCCGCAGAGGCTCGCCGTCCGGTCCGCGCACCATGAAGCCGCGGTCGAGCACATCGGCATAGGACCCGTCAGCTCGCCGAAAGCGGTACTCGCCCGACCAGCGGCTGCTGGTGCCGTCAATCATTACATGGATGGATCCGCTGACGCGCTCCCGGTCATCCGGGTGGATCTGCTCGATCCACCAATCACCGGACGGGCCCACATCCTCCGGCCGATAGCCATAGGCTTCATGGAGCGCCTCATTCCACTCGATGCTGTTTTGGCGCAGGTCCCAGTCCCAGATGGCGTCGTTGGTGGCGCGGACAGCGAGACGGTAGCGTTCCTCGCTCTGGCGCAGCGCCTCCTCCGTCCTCCTTCGATCGGTGACGTCCAGAACGAACTCGACGGCTTCGCCATTAACCCGGCGTGGCGCGAACAGGCCCCACCAGCGCGAGCCGTCCTTGCGGTAATACTGCTTCTCGTAAGGAGTCGCCTCGCCGAAAGTGGTCAACTCCTGGACGGCCTTCCGTGAGGCCCGATGGAACTCCGGCGGCGTCAACTCCTGCCAAGTCTTGCCAATCACCTCCTCGCGGCTGAAGCCGGTCATCCGCAGGAAGGCGTCGTTCACCTCCGTCAGGCTGAATCCCGGTCCCCAGAACAGCACGCCAACCGTCCTGATGCTGAGCGCGGTCCGCAGCCGCTCCTCACTGTGGCGCAGGGCCTCCACAGCCTCCCTTTCGACGGTCACGTCGTGGGAAATGCCCGCAACGCGGACGATGGCATCGCCATGACCTCGGATGGGAAAGCCGGTGTCGCGAATCCAGCGCACGCCGCCGTCCGGCCGCAGGATGCGATACTCCAGCACTTGGGCTTCACCACCGAGTAGACGCGGCATGGCGCTCAAGACGCGCTGCCGGTCCTCGGGGTGAACGGTCTCCGCCCAATGGGTGAGATCGCGCATGATCCTGTCACGCGGCTCGCCCCATACACGCTCATAGGCCGGGCTGAGATACTCCAGCCGTCTCTCACCGGCATCGATGATCCAGAGCACGTCGGCGGAGTTCTCGGCGAAGCCATGGAGCCGCGTGCTCGTCTCGCGCAGCAGTTCCTCGGCGCTCGCCTGCTCCGTGCGATCCCGAATGATCTTGACGTAGCCGAGGTGCTCGCCGGTCTCGGTTTCCTCAAGCCGGGTCATGGAGCCGGAGCCCCAGAAGTGTGTGCCGTCCTTCCGGAGATGCCAACGCTCGTCCACGGCCCGCCCATCCTTCCGGGCGGTTTCCATCTCCTGCTCACAGGCCCCCTTCGCCTGATCCTCGGGCGTGAAGATCATGCAGGCGTCCTGGCCGACCGCCTCAGCCTCCGACCAGCCCATGATGCGCTCGGCGGGCGCATTCCAGCTGGTGATGATGCCGTCGAGGTCGGTCGTGAAGATCGCGAAGTCGGCCGTGCTCTCCAGGACAAGTTCCGCAAGGCGGCCGCGGCTCAGTTGTCCGGAACGGGGAACGCCTACTTTAGACCCGCTCATCGGCATCGCTCGAGCAGAGGCTTGGGGATTGGTCCTGCCGAGCGGAGACCGGTTGCGCTTCGGCGCGCTCCAGCAGGCGCAGGCCCGCGCGAACGACCTCGCTTGAGCTTTAGTATCGGCCCGATGCAACCAGTCGCGCGACGAAGCCGCAAAGCTCGCCCGTCAGGGCGACATGGAGACTGTGGTGGGCGGGCATGACTCAACCCGTGTAAGGCGGTGTAATGAGGGTGTCACCCCACAAGCGGTTGATTTCCTAACCTTCGGCCACCCATCGAGAACCGAGCCAAGAGCCTGGAAGTTCTGGTGCTCTCGCATCCGAAGTCTCCGTCTCGGGCTGGAGCGCTGCCTGGCCTCGCCTGCCCTGACCGCGCTCAACGAACTGGCTGAGGCCTGTCGGCCGCAAGCCTGGCGAATGCTCGGACTGTCATCGCCCCTGCTCGCCAGTGCTCAACCGGCCGTCGATCCTGCCTGTTATGCACGGTGCGGGAGCGCAGTCCCATTCGGATCCTGTCCACCGCTGCTGCCCAGCAGCCTGTCCATCATTCCGGGCAGGCCGCCCCCACCCAGTTCCCCCTCATGCTGAGGAAGGCTTCCCTGCGGCGTCGCTTGGTCGACGAATTGGGGGAGCAACCTGCTCAGCTCATCGAGCACGCTGGCGCGGTCGGTGCCCGCGTGGCGCGCCGCTTCGTCGAGGTCCTGCGGATCGATGCTGCTCTCGAGGTCCTGAGGCGAGATCCCCTCGTTCGGGCCGGGCGCCATCCAGGAGTCCACCTGTCGGCCAAGGCCCTGGCTTCGCAATCCGCCGAGAAGGCCACCCAGGCCGCCCAGCAGGCCGCCCAGACCGCCTCCCGCACCTCCCGACATCGGAGTGCCCTGGCCGCCTAGCAATCCTCCGAGCAAGCCGCCGAGACCGCCACCGGCGGCACCGCCAGCCATGGGCGAACCAGCTCCTCCGCCAAGCAGCCCTCCGAGGAGGCCACCCAGGCCTCCACCGGCCGGTGCGGCGCCGGGGCCGCCCTGCATCCCGCCAGCCTGCGCGCCTCCTGCCTGGGAGTGCTTGAGCAGCTGCTGGACGAGGAGCGCCATCGCGGCCGCCTTGACGCTGTTGGGGATCGCGCCGAGCAAGCCGCCGCCTGACCGCCCGAAAAGGTTCTCGCTCATGGTGATGGGTCCCGTCGGCTGGTGCTTCGAATTGAACGCGCCGCCCGATGGCGGCGTTGCTGCGGCTTCAAGGTACATCGATGCAGGAGGGCGTCGGGAACTCCCGTGCTCGGGCCGTGGCCAGAGGAGCGCAAGGTGGGAAGGAAAGTGGTTCTGGCGCACTTGGTCGGGCCAAGCGCTGCTGAATGGCAGGGATTCTGCCACGTTTGCCAGCCTTCGAGACCTGCCCGCCGCCGGCCGGGCCGGACGGACGCAGGAAGCCGCATCCCGGGCAGAATCCGCCGCAATATGTCGGCCTGCAAACCTCACGCAGTCCGCGAAGACGGCAGGGCCGGTTAGCTCGGCATCCATTCGGCGGCGAGGACGGTACCGGTCTCTGATTCGGTGACGAAGACCCTTGTTCCATCAGCGCCAAAGGCGAGGTTGGTCGTGGTCGCACCGCGGCACGAACGGAAACGCGCGATAGGCTCTCCTTGCACGGAAAGGACGAACACGCTTCCAAGCGACGCGTGGGCGACGAGGATGTTGCCCCTAGGGTCCATCGCCAGGCCGTCCGGACCGGAGGTGCCGTGAAAGGAGGCGAAGCGGCCGACCTTGGCCGTGCTGCCGTCGGGGAGGAGCGGTACGCGCCAGACCGCATTGTCGCGCGTCATGGCGACGAACAGCACCTCCTCATCCGGTGACAGGACGAGGCCGTTCGGGCTCGGGCCGTTAGAGAGGAGAAGGTCGAGACGGCCATCGGAACTCAGGCGGTAGACCCGCCCCGTCGGGTCGTGCAGGCCGCTCTGGCCCTGATCGGTGAAGTAGAGGTCACCGTTACGGGCAAAGACGAGGTCGTTCGGCCCCTTGAAGCGCTCGGAGTTGCGGCGCGTGAGAACCGGGGTGATCTGCCCCGTCGCGAGGTCGAGCGAGAGGATGCCCTGCTTGTAGTCGGCAACGTAGAACCGCGTGCCGTCCGGGTGCAGCGCCAGGCCGTTCGGCTCGCCGTCATACTCAACGACGCAGGTCCAGCTCCCCTCAGGCGAGATGCGGAAGATGCGCCCGTGCGGGATATCGGTGACGTGCAGATTGCCGTCCCGGTCAAAGCAGGGCCCCTCCAGGAAGCAGCCCACCGGCAGGCCGCGCTTGTTGGCGCGGGACCACTCGGTAACGACGGGGCGGCGGAACTCCGCGGGCATCTCGGTGTGCGCGCGGGTGGCAATGTCGCGGGGCTGGGCGAAGAGGATCATCCGTTCGTCTCCGGCTCGATTGGTGGCGGTGCGGGGATCAGCCGCCGATGCCGCGCGACAGGAGGGCGGCCTCCCCGGTGATCATCGCGGCGAGCGCCCCGTGATCCTCGGCCTCGAAGCGGCTCCTCGGGCCGATGATGCCGAGGGCGCCGACAAAGTGGCGCCCGCGCCCGAAGACCGGCGCCGCGAGCGCCGCCACCTCAGGGTCGCGCTCGCCGAGGGACAGGTACCAGCCCCGGGTTCGAACCTCGTCGTGCAGCGGATCCGCCTCGCCGGTGTAGGCCATCAGCACGCGCCCGGCCGCGCCCCGGTCCAGCGGCAGCGCCGAGCCTTCCTCCACGTGGTGCCGGATGAGGCGAGGGGAGTGGTGCCGGTAGAGGCAGACGCGCCTGTCGCCCTCGCGGACGTAGAAGGCGGCGGTCTCGCCCGTGCGCTCGACCAGGCGCGCCAGCACGGGCCGGACGTGATCGGCGAGGTCGAAGGCATCGCGGTAGAGCAGGCCGAGGCGCAGCGGGGTGGGACCGAGGCGGAACAGGCCGTCGGCTCCGCGGTGAAGGTAGCCGAAGCGGTCGAGCGATGCGGCGAGACGGAGGACGGTGCTGGGATAGAAGCCCGTGCGCGCGGCGATCTCGGCAAGCGAGAGCCGCGGCGCGCCATCGGAGAAGGCGTCGAGGATCGACAGGGCGCGCTCGACCGCCTCAACCCGCGGCTCGGCGGCGTCGTTCGGCCCTTCCAGGGGCCGGGCGGCCGAGGGTGGGCGGCCGCGGCGGCGCGGCAGGGTGGTGTTCTCGGGCTTGGTCACGCCGGATCCCTCCTCCGGGGCTGCCCCGCGGGCAACGTATTTTTCCGTTGACGCGCCATCGCCGGCGTCGCTAGGTATTTCTACAGAACGCATATAATTTCTGTCAAACAGAAATGTTGGCCAGCGGTGTGGGACAATCCTCACCGGCGAAACCGAGCACGAAGAAGGAAACGCCAAATGACCCACGCCCATCTGTCCCGCCGTGCCCTGTTGGCTGCTGGCGGTGCCGCCCTTGCTGCCCCGGCGGCCCTGCGAGCACAGACAGCTTGGCCAACCGCGCCAGTGCGGGTGATCCTGCCCTACGCACCCGGCGGCCCGACCGACGTCATCGCCCGCCTCCTCTGCGACACCCTTTCGCAGCGGCTGCCGCAACGCTTCGTGGTGGAAAACCGCACCGGCGCGGGCGGCAACATCGGGGCTTCGGCCGTGGCCAAGGCCCGGCCCGACGGCACGACCTTCCTCTTCACCAACACCGGCCACGCCGTGAACCGCGCCCTCTACGCCCGGCTCGACTACGATCCGGCGAAGGATCTCACCCCCGTCACCATCGTCGCCGAGAGTCCGATGGTGCTGCTCGTGCCGAACTCGTCTCCCGCCAAGACCCTCGCCGAGTTCGTGGCCCGCGTCCGCGCTAAGCCCGGCGAGTACTCCTATGGCAGCACCGGCACGGGCGGCGCCCTCCAGCTCGTCTCCCTCCTCATCACCCGGGCTGCCGGGCTGAAGATGGAGGAGGTGCCGTATCGTGGCAGCGCGCCCGCGGCGCAGGACCTGATCTCCGGGCGGCTGGAGATGCTCTACGATGCCGGAGCCACCGCCTTCCCGCTCGCCACCGCTGGCCAGGCGCGGGCGCTCGCCGTGTCCTCGGCCCAGCGCAGCACGGTCATGCCGGACGTTCCGACGGTGGCGGAGGCGGGCTTCCCCGAGGCGACCTTCTCCGTCTGGCAGGGGCTGCTGGCCCCCGCTGGTACGCCGCAGCCGATCCTGGAACGCCTCCAGGCGGAGGTCGCGGCGGTGCTGGCTGAGGGTTCGCTTCGCGCCCGCCTCGTCGAGCTCGGCGCCGAGCGGATCATCGCCAACAAGCCGGACGAGGCGCGCGCCTACATCAACGCGGAGATGGCGCGCTGGGAGCGCGTGCTCCGCGAAGCTGGCGCCCGGCCGCAGTGAGTGTGAACGGGACCATGGACATCTTCATCAGCGAAGTCGGCCCGCGGGACGGGCTGCAGAGCATCCACCGGACCATGCCGACCGCGGCGAAGATCGCCTGGGTGCGGGCACTCGCCGCCGCCGGGCTGCGCGAGATCGAGGTCGGCTCCTTCGTGAACCCGAAGCGCCTGCCCCAGATGGCGGACGCGGCGGAGGTGGTCCGCGCCGCGCGCGAGATTCCCGGCCTGACCGTGATGGCGCTGGCCCCCAACCTCCGGGGTGTCCAGGGCGCGGCGGAGGCGGGGGTGGACAAGGTCACCATGCCCGTCTCGGCCTCGGAGCCGCACTCCATCGCCAACATCGGCATGACGCACGAGCAGGTACTGGCCGAGGTGGCGAGGGTGATCGCGTACCGCGACGGTCTGCCGGAAGACCGGCGGCCCGAGATCGAGGTCGGTATCTCCACCGCCTTCGGCTGTACCATAGCGGGCCCCGTGGACGAGGACTGGGTGATCGACCTGGCCGTCCGGCTCGCCGGGCTTGGGGTGGACAGCGTGGGGCTCTCGGACGGGGTAGGCTACGCCAACCCGGCCCAGGTGCGGCGGCTCTTCATGCGTCTGAAGGAGGAAATCGGCGGGAAGGCGGGCGGCGCGCACCTGCACAACACGCGGGGACAGGGGCTGGCCAACGTCGTGGCCGCCCTGGAAGCGGGGGTGACGACCTTCGATTCCTCCCAGGGCGGGATCGGCGGCTGCCCATACTCTCCCGGCGCCACCGGCAACATCGTCACCGAGGACCTCGTCTGGATGCTGGAGGCGATGGGCCACGACACCGGCGTGGATCTGGCTAAGCTGGCGGAGGCGCGGCGCGTGCTGGCCGAGGCCCTGCCGGGCGAGCCGCTCTACGGCCACCTGCCGGATGTCGGCACCGAGAAGGGCTTCTCCTACGCCGCGCGCGGCCCGGTGCCGGAGGGAACCGGCCGCAGCGCCGAGGCGAAGGCCTGCGCGGCATGAGCGGCGCTCCTCTTCCGCTGGAGGGCGTGCGCGTCCTCGACCTGACGAACGTCCTGGCCGGGCCTTTCTGCACCTACCAACTCGCCCTCATGGGTGCCGAGGTGATCAAGGTGGAGCAGCCGGTCCGGGGCGACCTCGCCCGCCGCCTCGGTGCCGACCCGGAGGCGGCAAAGCGCGGAATGGGCGCCTCCTTCGTTGCGGTGAACGGCGGCAAGCAGTCGGTCACGCTCGACCTGAAGCATCCGGAGGGCAAGGAGATCCTCCGGCGCCTCGTCGCCGAGGCCGACGTGCTGGTGGAGAACTTCCGGCCCGGCGTGATGGACCGTCTGGGCCTCGGCTACGACGTGCTGCGCGCGGTCAGGCCGTCGCTCGTCTACTGCGCCATCTCCGGCTTCGGAAAGGATGGTCCCTTCGCGTCCCGCCCCGCCTACGATCAGATCATCCAGGGCGTCTCCGGTGTCATGAGCATCACCGGCGATGCGGAATCGGCGCCGCTGCGCGTGGGCTACCCCGTGTCCGACACGGTCGGCGGGCTGACGGCGGCCTTCGCGGTCGCCTCCGCGCTCGTCGGCGCCCGCGCGACGGGTGTCGGGCGCTATCTCGACGTGTCCATGCTGGAGGCGACGCTGGCCACCATGGGCTGGGTCGTCTCAAACTACCTGAACGCGGGCGTCCACCCCACGCCGATGGGCAATGCGAACTTCACCGCGGCGCCGTCCGGCACCTTCCGGACCGGCGAGGGCCTGATCAACATCGCCGCCAACGAGGACAAGCAGTACGCCGCCCTCTGCGACGAGGTGGGGCGGCCGGACCTGAAGGCCGATCCGCGCTTCGCGGACCGCCACGCGCGCAAGACCAACCGCGCCTCGCTCACGGTGGAGCTGGAGGCGGCGCTCGCCGCCCGCGGCGCGGCGGAATGGGAGGAGCGCCTGATCCGCGCGGGCGTCCCGGCCGGGCAGGTCCTCACCGTGCCGGAGATCGTCGAGCACCCACACCTGCGCGGCCGCGGCTTCGTCGCCGAGATGGATGCACCGGAGGGGCCCCAGCGCGTCACCCGCTGCGGCTTCCGCTTCGGCGACAGCAACCCGGCCCCGTCCGGCCCTGCTCCCGCGCTCTCGGCCGACACCGCGGCATGGCTGGAGCGGCTGGGCTACGGCGCGGACGACATCGAGCGCCTGAGGGAAGCTGAAACAATCTGAGCGGCACCGCCGCCTGCCGACAAACGAAGAGCCGGGCACGTGCCCCGGCCGGGACCACACGTGCGCAAACGCGCGAGATAGGGAGGATACCATGAACCGACGCGACCTGTTCCTGGCGAGCGCGGGAGGCGCCTTTACGGGGCTCCTGCCTTCGGCCGTTCGCGCCCAGGCCACTTGGCCCGACCGCCCGATCCGGCTCATCGTGCCGTTCCCGCCTGCGGGCGGCACGGACGTCATCGCGCGCGAGATCGCGGCCAGGCTCGGCGCCGCGACAGGCTGGAACATCGTGATCGACAACCGCCCGGGGGCTGGCGGCAACATCGGCCTGGAGGCCGTCGCGAAGGCGGCGCCGGATGGCTACACGCTCGGCATGGGCCAGGCGGCCAACCTGGCGATCAACCCCGCCCTCTACCCGCGCATGCCCTTCGACCCGCTGCGGGACTTCGCGCTGGTCTCGACCGTCGCCGTGCAGCCCAACGTCCTCGTGGTGGCGAAGAACGCACCCTACCGAACGCTCGCGGACCTCGTCTCCGCCGCGCGCTCCAGGCGCAGCCAGCTGACTGCGGGCAATGCGGGCAACGGGACCGTCGGGCACCTGGCGGGGGAGATCTTCGCCCGGAAGGCCGGATTCGAGATCATCTCGGTGCCCTACAGGGGCGCCAGCCCGGTGGTGACCGACCTCCTTGCGGGCCGCGTGGACCTGTTCTTCGCCAACCCGCTCGCCGTGAAGGGTACGCTGGAGTCCGGTGACGTTCGCGCCCTCGCCGTCACCTCGGCAACCCGCATGAGGGCGCTCCCTGACGTACCGACGATTGCCGAGGCCGGCTACGCGGGCTTCGAGGCGGTGAACTGGACGGGGCTGGTCGCGCCCGCCGGTACGCCCGCTCCCGTCATCAGCCGCCTCAACGAGGAGGTCCGCAAGGCGCTCGGCCAGGACGAGGTGGTGGCCCGCCTCGCGGCCGAGGGAAGCGAGCCGAAGGGCTCCACGCCGGAGGAGTTCCGGATCTTCCTCGCCGCCGAGCACGAGAAGTGGGGTCGGGCCGTGCGGGACGCCCGCGTGCAGCTCGACTAGCCTGTTCCGGGCGCTGCAGCACGCTCCCGCGGCGGCGCCCGACCAGCGCTCACCAGAATGAGGAGGAAATCCATGCTCCGCCTGTCGCGCCGCAGCCTTGCCCTCAGCATGCCCGCCCTCATCACACTGCGGCCTTCGTCGGGCCGGGCCGCCGAGGACAAGTACTTCGACTCCGCCGGGGTTCGGATCCGCTACGTCGAGGCGGGCCAGGGCGACCCAGTGGTCCTCGTGCATGGCTTCTCCAGTAACGTCGAGAACCAGTGGGTCCGGTCCGGCGTCATGCCGAAGCTCGCCGACCGCTATCGGGTGATCGCCTTCGACGGCCGGGGCCACGGCCTGAGCGACAAGCCGCACGATCCAGCGCTCTACGGTCCGGAAGCGTCGCGCGACACGTCGCGCCTGCTGGATCATCTGGGGCTGAGAAAGGCGCACGTCGTCGGCTACTCGCTGGGCGCGCACTTGGTGGCTTGGCTCGTCACGGACAGCCCGGACCGCTTCGTCACCTGCACCCTGGGCGGTGCCTGCGGCCGCTTCCGCTGGTCCGAGGAGAAGACCGCCGAGGTCCTGGCCGAAGCCGCCGAGATGGATGAGGGGCTTCAGCGGTCGCAAATCCTGCGCCTCTGGCCGAAGGACCAGCCGCCCCCGTCCGACGAGCAGATCCGGGCACAATCCGCCCGGGCCCTGGCAGGGCAGGACCACAAGGCGCTGGCAGCGTCGCGGCGCGGCGGCCTGCGCCTCGTGATGCCCGAGGAGAGGATGGCGGCCATTACGGTGCCGGCCATCGGCATCGTCGGCAGCGCCGACGGCTACCTGGCCGACTTCACGGCCCTGAGACAGATCAATCCCCGGATCGACGTCACGGTGATCGAGGGTGCCGGACACTCCGCCGCCCCTGGTCGGCCGGAGTTCGTCCAGACCCTGGATCGGTTCCTGTCGGCACATCGCGCCTAGGCTAAGGTCAAGGCGGCCTGGCAGTGACATCCCGGCCGTATCTTCTCCACTTCGCTCCGGCTGTCTCTCGGTAGCCGGAGCCAAAAGGGCGCGCCGCTCCTGTGGCGGCCACGCCCGCCGGTGGCCTGGGTACCTCGTTGGAAGACCGGGCCACCGGGTTTGGCGCCGCTCCCGTGCGGCGGACGCTTTTCAGGGAAGGACGGACCATTGACCAAAGCCTCGGACCTACTGGTGGCGGCCCTCGAGAACGAAGGCGTGGACCGCATCTTCGGGGTGCCCGGGGAGGAGAACCTCGACGTCCTCGAAGCTCTCCGCACGTCCCGGATAGAGCTGGTCCTGACCCGTCACGAGCAACCCGCCGCCTTCATGGCGGCCACCCACGGACGCCTGACCGGCAGGCCGGGCGTCTGCCTCACCACCCTTGGCCCCGGCGCGCTCAACCTCGTCACCGGTGCCGCCTATGCCCAGCTCGGCGCCATGCCGATGGTCATGATCACCGGTCAGAAGGGGATCATGAGCAGCCGCCAGGCGGGCTTCCAGATCGTGGACACGGTCGCGGCCATGCGGCCCCTCACCAAGCTCACCCGCCAGATCGTCTCCCCCGCCACCATCCCCACCCTGGTGCGCGACGCCTTCCGCGTCGCCCAGGAGGAGCGGCCGGGCCCCGTACACCTCGAACTGCCGGAGGACGTAGCGGGCGAGGACGTCGATGCTCCGCCGCTGATCCCGCCCCACCCGGTCGAGATTCCCGTGGCGCATCCCGCCGCGCTCGACCGCGCGGCCGAGTTGATCCTGGCGGCCGAGCGGCCGCTGGTCATGCTCGGCGCCGCGACCAGCCGCCCGCGGGCCACGCGGGGGCTGGCGGGCTTCGTCCACCGCACCCGCATTCCCTTCTTCACCACGCAGATGGGCAAGGGCACCGTCCCGGGCGGCTCCAACCTCTACATGGGCACTGCGGCGCTGTCCGAGCGCGACTACGTCCACGAGGCGATCGAGCGCGCCGACCTCATCATCGCCATCGGCCACGACACGGTGGAGAAGCCGCCCTTCATCATGGGCCCGGGCGGGCCGAAGGTGATCCACGTCTCCTATACCCCGGCCCATGTCGAGCAGGTCTACTTCCCGCACGCCGAGGTGGTCGGCGATGTCGGCCCCAGCCTGGAACTGCTGGCCGACCGCCTTGAGGGCCGCCTGCCCAACGCCGGGGCGCTGCTGCCGCTGCGCGAGGGTATTCTCGCCCGCATCGCCGACCGCGCCGAGGAGGAGCGGTTCCCGCCCACGCCGCAGCGCCTGGTGCGCGACATCCGCCGGGTGATGCCGGAGGACGGGATCGTCGCGCTCGACAACGGCATGTACAAGATCTGGTTCGCCCGCAACTACCGGACCACGGTCGCCAACACGCTGCTGCTGGACAACGCGCTGGCCACGATGGGTGCGGGCCTTCCGTCGGCCATGATGGCGGCGATGCTGAATCCGGCGCGGCGCGTGCTCGCGGTCTGCGGCGATGGCGGCTTCATGATGAACAGCCAGGAAATGGAAACGGCCGTCCGGCTCGGCCTCAACCTCGTGGTGCTGGTGCTGGAGGACGGCGCCTACGGCATGATCCGCTGGAAGCAGGCGGTGGATGCGTTCCCCGACTTCGGCATGACCTTCGGCAACCCGGATTTCGTCCGCTATGCCGAGGCCTATGGTGCCAAGGGGCATCGCGTCGCGGCGACCGAGGATCTGGTCCCGACATTGGAGGCGGCCTTCCAGGCGGGAGGCGTGCATCTCGTCGCGGTGCCAATCGACTACTCCGAGAACAAGCGCGTCCTGGTGGATGAGCTGAGATCCCGGTTGCCCATCGCGGACCCCGCTAACTAGCGATCAGCTGGCGGGAGCCGTTCCCCGCAGCAATCGTGGTGGCGCCGTATGGCGGCCCGCGCGGCTCAGGGACCTGATCGCGGGCCCCGAACCGGGATAGGGCTTCGCGCGTCAGGAAGAGGATCTGTTGCCGTCAGGCGGGGCGAGCTGCGCCACCGCGCTGCCCGGCTTGCGTCAGAGAAGGGAAGACCGGTGCCGCGAATGATCCCGTTCGCGGTGGTCCCGGTCACGGATGCCGGCGCGGAGGTCTGGCCGGACCGGAGCAGGCCGAGGTTGGAGCAGCACCTTTTCCATGTGACCAACCGGGAAGCGGGTTGATGATTGTGCCGTGTGGGAAGTCGTCCTGCTCCAGCTTCTCGTGCCTGATACGGCGGGGCACCATGACAGGGTTCATGGCCGGAAATCGGGCTGTCCGGGCAGGGGGCCCCTTGCGTTCCGTTGCCTGAACTGGGATGCCTCCGGCCATCATGAACTCTTTGTAATCGGAGAGAGCGGCTTTGCAGGAAGTGCTCCTGGGGCAGGACCTCGCGCCAACCCTGCGCGCGCGCGCTGCCCGGCTGGTCCTGTCAGCGGGATTCCAGCACGCCGTCACCGGGCTCATCCTCCTCAACGCCCTTACCCTGGGCCTGGAAACCTCGGCCACGGTGATGGCGAGCTTTGGGCCGATCCTGGAACTCATTGACGGCGCCCTGCTCCTGCTGTTCACGGCCGAGCTGTCCTTGCGGATCTTCGCCTTCCGTGGCCGCTTTTTCCGGGACCCCTGGGGTATCTTCGATCTCGCTGTAATCGGCATTTCCTGGGCCCCCTCGGGCGGGGATCTGGCAGTCCTGCGCTCCCTGCGCGTTCTACGAGTTCTTCGCCTCCTCTCGGTCGTCCCGTCCCTCCGCAACGTGGTCGGGGCCATGCTGGCCGCGCTTCCCGGGATGGGCAGCATCGTCCTGCTCATGGGCCTGATGTTCTACGTCTCGGGCGTGATGGCGACGAAGCTGTTCGGCGAGAGCATGCCGGAGAAGTTCGGGACCCTCGGGGACTCCGTCTTCACCCTGTTCCAGCTCATGACCCTGGAGGGCTGGGTGGAGGACATCGTGAAGCCTGCCATGGAGCAGCATCCTGGAGCCCTGCTCTTCTTCATCCCCTTCATCGTCATCTCCACCTTCGTCGTGCTGAACCTCTTCCTCGGCGTGATTGTCGAGAGCATCCAGACGCTTCGGGAAACGCGCGAGAGCGCCGACGCCGAGGCAGCCCAGGTCGCCACGGATGCCGCTGCGTCCGCCGCCCATGCCGACAGCCAGATGGTGCTGTCGGAATTGCGCGCGCTGCGGCGTGAAGTCGCCGCGCTGCGGGCCGAGAGGAGCTAGGCACGCGGGCCCGGGGTGTGGTGGTGCGTTCTCCCGGGCAGGATGTCCGGCGGCCGCGCAGGACACCGTGCCCGCCGGCGGCCCCGGATCCCTGCAGGCAAGGGGCGGCATCTTGGGACGGCCGGGGGCCAGAATTCGGGATCGGGGGTGCGGCGCATCAGGAGCTTGCGGCGTGCTTGGGGGCGACCCCAAGCTGGCCGGCCGGTGCTTGGCGGAAGCTGCCGGGCGCTCGGCTCCGCTCCGCTGCTCATCGGGGCCGCGTCTCTCACCGGCCCAGTAGGAGAGGTGCTGCAGGATGCGGCCTGACCATGGTGTACCGGAGAAGGAGGAGGCGGAGCCGGAACACCCCTTCGCTCCCTTTATCCGCACCCTCGGCCGTGGGCCCGGCCGTTCCCGCGCCCTGACGCGGGAGGAGGCGCGAGAGGCGCTGCGCATGGTCCTGGCCGGAGAGGCGGAGCCGGTGCAGGTGGGCGCCTTCCTCATGCTGCTGCGCTACCGCGGCGAGGACCCGGAGGAGCTGACGGGCCTCGTAGAGGCCGCACGGGGGGCGGTGAAAGCGGGCCCGGTACAGCCCGGCCATGGCGGCGTGGACCTGGACTGGCCGTCCTACGGATCCGGCCGCACGCGGGGGGCACCCTGGTTCCTGCTCGCGGCCCTGGCGCTGGCGAGCGCGGGGCACCGCGTGCTGATGCACGGTTCCAACGCCTTCACGTCGGGAATGCCCGTGCTGGACGCCCTGCCGATGCTCGGGCTGCGCCCCGCCCGGAGCCGGGACGAGGCGCTGGAGCGGGTGGAGGAGACGAACTTCGCTTACCTGCCACTCCGCGCCATGAGCCCGGGGCTGGACGAGATGCTGCACCTTCGCGCTCTGCTCGGCCTGCGGTCGCCGGTGAACACGGTGGCGCGGCTGATCAACCCGGCGGACGCGCCCGCCGGCGTCGATGGCGTGTTCCACCCGCCCTACATCGCGGCCCATCTCGGCGTGGCGCAGCGCATGGCCCGGCCGCGCCTCCTCGTTATGAAGGGCGGCGGCGGCGAGGCGGAGCGTGGGCCGGCAAAGCCTGTGGCGGCCCACCTGCTGACCTATCCCGACGTGGAAGTTCTCTCCCTGCCGGCCCTGCGAGAAACCCGCGCCTCCGCCGCCGGGTTTGTGGAGGTGTGGACGGGCAGCGCACGAGATGAGCATGCGGAGGGCACGGTGATCGGGACCATCGCGTTGGGCCTTTTGGCCATGGGAAAGGCCAGCACGCCCGAGGCCGCCGATGCGCAAGCCGCAGAGATCTGGAACCGCCGGTTCGGGTAGTGGATCCCGCCTTGCCCCGCCGCCCCGCCCGGCCGCGCCGTACGAGCTGCGGCGTGCTCGTCAGCGATGGCGCGCTGCTCCTGCTCGGCCATGCCGCGCGCTCCGTGCTCTGGGACATTCCGAAGGGCGTGGCGGAGGCGGGGGAAGCCTTCGCCGAGGCCGCTGCGCGCGAGTTGCGGGAGGAAACCGGACTTCGGGTGGAGCGCGAGGCCCTGATCGACCTCGGCGTGCACCGCTACTTGCCGGGCAAGGATCTGGCCGTCTTCGCCTGGCGGGTGCCGGCGATGCCGGAACTGGACGCCCTGCGCTGCACCTCCCGCATCCCGCTTCCCGGCGGTGGATGGGTCCCGGAGTTCGACCGCTTCGCGATCCTGCCCTGGGACGAGGCGATGGGGCGGGTGGGTAAGAACATGGCGCGGGTGCTGGGGGAGCTCCGCGCCGCGCGGGGGTGGCCGTTCGGCGGCTAGGGGCGGCGGCACCGGTAAGCCCCTCTGCGGGGCTTGATCCGATGGCCGCCTTCCGCGCCCAGCCGGCCGCGAGGTGGCGGGCTCAGCCCTGCACCGAATCCGGCGAGGTCGCCACGGACAGCCGGAAGCCCCGCAGGACGCTTGCGTCCCGCTCGGATGCATCGGCCGGCATCAGCGCGACGGGGGAGCTCTCTCCCATCTGCGACAGGATCTCGGGCAGGCTGATCGCCGTGACTAAGCCTCTCAGGATGGAGGTCTCGTCATCCTCCTGCCGCGTGCCCGGGCCGAACGACACCGTCGTGCTCCCCTCCGGCTCGGGCAGGGCCTCTTGGCCGGGGGCGATGCCAAAGGCCCGGGCGGTGAGCCCGCCTCCCTTCTTTTCCACGACCCATCCCCTGGTGCCGGGATCGCCGAGGCCGTCCTCCTCCCACGGCATCTCGATCCAGAAGAGGGGCGGCAGAGCCTCCAATACGGCGGGCGAGCGCGATACCTCGGAGAGGGCCAGCCCGCGCGCCAGTCCGGCAACCTCGCCATCGGCCGCCAGGGCGGGCGCCCCCTCGGCGCGCAGGCGCTGCGCCGCGCGCCGGACATCCATCGGCGCGTTCCCGCCGAGCATGGCGGCCAGCAGGCTGCCCTCGGGAAATCTCGGCCTCGGCACTGGCCGCAACACCTAGCGGCCGAGGCCCATCCGCGCTGCGGTCGCCAGCTTGTCCGCGCGCTCGTTCATCACGTCCCCGGCGTGGCCGCGCACCCATTTCCACTCGATCTGGTGCGGCTTGGCAGCGGCCAGGAGGCGTTGCCACAGCTCGTAATTCGCCACTGGGTCCTTCGCGGCGTTGCGCCAGTTGTTGCGGACCCAGCCGTGCACCCAGCGCGTCACCCCGTTGCGCACGTACTCGCTGTCCGTGTGGATCACGACGCGGCAGGGCTTCTTCAGCGCCTCCAGGGCGGAGGCGGCGGCGGTCAGTTCCATGCGGTTGTTCGTGGTGGCGGGCTCCGCGCCCGTCATCTCCTTCTCATGCGCCCCGAAGCGCAGGATGGCGCCCCAGCCGCCCGGGCCGGGGTTGGGCTTGCAGCCGCCATCCGTCCAGATCTCCACCACCGCCTCGGCCGGGGCGGCCACCTCTTCAGACGCCATAGGCGGAAACTCCGGTGGCCTGGGCGTGGAAGCGCAGGCGCCGCAGGTACTCCAGCGGGTCCTTGCGCGTCACCAGCGCGCCGGGCGGCGTGTTGGTCCAGTCGTAGAGGCGGGTGAGCAAGAAGCGCAGCGCGGCGCCGCGGCACAGCACGGGCAGCGCGTCCAACTCGGCGGCGGAGAGCGGCCGCGCGGCGTTGTAGCCGGCCAGCAGGGCGCGGGCCTTCGTGATGTTGAAGGAGAGGTCCGGCTCGAAGCACCAGGCGTTGAGGCAGATGGCGATGTCGTAGGCCAGGATGTCCGTGCAGGCGAAGTAGAAGTCGATGAGGCCGGAGACGCGGGGCTTGCCGCGCTCCTCCTCCAGGAAGAAGACGTTGTCGGGGAAGAGGTCGGCGTGGATCTGCCCGCGCGGCAGGTCGCGTGGCCAGTCCCGCAGGATTCCCGCCAGATGTCCGTCCAGTTCGGCGCAGAGACCGGGCTGCACCGTGTCCCCGTTCGGGCGGCAGCGGTCCAGCAACGGTCCCCAACCCTCCGGGCCGAGGGAGTTGGGCCGCTCGGCCGTGAAGCCCTGGCCGGCGGCGTGCAGGGCCGCCAAAGCGCCGCCGAGCGGGCCGCAATGGGCCACGGAGGGCCGGCGGGGCCAGACGCCCGGCAGGAAGGTGCAGATGGCGGCGGGGCGCCCGGCCAGTTCCCGCAGCGCCTCGCCGTCGCGCCCGGCCACCGGCTCCGGGCAGGCGAGGCCGCCGGCCGCCAGGTGCCGCATCAGGCCGAGGAACCAGGGCAGCTCCGCCGGGTCCACGCGCTTCTCGTAAAGGGTGAGGATGAAGTCCCCACCCGTAACCTTGAGGGCGTAGTTGCTGTTCTCCACCCCCTCCGCGATGCCGCGGAAGGCGATCAGCTCGCCCAGGTCGTAGCCGGAGAGGAAGGCGCGCAACGCCTCGTCGGACACCTCGGTATAGACAGCCATAGAACCCCCTGGCCGGGGTCCATGCCCCAGCCAGGCCGGGACGGCAAGCTACTCGGCGGCGGGGGCGGGGGCCCGGGCAGGGCGGTCCCGCAGGGGGCGGGGCAGGTTGAAGATGATCTTCTCCTCCGCCACCGTCACGTCCTCGATCTCCAGGGTGAAGCGCTCCCGCAGGCGGGTCAGCACCTCGCCCACCAGCACCTCCGGCGCGCTGGCGCCGGCGGTGATGCCGATGGTGGAGAGGCCGTCCACCAGGGCGGGGTCGAAGTCCCGGCCGCGCTGGACCAGCACGGCGCGCGGGCAGCCGGCCCTCTCCGCCACTTCCCGCAGCCGCACGGAGTTGGAGGAGTTGGGCGCGCCCACTACCACCATGAAGTCGCATCGCTCCGCGATCGCCTTCACCGCCGCCTGGCGGTTGGTGGTGGCGTAGCAGATATCCTCCTTGATCGGTGCCGAGAGGTTGGGGAAGCGCGCGCGCAGCACGTCCAGCACCTCCGTCGTGTCGTCCACGGACAGGGTGGTCTGTGTGGCGTAGGCCAGCGGCCCCGGGGGGGGCTGCACCGTCGCGGCCTGCTCCGCGTCCTCCACCAGGGTCACGCTGCCGGCGGGCAGCTGGCCCATGGTGCCGATCACCTCGGGGTGGCCGGCATGGCCGATCAGCAGGATATGAGCGCCGTCCTTGAAGTGGCGCTCCGCCTCGCGGTGGACCTTGCTCACCAGGGGGCAGGTGGCGTCCAGGTACATCATCTGCCGCGCCTCGGCGGCGGCCGGGACGGATTTCGGCACGCCATGGGCGGAGAAGATCACGGGCTGCCCGTCATCCGGGATCTCGTCCAGCTCCTCGACGAAGATGGCCCCCTTGGCCTGCAGCGTCTCCACCACGAAGCGGTTGTGGACAATCTCATGCCGGACATAGACCGGGGCGCCGAAGCGCTCGATCGCCAGCTCCACGATCTTGATGGCCCGGTCCACCCCGGCGCAGAAGCCGCGCGGGCCGGCCAGCAGGACCTTCAGGGTGGGCTTGGCCACCCCGGACTCGGCGGTGAAGGAGAGGTTTGCGGTCTGGTCCATGGCGTGCGACTTGGTCCCTCGGTGCCGGCGCGAACAGCCCCCGGCCGGACCGTGGGCGCGCCTTTTTAGCCGCCTCCGCCGCCGCCGCCCAGGGCTTCCTGCCGGCCGTGCCCGAGAAGACGATCCTGAGAAGACGATGGCGCAAGGAGTGCCTTTCGCGTGACTCGAACCCCTCGCCCGGCCGCCCTCCTGGCCCTTGCCCTGCTGCCTCTCCTGGCCGCCTGCAGCCGGGGGGGGAATATCCTTACCCAGCGGCCCCAGGCGCCTTGCCCCCGCGTGTCCCTGCTGGCGGATGCGGTGGACCTCACCCGCTACAGGGCGGGCGCCGTGCCGGACGTGGGAACGGTGGAGGTGGACGCCCGGATGATCGGCTTCCAGGCCCGCTGCGACTACGCCCCCCGAGATGCCGGGCTGGACGTGACCCTGGTGGTGCAGGTGGCGGCCGAGCGCGGCCCCACCGCCACCCGCGCGGTGGACCTGCCCTATGTGGTCGCCGTGACCGACGAGGCGGAGGGGCGCGTCCTGAACCGTGGAACGGATACGGTTCGCCTGACCTTCGCCGGGAACGAGCGCCGCACGGCGGTCCAGGGCGAGCAGATGATGGTCCGCATCCCCGGCGACGTTCGCCGGGCGGCGGAGAAGGTCGTGCTGATCGGCTTCCAGCTGACGCCGGAGGAGCTGGCCGCCAATCGTCGGCGCGGGGTGCGGTAGGGAACGGGCCCGACAAGGTTGCGCCCGGCGCGGCATTCGGGCACGACAGGGGACCCGCTGATTCCGCGCGGGAGAGAGGGGTGGCGACACCCCCGCCGAAGGCGCAACCGGCCCCCGGAAACGCTCAGGCAGAAGGACCGCGCGGGGAAGGGGCCTCTGGAAAGCCCGGCGCCTGAGAGGGCACCGGCACCGACGGAGTAAGGCGCCGATCCCGCATCGGGCCGAATCTCTCAGGTCTCGGGACAGAGGGGGGCCACGATCTGAACCGGCCGCGTCCGCGCGGCGTTGGGGGATGCGTGGCCGATACCGAAACACTGCTTGAAACGCCGCTGGCCGGCCTGCACCGCGAACTCGGCGGGCGCATGGTGGGCTTCGCGGGCTACGCCATGCCCGTTCAGTACCCGGCGGGCATCATCGCGGAACACGGGGCCTGCCGGACCGGCGCGGCCCTGTTCGACGTCTCCCACATGGGCCAGGCGGAACTGCGAGGGGAAGGCGCCGCGGCCGCGCTGGAGCGGGTGACGCCCGCCGAGATCCAGGCCCTGAAGCCTGGCCGCCAGCGCTACGCCCTGTTGCTGAACGAGGCGGGCGGCATCATCGACGACTTCATGGTCGCCAATCTCGGCGACCGGCTGTTCCTCGTCCTCAACGCCTCCCGCAAGGCCGTAGACGTGGAGGCCATCGGCGCCGCGCTGCCGCCGGGCGTCTCGATCGTGCCGCGTCCGGACCGCGCCCTCCTGGCCCTCCAGGGGCCGGGGGCAGAGGCGATCCTGGCCGGGCTGGCCGAGGGCGTGGCCGCACTCTCCTTTATGGGCGTGCTGGAAACCCCGGTGGCGGGGGTGCCCGCCCTCATCACCCGCTCCGGCTACACCGGGGAGGACGGGTTCGAGATCGGCATCCCCGCCGAGGGCGCCGAGGCGGTGGCCCGCGCCTTGCTGGCCGCCGGCGCCGCCCCTGCCGGCCTCGGCGCGCGGGACAGCCTGCGGCTGGAGGCTGGGCTGCCCCTCTACGGCCAGGACATCGACGAGACGACCTCCCCGGTGGAGGCCGCGCTGACCTTCAGCATGGGCAAGCGCCGCCGCATGGAATGGAACTTCGCGGGCGCGGAGCGGGTGCGGGAGGAGCTGGACAACGGCCCCAAGCGCCTGCGCGTTGGCATCCTGCCCGAGGGGCGCCAACCTGCCCGTGCCCATACGGAGATCGCCCTGAACGGCGTGCCCGTGGGCGAGGTGACGAGCGGCGGCTTCGGCCCCAGCCTCGGGGCGCCGGTCGCCATGGGCTACGTCGCCCGCGCCCATGCCGAGGATGGCACGGCGCTTGAACTGATGGTCCGCGGCCGGGCGCTGCCCGCCCGGACCGCGCCCACCCCCTTCATCCCCCACCGATACAAGCGCAGTTCAGGAGCCGCCGCATGAGCGAGACCCGTTTCGCCGAGAGCCATGAGTGGGTGCGCCTGGACGGCGACGTCGCCGTGGTCGGCATCTCCGACCACGCCCAGGGCGCGCTGGGAGACGTGGTGTTCGTGGACCTGCCGGAGGTGGGGCGAGAGGTGACAGCCGGCGAGGCCGTGGCGGTGGTGGAGAGCGTGAAGGCCGCCTCCGACATCTACGCCCCGATCTCCGGCACCATCGCCGCCGTGAACGAGGCGCTGGTGGACAACCCCGCCCTGGTGAACAGCGGCGCGATGGGCGAGGGCTGGTTTTTCACGATCACGCCGAAGGATACGTCCGAGATCGGCAAGCTCATGGACGCGGAGGCCTACGCGAAGCACGCGGAGGAGGCGCATTGAGCGCGCTGGAGAAGCTGGCGGCGCTGGAGGACCACGCCGCCTTCGCCACCCGCCATATCGGGCCGGGCGAGGAGCAGATCGCCGCCATGCTGAAGGTGGTGGGGGCAGGGAGCCTGGACGACCTAGCCGCCCGCACCGTGCCCGCCGGCATCCGGGACAGCCACCTGGACGCCCTGCCGCCGCCCGTGGGGGAGTGGGAGGCGATTGCGGAGCTGCGCGCGCTGTCCGAGAGGAACGCGCGGGTGAAGTCGCTGATCGGCTGCGGCTATAGCGGCACGCACACCCCGCCGGTGATCCTGCGCAACGTGCTGGAGAACCCGGGTTGGTACACGGCCTACACGCCGTACCAGGCGGAGATCGCCCAGGGGCGCCTGGAAGCCCTGATCAACTTCCAGACGATGGTGAGCGACCTGACGGGGCTGCCCGTCGCCAATGCCTCGTTGCTGGACGAGGCGACGGCAGCGGCCGAGGCGATGGCGCTCGCGCTCGCTGCCCATAAGGGCAAGTCCACGGTGCTGGCCGCGGCGCCGGACCTGCACCCGCAGGTGCTGGCCGTTCTCCGCACCCGCGCGGAGCCGCTGGGCATCACGGTGGAGATCACGGACGACTACGCCGCCCTGAAGCCCTTCGCCGTCGTCCTCTCATACCCCGGCACCACGGGCGAGGTGCGCGACATCGCGCCAGGGATCGCCGCCGCGCAGAAGGCGGGCGCGCTGGCGATCGTGACCGCCGATATCCTGGCGCTGACACTCCTCACCCCGCCTGGCGAAATGGGCGCGGACGTGGTTGTGGGCAGCACGCAGCGCTTCGGCGTGCCCATGGGCTATGGCGGGCCGCACGCCGCCTATATGGCCGTGAAGGACGGGCTGAAGCGCCTGATGCCCGGCCGCCTTGTCGGCGTCTCCGTCGATGCCGCCGGACGCCCGGCCATGCGCCTGGCCCTGCAGACCCGCGAGCAGCACATCCGCCGCGAGAAGGCGACGAGTAATATCTGCACGGCGCAGGTGCTGCTGGCCGTGATGGCCGGCATGTACGCCGTGTGGCACGGGCCGGAGGGGCTGACCCGCATCGCCCGCCGCACGCACCTGCTGGCGAGTCTGCTGGCCGATGCCGCGATCCGCGCTGGCTTCACGCTGCGCCACGAGAGCTTCTTCGATACGGTGGCGATCGAGGCCGGCGAGGAGGCCGAGGCGCTGATGCAGGCCGCGCTGCGCGCCGGCTTCAACCTGCGCCGCGTGGATGCGGGCTGCGTCGCGGTCGCGCTGGACGAGACGGTGACGCGCCAGGACCTGATCGCGCTGGTCTCCGCGCTCTGCGAGGTGGCGGGGTGCGAGCGTGCGGGGCTGGATGCGCTGGCCGTAACCGAGCGCTTGCCCGCCGCCCTGGCCCGCCGCACGCCCTTCCTCACCGCCTCCGTCTTCCACGCGCACCGCTCCGAGCACGCGATGCTGCGCTACCTCAAGCGGCTCGAGGACAAGGACGTCGCGCTGAACCGCAGCATGATCCCGCTGGGGTCCTGCACGATGAAGCTGAACGCCACGGCGGAGATGATCCCCGTCACCTTCCCCGGCTTCGCGGAGGTCCACCCCTTCGCCCCGGCGGATCAGGCGAGCGGCTACATCGAGATGATCCGGCGCCTGGAATCCTGGCTCTGTGCCTGCACGGGTTTCGCGGCCGTGTCGCTGCAGCCCAATGCGGGCAGTCAGGGCGAGTATGCCGGGCTCCTCGCCATCCGCGCCTACCACCGGGCGCGCGGGGAGGGGCACCGCGACATCTGCCTCATCCCGTCCTCCGCGCACGGCACCAATCCCGCCTCCGCCGTGATGGCGGGGATGCGGGTGGTGGTGGTGGGCTGCGACCGCGACGGCAACGTGGACCTGGACGACCTGCGCGCGAAGATCGAGGCGCACGCCGCCAACCTCTCCGCCCTGATGGTCACCTATCCCAGCACCCACGGCGTGTTCGAGGAGGGCATCCGCACGATCTGCGATGCCGTGCACGCGGCCGGCGGGCAGGTCTACATGGACGGCGCCAACATGAACGCGCAGCTCGGCCTCACCAGCCCGGCCGCGATCGGCGCCGATGTGTGCCACCTGAACCTGCACAAGACCTTCTGCATCCCGCATGGCGGCGGCGGGCCGGGCGTCGGGCCGATCGGCGTGGCCGCGCACCTTGCGCCGCATCTGCCGAACCACCCGATGCTGGCGGAAGCCGGGCCGGAGACGGGCTTCGGCCCCGTCTCCGCCGCGCCCTTCGGCAGCGCGAGCATCCTGCCCATCTCCTACGCCTATATCCGCATGATGGGCGCGGCCGGGCTGACGCGGGCGACGCAGGTGGCCATCCTCAACGCCAACTATGTCGCCAAGCGCCTGGAAGGGCACTTTCCCGTCCTCTACCGCGGCAAAGCCGGGATGGTGGCGCATGAGTGCATCCTGGACTGCCGCGGCTTCCAGCAGGGCGGCGGCGTGCTGGTGGAGGACATCGCCAAGCGCCTGCAGGATTTCGGCTTCCACGCCCCCACCATGTCCTGGCCCGTTGCCGGCACGCTGATGGTGGAGCCGACCGAGAGCGAGCCGCAGGAGGAGTTGGACCGCTTCGTGGAGGCGATGATCGCCATCCGCGCGGAGATCCGCGCCGTGGAGCAGGGCGTGGCGGACAAGGCCGACAACCCGCTGAAGAACGCCCCGCATACCGCGGAGGAGGTGACGGCGGAGGCCTGGTCCCACCCCTACACCCGCGTGCAGGCCGCCTTCCCGCTGCCCTGGGTGGCGGCCGCGAAGTACTGGCCGCCGGTGAAGCGCGTGGACAACGTCTATGGAGACCGCAACCTGGCCTGCACCTGCGCGCCGCTGGAGGCGTATCAGGAGCACCCGAAGGTGGCGGCGGAGTGACACCTCCCCTCTGGGAGGTGCTCTCCTCCCGCACCGTGGTTCGTGACCGTTGGATCGAGCTGCGCGCGGATGCGGTGCGGGATTCGAAGGGGAACGTGTTGGACCCCTTCTACAGCCTGTCCTACCCGGACTGGGTGCAGGTGGTGGCGATCACGCCGGCGGACGAGCTGGTGCTGGTCCGCCAGTACCGCCACGGCGCCCAGGCCTGGGTGCTGGAACTGCCGGCCGGCGCCATCGACCCGGCCGATGCCGATGAATGCGCGGCCGCCGCGCGCGAGCTGCGCGAGGAGACCGGCTACAGCGCCGCCGAATACCGCTCCGTGGGCGCGCTGAGCCCGAACACGGCCACGCACCGCAACCTCTCCCGTACCGTGCTGGCGCTGGGCGCCGCGCCCACCCATCCCACGGCGCATGAGGCGGGGGAGGACATCACGGTGGAGCTGTGGCCGATCCCGCGCGTGCTGGCCGGGCTGCAGGATGGACTGCTGGCGCAGGCCATGCATGTCTCGGCCCTGTTGCTGGCGCTGCAGGCCGCCGGCCGGCTCGACCTCCGCCTGAAGGACCCGACATGAGCGAGATCCGCATCCTCCCCGTCGAGCAGCGGCACCGTGCCGACTGGGACAAGCTCTACGCCGGCTATGCCGAGTTCTACCGCGTGACGCAGACGCCCGAGATGCGCGACCGCGTCTGGTCCTGGATCCACGACCCCGCGCATGAGACGAACGGCCTCGTCGCCGAGGATGCAGAGGGGCGCGCCGTGGGCCTGGCGCATTTCCGCGCCTTCGCCCGCCCGCTCTCCGCGACCACCGGCGGCTATCTGGACGATCTCTTCGTCGATCCCCAGATGAGGGGCAAGCGTGTCGCCGACGCGCTCATCGAAGCCCTTGCCGAGGAAGGCCGCCGCCGCGGCTGGAGCGTCATCCGTTGGATCACAGCCGAGGACAACAGCCGCGCCCGCGCGGTGTACGACCGCGTGGCGAAGCTGACGCCCTGGCGGACCTACGATATCCCGCTTTGACACGCCGCCGGGCGCTGCTCGCGGCGCCCGCGCTGATGCTTGCCTCCTCGGGCTGCTCGGCCCAACCGCGCCCGACGGAGGCCCGCATCACCGAATCCCGCACCATCTGGCGCGACGCCGCCCGCGCGCGCGACATTCCCGTCCTCATCCGCGCTCCGGGCAACACCGGCCCGGCGCCCACCGTCATCATCTCCCACGGCCTCGGCGGCTCGCGCGAGGGGCTGGCCTATCTCGGCCGCGCTCTGGCGGAGAGGGGCTACCTCGCCATCCACCTCCAGCACATCGGCTCCGATGACAGCCTGTGGCGCGGTGGCGGGGACCGCATGATCGGGCTCGCGGCCGGGGCGCTGAACGTGCAGGCGGCGCTGGACCGGCTGCTGGACGTGAAGTTCGCCCTGAACAACCTGCCGGAGCGCGCGGACCCTCAGCGCCTGGGCATTGCCGGCCACTCCTTCGGCGCCTGGACCGTGCAGCACATGCTCGGCGAGCGCCTGCCCGGCGGCGACCGCGGCCTGGGCCTGCCCGATCCGCGCCTGAAGGCCGGCGTCGCCCTCTCGCCCATTCCCGCCATCGGCCTGCCGCCGCGCCTGGCCTATGGGGGCTACGCGGTCCCCATTCTGCACATCACCGGCACGGAGGATCACGGCTTCATCGAGGGCATCCGCGCCCCCGCCCGCCGCGTGCCCTTCGAGGAATCCCGCAACCCCGGTGCGCTGGCCGTGCTGAACGGCGCCGCCCACGCCTCCTTTGCCGACGAGGCGGAGGCGGGCGCCCGCTGGGCCGACAGCACCTACCACGCCCGCGCCGCCGCCCTCTCCGTCACCTTCCTGGACGCCATCCTGCGGGCGGACGGGGCCGCGCGGCAGCTCCTGCGCGGGGGCGCGGCGGAGCTGCTGGGGCCGGGGGACGAGTTCATCGAGCGAGGCCTCTGAAGGCCCCTTTCCCGCCGGGCCGCATGGCGGCAGAAGGGGCCCTTCGGCCGTCCTCCAGGGCGGCCCAAGAGGATTGTTCCCCATGAGCGCCGCCTCCAGCCTCGAAGCCGACCTGGCCGAAACCCTTCCCGCCCATATCAAGAGCGTCGGCACCAGCCAGATCGGCCTTGTCGCGGACCGGGGGCGGGACGACCCGGACGTGGTGAAGCTCTGGATCGGCGAGGGCGACCTACCCACCCCGGATTTCGTGGTGGAGGCCGCCCACAAGGCCATGCTGGCCGGCGAGACCCGCTACACCTATTCCCGCGGCATCCCCCAGCTCCACCAGGCCCTGTCCGACTACCACCGCCGCCACTGGGGGGTGGAGGTGGCGCCGGAGCGCTTCTCCATCACCTCCGGCGGCATGAACGCCATCATGCAGGCCTGCCAGGCCCTGCTGGAGCCGGGCGACGAGATCCTCATTCCCACCCCGAACTGGCCCAACCTGGCCGAGGCCGCGCGGGTGAACGGCGCCGTGCCCGTCACCGTGCCCTATCGCCGCAGCGCCGATGGCCGCTTCTCCCTGCCGATCGAGGACATCGAGGCCGCGATCACCCCGCGCACCCGCATGGTGGTGGTGAACTCCCCCTCCAACCCCACGGGCTGGGTGATGCCGCTGGCGGAGATGGAGGCCCTGCTGAAGCTGGCCCGCGCGCGGGACCTCTGGATCCTCTCCGACGAGGTCTATTCCCACTTCACCTACGGCAACGCGATCGCGCCCTCCTTCCTGCAGATCACCACGCCGCGGGACCGGCTGATCGTCACCAACACCTTCTCCAAGAACTGGGCGATGACGGGCTGGCGCGCCGGCTGGATCATCTTCCCGGAGGGGCTGACGGGCGCCTTCTCCAAGCTGGCCCAGTACAACACCACCTCTATCCCCACCTTCATCCAGCACGCCTGCGTCACGGCGCTGGAGGAGGGGGACGCCTTCATCCGCACCATGGTTGGCCGCTGCGCGGAGAGCCGCCAGATCATGGTGGAGGGGCTTTCCCGCCTGAAGGGCGTCACCGTCTTCCAGCCGGAGGGCGCCTTCTACCTGATGGCGAAGATCGACACGGGCGAGACGAGCCTGGACCTCGCCTTCCGCCTCCTGCGTGAGGCGAAGGTCGGCGTGGCCCCCGGCACCGCCTTCGGGCCGGAGGGGGAGGGGTTCGTCCGCATCTGCTTCGCCGTCAGCCCCGGCCTGGCGCGGGAAGCGGTGGCGCGGCTGACGCGGGTGCTGGGCGAGAAGTAGCCGGCGCGGCTTGTTCTCAACCCCGGCTGGGGCGACCCTGCCGGGGAGGAGGAAACCCATGCCCCGTTACGATTTGGCGGGCCGCGCGGCGCTGGTGACCGGCGCCGCCTCCGGCATCGGCCTCGCCACCGCGCGTGCCCTGGCGGAGAATGGCTGCGCCGTGGCCCTGAACTTCCTGCCCGGCGACCCGCGCGGCCCGGAAGCGGCGGCCGAGCTTCGCACCACCGGCACCCGAATCGTGGAGGCGCCGGGCGCCATCGGCGACGGCACGGAAGCCGCCATGGTGGAAGCTGCCATCACCGCGCTCGGCCGGCTGGACCTGCTGGTTAACAATGCCGGCACGCCCGGCACCACCCGCAGCATCCCCGGCCGGGAACTGGATGCGATCACGGATGATCTCTGGGATTCGGTCCTGGACACCAACCTCAAGGGCCTGTTCCGTACCACCCGCGCCGCGGTGCCGGCGCTGCGGCAGGCGCGCGGCGCGGTGGTGAACATCTCCTCCGTGGCGGGGATGACGGGGCGCGGCTCCTCCATGGCCTATGCCGCGAGCAAGGCGGGCGTGATCGCGCTCACCCGCCATCTCGCGCGCGGGCTGGGGCCGGAGATCCGGGTGAACGCCGTGGCGCCGGGCGCGGTGGACAGCACCTGGCAGATCGAGTGGACGGACGCGCAGCGGCAACAGTCCATCGACAACTGCCCGCTCGGGCGCCGCTGCGTGCCGGAGGACATCGCGGAGGTGGTGCTTTTCCTAGGCTGCGCCGGCGCGATGGTGAATGGCCAGACCCTGCTGGTGGATGGTGGCCTGACCCTTTAGATACGAACGGATGGCCGCCAAGCCCCGCCCGACGACCCGGCCCGACTTCGCGCTGGAATCCGCCCACTCCGGCCCCGTGGCGGGGGTGGACGAGGCCGGGCGCGGCCCGCTGGCCGGCCCCGTGCTCGCCGCGGCCGTGATTTTTTCCGAGCCACCTTCGGGATCGCTCGCCGCCCTGCTGGACGACAGCAAGCGCCTGGACGCCACTCGCCGCGAGGCCGCCCACGACGCGCTGTTATCGGCCCAGGCGGAAGGCGCCGTGCTGATCGGCGTCGGCGCGGCCAGCGCGGCCGAGATCGGAGCGCTGAACATCCTGCGCGCCACACACCTCGCCATGCTGCGCGCCGTTTCACGCCTGCCGCTGGTGCCTGCCATCGCACTGGTGGACGGCAATGCGCCGCCGCGCCTGTCCTGCCCCGTGCGCTGCGTGGTCGGCGGGGACGGCCTTTCCCTCTCCATCGCCGCGGCCTCGATCATGGCGAAGGTGGTGCGGGACAGGGCGATGGCGCGGCTGGGCGCGCGCTGGCCGGATTACGGCTTCGCCCGCCACGCTGGCTACCCGACGCCGGCGCACCGTGCCGCGCTTGCGCGCTTCGGCCCGACACCGCACCACCGGCGCGGATTCAGCCCGGTGGATCAAGCCGTTCTGGCCTTGTCCTGAGTCGCGCCTTGACCGGGCGACTCGGCCGTGGGCATGGTGGGAAGGGGGCTCGGCGCGGCGCGACGCGGGGATGCGACGCCGCCGCCGACAAGGATTCGGAGCTGATGGCGCGTTTGGGAACCGGGCTGGACCTGCCGTTGGACTCTGTCCTGCGCGGCGATTGCATCGAGAGCCTGAAGCGTCTGCCGCCGGCTTCCGTCCACGCCATCTTCGCGGATCCGCCTTACAACCTTCAGCTGAAGGGCGCGCTGCGCCGCCCGGATGACAGCCTCGTCGATGCGGTGGACGAGGAGTGGGATCGCTTCGACGATCTCGCGGCCTACGACGCCTTCACGCGCGAGTGGCTGACGGAGTGCCGGCGCATCCTGCGTAAGGACGGCACCATCTGGGTGATGGGCGCCTACCACAACGTCTTCCGCCTCGGTGTCGCGCTGCAGGACCTGGGCTTCTGGATCCTGAACGACGTGGTGTGGCGCAAGTCCAACCCCATGCCGAACTTCCGCGGCCGCCGCTTCACCAACGCGCACGAGACGCTGATCTGGGCCGCGCGCGGGCCGGAGAGCCGCTACCGCTTCAACTACGCCGCCATGAAGGCGATGAACGACGACAAGCAGATGCGGAGCGACTGGCTCATCCCGCTCTGCACGGGCAATGAGCGGTTGCGCGGGGAGGATGGTCGCAAGCTGCACCCCACGCAGAAGCCGGAAGCCCTGCTGCACCGCGTGATCCTCTCCTGCACCTCGCCGGGCGAGGTGATTCTCGATCCCTTCCTCGGCACCGGCACCACGGCGGCGGTGGCGAAGCGCCTGGGCCGCCGCTTCATTGGGCTGGAGCGAGACGACGGCTACGCGGATGCCGCCGAGGCGCGGATCAAGGCGGTGGAGCCGCTTTCCGAGAGCATCGCCCTGGCCCTGCCGGCGAAGCGCGAGCAGCCGCGCATCCCCTTCGGCGCGCTGGTGGAGCGCGGCCTCGTCCCGCCCGGCACGAAGCTGTGGGACCGGCATCGCCGCTGGATGGCCGAAGTCGGCGCCGACGCCACGCTGCGCTGCGGCCGCGTGGCGGGCAGCATCCACCAAGTGGGTGCGGCCGTGCAGGAGGCACCCTCCTGCAACGGTTGGACCTTCTGGCACATCGAGCGCCGTGACGGCTCGCTGCGCGTGATCGACGAGCTGCGCCAGGAGCTGGCGCCGGGCAGCTAGGCTCCCGTTTCCTGTAGCGGAAGTCGGGGCGGAAAGGGCCGGCCCGGACGTGCCGGCCCCGGGCTGCCCTCGCCGCGGAAGCGCGCGCGCCATGCGGAGGGCGCGAGGCCGAACCGGGCGCGGAACCCCGCCCGCAGCGAGGCCGCGGAGCCGAGTCCGCTCGTCGCCGCCACCTCTTCGATCCCGAGGGCTGACGTCTCCAGCAACTCCCGCGCGCGGGCCAGCCGCGCCGCTGCCAGCCAGGCGGCCGGGGCCTCGCCCGTCGCGGCGCGGAAGCGGCGGATGAAGCTGCGGCGGCTCATCCCCGCCTCGGCCGCCATGCGATCGACCGGCCAGGCCTCGCCGGCCTCCAGCCGCATCCGGTCCAGCAGCGGGGAGAGGCGCGATCCCTCCCGCGCAGGGGGCACGGGCCGCTCGATGAACTGGGCCTGCCCACCCTCCCGGTGCGGCGGCACCACCAGCCGCCGCGCGACCTTGTTCGCCGCCTCGGCCCCGTGGTCGCGCCGGATGAGGTGGAGGCAGAGGTCGATTCCGGCCGCCGTTCCCGCCGCCGTCAGCACCTGCCCTGAATCGACGTAGAGCACGTCCGGCACCACCGTCACCGTCGGGTGCCGCGCGGCCAGGGCCTCGGCGTAGCGCCAGTGGGTCGTGGCCCGCCCGCCATCCAGCAGCCCCGCCGCGGCCAGCACGAAAGCGCCGGAGCAGAAGGAGAGGATCCGCGCCCCGCGTGCATGGGCCGCGCGTAACGCCTCCGCCAGCGCGGGCGGCACCGGGGCATCCGCGCCGCGCCAGCCCGGCACGATCACCGTGCCCGCCTCCTCCAGCAGTTCCATCCCGCCATCGGCCAGCACGCGCAGCCCGCCCATGGCGCGCAGCGGCCCCTGCTCGATGGCCGCGGTGGCGAAGCGGTACCAGTCCGGCCCCATTTCCGGCCGCGGCAAGGCGAAGACCTCCACCGCCACGCCGTACTCGAAGGTGCAGAGCCCGTCATAGGCCAGGGCGACGACGAGCGGGTTATCGGGCGGGGAGAGAGGTGAGGTCTTTGGCACGATCCTGACGGTAATCGTCCCGCGTGCCACTCACCAGGGTCCTACCGCTCCGGGCAGGCTGCGTGCGGAAGGAGCCCCCCATGACCAACGCCGTCACCGCCATCCCTGCCGCCGCAGCCACCGAGGCGGAGGCCCATTTCGCTCGCCGTCTCTCGCTGGAGACCGACTGCGCCGACGTGCAGGCCGCCGCCTTCGATAATCCGGGCTTCGTGCTGCTGGACGTGCGCGGCCCCAACGCCTTCGCGCGCGGCCATCTCCCCGGCGCGCTGAACCTGCCCCACCGGGAGATGGAGGCGGCGCGGATGGCGAAATGGCCGGAGGAAACGCTCTTCGTCGTCTACTGTGCCGGGCCGCACTGCAACGGGGCGGACCGGGCGGCGCTGCGCCTGGCCCGGCTGGGTCGCCCAGTGAAGATCATGATCGGCGGCGTGACGGGCTGGCAGGACGAGGGCTTCGCCCTCGAATCCGGGCGCTGAAACGAGAACCGCCCGCCCCGGCATCCCGGGGCGGGCGGCTCGGAAACCCGATGATGGGGCGGGGATCAGCCCCGGCGCAGCGCCCGCATCACGGCGAAGGCCAGCGCCGTCTTCACGGCCGTGCCCGGCACGAAGAGCAGGAAGCCGGCCATCCAGGCCTTCTCGAAGCCGACGAAGGTCGAGAGCCACAGCACGCCCGGCACAAAGACGGCCAGGTGCGCCGCCGTCAGCACCGCGCCCTGGCGCAGCGCGCCGCGGCCCGCGAGCCCGGCGATGAGGGCGGAGGGGATGAAGCCCAGCAGGAAGCCCGCGGTCGGGCCCATCAGCGCGGCCGGGCCGGCGCCGCCCGCGAAGACCGGCAGGCCCATCGCGCCCTCGGCGAGGTAGAGCGCCACGGTGGCGGCACCGAGACGGGAGCCGCCCAGCGCGCCGAGCAGCAGCACCACGAGCGTCTGCAGCGTGGCGGGCACCGGCCACATGGGCAGCGTGACCTGGGCGGAGGCCGCGAGCGCGGCGCTGCCGAGCACGGCCATGGATAGGAAGCGCAGCGCCGGCCGCGCGGCGAAGAACTGGATGGCGGTCATGGCGAAGTCCCCCTTCTCCGGGCGCCACGCGCCCTGGGAGGATCGCTTGCCACGGCCCCGGCACCCTCTGCAAGCGGGGGGTCCGCAAGGGGCAGCAGCCGGCGGATGGCGGTGGGCAGGGCAGTCAGGGCCGCCTCGGGCGTCATCCAAACCATCCCCTCCGGGGCGGGCAGGGCGGGCGCGGCGGCCTCGGCCAGCCGCATGTCCAGGTCCATGTGGGTGAAGCCGTGCCGCGCCAGGCCTGGGCGCAAGGCCCAGGCGAGGCCGGGCAGGGGGGCGTGGGGCAGGGCCTCGTCCAGCGACCAGGGCTCCTCCCGCCAGGGGGCGCCGGGGATCTCCAGCATCCCGCCCAGCAGCCCCTCCGGCGGGCGGTGGCGCAGCAGCAGGCGTCCGGCCGGGTCGCGCGCCAGGAAGTGCAACCCGTGCCGCAGCTTGCGCGCTGCCTTCGGCGCCTTGGCCGGCAGGCTCTCCTGGATGCCCTCCTGCCGCGCCCGGCAATCCTCCCGCCAGGGGCAGAGGGCGCAGGCCGGGCGGCGCGGCGTGCAGATCGTGGCGCCGAGGTCGAACAGGGCCTGCACGAAGTCCCCCGGGCGGGCCTGCGGTGCCTCCTGCTCCATGAAGCGCGCCGCGACTGGGGCGATCAGGCGGCGCGCGCCGGGCAGGGGATCGGTGATCGCCATCAGCCGCGCCACCACCCGCTCCACGTTGCCGTCCACCGGCACGGTAGGGCGATCAAAGGCGATGGCGGCGACGGCGGCGGCCGTGTAGGCGCCGATCCCCGGCAGTTCCCGCAGCCCGGCCTCCGTGTCCGGGAAGCCGCCGCGCGCGGCCACGGCCTTCGCCGCCGCGTGCAGGTTGCGGGCACGGGCGTAGTAGCCCAGCCCCGCCCATTCCGCCGCCACATCCTCCCACGCCGCCGCCGCCAGGGCCGCCACATCCGGGAAGCGCGCCAGGAAGCGGGCGTATCGCGGCCCCACCGCCGCCACGGTGGTCTGCTGAAGCATCACCTCGGAGAGCCAGATGCGGTATGGATCGTCCTCGCCCCGCCAGGGCAGGGTCCGGCGGTGGCGATCATACCAGGCGAGCAGGGGCTCGGCGGGCGGGGGGG
>NZ_JANJOU010000009.1 GCF_024594815.1 Roseomonas populi | reverse complement strand
GGCATGGCGTCAGGCAAAACGCGGGCAGGGGAGGGTGGGACGGGGCCGGAGTCCAGCCCCCCTGGCGCGCCCCGTGCGCGCCGGGCCGAGGCGCCGGCACCGGCGCCGGCCATGGTGGACCCGCGCCGCCCCGATCTCGGCCTGCGCCCGCTCGGCGGCTTCATCCCCCGCCTGACCCGGCCGGCCTTCAAGCGGCGCAGCCCGGCCGGGGCGCTGCTGATGGCGGACTGGCACGGGATCGTCGGGCCGGCCATCGCGGCCGTCACCGTCCCGAAGCGCCTGACGGGCGGCACCCTGACCATCGGCTGCTCCGGCCCCATCGCGATGGAGCTGCAGCACCTCGCACCGCAGCTCATCGGCCGGGTGAACGCCGCCCTCGGCTCCGTGACCGTGCAGACCCTGAAATTCGTGCAGCAGGCGCCCTCCGGCCGGCCGGCCGCGCGGCCCCGCCCGGAGGCGCCACTTCCGGATACCGTTCGTGGCAAGCTGGACACGGTCGGTAGCCCCGAACTTCGCGATGCCCTGGCAAGATTGGGCCGCGGGGTTTATCGAGCCCGCTGACGCGACCCCCCGCCCTATGATTGGGAGCCACGGATCCATGAGCCCGACCCGCCGCAGCCTTGTTCTCGCCGCCCCGGCCATCGGGCTGCTGCCCGGCCTGGCCCTGGCCCAGGGGAACGATCCCCGTCTGGCCGAGCGCTCCGCCGGGAAGGCCGACGCCCAGGCGACGGTGATCGAGTACTTCTCCCTCACCTGCTCCCACTGCGCGAACTTCCACAAGACGGTCTGGCCGGAGGTGAAGTCCCGGCTGGTGGACACGGGCAAGGTGCGGATGGTGTGGCGGGACTTCCCGCTGGACCAGCTGGCCCTGGCCGCCGCCATGGTCGCCCGCTCCCTCCCGGCGGAGCGGTACGAGGGCTTCGTCGGCGCCCTCTTCTCCTCGCAGGACCGCTGGGCCTTCGCGCGCGGCGCGGACAACATGGGCGAGATCGCCAAGATCGCGGCCCTGGCCGGGATGAGCCGCGCGGACGTGGACAAGGCCCTGCAGGACCAGGCTCTCCAGCGCAGCATCCTTGAATCCCGCATGAAGGCGCAGCAGGAGTTCAACGTGAACTCCACCCCCACCTTCGTCTTCAACAACAAGCCCCAGCCGGGCGAGGTGACCTTCGATCGCTTCGTCCAGCTGGCGGGCGTCTCCGCCGGCTGATGGACACCAACCCCGCCGATCTGGCCGGGGCGCAGGCCCTGGAAAGCCAGGCGGGGGAGGCTGACCCCGCCCTGGCAGCGCAGGCTTCCGCGCCGGAGAGCGACGACATCCGGGATGACGGCCCGCGCGAGCCGCGCACGGCCGTCCTCTCCCGCCTGCGCATCGCCGGCTTCAAGTCCTTCGCCGAGGCGACCACGGTGGAGGTGCTGCCGGGGCTGACGGGCATCGTCGGCCCCAATGGCTGCGGCAAGTCCAACGTGGTGGAGGCCCTGCGCTGGGCCATGGGCGAATCCAACGCCCGCCACATGCGCGGCGGAGAGATGGACGACGTCATCTTCGCCGGCACCTCCAGCCGCGCCGGCCGCAACCAAGCCGAGGTGACGCTGAGCCTGGAGGAGGCCGCCGGCCTCGCCCCGCCGCCCAATTCCGAGGTGGCGGAGCTGGAGATCACCCGCCGAATCGAGCGCGGCGCGGGCACGGGCTACCGCATCAACGGCAAGGAGACGCGCGGGCGCGACGTCGCCACCCTCTTCGCCGACATCGGCTCGGGCGCGCGAGCCTCGGGCATGGTCAGCCAGGGGCGCGTGGCCGCGCTGATCGGCGCCAAGCCGGAGGAGCGGCGATCGGTGCTGGAGGAGGCCGCGGGCACCGCCGGCCTCCGCGCCCGGCGCCACGAGGCGGAGCTGAAGCTGCGCCAGGCCGAGACGAACCTGACCCGTGCCGACGACCTGCGGGCCCAGCTGGAGGGGCAGCAGGAGAGCCTGAAGAAGCAGGCCCGCCAAGCCGCGCGCTACCGCAACCTCTCCGGCCTCACCCGCGCCGCGGAGGCGGAGTGGATGGCCCTGCTGGCCGCCCGCGCCGAGGGGCAGCTGCTCTCCGCCCGCCAAGCGCTGGACGCCGCGCGGTCCACCACCAAGGCGACCGAGGCCGCCGCCGAGGCCGCCACCCGCCGGGCGCATGCTGCCGACATGGCGCTGCCCGGCCCCCGCGCCGCCGAGGCCGCCGCCCGCACCGCGCTGGAGCGCCGCCGGGTGGAGGGCGAGGGGCTGGCCGCCGCCGAGGCCCGCGCCCGCGCCACGCTGGACGCCGCCACGGGCCGCCTCGCCCAGATCCAGGCGGACCACGCCCATGCGGCGACGGTGGTGCACGACGCCGAGACGGCCGAATCCCGCCTGAACGCCGAGGCCGGGGAGCTGGCCACCGCCCTGGCCGGCCTGCCCGCCCGGGTGGAGGCCGCCGCCGAGCGACTGGCCGCGGCCGAGGATACGGCCCGCGAGCGCGAGGCCGAGGCCGAGCGCGCCGCCGAGGCGGCATCGGAGGCGGCGCTGGCCTTTGAGCGCTTCCAGGACGCCCGCCGCGCCGCCGAGGCCAACCTGCGCCGTGTCGCCGCCGAGGCCGCGCGGCTGGAGGAGGAGCGCGCCAAGGCTCAGGCCGCGAACGTCTCGCCCGAAGCCCTGTCCAGCGCCGCCGCCGAGGCGGCGAATGCCGAGGCCGCCCTCGCCGAGGCCCGCGCCGGCTTCGAGAACGCCGAGGCCGCCCGCGCCGCCGCGGCCGCCCGCGAGGCCGAGGCCAAGCGCGCCGCCGCCGAGGCCGAGGCCGAGGAGGCCCGCGCCCGCGATGCCGCCCGGGTTGCCGGGGAGCGCGCCCGCCGCGCCGCCGAGGGCCATGAGCGGCTGAAGCGGGAGCATGAGGGGGCTAAGGCCGCCTGCATTCCCGCCGATCGTCTGGACGCTGCCCGCAAGGAGGAGACGGAGGCCGCCCGCGCCGCGGAGGCTGCGGCCGACGCGCTGGCCAAAGCCGAAGCGGACCGCGCCGCCGCATCCTCCGCCCTGAGCCGCGCCCGCACCGCCGAATCCGAGGCCGGCGCCACCCGCGCCCGCGCCGCCGCCGAGGCCCAGGGCCTTGCCGCCCTGCTGCGCGCCGGGGAGCGCGGGAACGCGACGCCGATCCTCGATTCCGTCGCCGTGCCGCCCGGGCTGGAAGCCGCCCTCGGCGCCGCGCTGGGGGAGGGGCTGGACCTTCCCGCCGACCCGAAGGCGCCCCGCCACTGGCGCGCCCTGCCACCGCTGGATCCGGTGCCGGGCCTGCCGGAAGGTGCCACCCCGCTCTCGGATCTCGTGCAGGCACCACCGGAACTGGCCCGCGCCCTGTCGCAGATCGGCTTGGTGGAGGATCAGGCGCACGGCCTGGCGATGCAGCCCGCCCTGGCGCCCGGCCAGGCGCTGGTGGCGCGCGACGGCGGCTTCTGGCGCTGGGACGGGCAGGGGGCCAACCCCGGCGCCCCCAGCCCCGGCGCCGAGCGCCTGCGCCAGCGCAACCGCCTGCGCGCACAGGAGAAGGCCCGCGACGAGGCCGAGGCCGCCCTGGCTAAGGCCCGTTCCGAGGCCGAGGCCGCCCGCGCCGCCGAAACCGCCGCCAGCGCGGCCGAGAATGCCGCCCGCAACGCGCGGCGCGAGGCCGAATCGCGCCTCTCCCGCGCGCGGCAGGAGGCCTCCCGCCTCTCTGCCAGCGCCGCCATGGCGGAGAGCCGCCTTTCCGCCCTGACCCCGGCCCTGGAGCGGGCCGAGGTGGAGCGGGCTGAGGCCGAGGCCCTGCTGGAGACCGCCCGCGCCGCTCAGCAGGCCGCACCGGATGCCGCCGCCGCCCGGGCCGCGCGGGATGCCGCCGTGGCCGCGCTGCGCGGGGCCGCGGGCGCCGAGGAAGCGGCGCGCAACGCGCGGCGTCAGGCGGAAGGTCGCCTGGACTCGGCGCGCAGCGCGCAATCCGCCCTGGCCTCCCGCGCCGCCGCCGCCGAGGGCCGCCTGGCCGCGCTGGAACCGCAGATCGCCCGCCTGGCCGACCAGAAGGCCGAGGCCGAGGCCGCACGGGAAGCAGTGGAGCGGGAAGGGGCGGGGAATCCTGATCCCGAGCTCGCCCGCAACGCCGCCCTGGCTGCCCGCAACGCCCTGGCCGAGGCCCGTCGCGAGGAGGTGGAGGCCCGCGCCGCCCGCCAGGCGCTGGACGCCGAGGCCGAGCGCCTCGCCGCCCGCCGCGCCGCGCTGGAGGAGGAGGCCGCGTCCTGGGCCGCCCGCCGCGCCGATGCCGCCGCGCGGCTGATCGAGCTGACGGCCCGGCAGGAGGCCGCCGCGATCGAGGCCGCCGCCGCCGCCGATGCGCCGGAGGAGGCCGCCGCCCTTCTCGCAAACGCATCACGCATGCTGGCCGAGGTGGAGGCCGCGCACACGGAGGCCGCCGCCGCCCTGCACGCCGCCGAGACGGAGGCGCGCGAATCGGCCGAGGCCCGCCGCCTCGCCGATGCCGCCTTCGCCGCCGCCCGAGAGGCGCAGGCCCGCGCCGACGGTGCCGCGGCCCGCGCCGAGGACGAGGGCCGTGCGGTCGCCACCCGCATCCTGGAGAAGCTGGGCCCCGATACCGAGCTGCCCGAGCCGCCGGAGGACCTTTCCGACGCCGCCGAGGAGAAGGCCCGCCGCAAGGCGGAGCGCCTGGCCCGGGAGCGCGAGGAGATGGGCCCCGTCAACCTCCGCGCCGAGGTGGAGATGGCGGAGGTGGAGGAGCGGCTGGTCAACCTGGAGAAGGACCGGGAGGAGATCGGCCACGCCATCGCCAAGCTGCGCGGCTCCATCGGCCACCTGAACCGCGAGGGGCGCGACCGGCTGCGTGCCGTGTTCGAGCGGGTGGACGCGGAGTTCCGCGCCCTCTTCAGCCGCCTGTTCGGCGGCGGGCGGGCGCATCTGGCGCTGGTGGGATCGGACGACATCCTGGAGGCTGGGCTGGAGATCTACGCGGAGCCGCCGGGGAAGAAGCTCTCCTCCCTCTCGCTGCTCTCGGGCGGCGAGCAGGCTCTGACGGCGCTCTCCCTCATCTTCGCCGTGTTCAAGTGCCAGCCGGCGCCGGTCTGCGTGCTCGACGAGGTGGACGCGCCGCTGGACGACGCGAACGTGGAGCGCCTCTGCACCCTGCTGGAGGCGATGACGGAGGGCGGCACGCGCTTCCTCGTCGTCACCCACCACCCGCTGACCATGGCGCGGATGCACCGGCTCTACGGCGTGACGATGCAGGAGAGGGGGGTGTCCCGTCTTCTCTCCGTCGATCTCGGCCGGGCGGTGGAACTCGCGGAATCGGGCGCGGCCTGAACGGGGCGCGCCCTTGCGCCCGCTGAGGGGCGCCCCCTTCTCTGCGCCCCGATCCCAACCGGAGGGTCCGATGCGCTCCCTGCTGCCCGCCCTGATCCTCTCGCTCGCCGCCGGCGGCGCCCTGGCGCAGAGCCGCCCTGCCACCTTCCCGACGCGGGACGTGGCCGTGACCTACAGCGTGCTGGGTAACGCCTCTCCCCAGACACCGCGCGAATTTGCCGTGGCGGTGCTCGCCTCGGAAGGGCTGCTGCGGGTGGAGACGCCCTCTCTCCCCGGCTGGGGCCTGGCGGACCGGCGCACCGGCAGGATGGAGATGGTGATGGACTCCATGCGCATGGTCACGCCCAGCCCGCTGAAGCAGGAGGAGGCCACGCGCTACCTCCGCATGGCCGAGACGGCCCGGCTGACCCGCGCCGGCACGGCCAGCCAGGCCGGGCAGAGCTGCACGAACTATCGCTGGGAACAGCAGGGGCAGCGCGGCACCGCCTGCATCACCGCGGACGGCGTGCTGCTGCGCGGCGTGAACGATAGGGGAGAGGGGGTGGAGGCGACGCGCGTGGCCTATGGCCGCCAGGATCCCTCCCGCTTCCGGGTGCCGGAGGGTTATCGGCGCGTCGATCTCGGCGACATGGCCCGCAGCCTGGGCCTTGGTTTGCCGCGGCGCTAGAGCGGTTTCTAGAGCCGATTTGCCCGTTCCGGTGATTCCACCGGAACGGGGTAGGCTCTAGGGCCGCGGCGCGCCACTCAGCCGAAGAAAACCTTCAGGAAGATCAGCAGCAGCACGATCGCCACGATCCCCCAGGCGGTCGCGCGGGTGAACATGGCCCAGCCGGCCTGGCGCTCCGGCAGGATGTCCTTCGACTCCACGGGGACGTAATCGACGTGCTGCTGGGCCTCGGCCATGGACTCGCCTCCTTATGAGCCTGCCCGGGGCACGGGCGGCGATGGGACCATTTCTGTAGGCAGGCCGGAATGGCCGGGCAAGGGGTTGGCGAAGGCGCCCCCCGCCATGGGGACGTTCAGCACCACGCGCCCATCCACCAGCCGCGCGGCGCCGGAGGCCGCCCAGGCGAGGGCGGCGGGGTAGATCCGGTGCTCCTGCGCCAGCACGCGGGCGGCCAGGGCCGATTCGTCGTCCTCCGGCAGAACGGGCACGGCGGCCTGGGCGATGACCGGGCCCTCATCCACGCCGGGCGTCACGAAGTGCACGGTGCAGCCGTGCAGCCGCACTCCGGCGGCGAGGGCGCGCGCGTGCGTGTCCAGCCCGGGGAAGGCGGGCAGGATGCTTGGGTGGATGTTCAGCATCCGCCCGGACCAGGCGGAGACGAAGCCCTCCGTCAGCACGCGCATGAAGCCGGCAAGCGCGATCAGGCCGATTCCCGCCTCGTCCAGGCGCGCCTGCATCGCGGCCTCGAAGGCGGCGCGGTCCTTCCCGAAGGGGCGGCTCTCCACCACGGCGGTCGGGATGCCGGCCGCGCCCGCGCGCTCCAGCCCCGCGGCATCGGCGCGGTTGGAGAGCACGAGCGCCAGCTCGGCCGGGTAGTCCGGGTGGCGCGCCGCCTCGATCAGCGCGCCCAGGTTGCTGCCGCGGCCCGAGATCAGGACCGCGACGCGCCTCTTCAGTTCGGCCATGCGGCGGAGAGGCCTTCCATGCGGACTTCCGGCTCCGGCCCTTCGCCGACCTCGATCACGCCGATGCGGTGGGCCGTCTCGCCGTGCTCCTTCAGCAGGGCGACCGCGGCCTCCACGTTCTCGGGCTCCACCACCACGCACATGCCGATGCCGCAGTTGAACACGCGCAGCATCTCCTCCGGCTCCACCCCGCCCGTGCGGGCCAGCCAGGCGAAGACCGGCGGCACGGGCCAGGACCCGGCCTGGATCACGGCCATCGTCCCCTCCGGCAGCACGCGCGGCAGATTGCCCGGCAGCCCGCCGCCGGTGATGTGGGCGGCGGCCTTCACCAGCCCCGCGCGGTGCAGCGCCAGCACCGGCTTCACGTAGATCCGCGTCGGCTCCAGCAGCGCCTCGCCGAGCGTCTTGCCGGCTGCGAAGGGGGCGGGGTCGGTCAGCCCGGCATTCCCGGCCTCGATGATCCGGCGCACCAGGGAGTAGCCGTTGGAGTGCACGCCCGACGCGCCGAGTCCCAGAACCACGTCGCCCGGGCCGACATCGCCGGAGGGCAGAAGCGCCCCGCGCTCCGCCGCCCCGACGGAGAAGCCGGCCAGGTCGTAGTCGCCCTTGTGGTACATGCCCGGCATCTCGGCCGTCTCGCCGCCCACCAGGGCGCAGCCGGCCTGCCGGCAGCCCTCCGCGATTCCCGCGACGACGGAGGCGGCCTGGGCCACGTCCAGCGCGCCGGTGGCGAAGTAGTCCAGGAAGAAGAGCGGCTCCGCGCCCTGCACCACCAGGTCGTTCACGCACATGGCAACAAGGTCGATGCCGACCGTGGCGTGGTGGTTCGCGTCGATCGCCAGGCGCAGCTTCGTGCCCACGCCATCGGTGGAGGAGACGAGCACGGGATCCTGGAATCCCGCGGCCTTCAGGTCGAACAGCGCGCCGAAGCCGCCGAGGCCACCCATGGTGCCGGTGCGGTCCGTGGAACGGGCCAGCGGCTTGATCCGGTCCACCAGCGCGTCGCCGGCCTCAATGTCCACGCCGGCGTCGCGGTAGGTCAGTCTGGTCATGGCGGTCCTTGATCGGCTATCCCAGGAGAGGTCCTTGGGGAGCGGCTTATGCAGGGTTCGGACGGTCGCGGAACCCATCATTTTCGCGGCGAGGGCACAATCCGCTACGGGCGCGGGGCCGGGTTGCGGCGCGCGATTCGGCGCGCGGCCCTGGTGCTGGCCCTGATGGGGGGGCAGGCTGCCGCCTCGGTCGCCATCTCCACGGCCGCCCTGGCGCAGGACGACCCGGCCGTGCAGCGCGGCGTTCCCGCGGAAGCGACGGCGGCCAACGCCGTGCTCGCGAAGGAGCGGGCCATCGCCAATGCCCAGCGCATCGCCTACCAGCGCTACGCCGCCGCCATCGGGCGCGACCCCAACGCCTCCCAGTCCACCATCGAATCGCTGGTGACGAGCATGGTGGTGGAGCAGGAGCGCTCCACCCTCAACGGCTATTCCGGCCGCTACACCATCCGCTTCCGCGGCGCCGCATCCTCCTCCTCCGGCGCGAGCGCCTCGGCCGGCACGGGCTCCGCCCCCTCGGCGGGCCGCGCCTCGTCCTCGGACAACGCGGCCTATGTCCCGCCGTCCGGGCCGCCCCTGAACCCGATGACGGCCCTGCTCGACGCGCGGACGAGCTTCCGCTCCCTCGAGGAGTGGCTGGCGCTGCGCGGCCGCCTCCTGGCCCAGCCCTCGGTGGGCAGCGTGGAGATCCTGGCCATCTCCACCGAAGGCGCGCGGCTGCGGATCGGGCTGCGCAGCCCGCCGGGCGTCGCGGCGCAGGAACTGGCGGCGGGCGGGATCGCCCTGGTGCCCGCCCAGCCGCCCGTGGCCGGAGTGCCCGGCCCGGCCCCCGGCTCCGACTGGCGGGTCGGCTTTGCCGGAGGGGCCTGATCCCGGCCCCCCTAACCGCGAGGGGCCGATCGGTAAGGGCCCGGCCCGGCCCGGCCCGGTCCCGGCGGCGGAGAGTGCCCTCTTCACCCTGCCCAACGTCATCACCCTGGCCCGGCTCTTCGCGGTGCCGGCGTTGGTGTGGCTGGTGATCCAGCACCGGCTGGACATCGCCTTCCTCGTCTTCGTCGGGGCCGGCGTGTCGGACGCGCTGGACGGCTGGCTCGCGCGGGTCCGCAACGCCCGCTCCTTCCTCGGCTCCGTGCTGGACCCGGTGGCGGACAAGGCGCTGCTCGTCTCCACCTACGTCACCCTGGCCATCATCGGCGTGCTGCCGGACTGGCTGGCGATCCTCGTGGTGTTCCGGGACCTGCTGATCGTGGGCGGGCTGCTCGTGCTCGCCCTCATGGGGCAGCGCCCGGCCATCCGGCCGCTGCTGATATCCAAGCTGAACACGCTGATGCAGATCGCCCTGGCCGGCACCGCCCTGATGCTGGCGGGCTTTGGGCTGGATGGCGGCTGGTTGCTGCCCGCCCTCATCGGCTGCGTTACCGGCACCACCATCGCTTCCGGCGCGGCCTATGTGCGGGACGCCGCGCGCTCCCTCCCGGCATGAGCGCGCCCCTGCTGCCGGCCCCTTCCCAGCCATTGCCCCCGGCCCCGCCCCGCCCGGAGCCGCCGCGCGCGAACCCGCCCGCGAATCTCCCGCGTCCCCCAGGGCCGCGCAGCGCCACGCGGGCGCAGCGGCTCGGGCTGATCTTCGGGGTGCTGGCGGCGCTGGTCTTCGCGCTGTGGTTCTTCTCGGGGATCCTCACGCCCTTCGTGCTGGCAGTCTGCGTCGCCTACTTCCTCGATCCCCTGGCCGCGCGGCTGGCGCGGATCGGGGTGCCGCGCTGGCTGGGCGCGGGGCTGCTGGTGGCGGGGCTGATGGCCTTCGCGCTGATCTGTCTGCTGCTGCTCTACCCGCTGCTGATCTCCCAGATCGGGGTGCTGCTGGCCCGGCTGCCGGTCTACGTCACCACCATCGGGGCGAGGGTGCAGGAGGCGCTGGCGGCGCTGGAGAAGGCCATGGAGCCGATGGTGCTGGACCCCCGGTTGACGGACCTCGCCGTCTCCCAGGTCGGCTCCATCCTCGTCTGGCTCGGCACCTCCGCCACGCGGCTGATCGGCGGCGGCTACGCGCTGTTCAACGTGTTCACCTTCGCCGTGGTAACCCCGGTGGTGGCCTTCTACCTGCTGCGCGACTGGCCCCGGCTGATCGGGCGGCTGGAGACCTGGCTGCCCCGCCGCAACGCCGCCGTGCTGCGCCAGCTGGCGCACGACACGGACCGCGTGCTCTCGGCCTGGCTGCGCGGGCAGCTGATCTGCTGCGGGTTGCTGGCCGTGTACTACGCCCTCGTCCTCTCGGCGGTAGGGCTGGAGCTGGGGCTGCTGGTGGGGCTGCTGGCGGGGATCTTCACCTTCATCCCCTATGTCGGATCCCTCACGGGCATGGCCACCGCCATCCTGCTCGCCATCGGCCAGTTCGGGTCGCTGCGCGGGGTGGCGATGGTGGCGGGCGTCTTCCTCATCGGGCAGATCGTGGAGGGCTACATCATCTACCCCCGCCTGCTGGGGGACCGGGTGGAGCTGCACGCGGTGTGGGTGATCTTCGCCCTTTTTGCGGGCGGCGTGGCCTTCGGCTTCCTCGGGGTGCTGCTGGCCGTGCCCATCGCGGCGGCCATCGGCGTGCTGGCCCGCTACTGGCTGCGCCGCTACCTGGAAAGCCCGCTCTACCTCGACCCGCCCCGGACAGGTGGCTGATGCCGCGCCAGCTTCCCCTGCCGCTCCTGCCGCGCGAGGCGGTGGAGATCGAGCCGATCCCCGATTCCTCCAACGCCGTGGCCCGCACCTGGCTCGGCGACCCGACGAGTTGGCCAGCCGGCCGGCTGGCGCTGCACGGGCCGGAGGGGAGCGGGAAATCCGCCCTCCTCGCCCAGGCCGCGCGGCGGCTGGGCCTACGCCGCCTGTCCGGCCCCGCCTTGCGAGGCGTGCCGGAGGGAGCGCCCACGGCGCTGGACGATGCCGACTGCGCCGCGGAGGAGCCGGCGCTGTTTCACCTCATCAACGCCTGCGCCGCCGGCGGCCACCTGTTGCTGATGGCGGGTCGGGAGCCGCCCTCCCGCTGGGAGGCGCATCTGCCGGACCTCGCCAGCCGCCTCCGCGCCACCGCTGCCGCCCCGCTGGGCCAACCGACGGACCACCTGCTGCGCGCCCTGCTGGCCCGGCACTTCGCCCGCCGCCAATTGCGGGTCGAGCCGGCGGTGCAGGACTGGCTGCTCGCCCGCCTGCCGCGGGAGGCGGCAGCGCTGGCCGAGGCCGCGGCCCGGCTGGACCGCGCGGCGTTGGCCGATGGCGGCGGCGTCACCCGCGCCCTGGCCCGGGTCTGCCTCGCCGGACTGATCGACGGCAGCGGGGAGGGCGCGCCGGAGGAAGATGACGATTCCGTGGCAGGAAGCGGCGTGGCCTCCGCTTCCATGGGCACCCTGCTGTAAAGCTGCCGGGATGGACGCGAAGACCGACAAGCCCGAGGCGACGATCCCCGAACCCGGCCGGACGGAGAAGCCGGTCGCTTCGCGCCCCCTGCGCGCGAGCCGCGCGGCCATCCCGCGCGGCATGCCCGCGCCCGCACCGGAGACGCAGAAAGAGCCCCTCTCCGTCGAGCCGCCTGCCGCCCGGGTGATCCGCGCGGACCGGGAGGCCTCGCTCCGCGGCACGCCGGCCCCGGCACCCGCCCTGGAAGCGCTGAGGGAGCCCGACCCCGGCTCCCCCGAATTGCCGGAACCGGCGACGCACGGCCCGGGGCGCTTCATCAACCGCGAGCTGTCCTGGCTGGCCTTCAACGAGCGCGTGCTGGAGGAGGCGGGCAACACCGCCCATCCGCTGCTGGAGAGGCTGCGCTTCGTCGCCATCTCCTCCTCCAACCTCGACGAGTTCTACTCCGTGCGCGTCGCGGGCCTGCTGGGGCAGGAGCGGGAAGGGGTGGTCACCGTCTCGCCGGACGGGCTGACGCCCACCCAGCAGCTGACCGCCATCAACGAGCGGGCGGGGCGGTTGCTCGCCGGGCAGCAGGCGGCCTGGCTGGGCCTGCGGGGCCAGCTGGCCGATGCCGGCATCCGCGTGGCGGACCCGGCGGAGCTCTCAGAGGCCGACCGGGAATGGCTGGCCGCCTGGTTCATGGACCGCGCCTTTCCCGTTCTGACGCCGTTGGCGGTGGATCCGGCGCATCCCTTCCCCTTCATCGCCAACCTCTCGCTCTGCCTCATCATGAAGCTGGTGCGGGAGGAGGATGGCGGCACGATGCGCGCGCTGCTGCCCCTGCCACCGCAGCTGGAGCGCTTCATCCGCCTGCCCGGCACCGGCGCGCCGCGCGCGGACGGCACGCGGGAGCCCGCGCGCTTCGTGCTGCTGGAGGAGGTGGTCCTCCTCAACCTGCGCCACCTCTTCCCCGGCTTCATCCTGGCGGAGCGCGGGCTGTTCCGCCTGATCCGCGACACGGACGTGGAGTTCGAGGAGGAGGCGGAGGACCTGGTGCGCTCCTACGAGAGCGCGCTGAAGCGCCGCCGCCGCGGCCGCGCCATCCGCCTCTCCGTCACCTCCGACACGCCGGCGGACATGGTGGACCTGGTGGCGGAGGAGCTGGACGCGCCGCGGGCGGAGATCTTCCACTCCGACGGGCTGCTGGGCCTCTCAGACCTCACCCAGTTGATCCTGGACGACCGGCCGGACCTCCTCTTCAAGCCCTACACGCCACGCTTCCCGGAGCGGATCCTCGATTTCGGCGGGGACTGCTTCGCGGCGATCCGCGCGAAGGACATCGTGGTCCACCATCCCTACGAATCCTTCGACGTGGTGGTGCAGTTCCTGCGGCAGGCCGCGCGCGACCCCGCCGTGGTCGCGATCAAGCAGACGCTCTACCGCACCAGCCGCGACAGCCCGATCGCGCGCGCGCTGATCGAGGCGGCGGACAGCGGCAAGTCCGTGACTGCCATGGTGGAGCTGAAGGCGCGCTTCGACGAGGAGCGCAACATCGCCCTGGCGCGGGAACTGGAAGCGGCGGGCGTGCAGGTGGTCTACGGCTTCGTGGACCTGAAGACCCACGCGAAGGTTTCGCTGGTGGTGCGGCGCGAGGCGGGGGGCTTGCGAAGCTACGCCCACTTCGGGACGGGCAACTACCACCCGGTCACCGCACGCATCTACACGGACCTCTCCTTCTTCACGGCCGATCCCGGGCTGACGCGCGATGCGGCGCGGCTGTTCAACTACATGACGGGCTATGCGCGGCCGGAGACGATGGAGAGCCTCGCCTTCGCGCCGCTCACCCTGCGCCCGACGCTGATGGGGCTGATCGAGGGCGAGATCGCCAATGCGCGGGAGGGCAAGCCCTCCGGCATCTGGCTGAAGATGAACTCCCTGGTCGATGAGCGGCTGATTGACGCGCTCTACCGCGCGAGCAACGCCGGGGTGAAGGTGGACTGCGTGATCCGCGGCATCTGCTGCCTGCGCCCGGGGGTGAAGGGCTACTCCGAGAACATCCGGGTGAAGTCCATCGTCGGCCGCTTCCTGGAGCACTCCCGCATCCTCGTCTTCGGCAACGGCCACCGCCTGCCGAGCCGGCGCGCCCGCGTGTTCATCAGCAGCGCGGACCTGATGGCGCGCAACATGGACTGGCGCGTGGAGACGATGGTGCCGGTGGAGAACCCCACCGTGCACGCCCAGGTGCTGGACCAGATCATGGTCGTGAACCTGAAGGACCGCGTGCAGTCCTGGGAGCTGCACCCGGACGGCGCCTATCGCCGGATCGAGCCCCATGGCGGGCAGGGCGCACCGCCCCTCTCGGTGCACGAGTACTTCATGACCAATCCCTCCCTCTCCGGCCGGGGCAGCGCGTTGCACCACGCGCCCCGAAGCCGCGCCCCCGCGCGGCGCCGGCCGGACCGCGTGGCACAGGACTGAGACGTTTGGAACTTTCCGCAGAACTCGCGCCGCCGCACGCCGGCAGAGCAGCGCCGCCGCGTGCCGGGGTCGTCGATCTCGGCTCCAACTCCGTTCGCCTCGTCGTCTTCGAGGGGCGCGGCCGCAACCCCGTGACGATCTTCAACGAGAAGGCGGTGCTCGGCCTCGGCCGCGGCCTGCACGCCACGGGCAAGCTCAACGCCGCGGCGGTGGAGGGCGCGCTGACGATCATGGCCCGCTACATCACCATCGCCCGCGCCATGCACGCGGACCCGGTGGAGGTGCTGGCCACGGCCGCGATGCGCGATGCGGCCAATGGCCCTGCCTTCGCGGAGGCGCTGCGCGCCCGGATGCCCGGCGTGCCGCTGCGGATCCTGAGCGGCGACGAGGAGGCGGCGATGTCGGCGGAGGGCCTGCTGCTCGGCGTGCCCGGCGCGGACGGCATTCTCGGCGACATCGGCGGGGGCAGCCTGGAGCTCGTCGATCTCGTCCATGGCCGCCCCGCCGCCGCCGTCAGCCTCCCGCTGGGCGTGATCCGCCTGGCCGAGCGATCGGGCGGCGACCCCGCCCGCGCCCGCGGCATCGCGGACGAGGCGCTCTCCGCCGTTCCCTGGCTGGAGCGGGGGCAGGGGCGGGACCTCTACCTTGTCGGCGGCGCGTGGCGCGCCCTGGCGAAGGTGCACATCACCCAGACGAAGTACCCGCTCTCCATCGTCCACCACTACATCCTCTCGCGGGAGGAGGCGCGGGATCTCTGCGCCACCGTGATCGCGGCGGGGGATCGCCCGAACCGCCTTCCAGGCGCCCCGTCCAAGCGCCTGGCGGACCTGCCTTACGCCGCCACGGTCATGCGGCGCCTCCTGCGCGAGACGGCCGCGCGGCGCGTGGTCTTCTCCGCCAACGGGCTGCGGGAGGGGTGGTACGCCCGTCTCCTCACCCGTGCCGTTCGCGACCAGGACCCGCTCCTGGCGGCCGGAGAGGACCTCGCGGCGCGCTTCGGCCGGGACCCGGACATGCCGCCCGCCCTGATGGCCTGGACCGCGCCCCTCTTCCCCGGTGAATCCGCGGGGGAGGCGGCGCTGCGCCAGGCCGCCTGCCAGGTCTCCGATACGGGCAGCCACGACCACCCGGACTACCGCGCGGAGCAGGCCTTCCTCCGCGTGCTGCGCCAGCCCGGCGTGGGGCTGGAGCATCAGGCGCGCGCCTTTCTCGCCCTGACCACGGCGCTTCGCTACGACGCGGAAGACACCGCGCTGCTCGCCCCGGCCCGCAGCCTCCTGCCCGTCGCGCTGCAGCTGCGGGCGGAGCGGCTGGGGGCGGCGCTGCGCTTGGCCTACACCCTGTCCGGCGGTACGCCGGCGCTACTGGCGGGCACCAGCCTGAGCCCGGGCAATGGCCGCCTGGCGCTGCGGCTGGTGGAGGGAAGCGGGGTCTTCGCCGGGGAGAGCGTGCGGCGGCGCGTGGACGCCCTGGCCGCCGTCATGGGGCTCTCCGCAATGGTGGAAACAGCGCCCGGGGCCTGACGCCCGGCCCCGCGAAGGGGAGGGGACCGCCCGGGGTAGCAAACCAGGGCGGAGGGGGCGGCTGCATTAAACCTGCGTGAACGGTCGGTGTTCAGGGCGATGAAGGATCGCTCTCATCACGCCTTGTTGCGCCGCGGCAGGCTTGGTCGCGGGGCGCGGGGCTGCGATCCCCTGACTTCCGATCGACGGAGCCGGAAACGGGAACCATGACCGCCGACCACCGTTCCTCGCCGATGCGACCTCTGAGCCTTTACCACCTGAACCCGCTGCTGCTCGGCCCGCTGCCCGAGTGGAGCGGGGAGTTGGAGCGGATCGCCGCCCTTGGATTCACCGGGGTCTGCCTGCCGCCGCCCCTCGCGCCCGGCCGCTCCGGCAACCCGCTCGAGGTGGCGGACCACGACCGGCCCCACCCGATGCTGGAGGCCGGCACGGACGGCACCGCCGCCATCGCCGCCCTGGCCCGCGCCTGCCGCGCCGCCGGGCTGGACTTCTGGCTCGACCTGCTGCCCCATCACGTGGCCTCCGAGGGCGCGCTGGTGGCCGCCCATCCCGATTGGTTCGAGCATCCCGGCGCTTCCCTGCCGGATCCGCGCGCAGCGCGCACGCCGCTCGGCCTGATGCGGATGGACCTCTCGGCCGAGGGGCCGCTGGGCTTCTGGAACGCGCGGCTTCGCGACTGGGCCTCGGCCGGCGTCTCTGGCTTCCGCGCCCTGCGCCCAGGCGAGGTGCCGCAACACGCCTGGAAGCGCCTGACCGCCGCCGCGCCCGGCGCCGGCTTCATCGCCTGGACCACCGGCTTGCCCTGGCACGAGGCGGCGGCGCTGCGCGACGCGGGCTTCGGCTGGCTGGCCTCCTCCATCGCCTGGTGGAACGGGCGCGACCCCTGGCTGCTGGCGGAGCGCGAGGCGCTCGGCGCCCCGCAGGTGGGGTTCCCGGAGGTGCCCTTCGGTCCCCGCGCCGGGATGGATGAGGGAGACGAGGCCGCGCGCGCCCGTGCCGCCGCGCTGTCTCTCCGCCTCTCCGCCACGCTCTGCGAGGCGCTGCTGGTGCCGCAGGGCTTCGAGTTCGGGGCGCGCCGCCAGGCCAACCCCGCGCAGGACCGCCCGGGCGATCTGGCCTGGGCGCGGGGGAACGCGCCCTATGATCTCTCGGCCGAGATCCGGGAGGCGAACGCTACGCTTGCCCGGCTGGCGCCGCAGGCCGGGGCGGCGTTGCGCCCGCTGAGCGGGCCGGGCGCGCCGGTGCTGGCCGTGATGCGCTCCGCCGCCGACCTGCGGGCGGCGGAATCGGCTGTGCTGGTGATCGCCAACCCCGACCGCCACGCCTCCGCGACCCTGGCGCCCGAGGCGGTGCTGCCGGGCATCGGCGGCGGACCCGCGCCCTTTACCGGCGCGGATGGGGTGGAAAGCTTCGTCCCCGGCGTGCCGGTCCTGCTCTCCCCCGGCGAGGTGCGCGTGCTGGAGGCGCGGCGTGCGAAGCCCGTGATCCGCCCCGCCGCCGCCCGCCTGACGCCGGAGCAGGGCGTGGCGCTGCCGCGCATCGGGATCGAGAAGGTGACGCCGCTGGTGGATGGCGGGCGCTTCCCGGTGAAGCGCACCGTGGGCGAGGTGCTGACGGTGGAGGCCGACATCGTCGCCGACACCCACGCCACCTTCGGCGTGGCCCTGCTGTGGCGCGCCGCGGACGAGGCGGAGTGGCGCGAGACGCGCATGGCGCCGCTGGGCAACGACCGCTGGACCGCGAGCTTCCCGCTGGAGCGGATGGGCCGCTACCTCTTCGCCGTGGAGGCCTGGCTGGACGTCTATGCCGGCTACCGTGACGAACTGACGAAGAAGCACGCGGCCGGCGTGAACGTGACGGTGGAGCTGGAGGAGGGGCGGCTGCACGTCGCCCGCGCCGCCGCGCGCGACACCTCCGCGAAGGCGGCGCTGGCCACATTGGCGAAGTCGCTGGAGACGGCGGGCGAGGCGGAACGGCTGACCGCGCTGCTCGCGCCCGAGACGGCGCGGCTGATGGACGTGGCGGATGACCGCCCGCACCGCGAGCGCCAGGACCCCGAAGGCAAGATCGAGGCGGAGCGCATCCAGGCGCGCTACGCCAGCTGGTACGAGCTGTTCCCGCGCAGCCAGTCCGGCGACGAGAACCGCCACGGCACCTTCCTGGACGTGATCGGGCAGTTGCCCCGCGTGAAGGCAATGGGCTTCGACGTGCTGTACTTCACGCCGATCCACCCAATCGGGAAGAAGAACCGCAAGGGCCGCAACAACACCCTGACCCCCGGCCCGGACGACGTGGGCAGCCCCTACGCCACCGGCGCGGAGGAGGGTGGGCACGACGCCATTCACCCGCGCCTCGGCACGCTGGAGGATTTCCACCGCCTGCGCGACGCCGCGATGGAGCACGGGCTGGAACTGGCGCTGGACGTCGCCGTGCAGTGCTCCCCGGACCATCCCTGGCTGAAGGAGCATCCGGAATGGTTCGACTGGCGGCCTGACGGCACGATCAAGTATGCGGAGAACCCGCCGAAGAAGTACCAGGATATCGTGAACGTGGACTGGTACGCGGAGGGGGCGATGCCCTCCCTCTGGGTTGCCGTCCACGACATGGTGAAGTTCTGGGTGCGCCAGGGGGTGAAGACCTTCCGGGTGGACAACCCGCACACTAAGCCCTTCGCCTTCTGGGAGTGGATGATCGGCGAGATCCGGGCGGAGAACCCGGAGGTGATCTTCCTGTCGGAAGCCTTCACGCGGCCGAAGGTGATGTATCGCTTGGCGAAGGCCGGCTACAGCCAGTCCTACACCTACTTCACCTGGCGCGAGACAAAGGCGGACATGGCGGAGTACCTGACGGAGCTGTCCACCACGGCTCCGCGGGACTTCTTCCGCCCGCACTTCTTCGTCAACACGCCCGACATCAACCCCGTGCACCTGCAAACGGGCGGGCGGCCGATGCATCTGACGCGCGCGGCGCTGGCGGCGACGCTGTCCGGCCTCTGGGGCGTGTACCAGGGCTTCGAGCTCTGCGAGGCGACGCCTCTGCCGGGCAAGGAAGAGTACCTGGACAGCGAGAAGTACCAGATCCGCGCCTGGCCCGATCGCCGCCCCGGCGACATCGTGGACGAGGTGACGCGGCTGAACCTGATCCGCCGCGCGAATCCCGCGCTGCAGTCGCATCTCGGCGTGACCTTCCTGCCAGCCTTCAACGACAACATCCTGTACTACGAGAAGGCGAATGCGGACCGGTCCAACGTGGTGCTGGTTGCGGTGAGCATGGACCCCTCCCAGGTACAGGAGGCGAGCTTCGAGTTGCCGCTCTGGCGCTTCGGCCTGCCTGACAGCGCCGGGCTGGAGGTCGAGGACCTGATGAACGGCAACCGCTTCGCCTGGCACGGCAAGACGCAGCACATGCGCCTGGATCCCGCCGGCCTTCCCTTCGCCATCTGGCGCGTCCGCCCCTTCGGCGCCTGAGACGAGACAGAGACATGCCCGACGACGCAGCCCTCCCCAGCAACGACGCCCTGCCGAACCACCAGCCCGACCCGCGCGACCCGCAATGGTACCGGGACGCGGTGATCTACCAGCTGCACGTGAAGTCCTTCTTCGATTCCAACGACGACGGCGTGGGCGACTTCGCCGGGCTGATCGCGAAACTGGACTACATCGCGGAGCTGGGCGTGGACACGCTGTGGCTGCTGCCTTTCTACCCCAGCCCGCGCCGTGACGACGGCTACGACATCGCGGAGTACACCGGGGTGCACCCGGATTACGGCTCCATCGAGGACGCGAAGCGCTTTCTGGACGAGGCGCATCGCCGCGGGCTGCGCGTAATCACGGAGCTGGTCATCAACCACACCAGCGACCAGCACCCCTGGTTCCAGGCCGCGCGCAACGCGCCCGCCGGCTCGCCGGAGCGGAACTTCTACGTCTGGTCGGACACGGACCAGATCTACCAGGGCACGCGCATCATCTTCCTGGACACGGAGAAGTCCAACTGGACCTGGGACCCGGTGGCCGGCCAGTACTTCTGGCACCGCTTCTTCTCCCATCAGCCGGATCTGAACTTCGACAATCCGGAGGTGGTGGACCGGGTGCTCGGCGTGATGCGCTTCTGGCTGGATGCCGGCGTGGACGGGCTGCGGCTGGACGCCGTGCCCTACCTGATCGAGCGCGACGGCACCAACAACGAGAATCTGTCCGAGACGCACGACGTCCTGAGGCTCATCCGCGGCGAGCTGGAGCGCGGCTATGCCGGCGCCGGCAAGATGCTGCTGGCCGAGGCCAACATGTGGCCGGAGGACACGCAGCAGTATTTCGGGGAAGGCGACGAGTGCCACATGGCATTCCACTTCCCACTGATGCCGCGCATGTACATGGCGATCGCGCAGGAGGATCGCTTCCCGATCACCGACATCCTGCGCCAGACGCCCGACATCCCAGAGGGCTGCCAGTGGGCGATCTTCCTGCGGAACCATGACGAGCTGACGCTGGAGATGGTGACCGACAAGGAGCGGGACTATCTCTGGAACACCTACGCCGCCGATCGCCGCGCGCGCATCAACCTCGGCATCCGCCGCCGCCTCGCCCCGCTGCTGGAGCGCGACCGCCGCCGGATCGAGCTGATGAACGGGCTGCTGATGTCCATGCCCGGCACGCCCGTGATCTACTACGGCGACGAAATCGGCATGGGCGACAACATCTATCTCGGCGACCGCGACGGCGTTCGCACGCCGATGCAGTGGTCGCCGGACCGCAACGGCGGCTTCAGCAAGGCCGATCCGGCGGGGCTGGTGCTGCCGGCCATCCAAGACCCGCTTTACGGCTTCCAGGCCGTGAACGTGGAGGCGCAGGCGCGCGACGCGCACAGCCTGCTGAACTGGACGCGGCGGATGCTGGCCACCCGCAAGCGCAGCCAGGCCTTCGGGCGCGGCACGATGCGGCTGCTCTACCCCGGCAACCGCAAGGTGCTGGCCTACCTGCGGGAGAACGGCGACGAGGCGATCCTCTGCGTCTTCAACCTCTCCCGCTCCGCCCAGGCGGTGGAACTGGACCTCTCCGACATGGCCGGGCGGGTTCCGGTGGAGATGCTGGGCGGCACGGCCTTCCCGGCGATCGGGCAGCTAACCTATCTGCTGACGCTTCCGCCCTATGGGTTCTATTGGTTCGTCCTCGCAACCGAGCAGGCGCTGCCGCCCTGGCATGTGAAGGCACCCGAACCCTTGCCCGACCTCCGCACCATCGTCTTCCCCACCACGGCCACCGCGTTCGGCGCCGCGCAGCGCGGCGAGCTGGAGCGCGAGGTGCTGCCGGCCTGGCTGCCCAAGCGCCGCTGGTTCGCGGCCAAGGACGAGAAGCTGGAGGGCGTCTCCCTCCGTGCCATCGCCCCCATCCCCGGTGGCCAGTACACGCTGCTGGCCGAGGTGGAGGTGAAGCTGCCCGGCCGCACCGAGCGCTACTGTATGCCGCTGGCCGCCATGGGCGAGGACGAGGGCACGGGGCCGCTGGCCTATCAGCTCGCCGTCTCCCGCGTGCGGCAGGGGCGGCAGGTGGGCTACCTGACCGACGCCTTCGCCTCCGACCACTTCGTCCACCGCGTGTTGAAGGCCCTGCGCGAGGGCGCGGTGGCCGAGACCGAGGACGGGCCCGTGGTCTTCATGGGCGGCGACCGCATGGCCTCGTTGGAGCTCGGCGACGAGCCCGCCGTGCGCCGCCTGCCGGGCGAGCAGTCCAACTCCTCCATCATCGTGGGGGAGGAGGTGGTGCTGAAAATCCTCCGCAAGCTCGTGCAGGGCATCCACCCCGAGGCGGAGATGACGCGCTACCTGACCGATGCGGGCTACACCAACATCGCGCCGCTCCGGGGCGAGGTGGTCCGCAACGGGAAGGACGGCGTGCCCGTCACGCTGATGCTGCTGCAGGGCTTCGTCCGCAACCAGGGCGACGGCTGGGGCTGGACGCTGGACTGGCTGGCCCGTGCGGCCGACCAGACCCATGGCGACGAGGACGTGCTGGCCGGCTACCTGTCCTTCATCGCGGCCCTGGGCAAGCGCCTGGGCGAGTTGCACGCCGTGCTGGCCCGGCCGAGCGATGACCCAGCCTTCTCCCCGGAGGTGGCGGGCGAGGCATCCCGCACCGCCTGGGCGGAGGGCGCGATCGCGCAGCTCGACCCGGCGCTGGACCTGCTGGAGAAGGCCGCACTGGAAGGCGAGGAGAAGGCCCTGGCCGAATCCCTCCTCTCCCGGCGGGATGCGCTGCGCGACGCGGCGCGGCGGCTGGCGCAGTCCGCCGACGGCGCGCTGATGACGCGCGTGCACGGCGACTTCCACCTGGGCCAGGTGCTGGTGGCGCAGGGCGACGCGGTGATCGTGGACTTCGAGGGCGAGCCCGCGCGCACGCTGGAGGAGCGCCGCGCCAAGGGTAGCCCGCTGCGCGACGTGGCCGGGCTTCTCCGCAGCCTGGATTATGCCTCCGCCGCGGCTGCCGGCGCGCTCAGCACCGCGCCGGCCGAGCGGCGCGACGCGCTGCTGGCGCGCTTCCGCGAGGAGGCGGGCGCGGCCTTCATGGCCGCCTACCGCGCCGTGGAGGAGGAATCGCCCCGGCAGTGGGCACCGGAGGGCACGCGAGACGCGCTGCTCGACCTCTTCCTGCTTGAGAAGGCCGCCTACGAGCTGCGCTACGAGGCGGCCAACCGCCCGGCCTGGCTCTCCATCCCGCTGCGCGGCCTCGCCGCGCTGGCCGACCGACTGGTGAGCGCATGAACGACGCTTTCGACGCCATCGCGGAGGGCCGCCACGGCGACCCCTTCGCCGTGCTGGGCCGCCACGGCGGCACGGTGCGGACCTTCCAGCCCGGCGCCATCTCGGTGGAGGCGGTGCCGGAGGGTGGCTCGCCGGTTCCGCTGGGCAAGGTTCACGACCAGGGCGTGTTCGAGGGCGAGGTGCCCGGCGGCCGCTACTCCCTGCGCATCGCCTGGCCCGGCGGCGTGCAGGAGGCGGAGGACCCCTATTCCTTCGGTGCGCTGCTGGGGGAGATGGACCTCTACCTCTTCGCCGAAGGGCGGCACCGCGAGATGGGGAAGGTTTTCGGCGCGCACGCCGTTACGGTGGATGGCGTGCCGGGCGTGCGCTTCGCCGTCTGGGCGCCGAACGCGCAGCGCGTCTCCGTGGTGGGGGATTTCAACTCCTGGGACGGGCGGCGCCACCCGATGCGGCTGCGCGGCGCCACGGGGGTGTGGGAGATCTTCCTCCCGCGCCTCGGCCCGGGGGAGCGGTACAAGTACGAGATCCGGGGCGCCTATGGCGGCGTGCTGCCGCTGAAGGCCGATCCGGTCGCGGCGCAGGGCGAGCTGGCGCCTGCCACCGGATCGGTGGTGTCCGATCCCACGCCCTTCACCTGGGGCGATGCGGAGTGGATGGAGCGCCGCGAGGCGCAGCAGGCGCCGAACGCGCCGATTTCCATCTACGAGGTTCACCCCACCTCCTGGTGGCGGGCCGAGGACGGGCACGCACCGGACTGGGACGGCCTGGCCGCCCGGCTGATCCCCTATGTGAAGGGCATGGGCTTCACGCATGTGGAGCTGCTCCCGATCATGGAGCACCCCTTCGGTGGCTCCTGGGGCTACCAGCCGCTCGGCCTTTTCGCGCCCACCGCGCGCTTCGGCACGCCGGAAGGCTTCGCGCACTTCGTGAATGGCTGCCACGCGGCTGGGATCGGCGTGATCCTGGACTGGGTGCCCGCCCACTTCCCGTCCGACCCGCACGGGCTGGGGAACTTTGACGGCACGGCGCTGTACGAGCACGCCGACCCACGCGAGGGGTTCCACAAGGACTGGAACACCCTGATCTACAATTTCGGCCGCAACGAGGTGCGCGGCTTCCTCATCGCCTCCGCGATGCACTGGCTGGAGCATTTCCACGTCGATGGACTGCGCGTGGATGCCGTGGCCTCCATGCTCTACCGCGACTACTCCCGCAATGCCGGGGAATGGATCCCCAACCGCTACGGCGGACGGGAGAACCTGGAGGCGGTGGACTTCCTCAAGGAGCTGAACGAAACGGTTCGCGCCCGCTGCCCCGGCGCGATCATGGTGGCGGAGGAGAGCACGGCGTGGCCGGGCGTCTCCGCCCCTGTCAGCGAGGGCGGGCTGGGCTTCCACTACAAGTGGAACATGGGCTGGATGCACGACACCCTGCACTACATGCAGGAGGATCCGGTCAACCGCCGCTGGCACCACGGCCAGATGACCTTCGGCCTCGTCTACGCCTTCTCCGAGCGCTTCATGCTGCCGCTCTCCCACGACGAGGTGGTGCACGGGAAGGGGTCGCTGCTCGGCAAGATGCCCGGTGACGACTGGCAGAAGCGGGCCAATCTGCGCGCCTATTTCGGCTTCATGTGGACGCATCCCGGCAAGAAGCTGCTCTTCATGGGCGGCGAGATCGCGCAGCCCACGGAGTGGAACCACGACTCCCAACTGCCCTGGCACCTGCTGGACGACCCGCGCCACCGCGGCGTGCAGGCGCTGGTGCGGGACCTGAACCGCGCCTATCGCGAGCTTCCCGCGCTGCACCGCCGTGATGCCGATCCTGCCGGCTTCTCCTGGGTGATCGGGGATGACCAGGGCAACAGCGTCTACGCCTTCCTCCGGTACGAGGAAGGGGCGGCGCCGGTGCTGGTGGTCTGCAATCTCACCCCCGTGCCGCGCGACGGCTACCGGATCGGTGTGCCGCGGGGCGGCTGGTGGCGGGAGGTGCTGAACACGGACGCCGGCGAGTACGGCGGCTCCAACCTCGGCAACGGGGGCGGGGTGGATGCCGGGGGTGAGCCGGCCCATGGCCATCCGGCCTCCCTGGTCTTGACCCTGCCGCCTCTCTCCACCCTCATCCTCTCGCCATAGGAGAGAGAGCGGAGAGCCGATGCCCAACACCCCCGACCGCCTGGAAGCTGGAAAGCCCTATCCGCTAGGGGCCAACTGGGATGGGTTGGGGGTGAACTTCGCCGTCTTCTCCGCGCATGCGGAGCGGATCGAGCTCTGCGTCTTCAACGCGAACGGCCGGCGGGAGGTGGCGCGCTACGACCTGCCGGAGTGCACGGACGAGGTGTGGCACGGCTACCTGCCCGATGCGGGGCCGGGCACCGTCTACGCCTACCGCGCCCATGGCCCTTACGACCCCAACCGGGGCCACCGGTTCAACCCCACCAAGCTGCTGCTGGACCCCTACGCAAAGCAGCTCACCGGCAACATCACGTGGTCGGATGCCCTTTTTGGATACCGCGTCGGCGGTCCTCGCGCGGACCTGACGATCGATCGCCGCGACAGCGCCGCCGCCATGCCGAAGGGTGTGGTCGTGGACGACCGGGCCTTCGAGTGGGGCCAGGACCGCCCGCTGGAGAATCCCTGGACCACGACCGTGATCTACGAGGCCCATCTGAAGGGGCTGACGATGCTGAAGGAGGAGGTGCCCGGCCCGGTGCGCGGGACCTTCCAGGCGCTGGGGCATCCTTCCGTCATCGACCACCTGGTGAAGATCGGCGTCACGGCGGTGGAGCTGCTGCCCGTGCACGCCTTTCTGCAGGACCGCTTCCTGGTGGAGAAGGGGCTGACGAACTATTGGGGCTACTCCACCCTTTCCTTCTTCGCGCCCGAGCCCGCCTATCTCGCCACGGGGCAGCTGAACGAGTTGCGCGCCGCCGTGCGCCGCCTGCACGAGGCCGGGATCGAGGTATTCCTCGACGTGGTGTACAACCACACCTGCGAGGGATCGGAGATGGGTCCCACCCTCTCCTGGCGCGGGTTGGACAACGCCTCCTACTACCGGCTGCTGCCGGATAACCCACGTCATTGCATCAACGACACCGGCACCGGCAATACGGTGAACATGTCGCACCCGCGCGTGGTCCAGATGGTCATGGACAGCCTGCGGTACTGGGTGGAGGGCTTCCACGTTGACGGCTTCCGCTTCGACCTGGGTAGCGTGCTGGGGCGCGAGGACACTGGTTTCGATCCTGGCGCGGGCTTCTTCGACGCGCTGCGGCAGGACCCCGTCCTCTCCCGCGCGAAGCTCATCTCCGAGCCCTGGGACATCGGGCCGGGCGGCTACCAGCTGGGCAACCACCCGCCGGGCTTCGCCGAGTGGAACGACAAGTTCCGCGACGGCGTGCGCCGCTTCTGGAAGGGCGACGAGGGGCTGCGCCCCGACCTCGCCGCACGTCTCACCGGCTCCGCCGAGTTGTTCGACCGCCGCATGCGCCGCCCCTGGGCGAGCGTGAACTACGCCGCATCCCATGACGGCTTCACGCTGCACGACGTCGTCTCCTACGATCACAAGCACAATACGGCCAATGGCGAGAACAACCGCGATGGCCATGGCGAGAACCACGGCCACAACTGGGGCGTGGAGGGCGAGACGGACGCCGCGGAGGTCAATGAGACCCGCGCGCGGCTGAAGCGAGCCCTGTTGGCGACCGTCCTCTTCTCCGCCGGCACGCCGATGCTCCTGGCGGGCGACGAGATGGACCGCACCCAGGGCGGCAACAACAACGCTTACTGCCAGGACAACGAGACCTCCTGGGTGGATTGGAAGCGCGCGGCCGGGAGTTCCGCGCAATCCCTCATCCGCTACACCGCGCGCCTGATCCGGCTGCGCCGCCGCCTGCTGCCGCTGCGCCCCCCGCGTTTTCCGCACGGCCAGTCGCAACCCATGCCCGGCCTGGCCGATACGGAGTGGTTCGGACAGGACGGTCAGCCCATGACGCCGGAGGCCTGGCGGGATCCCATCGCCAAGACCTTCGCCATGCTGCGCGCCGACATCGAGCCGGCGGGGGGAGTGGAGACGGTGCTGCTGATGATGAACGCGGACAGCGCCGACCAGCCCTTCACCCTGCCGCCCTCGGTGCAGAACTGGACGATGGTTCTGGACAGCGCCGATCCCGAGGCGGAGGAGCGCATGCTGGAGGAGGACGAGACGGTGGTCACGGTGGGCGCGCGCTCGGTGGTTCTGCTCTGGAGCCGGTTGGACCCGGCATGACGAACCTTTGGGGGCCGGTGATCCACGAGGCCGGCGCGACCTTCCGCCTCTGGGCGCCCTCCAGCGACAAGGTCGCGCTGGAGGTTGAAGGGATGGAGCCCATCCCGATGCAGGCGCGGGGCGATGGCTGGTTCACCGCCGACGCGCCGGCCCGCCCCGGCGCGACCTACGCCTTCCGTACCTCGCCGGACCTGGCGGTGCCGGATCCCGCCGCGCGCGCTGCGGGCCCAGGCGGCGTTCACGGCCCCTCCGTGCTGGTGGACCACGCCGCCTATCCCTGGAAGGATGGCGCCTGGCGCGGCCGCCCCTGGCACGAGACGGTGCTTTACGAGCTGCATGCCGGGGCCTGCGGCGGCTACAACGGCGTGCGCGCCCTGCTGCCCCGCCTGCGCGACCTGGGCGTGACGGCGGTGGAGCTGATGCCGCTGGCCGCTTTCCCCGGCGGCCGCAACTGGGGCTACGACGGCGTGCAGCCCTTCGCCCCGGACTCCTCCTACGGCACGCCCGACGAGCTGAAGGCGCTGGTGGAGGAGGCGCACGCGCTCGGCCTCTCCGTCTTCGTCGATTGCGTCTTCAACCATTTCGGGCCGGATGGCGCCTACATCCACGCCTACGCCAAGCCCTTCTTTGACGAGGGCATCCACACGCCCTGGGGTGCGGCGATCGACTTCAAGAAGCCGGAGGTGCGCGCCTTCTTCGAGGAGTGCGCGCTGATGTGGCTGCGCGACTACCACATGGACGGGCTGCGGCTGGACGCGGTGCACGCCATCGCCGACCAGCCCTGGCTGGACGTGCTGGCCCGCCGCATCCGGGCCGAGATCACGGGGCGGGAGGTCCATCTCGTCCTGGAGAACGAGGGCAACACCGCCTCCAAGCTCACTCCCGGCCTCTACGACGCGCAGTGGAACGACGACGGCCACAACGTGCTGCACCCGCTGCTGACGGGCGAGCGCGAGGGCTACTACGAGGACTTCGCGGATGACGGCGCGAAGAAGCTGGCCCGCGTGCTGGGGGAGGGCTTCGTCTTCCAGGGTGAGGAGATGCCGCACCTGCACCGCCCGCGCGGCGAGCCCTCCGCCCACCTGCCGCCCACCGCCTTCGTGCTGTTCCTGCAGAACCACGATCAGGTGGGCAATCGCGCCATGGGCGAGCGGCTCCCGGCCCTGGCCGACCCGGCCTCGCTGCGCGCCGCGGCGGCGCTGCTGCTTCTCTCCCCGCAGATTCCCATGCTCTTCATGGGCGAGGAATGGGGTGCGACCGCGCCCTTCCTCTTCTTCACGGGCTTCGAGGACCCGAAGCTGGCCGAGGCGGTGAAGGAGGGGCGGCGCAAGGAGTTTGCCCACTTCAAGGCCTTCCAGGACGAGGCCGCCCGCGCCCGCATCCCCGACCCGAACGACCCGAAGACTTTCGAGACCTCCCGCCCCGACTTCGCAGAGGCGGAGCGGGCGCCGCACGACGCCGTGCTGGCCCACCACAAGGCCCTGCTGGCCCTGCGCCACGCCGAGATCATCCCCCGCCTGAAGGGTGCCATGGCGGAGGGTGCAGAGGCGATCGGCCCCGCCGCCGTGCTGGCCCGCTGGCGCATGGGCGACGGCACGCGCCTGACGATTGCGGTGAATTTGGGCGGTGATCCGGTGGCGGCGAAGGCTTCCGGCGGGCGTACCGTTTTCGAGGGCAACCCGGGCGACGCCGCCGCGCTTTCCGGCGGCACGCTGCCACCGCGCACCACCATCGCCCTGCTGGACACCGCCTGAACCATGAGCGACGACGACCTCCGCGACCTCGCCCGGGAAGCCGGCATCGCCGCGCAGTGGCGCGACGTTCACGGCAAAGACCACGAGGTGGAACCGGGGGCGATGCGGGCCATCCTGGCCGCGCTGGAGATGCCGGCCGACAGCGCCTCCGCCATCCGCGAGAGCCGGGAGAAGCTGGCGGCGGAACGGCGCGGCCTGCCGCCGCTCTGCACCGCCATCCAGGACCGCCCGATCCTGCTCGGCCTGCCCGGCGAGCCCGAGTTCCGTCTGACCCTGGAGAGCGGCGAGGTGCGCCAGGGCCGCGCCTGGCAGCAGGACGGGCTCCTTACCCTCCCGGCGGTGCATGAGGCCGGCTACCACCGCCTGCGGATCGGCGATCACGAGACGACCCTCGCCGTCTGCCCGCAGCGCTGCCACGGCATCGCGCCGGGTACGCGGCCCTGGGGCCTGGCCGCGCAGCTCTACTCCCCGCGCCGCCGCGGCGACGCCGGGATAGGCGACTTCACCGGCCTCGCGCAGCTCGCCACCTCCGCCGCGCGGCACGGGGCGGATGCCATCGCCATCTCGCCGGTCCACGCGCAGTTCTCCGCCGATCCCGAGCGCTTCTCGCCCTACGCGCCTTCCTCGCGCCTGTTCCTGAACGTGCTGCACGCCGATCCCGCCGCGCTGGGCGAGGAATCGTTGCGCGCGGCGCTGGCGGAGACGCGGCTGGCGGAGGAGTTCGCGCGGCTGGAGTCCCTGGAGCTGGTGGACTGGCCTGCCGCCACCCGCCTGCGCCTGGCCCTGTTCCGCGAGATCTTCAACCGCTTCCCCGGCGACCCCGCCTTCGACCGCTTCCGCGCGGAGGGCGGCGAGGCGCTGGAAAGCCACGCGCGCTTCGAGGCGCTGCATGCCCACCTCTACGGCCGCGACCCCGCGCTGTGGCACTGGAAGGACTGGCCGTCGGACTACGCCAATCCCAACGCCCCCGGCGTTGCGCGCTTCGCGGAGGAGCACGGGCGGGAAGTGGCGTTCCACGCCTTCCTGCAATGGATCGCCGATCGCGGCCTCGGTGATGCGCAGGCGGCCTTCAAGTCGGCGGGCGCGAAGATCGGCCTCATCGCCGACCTCGCCGTGGGCACGGATGGCGGCGGCAGCCATGGCTGGTCGCGCCAGGGGCAGATCCTGCAAGGCGTGAACGTCGGCGCGCCGCCCGACATCTTCTCGCCCCTCGGCCAGTCCTGGGGCATCGCCGCCTTCTCGCCCAAGGGATTGCGCGACAACGCCTACGGCGCGTTCCTGGAGATGTTGCGCGCTGCCATGCGCCACGCGGGCGGCGTGCGGATCGACCACGTGATGGGCCTCGCCCGCCTCTGGCTTGTGCCGAACGGGCAGCCCGCGACAGAGGGCGCGTACCTGCACTTTCCCGTGGACGACATGCTGCGCCTCGTCGCGCTGGAATCGCAGCGCCACAAGGCGATCGTGGTGGGCGAGGACCTCGGCACCTTGCCGGAGGGCTTCCGCGAGCGGCTGGACAGCGCCGGGCTGATGGGCCTGCGCGTCCTCTACTTCGAGCAGCGCGAGGACAAGACCTTCGTCCCGCCCGCCCAGTGGTCACCCGTGGCCGTGGCCGTCACCACCACGCACGACCTGCCCACTGTCGCCGGCTGGTGGAAGGGCAGGGACATCGCGTGGCGCGCCGGGCTCGGCCTGTTCGGCGAGGGCAAGGACGGCAGCGAGCAGCGCCAGGAGCGCCTGCTGGACCGCGCCCGCCTCTGGCAGGCCATGCGGGAGAACGGCATGGCGGAGGGCGACATGCCGGACGCCGACGAAGGCGGGAAGATCGCCACGATCGCCGCGCGGCAGGTCGCCTCGGCCGCCTGCGCCCTGGCCTTGCTGCCGCTGGAGGACGCGCTTGCGCTGGAAGAGGCGCCGAACCTGCCCGGCACCACCGGCGCCCATCCCAACTGGCGCCGCCGCCTGCCCGGCGAGGCCGCGACGCTGCTGGACGAGCCCGAGACCGCCGCCCGCCTGAACGCCTTCGCGAAAGCCCGCTGATGACCGCCCCAATGACGCCGCGCGCCACCGCGCGCCTGCAGTTCCACAAGGACTTTCCGATCGACGCGGCGGTGCCCCTGGTGCCGTACTTCGCGAAGCTCGGGATCAGCCACCTCTACGCCTCGCCCCTGCTGAAGGCCCGGCCGGGCTCCACCCACGGCTACGACATCGTGGACCCCGACCGGATCAACCCGGAGCTGGGCGGGGAGGAGGCGCTGGAGCGGCTCGTGGCGGCGCTGCGCGCGCACGACATGGGGCTGATCCTGGACATCGTGCCCAACCACATGGGCGTGGGCGGCGCGGACAACGGCTGGTGGCTGGACGTGCTGGAATGGGGGCCGCAATCCCCCTTCGCCCGCTTCTTCGACATCGACTGGAACCCGCCCGACCCGGCGCTGAACAACCGGATGCTCGCGCCCTTCCTCGGCGCACCCTACGGCACGGTGCTGGAATCCGGCGACCTCGCGCTGCATTTCGAGCCCGAGAGCGGCAAGATTTACGCCGAATACTTCGAGCACCGCTTCCCGCTGGCGCCGCGCAGCTACGCGGTGCTGCTCTCCGCGACCGACGAGCCGCAGCTTGCCGGCCTCGCCCAGGTCTTCCGCGCGCTGGCAGTGGAGGGCGAGCCGGAGGCCATCCGCGCCGCCGCGGGCCTCGCTCTCGACATGCTGCGCCACCACGCCGAGACGCCGGAAGGCCGCGCGCAGGTGGATGCGGTGATCGCGGCGCACGACCCGAAGGACGAGGCCGGCCGAGCCCGCCTGCACGCCCTGCTGGAAGTGCAGAACTACCGCCTGGCCTGGTGGCGCGCCGCGACGGACGAGATCAACTGGCGCCGCTTCTTCGACGTCACCTCCCTCGGTGGGCTGCAGCAGGAGCGGCCGCAGGTCTTCGAGGCGACGCACCGCCTGATTCTGAAGCTCTACGCCGATGGCCTGATCGACGGCGTGCGCGTGGACCACGTGGATGGCATGGCTGACCCGCGCGGCTATTGCCGCAAGCTGCGCCGCCGGCTGGAGGCGCTGACGCCGCGCCGCCCGGCCGAGGCGCCGAAGGGCCACCCGCTGCTGCTGATTGAGAAGATCCTCGCCCCGCACGAGAAGCTGCGCCTGGACTGGATGGTGGACGGCACCACCGGCTACAACTTCATGGACGAGGTCTCGGGCGTGCTGCACGACCCGGCGGGCGCCGAGCCGCTGGCCGCCACCTGGCACGCCATGACCGGCCGCCCCGCCGATTTCGGCGAGGAGGCGCGCGAGGCCCGGCGCCAGATCCTGCGCTACAACCTGGCTTCCGAGCTGAACGCCACCTCCTTCGCGCTGCGCCGCATCGCCATGCGCGACCTCTCCACGCGCGACTTCACGCTGACCGGCATCCGCCGCGCGCTGACGGAGGTGCTGGTGCACTTCCCGGCCTACCGCTCCTATCTCGGCATCGCCGGGCGCAGCGAGGCGGACCGGAAATTGCTGGACTGGGCCATTGCCGGCGCCCGCCGCACGATCCGCGAAACCGACCGGCCGCTGCTGGACCTTCTGGATTCCTGGCTCGGCGGCGACCCGCCGCGCACGCTGCCGCACGGCCAGCGGCGCGAGCGGCAGCGCGCGGCGATCCGCTTCCAGCAGCTCTCCGCTCCCGTCGCCGCGAAGTCCGTGGAGGACACGGCCTTCTACCGCTACGGCCGCCTCATCTCCCGCAACGAGGTGGGCTCCGAGCCCTCGCACTTCGCCGAGACCCCGGCCGCCTTCCACTCGGATTGCCGGGATCGCGCGAAGTACTTCCCGAACGAGCTGCTGGCCACCGCGACCCACGACCACAAGCGCGGCGAGGACACGCGCGCGCGCCTCGCCGTCATCTCCGAGATGCCGGAGGAGTGGGCGGCCACCCTCACGCGCTGGACACGGCTGAATTCCGTGCTGAAGAAGGAGGTGGACGGCGAGCCCGCGCCGGACGCCACCGACGAGATCATGCTCTACCAGTCGCTCATAGGAGCTTGGCCGCTGGATCTGGATCCGGCCGATGACGAGGGGCTCGACGCCCTGGTGAAGCGCCTCGCCGCCTGGCAGGAGAAGGCGTTGCGCGAGGGCAAGCGGCGCTCCGAATGGGCGGTGCCGAACGAGCCCTACGAGGCCGCCTGCCGCGACTTCCTGACGGCCATGCTGGCGAAGGACCGCCCCTCCCGCTTGCGGGAGGAGGTAGCGGCGCTGGTGGGCCGCATCGCCCCGGCCGGTGCCTCGAACAGCCTGGCGCAGACCCTCATCCGCTGCACCTCCCCGGGCATCCCGGACCTCTATCAGGGCACGGAGTTCTGGGACTTCTCCCTCGTGGACCCGGACAATCGCCGCCCCGTGGACTTCCCCGCGCGGAAAGCGGCGCTCGAGGCCGGCGAGGCGCCCGCCGCCCTGCTGCCGCATTGGCAGGACGGCCGGGTGAAGGCCGCCCTGCTCGCCCGCGCCTTGTCCCTCCGTGCCCGTCAGCCGGAGCTCTTCGCGAAGGGCGATTACATCCCCGTGGAGGCGGAGGGAGAGAGGGCGGCGCACGTCCTTGCCTTCGCCCGCCGCCACGGTGACGCGGCCAGCCTCACCGTCGTCACCCGCCTGCCCTCGCGCCTGCTGGGGGAAGGGGGCCTGCCCCTGGTCCCTTCCGAGGCCTGGGGCGACACCGCCCTGCGCCTGCCCCTCGCCCTGGCCGGGCTCCAATGGCGCGACGCGCTGGGAGGGGAGGGCCATCCTGCCGGGGAGGCCCTTCCCCTGGGTCGCATCCTGGCCGACCTGCCCGTAGCCCTTCTGGAATCCACTCCCAAATAGCCCGTGTGATGCCAAAGTGCCCCGCCGGCGCTAGGATGGCGACTTATCGCGCCGGGACATCGTCTTGACCGCTGATCCTGCCTCCTTGCTCGGCGACCACTCCCCCAGGAGCTGGGCCGAGGAGCGTCTTGCCCTCGCCCTGGAGGCCTCGGGCATTGCCGGGGCCTGGGACTGGGATGCGGAGACGGACCTGATCCACGGCGACGCCCGGGCCTGCGCCCTGCACGGCATGGATCCCGCCCTGGGCCGGCGCGGTGCGCCCGGGCCGGATCTCCTCGTCCATGTCGTGCCGGAGGACCGGCCGGCCCTGGACCGGGCGCTGGCCTCCGCCCTGGCCGGCCGCACGCCGCTGAACATCGCCTATCGCACCTGGCCACCCGGCGGGGACGTCACCTGGGTGCAGCTGCGCGGCCGCGTGCTGCGAGACGGCAGGGGCACGGCCACCCGCCTGGCCGGGGTGGCGCTGGACATCTCCGACCAGAAGGACATCGAGGCGGCCCTGCGGGAGAGCGAGGCCCGCTTCCGCGCGATCGCCGAGACCATGCCCCAGGCCGTCTGGTCCACCACGCCGGACGGGCGGGCAGATTATTTCAATAGCCGCTGGTACGAGGTGACGGGCGCGCGGCTCGGCACCTCCGATGCCCAGGGTTGGCTGGAATTCGTCCATCCCGACGACCGGCCCCTGGCGGAGGAGCGCTGGCTCCGCGCCATCGAGACCGGCGATCTCTACGAGGTCGAGTACCGGCTGCGGATGGCCGATGGGGTCTGGCGCTGGTTCCTTACCCGCGGCCTGCCCGTGCGGAACGCGCGGGGCCGCATCACCCGCTGGTTCGGCACCTGCACTGATATCCACGACATCCGCTCCGCCGCCGAGGAGCGGGAGGTGCTGAGCCACGAGCTCAGCCACCGGATCAAGAACATCTTCTCCGTGATCACCTCCCTCATCTCCCTCTCGGCCCGGGGCTATCCGGAAGCGGGCGACTTCGCCGCCGACCTGCGCGGGCGCATCAACGCCCTGGCCCGCGCCCACGAGTTTGCCCGGCCCCACAGCCAGGCCAGCCAGCCCACTCCACACGGGCACACGCTTTTCGGCTTCCTGAAGGAGATCCTGTCCCCCTACGACCCAACCCCGGGCGAGGTGCCGCGGATCGGCATCGAAGGGCAGGACCGGCACTTCGACGACACGGCGGCCACGCCGCTGGCGCTGTTCTTCCACGAACTGGCGACAAACGCCGCGAAGTACGGCGCCCTCTCCGTGCCTACGGGGCGGGTGACGATCCTGGTGGAAGCGGACGAGACAGGCATCCTGCTCCGCTGGCGCGAGAGGGATGGACCCGTCGTGGAAGGCCCGCCGGAACGGGAGGGCTTCGGGACACGCCTGGCGGTGGTCAGCGTCCAGGGCCAGCTCGGCGGGCGCATCACCCGCCAGTGGCTGCCCGAAGGGCTGGAGCTGGAGGCCCGCCTGCCGGCCGGCGCGCTAGATCGCCGGCGCGGCGCCCGCCAGTAGCCGCATCTCCGTGGGGGGCAGGGCGGCCCGCCCCTCGCGCAGGGAGACGGCGAAGCGCAGGGCCTGGTCCAACGACTTCTCGGTGTAGGGCTTGGGCAGGATGCCGACTGGGCCGTGCACGCCCGGGCCGATCTGCTGGGGATTGGCGGTCAGGTAAATCACCGTGGCGCCGTAGGCGCGCGCCAGCGTCTCGCCCAGGCCCGGGCCGGTCGGGCCGTCCCGCAGGTTCAGGTCGACCAGGGCCAAGTCCACGCCGTCCTGCGCCGCCGCCAGTGCCTCGACGGAATCGGCCGCCGTGGCGATGACCTCGTGCCCCATCGCCTCCATGGAGTAGGCAAGGTCGAGAGCGATAAGGGCCTCGTCCTCGACGATCAGCGCGCGCAGGGACATGAAAGCTCAATCCAATTGAAACGCGGTGTGAAGAACCGGCCGGAGAGATCGGGGTTTCGGGCCTCGTATCGATTTGCTGCCCGGCGCGTGACGCATGTCACGGTAGTACCCGGAACAGGGTTACAACCCGCTCCTCCCGGTCCTCCAGCTCCCGCGTGACCGGCACGGCGTAGCGCGCCACCTCGCGAAGACCGGCCCCCGGCAGGTACGCCCGGCCAGGATCGGCCAGGATCACGGCCGCCCCCTCCGCCGCCAGCCGGCGCAGCCAGGGCAGGATGTGGTTCGTCATCGGCGCCTCGTAGCAGACATCGCCCGCGAGAATTGTATCCCAGCGGCAGGGGCTGCCGACAACATCCCCCGGCGCCTCCACCACCGTGACGCCGTTCAACCTTGCGTTGAGGCGGGTGGCGGCATGAGCCAGCGGATCGATCTCGGCCGCCTCCGCCATCGCCGCCCCGGCCCGCGCGGCGGCGATGGCGGCCAGCCCGCCGCCGGCGGCGAAGTCCAGCACCCGCTTCCCCGCCACCAGCCCGGGCTCGTCCAGCACCCACCGGGCCAGGGCCTGGCTTCCGGGCCAGGCGAAGGCCCAGAAGGGCGGCTCGATCCCCTGCTCGCCCAGCCAGGCTTCGGTGGCCTGCCAGATCGGGGTGATCTCGGTGGCCAGGTGAAGGGGGATCTCCGGCACCAGCGGCGGGCGGGCGATGGCCGTATGGGCGGCCACGAAGGCCTCCGGGTCGCCTTTCACAGCCGGCCCAGCAGGAAGGCCAGCACCACGAGCAGGCCGGCGTCCCGGTTGGACTTGAACAGCCGCAGGCAGAGCCCGGGATCGTTGATGTCCAGCCGCCGCACCTGCCAGGAGAAATGGGCGGCCGGCAGCAGCAGCCCCGCGAGGAAGAGAGGGTGCAGCCCCGCCGCCAGCCCGGCCGCGGCCAGCATGACGACGCAGAGGGCGAAGGTCATGCCGAGGAAGGGCGCCGTCCGCGTGCCGAGCGTGAGGGCGGAGGAGCGGATGCCCACCAGTGCGTCGTCCTCGCGGTCCTGGTGGGCGTAGATCGTGTCGTAGGCCAGGGTCCAGAAGAAGGCGGCGACCCAGAGCAGGAAGGCGGGTGTGGCGAAGTGCCCGGTTGCGGCCAGCCAGCCCGTCGGCGCCGCCCAGGTAAAGACGAAGCCGAGCATCGCCTGCGGCCAGTTCGTGACGCGCTTCGCGAGCGGGTACAGGACGATAGGGACGAGCGAGGCGGCGCCGAAGAGGATTGCGGGCAGGGGCAGCTGCACCAGGATCGCCAATCCGACCAGCATCAGCCCCATGAGGAAGGCCAGGGCCTGCCGGGGGGAGACGGCGCCGGAGGCCAGCGGCCGCCCCCGCGTGCGCTCCACCTGCCGGTCCAGATCGCGGTCCCACAGGTCGTTCACCACGCAGCCCGCGCCGCGCATCACCACCGCGCCGACGCCGAACAGGAAGGCCAGCCACAACCCCTGCCCCCAGGTGGGGGCAGCGATGGCGAAGGCCCAGGGGCCGGGCAGGTAGAGCAGCCAGGAGCCGATCGGCCGGTCCAGCCGCATCAGCAGCGCGTAGGGCACCCAGGATACGGGCAGCCAGGCGGGGAGGCCTTCGCGGCGGATATCGGTGTAAGGAGCCACGCCTGCCCCCTTCCGACGGATTAGAGCCCTTGTCCATCCCGCGCCTTTTCACCGAGCACGACCTGCAGGAAGGCCAGGCCATTCCGGCCGCCCCCGGCCAGGGCCGCTACCTCGGATCGGTGATGCGGAAGGCGGTGGGCGACGAGGTGGTCCTGTTCAACGGGCGGGACGGGGAGTGGCGCGCCCGCATCGCCGCCATCCGCAAGGACGACGCCAGCCTGATGCCGGAAACCTCGCTGCGCCCCCAGCCGCCCGCCGCCGGTCCCACCCTGCTCGTGGCCGCCCTGAAGCGGGAGGCGATGGAGTGGGTGGTGGAGAAGGCCACCGAGCTCGGCGCCCGGGCCATCCGCCCTGTCCTCACCGCCCGCTCCGTGCCGGACCGGGTGAACCGCGCCCGCCTCGCCCTCATCGCCCGGGAGGCGGCGGAGCAGTGCGAGCGGCTGGACGTACCCGACCTGCCCGAGGCCCAGCCCCTGCACGCCGTGCTGGATTCCTGGGACGGAACCCCCCTGATCGTGGCCGCCGAGCGCCGCGGCGCCGCCCCCCTGGCGGCCTGCGTGACCGCGCCGGACCCCGCCATCCTCGTCGGGCCCGAGGGGGGCTTCACGGGACCGGAACTTGACGCCTTGGCAGGTCGTCCCTTTGTTGCACTGGCCAGCCTCGGCCCCCGAATCCTACGGGCGGAGACGGCGGCGGTCTCGGCGCTCGCTGTGGTGCAGGCGATCCGCGGCGATTGGGCCCACCACGGGGACGAGTAGAAGAACACATGTCCAATCCTGGGGAGGCCGACCTCACGCCCATCCAGTCCGCGCGCGACCTTGCGGGCTGGTTCGCCGCCGGCAGCAAGCCGCGCGACGCCTGGCGCGTGGGGACCGAGCACGAGAAGATCGGCTTCCGGAAGGAGGGCTTCCTGCCCCCCGCCTACGAGCCCAACGGCATCGCCGCCCTGCTGGAAGGCCTTGCAGGGAAAGGCTGGGAGCGGATCGAGGACAACGGCAAGCTCATCGGCCTGAAGCGCGGCGAGGCGAGCGTGAGCCTTGAGCCCGGCGGGCAGTTCGAGCTCTCCGGCGCGCCCGTCTCCACGGTAATCGAGACCGAGACAGAGCTGGAGGACCATCTGCGCGACCTGCGCGAGGTGGCGGAACCCCTGGGCATCGGCTTCGCCGGCCTTGGCTTCCACCCGCTGGCCACTCGGGAGGCCATGCCGTGGATGCCCAAGACCCGCTACGCCATCATGCGAAACTACATGCCGCGGGTGGGCGACATGGGGCTGGACATGATGCTCCGTACCGCGACGGTCCAGACGAACCTCGATTTCGGGGACGAGGCGGACATGGTGGAGAAGCTCCGCATTTCCCTCGCGCTCCAGCCCCTCGCCACCGCCCTTTTCGCCAATTCCCCCTTCCGGGAGGGAGAGCCGACAGAGTATCGCACCTTGCGCGGCCTGGTCTGGACCCGCACGGACCCGGATCGCACGGGCATTCCCCCCGTGGTATTCGAGGACGGCTTCGGCTTCGAGCGCTTCGCGGACTGGGTGCTGGACGTGCCCATGTACTTCATCATGCGCGACGGCCGCTTCGTGGACGCCACGGGCTGCACCTTCCGCCAGTTCATGGAGAAGGGCCTTCGGTCCGACCCCTCCATCCGCGCCACCATGGGCGACTGGGCGGATCACGTGACCACCGTCTTCACCGATGTCCGCCTCAAGCGCTTCCTGGAGATGCGCGGCTCCGACATGGGCTCCGCCGCCATGGTCTGCGCCCTGCCGGCCTTCTGGGTGGGCCTGCTCTACGACGATGCCGCGCAGAAGGCCGCGGCCGCACTGGTGCGGGACTGGTCGGTGGCGCAGATGCACGCGCTGCGGGCAGACGTGCCGCGCCGCGCGCTGGACTCCGTGATCAACGACGTGCCGCTCCGCGATGTGGCGCAGGCGGTGCTGGCCATCGCTCGGGACGGGCTGCGCGCCCGCGGCCACGGGGAGGAGCGCTTCCTGGCGCCGCTGGAGCGCATCGTCTCCTCCGGCGAGACCCAGGCGGACCACTGGCTGCGCCGCAACGCCGGGGAGTGGGGCGGGGACGTCTCCAAGGTGTTCGGCGAAGCGGCGCTCTGATTTTGAGAGGGGGCTTAGCGCCCCTCCGCCGCCACGTTCTCCACCGCCGCCCGCGTCTCATCCGCGAGCCGCGACAGGTCGATCATCGTTACCGTGATCTCCTCCGCCGAGGTCGCGTTGCTCTGCCCGATGCGGGTCAGCACCTGCACCCGCTCGGCGATGCTGCCCACCGTCGCCTCCTGCTGCTCCATGGCGATGGCGGTGGCGCCGGAGAGGCGGGCGCTCTCGCCCACCAGCCGCTCCAGTTCGTCCATGGCCTCGCCCACGGCGGCGGCGCCCTGCCGGCCCTCCCGCGCGCGGGTGCCGGCGCGCACCACCGCGTCCGCGATCTCCTGCGCCAGCGCCTCCGTGTTCACCGCCAGCGCCCGCACCTCCTCCGCCACCACGGAGAGGCCGCGCCCGTGCTCCCCGGCGCGGGCCGCCTCGATGGCGGCGTTGATAGCCAGGATGTTCGTCTGAGTCGCGATCCGGCCGATATTGGCGGCGATGCGCGTCACGCGCTCCGTGTCCTCGCCCACCGAATCCACCACGTCCACCAGGGTCTCGATCTTCGTCAGGCTCTCCGCCAGCAGGCGGCGGGCGGCCTGGGTCGTCTCGTGGGAGCCCTGGGTGATGCCGCCGACGGAGCGGATGGCGTCGCGGCTGTGGTTCAGCGCCTCGGCCAGATGATTCAGCTCCGCCAGCTGCGTCATCGCGCCGTCTGATATCTGGCTGATGGCGTCCGAGGCCTGGGTGGTCGCCACCGCCGTGCGCCGGGCGCCGTCCAGCGCCTGCTCTCCCAGGCGGCGGGTGGCGAGGAGATTGTCGCGGAACACCAGCAGGGCACGGGCCATCTCCCCCACCTGGTCGCGGCGGCCGGTCTCCGGCACCTCGGCCTCGGCCTGCCCGTGCGCCAGCCGCTCCATCGCGCCCGCCACCCGCGCCAGCGGGCGGGCGGTGAGGCGGACGAGGACGAGCCAGGTGAGGATCAGCCCGACCAGCCCCACTGCCAGCCCGGCGGCGTTCACCAGCCGCGCCGCCTGTGCCACCTGCGACGCGCGGCCCAGATTCCCCGCCGCCTCCTCCCGCACCACGTGGCGGGCCTCGCTCACCAGGCTGTCGAAGGTCACGGCGCGCACGCGCCAGGCGTCGTTCAGCGCGGCGTAGCGGTCCCGCCGCTCCTCGGCGAAGGCCTGGCGCATCTCCTCGGCCAGGGGCCCCATGCGCCGCATCATGTCCCGCGTGATGGTGACGAGAAGCGGGTCCAGCCGGTCGCCGATGCGGTCGATCAGCCGGTCATACTCGGCCGCCAGCAATTCGGCCTGCCGCACCGCGCGCCGGGCGGCCACAGCCGGCCGCACCTCCCCCAGCGCGACGTTGGAGAGGAAGCCGCTGAAGGCGAAGAGGGAGCTCGCGAAGCCGTCCACCGCCTCCGTCTGGCCGCGCTGGCGGATGCCCAGCTCCTCGATGATGGCGGCCTGCCGGGCCCCCAGCAGCGCCGCCCCGCCGGAGAGGGTACCGAGCACGACGAGCATCAGCAGCACGATCCCCGCCGCGCGGACGCTGATCCGCCCGGTCCAGGCAACGAGGCGGCGCTGCGCCGGCGGATCAGCGGGCATGGGCCTGGATCCCCGAACCGGCCGCGAGGGAGCCGTTCCAAACATCCGCGCAGTCCGGCCCGCATCGGTCGATCCAGCGCGGCAGCACGGTCCAGTTGAGGAGACCCCGGCGCAGGGCCGCTTCCCCCGGCGTCATCGGCACGGCGGTCAGGCGGCCGGTCGCGCCGGTGCAGCCCGCTCCGCCAGTGGCGCAGCGCATGCCGTCCACCGTTTCGCCCTCCACCCCGGCCCAGACGGCTGCCTCCAGCCCGGAAAGCCCCTCGCGCAGCCGCGCGCGGACATCCTCCGGCAGGGCGTTCCAGGCGGCGCGGTTGGCGACGAAGATGGAGACGCCCCAGCTCAGCGCCATGTCCTGGATGTGTGTGGCCACGTTCTGCAGCCCGATGGCGTTGCCCGACAGCGCGCCGGTCACGGCGCACTCCACCGCCCCGTCCCGCATGGCCTGCACGATGCCGTTGAAGGGCACGGAGACCGGGGTGGCGCCGAGGGCCTCGAACACCTCGCCCTGGCCGAGGGAGGAGATGCGGATGCGCCGGTTCGCGAGGTCCGACAGCCCGGAGAAGGGCTGGCGGCACCAGACCACCTGGGCGGGGTAGGTATAGACCGCGAGCAGCTCAATCCCGTAGCGCTCGGCCAGCAGGCGCTGGAGGTGGGGGCGGTAGAGCTGCACCGTCCGGCGCAGCGTGGTGATGTCCGGGTTCTGCAGGGGCAGGTCCAGGGCCTGGAACTCCGGTTCCTCGGCCGCCGCCTGGGCCAGCAGGATGGTGCCGAAGGGCACGGTCCCGCGCTGGATCAGGGAGAGCATGTCCTCCGGCTTCAGGCCGGAGCGGTCAGATGGGACGATCTCCGTTGTCACCCTGCCGCGCAGCAGCTCCGGCACGCGGTCCCGCCAGAAGGGCTCCTCGTGGCGCGTGTACTGGGAAACGCCGCCCAGGCCGCCGACCACGCGGAGATGCAGCGGTTCCTGCGCCGCCGCGCCCCCCGCGCCGGCCATGGCCATGAGCGCCGCGCCGAGCAGGCGCAGCCAGGAGGGGCGGAAGGGCGTTCGGCGCATCGCGATCCCGTGGCAGGCGGCCCGCTTCCGCGCCGCGGTTGCCGAACCATAGCCCTGGGCCGCGTACTGCCGCCAGGGTGCAGCCCCAGGGTGGGGCTGGCCGGGTCAGGCAGGGTCCAGGTGGCGGACCATGTAGACGCGGCGGAAGCCCATCTCCTCCCGCCGCTCCGTCTCCTGGAAACCGGCACGGGCATAGATGGCGCGGTTGCGCTCCATCCGCTCGTTCGTCAGCAGCCGCAGCTCGCGCAGGCCCAGGCGGCGTGCCTCGCCCTCCGCGAAGGCGAGCAAGGCGCGGCCGATGCCCTGCCCGTGCAGCCCCGGCTCCACCGCCAGGTCCTCGATCCAGAGGTGGTCCGCGCGGTCCTCGATCACCGCCAGGGCGACGAGGGCGCCGTCCCGCTCCATGACATGCGCCTGACCCTGCGCGATGCGCGCGGCGAAGTCGTCGTCCATCGGCGCGGGGCGGCGGCCGAGCAGCGGGACGTAGGGGGCGTAGGCGCGCTCCACCAGCGCACGGATCGTCGCCTCGTCCTCTGGCTTGGCGGGGCGGAGCGCGCTCATCCCCGTGCCACCAGCGCGGCGCCGCCTGCGGCCGAGATGCCGAGGATGGCCCAGCGCAGCCGCGGCCCGTCCAGCCAGCGCCGCGCCGGGCCGGAGAGGGCGGCCCCCAGCGCCACGCCCGGCAGCAGCCCGAGGGCCAGCCACGCCTCCCCCCACCCCAGCCGCCCGGCGGGGATCGCCATGGCGAGCAGGGTGAGGTGCGCCAGGAGCCAGAACAGCCCGAGGAAGCCCCGCACCGCCTGCGCCGGCAGGTGGGACACCACCAGCCCCATCAGCGGCCCGTGCACGCCGGAGATCCCGCCCATCACGCCGGAGACGAGCCCGGCCCCGGCCAGCATCGGCGTGGTGGGTTGCAGCCGGGGAACCGCCACGGCCAGCGCCACGGCCACCAGCGTGACGATCCCGTAGCCGCGCGGCGTGGCGATGCCGGGCTGGTAAACGGCCAGCGCCATGCCCGCCGCCGTGCCCAGCGCCACGCCGAGCACGGAGGGCAGCAGCATCCCCTTCGGCACGTGGCGCGAATCCACCCGCCACTGCCCGAACATCATGGGCAGGGCGGAGAGGATGAAGGGCACCGGCACCAGCCGGGGTTCGATGGCAACCAGCATGGGCACCCCCACCAGCGTCAGCCCCAGCCCCGCCGAGAGCTGCACGATGGCGGCAACGGCCACGGCCAGGCCGGCCAGGACGAAGTCCCAGAACCCCAAGTCAGACGGCCGTGCCGCCGACCGTCAGCCCCGTCATCTTCAGCGTCGGCTGGCCCACGCCCACGGGCACGCCCTGGCCCTGCTTGCCGCAGGTGCCGATGCCCGCGTCCAGCGCCATGTCGTTGCCGATCATCGAGACCTGGGTGAGGGCGCTCGGCCCGTCGCCGATCAGCGTCGCGCCCTTCACCGGCGCGCCGAGCCTGCCGTCCTCGATCATGTAGGCCTCGCTGGCCGAGAACACGAACTTGCCGGAGGTGATGTCCACCTGCCCGCCGCCGAAGTTCACGGCGTAGATGCCGCGCTTCACGCTGCGCAGGATCTCCTCCGGATGGTGGTTCCCGCCCAGCATCACCGTGTTCGTCATGCGCGGCATCGGCGCGTGGGCGTAGCTCTGCCGGCGCCCGTTGCCGGTGGGGTTCACCCCCATCAGGCGCGCGTTCTGCCGGTCCTGGATGAAGCCGGTCAGGATGCCGTCCTCGATCATCACGGTGCGGCTGGTCGGCGTGCCCTCGTCGTCGATGGTCAGGCTGCCGCGCCGGTCGGGGATGGTGCCATCATCCACCACCGTCACGCCCTTGCTCGCCACGCGCTGGCCCATCAGCCCGGCGAAGGCGGAGGTGCCCTTGCGGTTGAAGTCGCCCTCCAGCCCGTGGCCGATCGCCTCGTGCAGCAGGATGCCCGGCCAGCCCGGGCCCAGCACCACCTCCATCTCGCCGGCAGGCGCGGGCACGCTGTCCAGGTTCAGCACGGCCTGGCGCAGCGCCTCGTCCACCGCGGCCTTCCAGGTCGCCTCGCCCAGCACGCGGTCGTAGGAAAAGCGGCCACCCGTGCCGTAGCTGCCTGTCTCGCGCCGCCCGTCGCGCTCCACCACCACGTTCACGTTCAGCCGCACCAGCGGGCGAAGGTCGGCCACCTCGCGCCCGTCGGCGCGAATGATCCGCACCGCCTGCCACTCGCCGTAGAGAGAGGCCATCACCTGCACCACGCGGGAATCGCGGCCGCGGGCATAGGCGTCGATCCCGGCCAGCAGCGCGGTCTTCGCCTCGAACTCCATCAGCGGAAGCGGGTTGGCGGAATCGTAGAGCCGCGCATTCGTCGCGCGCGGCGGCTCCGCCACACGGATGCTCCCCTCGCCGGGCAGGCCGCGCACGGCGGCGGCGGCGCGGCGAAGGGCAGGGGCCGTCACCTCCCCGGCATGGGCATAGGCGGCGGCGGCCCCGCGCACGGCGCGCAGGCCGAAGCCGCGCTGCGTGTCGAAGGTGGCGGAGCGGATGCGGCCATCCTCCAGGCTCGTCATCTCGCTCTCCCGGTACTCCAGGAACAGCTCCCCGTCCTCGGCGCCCGAGAGCGCGTCGGCGGTGATGCGGGCGGCCTCGCCCCCGTCCAGCTCGCGGAAGAAGAGGCGGGCGGTGGCATCCAGCGGCGTGTCAGCGTTCATGCCGAAGTCTCCTCGGCCGGCGGCACGGCCAGCCGGACGGTGGTGCCCTTGCCGGGCGTGCTTTGCAGGTCCAGCCCGATCCCCATAGCCCCTGCCAGGGCGCGGGAGAGATAGAGGCCGAGGCCAGAGCCGGGGTAGCGCCGGCTCAGCCCGGCCTCGAGCTGGGTGAAGGCCTCGAAGGCGCGCGGGATGTCCTCCGGCGCCATGCCGATGCCCGTGTCGGCGATGGCGATCTCCGTCCCGCCCGTGGCTAGGGGCGTGGCGGAGAGCGTCACCCGCCCGCCGGCAGGCGTGAACTTCACGGCGTTGGAGATGAGGGCGTCCAGCACCTGCCGCAAGCGCCCGGCATCGCCCCGCAGCTGCGGCAACGCCTCTGGCAACGCCTCCTCGAAGGCGATCCCCGCCGCCTCCGCGGCACGGCGGGCGCTGACGGCGGCGGCGCGCAGGATGGGTAGGGGGTCCAGCACCGCGCCGCGCAGGGAGAGGGTGCCGGCCTCGATCCGCGTCGCCTCCAGCAGCCCGTCGACCAGCCCCAGGAGCTGCCGCCCGGCCTCCAGCACCTCCCTCGCGTGGTCCCGCACGGCTTCCGGCCGCGTTTCCTCCAGGATCGCCTCGGAGAAGCCGATCACGGCGTGCAGCGGCGTCCGCAGCTCGTGCGTCATCGTCGCCAGGAAGCCGGACTTGGCGCGGGAGGCCGCCTCCGCCGCGTCGCGCGCCGCCTCCAGCTCCGCCCGCGCCCGCCGCTCCTCCGTCACGTCGCGATAGGTGCGGAGGAAGCCGCCGCCGGGCATCGGGTCTGTCCGCACCTCCAGCACCGTGCCGTCGGGGCGCGTGCGGACGAAGCGGCCCGTCTCCGCGATGGTGCCCTTGCTGCGCGCCAGGGCATCCCGCGCCGCCGGGCTGGTCATGTCGCCGAACTCGAGCGAGGCGAGCTGCAGCAGCCGCAACTCGTCCACGTGGCGGCCCGGGCGCATCGTGGCCTCACCCAACCCTGTCAGCCGGGCGGCCAGGGCGTTGGCGGCGACCAGGAAGCCATCGCCGTCGAACAGCGCCACGCCGTCCGGCTGGTTGTCCAGCATCGCCTGCAGAGTTGCGGTGCGCTGCCCGGCCTCCGCTTCCGCCCGGGCACGGCGGGTCACGTCCGTGACCACCACCGCCTGCCCCCCCTCCGGCAGCGGCACCACGCGGGCCAGCACCACGGTGCCGTTCGGCCGGGTGCGCGTCAGCTCGTAAGGATGGGCTTTGACGAAGTCGTCCCGCATGACCTGGACGATTTCCTCCCGCCGGGCGCCGAACTCGCCGGCGGCCTCGCGCCGCGCGACGATGTCGGCGTGGTGCTCGCCGATCGCCACCTCGGACCCTTCCATGATCCGCTGGTAGGCCGCGTTCACCATCCGCACCCGCCGGTCCGGGCCGAAGACGCAGACGCCGTGCGGGAGGGTCTCCAGGACGGTCCGGTAAAGGTCTCCGGCGGGAGGTTCGTCGCTCAAGCGGGCCGGCCCGCGCGGGGCCGCCGCAGCGCGTGCAGCAGCAGCAGCGCGCCTGCCAGCACCGCCACCGCCACCGTCTGGTGGAGCGTGCCGAGCCAGGCCGGGACCACATGCACCAGCGTCACGACGCCGAGCGCGTACTGGACGAGAACCACGGCCGTGAAGGCCGCCGCCGCCCGCCGCGCGGCCCCGGCCGGCAGGCGGGCCAGCGCCAGCACACCGAGGGCGAGGGCGGCGAGGCCGGTGAGGGTGGCGAGCAGCCGGTGGTTGAACTGCACCGTCGCCACGTCCCCCACCAGGGCATGGAGGAAGGTGGTGGCGCCGGTGCCGCCATAGCCTTCCGGCACCAGTTGCCCGCCCATGAGGGGGAAGGTGTTGTAGTCCAGCCCCGCCTTGATCCCGGCCACGAAGCCGCCCGCCAGCATGGTCAGCACCACCAGCCCGGCCGTGGCATGAGCGAGGGGGCGCAGCGGCCGGGCCTCCGGCGGCGCATCCCGGTCCGGCCGCAGCAGTGAGAGGGCGGTCCAGAGCAGCACGCCGAAGAGGAGGAGCGCGAGGCCGAGATGGACCACCAGCCGCCAGGGCGAGACGGCGGTGCGGTCCGCCTCGAAGCCCGAGGCGACCATGAACCAGCCCACCGCGCCCTGCAGCCCGCCGAGGAAGAGGAGGAGGAGAAGGCGCTTGCCGTAGCCCTTCGGGATCCCGCCCCGCAGCCAGAACCAGAGGAGGCCGCCGGCATAGACAAGCCCGATCAGCCGCCCCCAGAGGCGGTGGGTCCATTCCAGCCAGAAGATGCTCTTGAAGCCCTCCAGCCCGAAGCCGCGGTTCACCAGCTCGTACTGCGGGATGGTGCGGTAGAGGTCGTAGAGGCGGTTCCACTCTGCCTCGCTCATCGGCGGCAGGGTGCCGCGGAGGGGAGCCCACTCCATGATGGAGAGCCCCGATCCCGTCAGCCTCGTGGCGCCGCCCAGGGCCACCATCACCCAGACCATGGCGGCGACGGCCAGCAGCCACCAGGCCACGGCACGGGCCTGCCCGGCGTGGGCGGACGCGGTGCTCGGGTAAGGGGCCTGGGCGTCGAAGGGCATGGCATCCAGCAGGTGGTGGGGAAAGAGGGGCAGGGCAAGCGCGCGGCCGGGGCGGCGCGACGGGCCGTAATATCCGACTGTCGCGGGGGCGCGGCAATGGCCGTGCTGGACGCACCCTCCGCCCCCTGCTACCCCCCGCCGCCGCATGTCCCCCACCCCCAATCCGCCCGACGGCCCGGATCCCGGCGCCCCCGCGGTCAGCCCCCGCGCCGGTAGCACCCCGGCCATCAGCGTCGTGGTGCCCGTCCGGAACGAGGCGCCGAACGTCGCGCCGCTCGTCGCCGAGATCGCCGCCGCCCTCGCCGGCACCCCGCACGAGATCATCTACGTGGACGACGGCTCCACGGACTCCACGGCGGAGGCGGTGCGGGCGCTGGGCGCGGTGCGGCTGCTGCGCCATGCCGCCTCCTGCGGGCAGTCCGCCGCCATCGTCACGGGTATCCGCGCCGCGCGCGCGCCCTGGATCGCCACCCTGGACGGGGATGGGCAGAACGACCCGGCGGACATCCCCCGCGCCTGGGCGCGGGCGCAGGCGGAGGGAATGGACACGCTGGTCGCGGGCTGGCGCACCACCCGCAAGGACACGGCCACCAAGCGCGTGACCAGCCGGATCGCCAACCGCATCCGCGCCGGTCTGCTGGGCGACGCCACGCCGGACACGGGCTGCGGGCTGAAGGTCTTTCCGCGCGACCTCTTCCTCACCCTCCCGCATTTCGACCACATGCACCGCTTCCTGCCCGCCCTGGTGCTGCGCGCCGGCGGCCGGGTGGTGAGCGAGCCGGTCGGGCACCGCCCGCGCACGCGGGGCGTCTCCAACTACGGCACGCTGGACCGGCTGGCGGTGGGGATCGTGGACCTGCTGGGGATGATGTGGCTGCAGCGCCGCTGGAAGCGCCCGCGCCTGCTGCCCGACGACCCGGCCCCGCCGTGAACGGCAACCCGTGAGCGCGACCACTGGGGCCGGCACCCCCGCCACCCGCACCCGCCGCGCCCTGACCGCGGCCGGGCGGATGGCGCTGCTGGCCGCGGGGCTGGGCGTGGCGGGCTGGATTATCCGCACCCTCGGCCTGGCGCCGGGCGGCGAGAGCGGGATGGCCTGGGTGGACCACTGGATCCGGGGCCAGGGGCTGCTGGGCGAGGCGCTGTTCATCGCCGCCGGCACCGCCGCGGCGGCCGCCGGCCTGCCCCGCCAGGCCGTGGCCTTCCTCGGCGGCTACGCCTTCGGCGCGACGATCGGCACGGCGCTTTCCCTGCTGGCGCAGGTGCTGGGCTGCGCCATCGCCTTTCTCTGGGCCCGGATGGTCGGGCGGGGCTGGGCGGCACGGCGGCTGGAAGGCCGCTTCGGCCGCCGCCTGCGCCCGCTGCACGATCGGCTGGCCGCCAGCCCCTTCGGCGCCACCCTGGCGCTGCGGCTGCTGCCCGTGGGCAACAATCTCGCCCTCAACCTGCTGGCCGGGCTGTCTGGCCTGCGGCTCGCGCCCTTCCTGGCGGCTTCCGCCGTGGGCTACCTGCCCCAGACCCTTGTCTTCGTGCTGCTGGGGGACGGTGTGGCGGTGGACCGCACGGCGCAGCTCGCCCTGGGAGCGGTCCTCTTCATCGTCTCCGTCGTGCTGGGGATCCTGCTACTGAGGCGGGAGCCGCAGGGGGGCTGACCGCCCTGCGGCATCGCTCCCGGGCGGTGCCATGCCTTTCGGCGGCCCGCGCTACTGCAGGCTGCCCCAGCGCGCCGTGGCGGGCTCGGCCGCCGCCCATTTCCAGCGGTCGCCCTGGCGGCAGGCGGTGGTGAGGAACCACTCCTGCGTCCTCTCCGCCCCCTCGCCCTCCGCAATGGAGAAGAGCGCCTCCCGGCAGGTGGCGAGGGGCGTGACCATCTCCCGCACCAGCCGGGCCTCGCCCTCCTCGTTGCCGAAGGGGATGTCGTGGTCGCTGCGCCAGGGCAGCGCCTCGCCGGGGGTAAGGCGGCCGATCACCTCGGCCACCGCGTCCTGCTCCCCGCGCGCCCGGACGCGCACGGCCCAGTTCAGCCCGGCCTGGACCGCCGCGCGGGTTCCCACCGCGATCCCAAAGCCCAGCGCCGGGTTCGCGGTGGCCGTGCCCGCGGCAACGCCGGCCAACGCGCTCGTCAGATCGGTCGCGAGGCCACAGCCGGAGAGCGGCAGCAGCACAAGGAAGGGCAGGGCGAGGCGCCGCATCACTGCAGGCTGCCCCAGCGCTCGGTGGCCGGTTCCGCGGAGGCCCAGCGCCAGTCGGCGCCGTCCTGGCAGACATAGGCGGTGTAGAAGGCGCGCCGGGGCTGCTCCTCCGGCCGCGTGGTGGCATCGACGGAGAAGACGATCTCCTTGCAGCGGATCGTCCCGGCATCGATCAGCCGGACCACGGTGACCTGGCCGCGCTCATCCGGCTCGATCGGCACGTCGTGCTCGATGGACCAGGGGGCTATGCCGCCCACCGGCAGGGGCCCCGCTGCTGCCGCCACGCTCGCCTGCGCCGCCGCATGGGCGCGGCGCTGGGCGTAGTGCAGCCCGGCCCGCACCCCCGCCTGCACGCCCAGGCCGATGCCCGTGGTCACGGTGGCGCTGGCGCCGACCGCGTCGGAGATGGCGGCGCTGCCCACGCCGGCCCCCGCCGCCGTGGTCTCGCTCAGGAGTTCGGAGCAGGCGGGGAGGGAGAGGCCGAGAAGGGCGAGGAGGAGGAAGGGGGCGCCCCGGCTGCGGGGTGGCCTGCGGTCTTGCTGCATCATGCTGTCCTGGTTCGTCCTTCCTTGGCGCTTCCGGTGACGCATCACGGCGTGATGAGGGGTCCGATCAGGGCCATGAGGCGGGAGAGCATCTCCCGCAGGTCCGGCAGGCCCGAGGGCGGCGGGGGCGGGGCCGTTCCCTCCGGCTGGCGCGCGCGGAACCGGGCCAGGGCATCGGCCGTGCCGGAGAGGGGGAGCTCCACCGGCTCCTTCATTGCCTGACCCTCGGGCACCAGCAGCCCGTCGATGCGGACGAGGACGCGGGTCGCCCCCGGCAGTTCCGCGGCGGCGCGGGCCAGGTCGGCCTCCCGCGGGGCGCAGACGAGGGAGCGGCTCTCCAGCCCGCAGGGCATGTCGAAGAGGCGGTTGGGCGGGAAACGGAGCTGGGCGGTGCCCGTCAAGGCCAGCAGCCCGCGTCCAGCGCCCTCCAGCGAGAGGTCCCGGGCCGTGACGACGGGGACCAGCTTGCCGCCGCGGTCCGCCACCTCCAGCGCCAGGGCGGCGAGGCCGGCGGAGGCGGGCGCGACGGGCTGGCGGTGCAGCATCCGGCACTCCGAGCGGTCCGTCATGCGGTCCAGCGAGCAGGAGAGGATCCAGGAGCCGACCGATTCGGTCCCGCCACCCTGGGCAAGGGCCGGGCCGAGGGCCAACCCAAGGGACGGCAGCACGAGGAACAGGAGGAGGGCGACAAGCCGCGTCATCCCGCCCACATTCGCATGGCCGCGCCCGCCGCGCGGCGCGCGATCGCGTGACCAGTGCCAGGGAAGCCGCAGTATGACCGCCAAGCCACAGCGAACCGCGCGCCTGCCGGACGGCACGGAGGTGCCCTCCCTCGGCCAGGGCACCTGGCACATGGGGGAGCGCGGGAGCGACCGGCGGGCGGAAGCGGACGCCCTGCGGCTCGGCCTGGACCTCGGCATGACGCTGATCGACACGGCGGAGATGTACGCCGATGGCGGCGCCGAGGAGGTGGTGCGGGACGCCATTGCCGGGCGGCGGGAGGAGGTCTTCCTCGTCAGCAAGGTCTATCCCCAGAACGCCTCCCGAGCGCGCATGGCCCGCAGCTGCGAGGCCAGCCTGCGCCGGATGGGGGTGGAGGCGATCGACCTCTACCTGCTGCACTGGCGCGGCGGCGTGCCGCTGGCGGAAACGGTGGAGGCCTTCGAGCGCCTGATCGAGGCCGGGAAGATCCGCCGCTGGGGCGTCTCCAACCTCGACGTGGACGACCTGGAGGAACTGGGCGCCGCCCTGCCGGACTGCGCGACGGACCAGGTCCTCTACAACCTGGAGGCCCGGGGCCCGGAATACGACCTGCTGCCCTTCTGCCGGGACCACCGTATGCCCGTGATGGCCTATTCCCCCGTGGGGCAGGGCGGGCGGATGCTGGGGAAGCCGGCGCTGCGGGAGGTGGCGGCGCGCCACGGGACCGGCCCGGCGACCATTGCCCTGGCCTTCACCCTGCGGCGGGAGGGGATCATCGCCATCCCCAAGGCCGCCGATCCCGCCCATGTCCGGCAGAACGCGGCCGCACAGGAGATCACGCTGACAGAGGAGGACCTGCGGGCACTGGACGCCGCCTTTCCGCCGCCCAGGCGCAAGCAGGCATTGGCGATGCTCTAGGCGTCCTCGGAGGGCGGGTTCACGCCGAGGCTCCGCATCGCGTCCACCAGTTCCCGCGTACGGAAGGGCTTGCGCAGGAACCGCTCGTTCGGCCCGAAATCCCGGGCATTGGCATGGGCGGGGCGGCCGGTGAGATAGATGATCGGCAGTTCCGGGTGCCGCTCCTGCGCCACCCTCGCCGTATCGAACCCGCTGGGGCCGGGGCCGAGGTCGATATCGGTCAGCAGCAGGCTGCAGCCCGCGCTGGAGGCGAGATGCGCCAGCGCGGCATCCGCTGTGGCGGCCGGGCGCACGGCGAAGCCCTCCGCCTCGATGATGTCGGTCAGGACATCGCGGACGAGGTCGTCATCTTCCAGCACAACCACGTCGAACATCGGTCCCGTCCTGGCCATCACCCGCCCTCTTCCCACCCCCTAACGTCGCGCGGGCGAAAGTGTTGGGCTCGATGAAACGCTCAGACGGCCATGGTGGCAACCGAGCCGCCATCCACGCGGTAGTTCGCCCCGTTCACGAAACTGGCCCGTTCGGAGCACAGGAGAGCGATCACCGACGCCACCTCCTCCACCCGCCCGCGCCGGCGCAGCTCCAAGGTGGGCCGCTCCTCCTTCAGGAAGCTCTGCACGGCCTCCTCGAAGGAGGTGCCGCGCTCCTTCGCGCGCTTCTCCATCATCGCGTCCGTCATCGGCGTCTCGATGTAGGCGGGGGAGACGCTGTTCACGAGCACGCCCTGGCGCGCATAGGTCTTGGACAGGCCCTTGGTCAGGTTCAGGACCGCGGCCTTGGCGGCGCAGTAGGGCAGCTCGTCCGGGTAGGGCTGCACCGCGTCCTCGGACCCGATCAGGACCACGCGGCCCCAGCCCTGCTCCACCATGCCGGGGATCAGGGCGCGGCAGATCCGCACGGCGGAGAGGAAATCGACGTCCAGCGCTGTCTGCCAGTCGTCGTCGATCAGGGTGTGGAAGCTGCCCGTGGGGCCTGTGATGCCGGCCGCATTCACGAGAATGCCGACGGGCCCGAAGGCCTCGCGCGCCGCGAGGGCCAGGGCTTCGACCTCGGCGGGCTTCGTCAGGTCCGCCGCCACGGCCTTCACCGCGCCGCCCAACCCGGCCGCTGCCTTCTCCAGCGGGGCGGACTCCTTGTCCGACAGCACGACCTTCGCGCCCTCGGCGAGAAGAAGCCGCGCCGTTTCCAGCCCGATCCCGGAATCGCCGCCCGTCACCACCGCCACGCGGCCCTTGATCCCGAGATCCATGCGCGCTGCCCCGTTCTCCGCTATGCCCGGTGCTGGACGCCGCGGCGGGCGCATGGTTTCCGAGCGCAGCAGTCGGGCATTCTCACGATTCACGTGACGAGAGGACGGGAATGAGCACCAGACCTCCCCTTCGCATCGCCGTCGCCGGCCTCGGCGCGGTGGGAATGGCCGTGGTGGCCGCGCTGGAGAAGGGCCTGCCGGGCTGCGAGCTGGCCGCCGTCTCCGCCCGCGACATCGAGGGCGCGAAGGCCCGCCTTTCCACTGCCACCGCGCGCCCCGTGCCCGTGGTGCCGGTGGAGGCGCTGGAGCCGCTGGCCGACATCGTGGTGGAGGCCGCCCCCGCCGCCCTTCTGCCCGCGATCGCCGAGCCCTTCCTGCGCGCCGGCAAGAGCGTGGTGGTGCTGAGCGCGGGCGCGCTGCTGCGGGCCGAGCACCTGCTGGAACTGGCGAAGAGGCATGGCGGCCAGGTCACCGTGCCCACAGGCGCACTCATCGGCCTGGACGCCGTAGCCGCGGCGGCGGAGGGCACCATTCATTCCGTGCGGATGGTCACGCGCAAGCCCGTGCGCGGATTGGTGGGCGCGCCCTACCTCGTGGAGAACAACATCGCCATCGAGGACATCAAGGAGCCGCTGCGAATCTTCAAGGGCACGCCGCGCGAGGCGGCGATCGGCTTCCCCGCCAACCTCAACGTCGCCGTCGCGCTCTCGCTCGCCGGCATCGGGCCGGACCGGACGGAGCTGGAGATCTGGGCGGACCCGGCGCTGACGCGCAACACGCACCGGATCGAGGTCGATTCGGATTCCGCCGCCTTCTCCATGCAGATCGAGAACATCCCGAGCGAGAACCCGAAGACCGGGCGCATCACTGCGCTTTCCGTTATTGCGTGCCTTCGCAAGATGGCCGCGCCGCTGCGGGTGGGGACCTAGCGCAGCCGGTCGCGGATCCATGCATGGCCGCGCGCGCGCACCTTCGCCGCGATGCGCGTGGAGAAGTGGATCAGGCCGTGCGGTGATTCGGGTACCAGGTGCAACTCCACCTCGCCGCCGGCGGTGCGCCAGCGCTCCGCCAGTTCCAGCGTGTCGTCGCGCAGGGGATCGAGCGTGCCGGTGAACATCAGCGCCGGCGGCAGCCCGCGCAGGTCGGCATAGAGCGGCGAGAGGTCCGGCGCGCGGCGTTCCTCGTCGTTCAGGTCCGGGGTCAGGCGGCACAACGCCTTCTTCAGGTCGCGCCCGGGAAGCACCAGCGTATCGCGCCCGGCCTCCCGCACGCTCCTCGTGCCGGCCAGGTCGTAGACGCCGTAATGGAGCACGGCGCCCCGCACGCGCCGGAGCAGATCGGGCCAGGCCTTCAGCCGAAGCAGCGTGGCGACGGCCAGGTGGCCGCCCGCGGATTCGCCGGTGAACACCACCGGCATCCCCGCATACTCCGGCAGGCCGCCCTCCAGCAGCCAGCGCGCGGCGGCGGTGCAGTCCTTGATGAGTTCCTCCACCGGCACGCGCCCGGCCAGCCGGTAATCGACCGAGACCACCGCCACGCCGCAGGCGTGGATGATCCGGGAATTCAGCCCGTCATCCACCCGCGCATTGCCGATGGCCCAGCCGCCGCCGTGGATATCCAGCACCACTCCCTTCACTGGCGCGCGGGAGCGGAGGATGCGCACGGGTACGCGCAGCCCATCCGCCTCCGCCACCCGCTCCTCCAGGTCGAGCCCGACGCGCCGGACCGCCCTGTCGCTCCCGGTCTGGGAGAGCCGCAGGAGCGACTGGATCAGGAGCTGGTCGAAGCGGTTGCGGAGCTTGAAGCGCGGCAGCCAGTCCAGCTTCCGGTTGAACTTCCGCGCTTCCGCGAGGTCGTCCTCGTCGATGCTGAGTGTCGAAATGGCGCAGGTCCCGGGGCGGCGTTGCAGGTGGCGATGGGAACGGCCCTGGCCCGGCCGCGTTGCGGCGCCTAGGCCACCACGCTCGAAAGTAGCCGCCCCGCGAAGAAGGCCTCCAGGTTGTCCCACACGAGCTGCCGCTGCGCGGCCTGGGCCGAGGCAGAGTAGGCGGCGACGTGCGGCGTCAGCACCGCGTTCGGGATGGCGCGCAGCCGTTCCGGCACGTTCGGCTCGTCCTCGAACACGTCCAGCGCGGCGCCGGCGATCGCGCGGCGTTCCAGCGCGTCGCACAGCGCCTCCGTATCCACCACGGAGCCGCGGGAGATGTTCACCACCTCGCCCTCCGGCCCCAGGGCCTCCAGCACGGCGGCGTTCACCGCGTGCCGGTTCTCCGGCGCGGCGCGGACGGCCACCATCAGCACGTCCGACCAGCGGGCGAGGGCTTCCAGGTTGTCGTGGTAGGCGTAGCCCACGCCCTCCGCCACGCGGCGGTTGTGGTAGGCGATCTCCATCCCGAAAGCCGCCGCGCGCGCGGCGATCCGCTTGCCGATCGCGCCCAGCCCGTAGATGCCCAGGCGCCGCCCGTAGAGCCCGGGGACCAGCGGCAGGCGCTCGATCGCGTTGCCGCTCCAGCGCCCCTCGCGCACGTAGCGGTCGCCCTCCGCGATCTTCCGCCCGCTCGCCAGCACCAAGCCCATGGCGAATTCCGCCACGGCCTCCGCATTTGCCTCCCCGGCATTCGTCACGGCGATGCCGCGCGCAGCGGCGGCGGCCATGTCAACGCCTTCGAAGCCCGTGCCGTATAAGTGGATCAGGCCGAGATTCGGCAGCGCGGCCACCAGCGCCGCGTCCGTCCGCAGCGTGCCGAGCGTGACCAGCGCCCGCGCCGCGTCCGCCCCTGGCGGCAGGCAAGCGGCCTCGGAGCGCTCCAGCGGGCCGAGCACGGTGTAGCGCTCCTCCAGCCGCGCCACGAGCGGCTGGGGCAGGCGCGGCGCCATCAGGATCACGGGCTTCACGCGGGCACCTCCGGGCGGCTGATGCGGCGCAACATGCACCCGCTCCGTCAGCCCCGGAAGCGCCCGAGGAAGGAAACCACCTCCTGCAGGCTCGGCGGGTGCTGCAGCACCGCCCAGCGATCCTTCAGGAAGGCGAGATAGGCCTGGCCCAGCGCGGTGGTCAGCCCGTAAGCGAGCGCCGCGTTCACCGCGCCGCCCGCCACGCTGCCGACGCCCGGGATGAACTTCAGCAGCGTGCCGAGGGCCCGGCCCGCCACGCGCCCGCCCACCCCGGCGGCGGCCGGGCCCAGCAGGGCGGCGGCCACCGTCTTCAGCGGCATCTCCTCGGCCGGCGTTCCCATCCGCACCGTCACGTCCACGATCATCTTCGCCTGCACGCCGAAGAGCAGCGCGGCATCGGCAAAGGGGATGGGGGTGGCCGCGAGCGCCGCCGCCACCTTCGCGTGGGCAGCGATGGCCGCCTCCGCCTCCGCGATCTTCGGGGCCAGGGCGACGAGGTTAGCCGCCGCCGCCGCCGCGCGCCGCCCTTCCGGCAGGGCCTCCACTGTGGCCGCCACCAGTGCCTCCAGCCCGCGCGCCTCCACCCGCGCGCCGCCTCCATGAGAGCTGCCCGGGAAGAGGCGCGGCGCCGCCACCACGCGCAGCACGTCGCGCGCCTCCGGGATCAGCCCCCGCACGGCTTCCGAGAACTTGTCCTCGCCCCAGGCCTTGGTCAGCACCACGAGGACGGGCACGCCCTGTGCCGCCAGCAGCCGCGCCAGATCCTGGTCCGCAGGCTCCACCCGCTCCCCCGCCGCATCGATGCAGAGCCAGGCGAGGTGCAGCCGCTCCTCCTCCGGCAACGCCGCCAGCCGGGCCAGCTCCGTCTCCACCGCGGCCCGCGTCTCCTTGTAGGCGCCGGGCTCCAATCCCCGCGTATCGGCCAGGTGCAGGGGCGCGCAGGGGTGGCGGTACCAGGTGGCCACGGTGGAGACCGGCGCGCCTTCCCCCGTTTCTGCCGCCACGCGGCCGAAGACGGCGTTCACCAGGGTGCTCTTCCCCGCGCCCGAACGGCCGGCCAGCAGCACGTTGCAGCGCTGCATCCCGGCCATCCGGTCCTCGATCCCCGGCACCGCGGAAACCGCCTCGTCCAGCAGCGTCGCCCCGCGGCCGAGCAGGCGGCCGACCCAGCTCCCCCGCTGCGGCGCCGGGCGCGTGAAACCCCGCGCCACGGGCGAGGTATCCCCGAGAGCGGAGAGCTTGCGGACCCGCAGCGCCGTCAGCAGGGCGGGCAGGGTAGGGGGGGTGTCGGCGCCCTCGACCAGCAAGGGGCGCAGGGCGCGGGCCAACGGCAGCGGCTCCGTCTCGGCCAGGCGGGCGGCCGCCGCGATCTCCGCCCGCTCCGGCCCCGTGCAGACGAGGAGCAGGGGCAGGGGATCGCCCCCGGCCACGGCGCGGCGGGCGTGGTCCAGCGCGATGGCGATGGGGTCCGGCTTGACGGTCCTGCGGAACATCGGGCGGAGTCTGCCCGGCATGGCCGGACCCGTCCAACCCCACCCCGCGCGTTTCGCGGAACCTTCGCCGGAAGGTGACAGCGCCTCCCTCATCGCCGCCCTGCTGGCGGGCAGCGAGGGGGAGCTGGCCGCGGAGCTGGAGCCGGCCGTGGAGGCCTTCATCGGCAACGCCGTGTTCCGCTACGTGGCGGAGGAGGCGTTGGTGGCCATCAGCGTGACGGCGGTGTTCTTCGCCCTGGCGGCGGTCGCGCCCTACATGCCCAGCATCACCTGGGCGCTGATCGGGGCAGGGGCCGTGCTGCTCTGGTACCTCGTCCACTTCGCCCAGGGGGTGGTCTCCGCCTGGCCGCTGGCGCGGGCGCTCTTCTTGCTGCGCGGCGCCCCGGTGTTCCGCTTCGCCCTCTTTGTCCTCTCGCGCTACGCGATCACCATGCTGGAGGCGAAGATGGAGGAGATCGGCCGCGCCGCCTCCCTCATTCCCCGCTTCGGCATCCGCCTGGCGCGGGTGGTGTACCAGGACGACCGGGATCGCGTGGCCCTGGCCCTGGCGGATGCGCTGGCCCGGCCGGTGAAGCGGGAGCTGCTCTGGACCGCCGCGCTGGGGCTGCTGCCGATGCTGGTGGTGATGTTCGGCTTCCGCTCCGCCTTAATGTGGAAGGCCGGGCTCTACGGCGTGGCGCACATGGCCTGGTACGAGCTGCTGCTGCTGCCCTTCCGCGGCGGGCTGGGCGGGTAGGCCACAACGGGAAAGGGCCCGGCGAACCGGGCCCTTCCTGCTTCGGCGCGTCGCGGCGCCTACCGCGTGGCGCGATCTGCCGCGCGCCCGGCCGCCGTGCCGGGCGGGTTGGCCGGCGTGCCGTCCGACTGGGAGGGATAGGCGCCCGAGGTGTTGGTGCCCGCCGCCCGGTCGAAGGCACGGGTGGCGGCGGTGCCGGGCGGGTTGCTGCCGCGATGCGTCTCGGCCTGGCGGTGCTGCGGATGGGCCGGGGCGGCGCGGTCCGCAGCGCGGCCGACTGCGGTGCCCGGCGGGTTGGCGCGCGTGCCGTCGGACTGGGAGGGGTAGGCGCCCGAGGTGTTGGTGCCGGCGGCACGGTCCAGGGCGCGGGTGGCCGCCGTGCCGGGTGGGTTGCCGGGCGTGCCATCCGCCGGGGCAGCCGTCTGGGCCTGGGCCGCCACTGAGAGCAGCGCGGCGGCGGCGGTGCCGAGAAGGGCGATGCGAGCGATCATCGAAGGCGTTCCTTCTTCCGGGGAGTCCGATAGCGGGCCTCCCACAACCGGAAGCTTTGCGCTAGGTTGCGTCGCCGGCATGACGGGGGCGGGGTCACTTCGCGGCAGGCATGGCGCTTTCGGGGCAGCCCTCCGGGCCGCGGGTCAGCCCGGCAGGAAGGGGCGGGAGGCGGTGAGCAGCTCCTGCAGCCCGTGCGCGGGCAGCAGCACCGCCCCACCCTCGCCCAGCAGTGGCCGCGTGTTCACCGCGATAACCGGCAGATCGCCCATCGCCTCCGCAACCCGCGCGCGGAGCCGGGCATGGGCTTCCGCGCCGGGCTCCGCATGGGTGAGCACGACGAGGAAGGGAATACCCACCCTGCGCAGCGCCTCCGCGAAGGCGGCCAGGGTTCCTTCGCCGGCGAAGGCTCGCCCGCCCTCTGCGTTCACCACGAGCCAGACGAGGTGCGGGCGCCGGGCAGGGCCGGCCTCCGCGATAGCCGCCTCCAGCCGCGCCACCTGCGCCGCGCTCTCCGCCGCTTCCAGCCCGCGCGTGTCGCCCAGGGCGAGGCCGAGGCCGGACTCCCGGCCGTACCAGCGCGTCCCCGCCGTCACGGGCGCCCCGGCCTCGGAGCGGGCGGCTTCTTCGCCCAGCACCGCGTTCACCAGCGCGCTCTTCCCCGCCCCGGTCGGCCCGACGAGCAGGATCCGCCCGCGCCCCGCGGCCCAGTCCGGCGGCGCTGGCAGGGTGGAACGGAAAAGGCCCGGGATGGCGCCGCGAAGCGCCCCCCAGACCCGGTCCAGGAACCCCATTCCCGGCAGTTGCCCGCCTAGTTGAAGGTGATGGGCGGCGCGTCCTCGCCCGTGTCGGGCATCGGCACCTCGATCCGGACGGAGTTGGGGTCCACGCCCGTCCCCTTGTCGATCCAGTAGGTCACGCTCTCCGGCCAGATGATGACGATGGCCACCAGCAGGAGCTGCAGCAGCAGCCAGGGCACCGCGCCCCAGTAGATGTCGCGGGAGAGGACGGACTTCGGCGCGATGCCGCGCAGGTAGAACAGCGCGAAGCCGAAGGGCGGGTGCATGAAGCTCGTCTGCAGGTTGATGCAGAGCAGCACGCCGAACCAGACGAGGTCGATGCCGAGCTTTGCGGCCACGGGGGCCAGCAGCGGCACGATGATGAAGGCGATCTCGAAGAAGTCGAGGAAGAAGGCCAGGAAGAAGACGAAGACGTTGACGGCGATGAGGAAGCCCACCTGCCCGCCCGGCAGGCCGGAGAGCATGTGCTCCAGCCAGAGCCCGCCATCGACGCCCTGGAACACCAGGGAGAAGACGGTGGAGCCGATGAGGATGAAGATCACCATGGCGGTGATCCGCATCGTGTTGGACATCGCTTCCCGGATCAGGACCCAGGAGTAGCGCCCGTTCACCCAGGCCAGCGCCACCGCGCCCACCGCGCCCATGGCGCCCGCTTCCGTCGGGGTGGCGAGGCCCAGGAAGATGGTGCCGAGCACGAGGAAGATCAGCACGATGGAGGGCACCATGCCCTTCAGCACGCGCCAGTAGAGCGGCCAGCCGCGCTTGCCCAGCGCCTCGGCCGGCAGGGCCGGCACCTTGTGGGGCGCGAAGATGGAGACGCCCGCGATGAAGGCCATGAAGAGCAGGATCTGCAGGATGGAGGGCCCGATCGCGCCCGCGTACATGTCGCCCACCGAGCGGCCGAGCTGGTCGCCCAGCACGATGAGGACGAGGCTGGGCGGGATGACCTGCGTGATGGTGCCCGAGGCCGCGATCACGCCCGTGGCAATCCGCATGTCGTAGCCGTAGCGCATCATGATCGGCAGGGAGATCATGCCCATGGCGATGACAGAGGCGGCCACCGTGCCGGTGATGGCGCCGAGCACGGCGCCGACGAGGATGACGGCATAGGCCAGGCCGCCCGGGATCTTGCCGAAGAGCTGCCCCGTGCCCTCCAGCAGGTCCTCCGCCAACCCGCAGCGCTCCAAGATCGCGCCCATCAGGGTGAAGAAGGGGATGGAGAGCAGCAGGTCGTTCGACAGCGTGCCGAAGACGCGCAGCGGCAGGTTGCCGAGATAGGCGGTGGTGAAGAAGCCCAGCTCGATGGAGATGAAGCCGAAGAACAGCCCCACCGCGGCCAGGGAGAAGGCCACGGGGAAGCCGAGCAGGAGGAAGAGCACCAGGCCGCCGAACATCAGCGGCGGCATGTAGTCCGCGTTCATGGAAAGATCCGTCCGGTCGTCGTCTGGTTCACTGAAGAGGCCGCTCGTAGGCGACGACCGCCTCGCTCTCCGGCTTCATGCCGCGCAGCAGCGCGATGCGCTTGATCAGCTCCGAGAGCCCTTGCAGCGTCAGCAGCACGAAGCCCACGGGCATCAGCAGCTTCACGGGCCAGCGCAGCAGGCCGCCGGCGTTCTGGCTGCCTTCCCCGCGCTGCCAGCTGTCCAGGAAGAAGGGCCAGGTCATCCAGGCCAGGAGGATCATGGCGGGCAGGAAGAAGACGATGAAGCCGAACACGTCCACCCACAGCCGCGCCCGCTCGGACATGTTGCCGTAGAGGATGTCCACCCGCACGTGCTCGTTCCGGAACAGCGTGTAGGAGGCGCCCAGCATCACCATCCCCGCGAAGAGGTACCATTGCACCTCCAGCCAGGCGTTGGACGAGTAGGAGATGCCGTAGCGCACGAAGGCATTCCCGGCGCTGATGGCGCAGGCCAGCAGCGTCATCCAGTCGGCGATCCAGCCGATCTTTGTGTTCAGGTCGTCCACGAAGCGGCTGAAGGCGAGCAGTGGCTTCATCGTATCCGTATTCCTTGGGTGCTCGGCGGGCGGCCCTGCCGCCGTGCCTAGCGGCGCGGCTGGGCGGCCTGCTGCTGCTCCTGCGCCTGCATCAGGTAGACAAAGCTGTCATAGGAGTTCTCGGCCACCCGGAACCACTGGAGCTGGGTGTCGCGATACGCCTTGAAGTGGTCGTACACCTTCTTGAAGCGCGGGTTGGCGGCCGCCGTCTCGTCGTAGAGCTCGAAGGTGGCGCGGTAGCAGGCCTGCATCACCTCGCGCGGGAAGGCGCGAAGCTGCGCGCCGCCCGCGACCAGGCGCCGCAGGGCCGCCGGGTTCTGGTTGTCGTACTTGGCGATGGTCTCGATCGTCGCGTCGCGGCAGGCGCTCTGCAGCGCTTCCTTATAGAGGGCCGGCAGCTCGTCGTACTTCGCCTTGTTGATGTGGAGGGAGAGGTTCAGCCCGCCCTCCCACCAGCCCGGGTAGTAGTAATAGGGCGCCACCCGGTTGAAGCCGAGCTTCTCGTCATCGTAGGGGCCGATCCACTCGGCGGCGTCGATCGTGCCGCGCTCCAGCGCCGCGTAGATGTCGCCGCCGGCGATCTGCTGGGGCACCGCGCCGAGCTTCTGGACCACGTTGCCGGCGAAGCCGCCGATGCGGAACTTCAGGCCGGACAGGTCCCCGACATTGCGAATCTCCTTGCGGAACCAGCCGCCCATCTGGGCGCCCGTGTTGCCGGCCTGGAAGGAGACCATGTTGTAGCTCTCGAAGAACTCGCGCATCACCTCGTGCCCGCCGCCGGCATTCAGCCAGGCGTTCTGCTGGCGGAAGTTCATGCCGAAAGGCACGGTGCCGTCGAAGGCGAAGGTCGGGTCCTTGCCCACGAAGTAGTAGGAGGCGGTGTGGGCGCACTCGATGTTGCCCTGCTGCACGGCGTCCACCGTGCCGAAGGCGGGCACGATCTCGCCGGCCGCGAAGGCGCGGATCTGGAACTTGTTATCCGTCAGCGCCGCCACGCGCCGCGCCACGATCTCCCCCGCGCCGTAGATCGTGTCCAGGCTCTTGGGGAAGGAGGAAGCCATGCGCCAGCGCAGCTCCGGCGCGGTCTGGGCGATGGCGGGGGCGGCGAGCGTCGTGGCCGCGGCAGCGGCCAGGGGCGCGCCCGCGACGAAACGGCGGCGGTTCATCGGATGTTTTGGCTCCCGGTGTGGGCCCGTCGGACGCGGGCGCTCCTTTCGCCCCTTAACCTTCCATGGCCCCGCTGCCTAGCACTGATCGCGTGCCCGAGAGGACAGGGGGCATTACGCTGGCTTCATGCAGACCAGCGCCCCGGCCTTCGGCCCCGCCATCCCCATTCTCCGCATGTTCGACGTCCCAGCGACCCGTGCCTTCTACGTCGGCTATCTCGGCTTCTCCTGGGATTGGGAGCACCGCTTCGCGCCGGATCTGCCGCTCTATGCCGGGATCTCGATCGGTGGCGTGACGGTCCACCTCACCCAGCACCACGGCGACGCCACGCCCGGATCGGCCCTGCTGCTGCGGGTGCAGGGGATCGAGGGGTTCCATGCCGCGCTGGCGAAGGACTACGGCTTCGCCCGGCCCGGGCTGGAGGAGGCGCCCTGGGGCTCCCGCATCCTGCGCGTGACCGACCCCGCCGGAAACCGCCTGACCTTCGAGGAACCGCACTGAGGGCAGGGATTGTTCATTCTTCGTTCATGCGGGCGCCGGAATGCTGTGCGGGCCGGAAGATCCGGCGCCCCCTCAGGACGAGACCGGAACGCCCATGACTCCCTCCGCCTCCCCCCGCATCCTGCGCCCTGTCCACTCCGGCGCCCTGCTGGAAGGACCTGCCGGCGTGGCCCTGCACCTGCACGGGATCGATGGCGCGCTGACCCAGGTGCCCCTCACCCTCGCCGCACTGCGCGAGATCGCGGCCCTGGCCGGCGCCGCCGCCCGGGGGACGCAGCCCTTGTCGGCGGATTGAGGGAGGCTCAGCCCAGCAGAAGCGCCACATGCTCCGCCAGGTCCGCCTGGCGATAGGGCTTGTGCAGAACGGGGATGTTGGCGGCCAGTGCCGCCAGTTCCGCGTAGCCCGTCACGAGCAGGATCGGCAGGTCCGGCCGCATCGAGCGCGCCCGCTCCGACAGTTCCGCCCCTGTCATGCGCGGCATGGCGAAGTCCGCCACCATAAGCCGGACGGAGGGGTCGCTCTCCAGCACGCGCAGGGCGGCGATTCCGTCATCGGCCTCCACCGTCTCGTGGCCGAGATCGGCCAGGAAGCCGGCTGTCACCTCGCGCACTGTGGCGTCGTCGTCCACCACCAGCACGCGCACCGGCTCCCGCGCCGGGGCAACCTCCCGCGGCTCGCCGACGCCCTGCGCCGCCACCCCGTCCCCCGCGGGCAGGTACAGCGCCACGCGCGTGCCCTCGCCGGGCCGGCTGTCGATGGTCAGCCCACCGCCGGATTGCTGGACCAGGCCATAGACCATGGGAAGGCCCAGCCCTGTGCCCTTGCCCACCTCCTTCGTGGTGAAAAAGGGCTCGAAGACCCGCGCCAGCACCTCCGGCGTCATGCCCGTGCCCGTGTCGGCAACCGTCACCCGCACGTAGGAACCAGCCGGCAGGTCCGGTACCTGCTCCGCCGCCACGGCCACCTCCTCCGTGGCGATGGTGATGGTGCCGCCACCGGGCATCGCGTCCCGCGCGTTGATGCAGAGGTTCAGCAGCGCCAATTCCAGCTGCTCCGGATCCACCACCGCCGTCACCGGCTCCGGCGCCAGGCGCCGGCGCACCTCCACGGTGGTTCCGCTCGGCCCGGCCAGGCTGCGCGTCAGCAGGTCCCCCATGCCGAGGATGAGCGCGTTCACCGAGACGGCGCGCAGCGCCAGCTCGTTCCGGCGGGAGAAGGCGAGCAGCCGCCGCGTCAGCGCCGAACCGCGCTCCGCAGCCATGGTGGCGTTCCGCAGCAGCCGGTGCAGCCCGGGATTGTCCCCCACGCGCCGCCCGGCCAGCTGCAGGCTGCCGAGGATGGCGGTGAGGAGGTTGTTGAAGTCGTGCGCCACGCCCCCCGCCATGGTGCCGAGCGCCTGCATCTTGTCGGCCTGTCGCAGCCGCGCCTCCATCTGGCGCGCCTCCGTCACGTCGCGGCCGATCGTCACCAGCACGCCTCCGCCCAGCGCCACGCGGCTGACCTGCATCCAGCGCGAGGATCCCTCCACCCCGCCCGGCTCCTCCACCAGTTCGGAGACCGCGCCCTCCGCCAGCGCGCCCGCCTCGGCCCGCGCCAGCCGCGCCGCATCGCCCGGGGCAAGGAAGTCTGCCTCGCGCCGCCCGAGGAGGGACTCGACAGTGCCGCCCAGCGTGGCGGCCTTCGCCCCGTTCAGCCGGATGAAGCGCCCGGCCGTATCCTTGAAGGAGAGCTGCTCCGGCAGGTTCTCCAGCAGCCCGCGCATCAGGGCGCGCTCCGTCTCCAGCGCGTGGCGCAGCGCGTAGCGGTCCCGCGCCGCCGTCACCATGGAGAGCAGCGCCGCCGGCTCCCAGGGCTTGGCGGCGTAGCCGGCGATGCGCCCGCGGTTCACCGCGCCCACTACCGCGTCCAGCTCGGCATATCCCGTCAGCAGCAGCGCCTCCGCATCCGAATGGGTGCGCGCGCGCTCCAGGAAGGCGTCGCCGGTCAACCCGGGCATGCGCTGGTCGGAGAGGATCACGGCCGGGCACAGCCCGTCCGCCAGCATCGCCAGCGCCTCCTCCGGCCGGGTGGTGGAGACGACCTCGAAATCGTCCTCCAGCAGGTCCGTCAGCGCCGTTAGGATCTCCGCCTCGTCGTCCACGAGGAGGATCGTCGCGCGCCCGCCAGGATTCCCCCCTGCCGTCACGCCCTCTCCTCCGCCGGCACGCGGACGGTAAAGCGTGCCCCGCCCCCCGGCGCGTCGTCCACGGCGATGCTGCCGTGATGGGCCTGCACCACCGTGTAGGCGATGGAGAGACCGAGCCCCGTGCCGGAGCCCACGGGCTTGGTGGTGAAGAAGGGCTCAAAGATGCGCGCGCGGATCTCCTCCGGCACGCCCGGGCCGGAGTCGCTCACCTCGATCACGTAGTCTCCGCCGTCCAGGCGCGTCGCCACGCGGATCTGGCCCGGTCCCTGGATCGCGTCCGCCGCGTTTCCGACGATGTTCATCACCACTTGGTTGAGCAGGGCCGGGGAGCATCGCAGGATTCGCGGCGCCTGGAAGTCCTGCTCAACCACGATCCGGTCAGAGAGCTTGTGGGTCAGCAGGGCCAGCACCGTGGAAATGGCCTCCGGCACGTCCACCTCCTGCGCGCCGCCCTCCTCCATGCGGGAGAAGCGGCGGAGATTGGAGACCAGCTCCTGGATGCGGCGCAGCCCCACGGCCATGGATTCCGCGCGCTGCACGGCCTTGCCCACGGCCTTCGCCGCCTCCTCATCCCCGGCCACGCGCGGCGCCAGCCCGTCCAGCAGCCGCGTCACCGTGCCCTGGTGCGCCAGGATGAAGGCCAGCGGGTTGTTGATCTCGTGCGCGATGCCCGCCACCAGCTCGCCGAGGGAGGCCATCTTCGCCGCCTGCACCAGCTTGCCCTGGGTGTCGCGCAATGCGTGGTTGGCGGCCCCCAGCTCCGCGTTCGCACGCTCCAGCGCGTCGGCCAGCGCGGCGCGCGCCTCGGCGGAGGCGGCCTCGGCCCGCGCGCGCTCCACCTCCCGCAGCCGCTCGCGCAGCGCGGCCTCAATGCGGCGGTTCTCCTCGCCCAGCAGCTTGCGGCGGACCAGGGCGCGCACGCGCAGCCGGATCGCCTCGCCCACCGCCTCGGCGGGCAGCACGTCGTCCGCCCCGGCCTCGAAGGCGGCAACGGGGCTGGCCCGCGCGCCCTCCAGCGCCACGATGCGGAAGGCGGCGTCGGCGTCGCCCGCCCGCTCCGCGGCCGCTATGCGCAGCGCGTCCAGCCGGCGGCACAGCGCCAGCCCCTCCGGCCCCAGCCCGGCCAGGTTGATCAGCACACCGTCCCAGCCCTCGCCCTCGCGGCAGGCCGCCGCCTCCGCGCCGGCGCTGTCCACCGCCTCCACGCTGTCGCCATCCCCGGCGAGCAGGGCGGAGAGCCAGAGGCGGTGGGTCGGGCCATCATCCACCAGCAGCAGCCGCGCCCGGCGGAAGCCCGCGCCGGGCGAGTCCGCCATCGTCTCCCCGTTCTCGGCGCCGCGGCGCAGCAGGGCGCGCAGCCGGGCCAGGATCAGTTCCCGCCCGGCCGATTTCGGCGCGTAGGCGTCCGCGCCGCTCTCCAGGCCCTGGCGCTCCAGGTCCGCGCCGCCATCGCCGCTCCCGGCATCGGTCAGCATCAGCACGGGAAGCGCGCGGGCGCGCACGTTCAGGCGGATGCGGCGCACCAGCTCGTCGCCGTTCATGCCGGGCAGGTGGTAGTCGGCGATCACCAGGGCGGGCAGGGGGCCGTTCAGCCCGTCCAGCGCCGCCTCGGCCGTCGCGGCGCGGGTCACGGCGAAGCCTTCCGCCTCCAGCATCCGGCGGAGCTGGAGGGCCTGCGTCTCCGAATCCTCGACGAGAAGGATCCGGGGCGCCTCGTCCCGTGCCCCCTCTCGCCATGCTGCCTCGGCGCTCATGGTCCTCTCGCGCCCACCTCGGCGCCGCCTCCCACCGATTTCAGCAGGCGCGGGCCGATCAGGTCCAGCGGTAGCAGGGCCGAGACCCCGCCCAGCCGCGCCGCCGCCGCCGGCATGCCGTAGACCACGGCCGTCGTCTCGTCCTCGGCCAGCGTCAGGCCGCCGGCGTTCCGCAGGGCGGTCAGCCCCCGCGCCCCGTCCTCGCCCATCCCCGTCAGCAGGATGCCCATGCCGCGCGGCCCGAGGTTGCGGGCCATGGATTGGAACAGCACGTCCGCCGCCGGGCGCTGGCCACCCACGGGCGGCGCCTCGCTGACCTGCATCAGCCCGCCCGCGGTGATGCCGAGGTGCCGATCCCCTGGCGCCACGTAGATATGGCCGGCGCGGGGCAGGGTGCGGTCCTGCGCGATCTCCACCCGCGGCGCCACCAGCCCGTCCAGCCAGGCGGCGAAGCCCTCCATGAAGGGAGCGCCCATGTGCTGCACCACCAGCACGGGCACGGGGAAGTCCGCCGGCAGCACACCCAGCACCCGCGCCAGGGCCGGCGGCCCGCCGGTGGAGGTGCCGATGCCCACCAGCGCGGGGCGGGCCGGCGCGGAGGCGGCCTCGGCGCGCGGCGCCGGGCGCGCCGCGCCGAGACCGCCCCCGCGCCGCCGGATCACCGGCACCTGGCTCATGATGAAGAGCTGGGTGCAGATCCCCTCCGCCGCGCGTTCCCATCCCTCGCGCCCGGGGCCGAGGGGCTTCTCCACCACGGTCAGCGCCCCCGCCCGCAGCGCGTTCATGGAGATGCGGAGCCCACGCTCCTCCACCGCATCGGCGATCACCACGATGGGGGTGGGGTGTTCCGCCATGATGCGGCGGGTCGCCTCCAGCCCGTCTATCCCGGGCAGGCGGATGTCCATGGAGATCACGTCCGGCCGCACCCGCTCGATCTCGGCCAGCGCCTCCTCGGCCGAGGGGACGGCCGCGGCGAGCTGGAGGCGGGGATCGCGGGACACGATGTGCGAGAGGAGGTGGCGCACCACGGCGCTGTCCTCCACGATCATCACGCGCACGGGGGACGCCAGGGACATCTCAGATCAGCTGGCCGATAGTGGCCAGGAGGCTCTGGCCGTCGAAGCCCTGCTTCGTCAGGTACGCGCTGGCGCCCAGCTCCATGCCCCGCTGCACGTCGCCCGGGCTGTCGCGGGAGGTCATGAGAATCACCGGCAGCTCCGCCAAGTGCGGATCCGCCCTGATGGCCTCGATAAGCCCGAACCCGTCCATCGCCGGCATTTCGACGTCGGCGAGCACGAGGTCAACCGAGGCACCGGGTTCGCGCAGAGAGTTGAGCGCGTCCACCCCGTCCACCGCGAGGCTCACCCGGTAGCCGCCCGCTTCCAGGATGCTGCGCTCCAGCGTGCGGGTGGTGATCGAGTCGTCCACCACCAGGATGTGGCGCCGCCGCTCCGGCGCGGCGGGGGCAAGGGGGCGGGGGGCGCCGGGGCGCGCGGCCTCCCGCAGCCCGCGGTCCAGCAGACCGTCCGGGCGCAGAACCAGCGCCACGGCCTGCTCCTCCAGCAGGGCGGCGCCGGAGATGAGGGCCGTGTCCAGGCCCGGCGCGTCCACCTCGGTCACCACCAGGCTGCGCGCGTCCCGCAGGGCGGAGACGGTCAGGGCCAGCCGCGCCCCGCCGCGGGCCAGCAGCACGGCCTGGACCGGGCCCGGCGCCGGCTCCTCCGGCCGGCCCAGCAGCGCGGCGAGGGAGGCGATCGGGACCAGCCCTTCCCCGCCTTCCAGCACCAGCCGGGCGACGGGCCGCCCCTCGGCGGCGATGATCGCGGCCGGGTCGATCCGCAGCAGGGGCCCGACCGTGACCAGCCCGTTCCCGCCGGGCAGGCCGAGCACCTGCCCGCCCGCCTCCACCAGCAGCAGCGATCGCCGGCCGGTGGAGGGGGGCAGGGCGATCACGACCTCCGCCCCGCCTGCACCGTTGACCGGGGCGCGCCGGCGGAGGGCGGCGCCGCCATGCAGGGCCACCGCCGCCTCCGCCACCACGGAAAGCCCCATGCCGCGGCCGGAGAGGCGGTCCACCTCCGCCGCCGTGGAGAAGCCCGGCTCGAAGACGAGGGCGAGGAGCGAATCGGCCGAGGGCGGGGCCGCGCCCGGTGCGCGCGGGGCCAGCAGCCCGCGACGGATGGCCGTGGCCTCGATGGAGGCGAGGTCGGGGCCCGGCCCGTTGTCCCAGACGGTCACGGTCAGCCCGCCCCCCGTGGCGGCCACCCGCAGCCCGATCTCCGCCCGCTGCCCGTTTCGTGGCGCGCCATGGCCGATGGCGTTGCGCAACAGGTGCAGCACCGGGTCCTTCAGCGCCTGCAGCACGCGGCGCTCCGCCTGGGTTTCCAGCCCCTCGGTGCGGACCGTCACCTCGTGCCCGGCCTCCCGCGCCATCTCCCGCGCCGCGGCGGCGAGCGGGCCGAGCACGGTAGCGGCGGGCACGAGGGCGATGGCCTCCACCTCCTCCTGCAGGGTGGCGGCGGCGCGGTCCAGCGCGTCCTCCATGGCGCGGCCCTGGCGGGAGAGGGCGGCGAGGTGGCGCACCGCCTCGCCCAAGGCCGCGTCAAAGCCGCGCAGGCGCGGGGCGAGGGCCGCATCCGCCGGAAGGGCGGCGCGCAGCCCGTCCCAGCCTCGCCGCAGGGCGCGCAACTCCGCCTCCAACCCGCGCAGCCCGGCGATAGTGGAGTCCTGGCGCCCGATCAGCGCTTTCAGCCCGTGCATGGCGGCGGAGAGGCTCTCCACCCGCGCCGCCTCCACCCGCAGGTGGCCCTCGCCCGGCGCGGCGGGCTGCGCAGGGGCCTGCGCCGGCTCTTCGGGCGCGCGGGGCGGGAGCGAGGGCGGGGGCGGCGGGGCTGCGGGAGGCTCGGGGGCACCGTCCAGCGCCGCCAGCACGGCCTCCACCGGCGGCGCCTCCGCCCCGGCAGCCATGGCGGCTGCGCTGGCCTCGATCGCGTCCAACCCGCGGTGCAGCAGGGCCAGGGTGGCGGGCGCGAACCGCGCCGGGCCGCCGGCGGCCGCGTCCATCTCCCGCGCCAGCAGCGACTCCACCCGGTGCGCCACCGCCTCCAGCCCCGGCAGGTCCACGGCGCGGGCGGCGCCCTTCAGGGAATGGGCGCGGCGGAACACCTCGCGCAGCGCCGCGGGCTCCAGCGCCACGGCGCCGTCGCCATCCTCCGCCGCCAGGGCCTCGCGGATGGCGGCAAGGTGCTCGCGATGCTCGGCCGCGAAGGCCGCCAGCAGTTCCGCGCGGAAGTCGGACACGCCCGGCTTCCCTCCTCTGCTCTGGTCCTGGGCCTAGATGCGGTAGCGGTCGGCCAGGCGGACCAGCCCCTGGCTCAGCTCGCCCATGTTCGCCGCCGCCTGGTCCAGCTGCCGCGTGCCCGCCGCCGTCTGCTGGCTGGCCTGCCGGATGTTGGAGAGGGCACCCATCACCTGCTCGATGCCGAGCTGCTGCTGGTTCGTGCTGGCGACGATCTGCTGGAAGGTCTGCACCGCCTCCTGCACGCTGCCGGTGATCTCGCGGATCGTCTTGTGGCTCTGCGCCGTGCGCTCGCGCCCAGCGGCGGCGCGCTTCACCGCTTCCTCCGTCAGCATGACGGAGGAGTTGATGCCGCGCTGGATGTCGCCGAGGTTGGCGCGCACCTGCGCCGTCGCCTCCTTCGCCTGGTCGGCGAGGGACTTCAGCTCGGCCGCCACCACGGCGAAGCTGCGGCCCTGCTCCCCGGCCGCCGCCGCCTCGATGGCCGCGTTCAGCGCCAGCAGGTGGCTGCGCTCGCTGATGTCGTTCACGGTCGCGGTGATCTCGCCGATGGCCTGGGTCTTCTCGCTCAGCGCCACGATGTTCTCGGCCACGCGCTCCGCCTGCTCGCGGATGTTGTCCATGGCGCGCACCGTCTCCTCCACGGCGCGCAGCCCGCTGTCGCTGGTGCGGACCGTGGCCTGGGCGGCGGCGATCACCTCCTGCGCGCGCTTACCGATCTGGCTGCCGGAATGGGTGATCTCGTCCACGGTGGCCGCCGTCTCCTGCACAGCCGCTAGCTGCTCCTCCACGGAGGCTGCCTGCTCCTGCGTGCTCGCGCGGATCTCGGCGGTGGCGGCGTCCAGCTGGTGGGTGGCGTCGCGGCTCTGGCGAGCCAGGTCGCGCAGCCCGGCCACCATGGCGTTCAGCGTCTCGCCCAGCCGCCCGAACTCGTCGCTTCCCTCCCGCGCCGGGGTGCCGGAGAGATCGCCCCGGCCGATGCGCTGCACGAACTCCACCAGCACCTCGAGCGGCTTCGAGATGGCCCGCCGCACGAGGAGGGTGACCGCCACCGCGATCAGCACCGCCAGCCCCATGCCACCGAGGATGAGCACGCGGGAGCGCTCCGAGATCTCGTCCAGCCGCTGCTGCCCGATGACCGCCAGGCGCTCCATCGCCGCGTCCACCCGGTCCAGCGACTGGTCCAGCTCGGTCGCGCTCTCGGCCACGCCGGGCTCGGCGGCCAGCACGGCGTTCACGTCGTCCGCGGCCAGGGAGCGGAGCTTCGCCTCCACCCGGTCCCGGTGACGCTGCAGCGCGGCGTTCACCTCGTTCAGCGCGGCGATCACGCGCTGCCAGGCCTCCACCCGGTCCGGCGCGAGGGCCCCGGCGGCGAAGCCCTGCGCGGCCACGAGCGCGTTGTTCAGTAGCGTCGCCATGCGCGCGCTGCCCTGCTGCCAGTCCGCCGTCGGCACGGCGGCGGGGGCGGCCTCCGGGGCGGCGCGGCGGCCGAGATAGGCGATCATGATGCGGGACCGGGTGTTACGCAGGTTGATCTGCGCGTTCCGCACGTCGTCCACCTGGCGCGAAACGCTGCCGTCCCGCGTCGCGACGAGGCGGGTGGATTCCCGCACCACCTCGAACTGGTCCAGGCTCCAGAAGCCCAGGAGGATGGTCAGCAGTGTGAGCGCGACGAAGCCCAGCAGGGCGCGGTTGGTGATGGACACGCGGGTCAGGCTCCGTGTGCGTCTGGGGCTGTGGAAGGCGCGGCATAGGGCCGCAGGAGTCGGTCGAGGTCGAGCACCGCGATGATGGTGGCGGTCCCGTGCGGATCGGGGCCGGGCAGCATCGCGTGGAAGGCCACCGCGCCGCCCGGGCCGGCGGGCGCGCGCTCCGGCGGCAGAGGAACCGGCTCGGCGGCGGAGAGGGCGCGAACGACGCGCAGCGCCAAGCGCCGCCCGCCGGGCCCCGGCCGCAGCAGCACGTCGTGCCCGCCCTCCGGCGCATCGCCGGCGTTCGCCCCGGTCAGCGCGGCCAGGTTCAGCACGGCGTGCAGCCGCCCGGCGCGGGCGCGCAGCCCCAGCAGGGCGGGCGGGGCGCCGGGCAGGGGGCAGGGGGGCTCGGCCGGCAGCACCTCCGCCACGCGCGCCAGCGGCACGCCAAAGGTTTCCGCTCCCACGGCGACGACCAGCACGGGCGCTCCTCTGGGCGGTTCCGGCGCGCCGCGGCGGGCCAGGGCCTCGGCGCGCTCGTCCAGCAGCCGCGCCGCGCGCGCCTCGCCGACGGTGCCGAGGATCCCCGGATTGGGTAGGAAGCGCAGCGCCATCAGCCTGCCCCGTTCAGCGGCTGATCCAGGTGCTGCCGCGCGAGGCCGAGCAGGGTTTCCGCCGTCATCCCGTCCCCTTCCTCCAGCACGGTGTCGCCAGGCAGGGCGCGGGCCAGACGCGCGGCGTTCGCCACGCTGCGCCGCCCCGCCGCGTCCGCGCCCTGGCCCAGCAGCAGCAGGCCGAGCTGGTAGTGCGCCGCCACGAAGCCCTTGTCGAGGTAGAGGGCGCGCCTCAGCGCCGCCTCGGCCGCCGCCGCATCGCCGAGGCCGCGCGCGACGAGAGCGTCCAAGTAGTGCAGCGCCGCCGCGGTGGGATGGGCCAGCAGCCCGGCGCGCAGCGTGGCCTTTGCATCGTCCAGCGCGCCGGAATCGGCCTCCGCGCGGGCCCGCCCGATCACGGCGGGCAGGTCATCCCCTGCCGCCGGGGCGGCGGTCAGCAGGATCGGGGCCGGGCGGGCCGGTGGTGGTGGCGCCAGGGGCGGAAGGAGGGGCTGCCAGGGCTCCGGCCCTTGCGAGGCCTCCTCGGGCGCCGGGTGGAAGAGGGCGGAGGGGGCCGGCGGACCCTGGATCGGGCGCCAGGCCGTGGCGCCGGAAAGGGTGACGGCCTCCAGGAAGGCGCCGTAGGCCGGGTCAGGCTCCGCGTGGCCCAGCAGGAGCCAGCCATCCGGCCGCAGCCGCCCGGCCAGGGCCCGCACGATGGCCGGCACCTGCGCCCGGTCGAAGTAGATCAGCACGTTGCGGCAGAGGATGAGGTCGAAATCCGTCATGCCCAGCGGCAGGCTGCCGTCCAGCAGTGCCAGCAGGTTTCCCCGCTCGAAGCGCACGGTGCCGCGGTGCTCCGGCCGCAGCTGCCAGGCGCGGCCGCCATCCACGGGCACGAAGTCGCGCGCCCGCTCCGCCGCCCCCATCCCGCGCAGCGCCCAGGGGGAGAAGCGGGCGGTGCGCGCGGCGGCCAGCGCCGCCTCGCTGATGTCCGTGCCGAGGATCGTGATGCTCCACTCCCGGTGCGCCGGGCCCAGCAGCCGGCGCAGCAGGATGGCGATGGAGTAGGGCTCCGCCCCCGTGGAGCAGCCGGCCGACCAGATCCACAGCCGCCTCGCCTCCGCTCGGCGCGCGATCAGCCCGGGCAGGATGCTGTCCCGCAGGGCCGCGAATTGCCGGGCATCGCGGAAGAAGAAGGTTTCGCCGATGGTAATGGCGGATTCCAGCGCGGCCCACTCGGCCTCGCCCTCCGCCGGGTCGCGCAGAAGGGCGGCGTATCCCGCGGATCCCCCCGCGCCGGTCGCGCGGATGCGCGCGCGGACCCGCTCCCACAGCGCTGCGTCCTTGTCCTCGTAGTAGGCGTGGCCGGTGCGGGCGATGATCAGGCGCTTGAGCGGCGCGAAATCCCCGTCGGGCGACGCCGGCTCCCCGGCCGTGCCGCTCATGCGGCGCCCCCGGGCGCCTCCCACCGCGCCATCCTCTCCTGCGCCTGCCGCGCCAGCGCTTCCAGGATCGCCGCCTCCTGCGCCATCAGCAGGCGCTCCGGGGCGAGGAGATGGGCCGTGCCGCCGCCGGACTCCGCGGGCAGCTCCACCGCGCCCGCCACCGTATCGCCGAGGGAGGTGCCCTCATCCGCGGGGCGCAGGGGCAGCCCGGCCGGCAGCACGTCCGCCGCCCGGTCCACCAGGAGAGCCACGGGCCCCGCCGCGCCGGCGCGCCCTCTCTCCAGCAGGATCAGGTGGCGGTAGGGGTGCGGCTCGCCGGGCGGCAGGCCGAGCAGGGCCGCGAGGGCGACCACGGGTACAGCCGCGCCGCCGAGGTTGAGAAAGCCCGCCAGGGGCGCCGGCAGGCCCGGCGGGGCGTCCAGCCTCGGCAGCGGCAGCAGGGCGCGCACCGCCTCCCGCGGGAGGGCGCAGAGGGCCCCGCCCACGCTGAAGAGCACGAGCGCGCCGGGTTGGGCAGGGCCGGGCAGGGGCGGGTCGGGCGGTGCTGCCACGAGGGTTGCTGCAGGGTGGAAGGCAGGGGGTGCCCCGCCCTCCGGGCCGGGCCGCTGCGGGGGCGCCGGGTTCAGGCCCGGCGGCCGCGCCGCGCGGCGGGGCGCTCCACGGCCTCGGGCAGTGGCTCGGCCCCGGCGGGGCGGCCGGCGTCGAAGCCGAGGAAGCCGATCTCCGGCCGCGGGCTGCCGCCATCCCCGGCGAAGAGCCGCGCGCGCACGGGCGCGGAAGGGGCGGTGGGGGCCGTACGGCCTCCGCGCGGCGGGTCGCTCAGCAGGGCGGAGGGACGGGCGGGCCCGGCCTCCTCGGCGCGGGCGGCGGCCGGCGCCTCACGCCCGTTCCGGCCGCGGCCCGCGGCGGGGGCCGGTGCTGGTGTCGGTGTCGGTTCCGGCGCCATGGTCGGGCCGCTACCGGCGCTGCCGCGGGCGGAGAGGAGATAGAAGGCGATCTCCGTCCGCCCCTGGTCCACCGCCGCGTCCACCGGCGTCAAGCCGAGCTGGTTGCGGGCGTTGAGGTCGGCGCCGCGGCTCATGGCCTCCTTCACCGCCCCCAGGTCGCCGCGGTTCACCGCGTCGAAGATCGCATCGTTGGGGGAGAGGTTCGCGCTCGGCGTCTCCGCGGGGATGGGCTCCACCGCGCGGCGGTTGGCCAGGCCGGGCAGGGCGGGCGGCGGCGGGCGGGCCGCGTTGCCGGCCGGCGGGGGCGCGCCCCGTCCCGCCATGCCGCCGCCCATCTGGGCAAAGGCGGGCGAGGCCAGCAGCGGGCCGGCCAGGGCGAGGAGGAGAGGGAGGCGGCGCATGGTCACTCCTATAGCCCTCGGCGCGCGGCGGGGCCAATCCCGCGGCGCCCGGCTGCCCTCTCGGCGGCAGCCGGTCCGTTATACCCGGTCAGGCGCAGCCCTGGCCGCGGAAGCTGAAGCCGGAGACGCGGCCGTCGTTCAGCGCGAAGGTCACGTCGCACTGCACGGGGGCGTAAGTGGTGCCGACGAAGCCGCCGCCGTAGAAGCCGCGCCCGTAGGGCCCGTAGAAGGGCCCACCCCCGAAGCCGGCGGGGAAGGCGACGGTGCGCTGCTCGTCGTACTGCAGGAACTTCTGCCCGCCCGTCTCGTAGTGCCGCGTCGGCACGCCGAGCGCGGAGACCAGCTCCAGCTCCGATCGGCCGACGAAGGTGGAGAGCCGCTGGTCCAGAGTGGGCCCGGTGGCGCAGGCGGCGAGGGCAAGAAACGGGAGGAGGGACAGGGCGCGGATCATGCCCAGCATCTGGGGTGTCCGGCCCGGTTGCGGAAGGACCGTGTTCATGATTCGGGCCTGCTGGCGGAACGCGCCGCCATCAGCGGCCCGGGGCGGGGCCGTCCGCCGTGATCCCGGCCTCTCGCACCAGGCTGCCCCAGCGCTCCATGTCGGTAGCCATGCGCCGCCGAAAGGCCTCGGCCGTGCCGCCGGCCACGTTGTAGCCCTGCGACTCCAGCGCCTGCACCGTCTCCGGGGCGGCCAGCACGGCGTTCACCGCCTCGTTCAGCCCCTCCAGCGCAGCCGGGGACACGCGCGAGGGGGCGAGAAGGCCGAACCAGTCCCGCACCGTCACGCCCTCCACCCCGCTCTCGGCCAGGGTGAGGGCCTCGGGCAGCAGGGCGAGGCGCGCGGGGGCGGTGACGGCCGCGGCCAGCAACGGGCCGCCGCGCGTCAGCTCCGCCGCGCCGCTTACGGGCATGAACATCGCCTGCACCTCGCCCGCCGTCACGCCTGTCACCGCGCCGGCGGTGCCGCGATAGGGCACGTGCAGCAGCCGCAGCCCGGCCTGGCGCTGGAACAGCTCCATCAGCAGGTGGTGCGGCGTGCCGATGCCGGGGGATGCGTAGTTCAGCGCCTCCGGCCGGGCGCGGGCACGGGTGATGAATTCCGCGAGGTCGGCGCCGCCGGACGGGTGAAGCACCAGCGCGTAGTCCACCTCCGTCAGCATCGCGATTGGGGCGAAGGAGGCCAGCGGGTCGTAGGGCAGGCTGGCGTAGAGGCCGGCATTCATCACCAGCGTGGTGGTGTGGACCATCAGCGTGTGCCCGTCCGGCGCCGCGCGGGCGACGAGGCCGGCGCCGATATTGCCGCTGGCGCCCGGCCGGTTGTCCACCACCACGGGCTGGCCGAGCCGCTTCTGCAGCCCTTCCGCCAGCACGCGCGCCACGATGTCGGGCGGCGCGCCGGGGGTGAAGGGAACGATGATCGTGACGGGCTGGCGGCCATTGGCGGTCTGGGCGATGGCCGGGGTGGCGAGCATGGCGGCTGCCCCGGAGGCGAGCAGAAGCCTGCGACGGGCGAGGCGCGGTGGAGGGCTGGCGAGGTCCATGGCGGGCTCCGTCCGGATAGGCGGGCCGGAGATAGCCAATCCGCAACTCACTCGCAATTGCGGGAAGCGCGGGTCTGTCCCGGCTTTACGGCGCCCGGCCCCTTCCTTCCCGCCCCGTCCCGGCGCAACCATTCGCACCGCACCGCGAAAGGACGCCCGCCTTGCCCGATCCCGCCATCCTCGACCGCCTGCGCGCCGCCGTGGAGAAGAACTTCGAGGCCGAGACCGCCTTTCTCTCCGAGCTGGTCCGCTTCCCCAGCCTGCGCGGGCGGGAAGCGCCGCTGCAGGACTGGTTCGCGCGGCAGATGGCCGGGCGCGGCTACCAGGTGGATCGCTACACCCTCGCCGACGTGCCGCTCGAATCGCACGAGAAGGCGGCGCCGATGGTGGATGTGGACCCCGCCGGCTCCGTGCAGGTGGTGGCGACGAAGCGCGCGAAGGAAGCGGGCGGGCGCAGCCTGATCCTGCAGGGCCATATCGACGTGGTGCCGGAGGGCCCGACCTCCATGTGGACGCACCCGCCCTATGCCGGGGTGGTGCGCGACGGCTGGCTCTATGGCCGCGGCGCGAACGACATGAAGGCGGGCGTGGCCGCCATGGTCTTCGCCATGGACGCGCTGAAGGAGGCCGGGCTGACGCCGAAGGGCGACATCCACGTCCAGACCGTGACGGAGGAGGAGAGCACGGGCAATGGCGCCCTCTCCACGCTGCTGCGCGGCTATCGCGCCGATGCCTGCCTGATTCCGGAGCCGACGGCGGGCACCATCACCCGCGCGCACACCGGCACCATCTGGTTCCGCCTGCGCGTGCGCGGCGTGCCCGTGCATGTGGCGGTGGCCGACAGCGGCACCAACGCCATCCTTTCCGCCATGCACCTGATCCAGGCGCTGCAGAAGTTCACCGTGGAGCTGAACGAGAAAGCGAAATCCGATCCCTCCTTCGGCGGGGTGAAGAACCCCATCAAGTTCAACCCCGGCATCATCCGCGGCGGCGACTGGGCCTCCTCCACGCCTTCCTGGTGCGAGGTGGACTGCCGTATCGGCCTCACGCCCTCCATGGAGGTGGCCGAGGTGCAGAAGGGAATCGAGCGCGCGGTGGAGGCGGCGCGGGCGGGCGACACCTTCCTTGCCAACAACCCGCCGGAGATCACCTGGCACGGCTTCGTCGCGGACGGCTACGTGCTGGAGGAGGGCAGCGAGGCGGAGCGCGTGCTGGCCGCCGCGCATGAGCAGGCCTTCGGCGCGGGGATGGAAGCGCGGCTCTCCACCGCCGTGAACGACACGCGCTACTACGGCCGCTACTACGCCATGCCTGCCCTCTGCTACGGCCCGGGCGGCGAGGGGAATCACGGCTTCGACGAGCGGACGAACCTCGATCTGCTGAAGAAGACGACGCTCTCCATGGCCGCCTTCATCGCCGACTGGTGCGGGGTGGAACAGGGCTGACCTCATGGCCCGCTACGTCACCGGCGCCCCTCCGCCCTCGCTGGAACCGGCGCTGGTTGCCCTGCTGGAGAAGGCGGAGACCGCCACCATCGGGCACTGGCGGCTCTGGGGCTTCGTGGATCGGCACGTCGCGCCCCTCCTGCCGCGCCGGCGCGTGGCGGGCACCGCCTTCACGGTGATGCTGCCCGCGAATGACGGCACGATCCTCGCCCACGCGCTGGACCATCTGCGGCCCGGCGATGTGCTGGTGGTGGACCGGCTGGGCGACGACCGCCACGCCTGCATCGGCGGCGGGCTGGCGGTGGCGGCGAGGGCGGCGGGCGCCGTAGCCGCCGTGGTGGACGGGCCCTGCACGGACCTGGAGGAGATCGAGGAGGCGGGCTTCCCCGTGTGGTGCCGCGGCCTCGCCCCGGTCACCACACAGATGCTCGACATGGGCGGGGGAATGAACGTGCCGGTGAGCATCGGTGGCGTGGTGGTCATGCCGGGCGATGCGGTGATCTGCGACAGCAGCGGCGTCCTCGTCCTGCCGCCCGGCGAGGCGGAGGCCGAGGCCCGGCGCGCGATCGAGACCCAGGCCCGCGGCGCCGAGACGGCCCGGCGCCTCGCCGCCGGGGAGGTGCGCCTCGGCGCGCTCTCGGGCGCGACGGCGCGCGTGACGGGAGGGTAGGGCCTACTCCTTCCGCACGCCCCAGAAGACCGGCACCGTCGTCGGCCGGATGCCCGTGACATTGCTGCGCCAGGCGGCATTGGCGCGGAACTGGCCGCCATTGATGTAGGGCAGAACCTCGTAGGCGCGGGCATGCACCTGGTCCAGCAGCGCGCGCCGCTTGCCCGGGTCGCCCTCGGCGGCCCAGGCGGCGCGCAGGCGCTCCAGCTCCTCGTCGCATGGCCAGCCAGCCGGCGCCGCGTCGCAGGTGCTGGCGAGATAGAGGTTGGAGAGTGGGTCCGCCGAATCCAGCGCGTTGGCGATGGTGATGAACATGTTCCACCCGCCCTGGGCCGGCGGCTCGCGCCGGTTGCGGCGGGCCGTCAGCGTGCCCCAGTCCATCGCCTGCACGTCCATGTTCAGGCCGATCTGCTTGAAGGCATCCGCCATCACCAGCGTGGAGGCGTTGTTCAGCACGTTGTCGGTGGCGTTGAGGAAGACGACAGGCCGGCCGTCATAGCCCGCCTCGCGCAGCAGGGCGCGGGCGCGCTCCAACTCGGGCTTTTGCAAGCCGCGCGCGCCGGCCGCGGTCTCCAGCGGCGTGCCGCACATGAAGTAGGACGGGCAGTAGGGCACCTGCTCGGCGGGGCGGATTCCCATCCCTTCCAGCACGTCGCGCTGGTTCAGCACAAAGAGAAGCGCTTGGCGGGCGCGGGGATCGTTGAAGGGCGGCTGCGTGTGGTTCAGGCGCAGCCAGGCCATGCTGCCCACCGGGTTCACCGGCGACACGGTCACGCGGCGGTTGCGCTCCAGCGTCGGGATCAGGTCGGGCGGGGGCTGTTCCACGAAATCCAGCTCGCCATTGCCCAGGGCGTTCACCGCCACCGTGGCGTCGGGCATGGTCACCCATTCCACGCGGTCCACGTAAACGGCCTTGCTGCCGGCCAGCCCGTCCGGCGCCTCCTCCCGCGCGCGGTAGTTCGGGTTGCGGCGATAGACCGCGCGGTCACCGGCCCGCCACTCATTTGCCTGGAAGATGAAGGGGCCGGAGCCGATGGCCTCCGTGATGGCCGTGTTGGGCGGCGTCTGCGCGATGCGCTCGGGCATGATGAACAGCGCGCTGCCCGTGGGGCGCGCCAGGGCTTCCAGCACCAGCCCGAAGGGGCGGGCGAGGCGGATCTCGAAGGTCTTGTCGTCCACCACCTCCATCGCGCCCGTCGCCGCCGCCAGCGCGCGGCCCACCACGTCGCGCTGCGCCCAGCGCTTGATGGAGGCCACCGCGTCCGCCGCGCGCACCGGCTGCCCGTCGTGGAAGGCCAGCCCGTCGCGCAGGGTGAAGCGCCAGGTCATCCGGTCGTCGGAGACGGTCCAGTCCCGCACCATCTGCGGCTTCGGCACGCCCTTGCTGTCCAGGCCGAAGAGCTGGTCGTAGACGAAGAAGCCGTGATTGCGGACGGTCGCCGCCGTGGACTGCACGGGATCGAGGCTGGAGGCTGGTAGGCTCAACGAGATCCGCAGCGTGGTCTCTGCCGCGGCGGGCCCGGCCCAGGCGAGCGCGGTGCAGGCGCCGAGGTGGAGAACAAGGCGGCGCAGCGACATGGGGGGCTCCTTCGGCGGCTGAACCGGCCGCTCATTCCCGGAACGTTTAGCACGATCCATGCCGAGCGGAGGTGTGGCCATTGCTGCGCCCATGTCATGCCCATCCTCTCTTGCCGGATCGAACGGCAAGGGAAGTCGCGGCATGGGGGAGCAGCAGATGCTGTTGGTGGCCGGACTTCGTTGTGACCTGGTGCGGGCGTCAGGCCTGTGCCGATTGCCAGCGTTCTTTACGAACGTGTCAGGGGCGTTCGGACCTTCCGTGGAATCACCTGACATCCTTACAAATTCTGGCTGGCATTCATCTTGCCCGTCCTCCTCCGGGTGCGGAGGAACAGGCCATGAAGTCCCTTTCGAAATGCTTCACGCTGGTTGTCGGGCTCCTGGCAGGCCTCGCATCGGCGGCGCCCCGTGCCGAGGCTGCCATCTACCAGGATGCCGCCAGTTGGGCTGCCGCCCTGTCCTCCATTGGGCAATACGGCAGTACCGATTTGTTGGGGCTGCCGAGCTACGAGGCCGCCTATCAGGACGCCTTTGGCACATGGACCAAAGGCACCGTGTACGACCCGGTTCCGACCGGGCTGGCGGCCTATCCGTACAATGATCCGAATGCGACGAGCAGCCGCGGCTTCATGGCATCCTTCGCCAATCCGTCGGTCCCTGGTGGCCTAGGTGCGACGTTCACCTGCTATTCGAACATTTATCCCTGCCTCGGATCGTACCGGGTCACTTTCACGCTTCCCTACCAGATCATCGGGCTTACGGGAGCGCTGCACCTTGCGGCCGACTACTGGCCGGGGCCGGACTTCATGCCGGAGCTGGGCGGAGGGAAAATCGTCAGCGGGACCGCGTGGAAGGACCCCCAGTCGTCCTACTTCTTCGGCGCGCTGTTCGACGCCCCGACGAACATGTTCACCGTCTCATGGACCGGTCAGGCCCAGACGAACCTTGACCTGTTCGCCTCCTTCGCTCTCTCCAACGTGCAGGTCGTCACCGTGCCGGAACCCGCTTCTTCGGCCCTTCTCGGTGTGGGCCTGATCGTGCTTGCGGGCGTTGCCCGTCGGCGCGGTGCAGCCCGGCTCGCTTAGGTCGGGCAGGATTGAAGGGCGCGTCCGGCGCCCCGCCGGATGCTCCGCGGGGCTCGTGCCCCTACCGCCCCTCGCTCAGCACCTGGGCCGCATCCAGTGCCGCCTCGTACTCGGCGCGCAGCCGCGCGATCAACTCCGCCGCGGGCTGCACCGCCCCGATCGCGCCGATCCCCTGGCCCGATCCCCAGATGTCCTTCCACGGCTTGTTGCGGTTGGTGGAGAAATTCACCGAGGAAGGGTCCGGCCGCGGCAGGTTGTCCGGGTCCAGCCCGGCGTTGCGGATGGAGGGGCGCAGGTAGTTACCCATCACGCCGGTGAAGAGGTCGCTGTAGACGATGTCGCCCGCAGCCCCCTCCACGATCATCGCCTTGTATCCCTCGGCCGCGCGCGCCTCCTCCGTCGCGATGAAGGCGCTGCCGATATAGGCGACATCGGCCCCCATCACCTGCGCCGCCAGGATGGCGCGGCCGGTCGCGATGGCGCCGGAGAGGGCGATGGCGCCGTCGAACCAGGCGCGCGTCTCCTGCACCAGTGCGAAGGGAGAGGTGCTGCCGGCATGGCCGCCCGCGCCGGCCGCGACGAGCACGAGGCCGTCCGCGCCCTTCTCCACCGCCTTGCGCGCGAAGGTCTGGTTGATGACGTCGTGCAGCACGTAGCCGCCATAGGCGTGCACGGCCTCGTTCACGTCCGGCCGCGCGCCGAGCGAGGTGATAACGATCGGCACGCGGTGCTTCGCGCAGAGGGCGAGGTCGTGCTCAAGCCGGTCGTTGGAGCGGTGGACGATGAGGTTGATGGCGAATGGCGCCGAAGGGCGGTCCGGATGCGCGGCGTCGTGCGCGTCCAGCCGCTCCCGGATTTCCGCCAGCCACTCGTCCAGCTGCTCCGCCGGGCGCGCGTTCAGCGAGGGCATGCTGCCGACCACGCCGCTGGTGCACTGGGCCACGACGAGATCCGGCACGGAGATGATGAAGAGTGGGGATCCGATCACCGGCAGCCGGAGCCGCTGCCGCAGCAGGTCACGCAATCCCATGAGCTCTTCCCGTGCCGATCCTCGGGCCGGACCCTACCGCCCCTCCCGCCGCCACGCCACCACGGCCACCCCGAGCACCAGCAGCAGCGCCAGCCAGGGCGGTAGCAGCGGCAGGGCGGAAATGCCGGTTACCGTATGGTCCTCCCGCCGCACCAGCCCGATCCAGCCGGGGCCGCTGGCGTCGCGCCCCATGGAGACGCGGCGGATGTCCGGCAGGGCCGAGCCGTCGCCGATCCAGCGCGCCGCGCCGCCGCTGGCCTGGACCAGGTTGCCCATCCGCCCGGGATCGGCGCGCAGATCGGCCACCTCCGGTGGGTTCGCGGCCTCGGCGGCGGCGAAGGCGGTGCGGGTGCCGTCGGTGGCGGACCAGACGCCGGGCGAGGTTGCCGGCACCTCCACCACCGCGCGCCCGCCGTCGCGCCGCTCCGGCGCGTGGCGGCTGACCGTGCCGTCCGGCGCCGTGACCGTGATCTCCGGCGGCGGCGCGTCGGAGAGGCTGCGGCGCGTCACCGTCAGGCGGCCCTGCGTGATGGCCGCCGTCAGGTCCTCCTCCTCCAGCTCCGGCTCGCGCATCAGCCAATGGGCGATGCGGCGCAGGAGTTCCGCCTGCGGCCCGCCGCCATCGTGCCCACGCGACCAGAGCCAGATCTGGTCCGACAGCAGCAGCGCCACGCGCCCTTCGCCCACGCGGTCCATCAGCAGCAGGGGATTGCCGTCCGGCCCGTTCATGATGTTGGCGCCGCTGCGCGGCTCGGCCCGCAGCATCCGGTACCACCGGCCCCAGTTCGCCTGCGCGGCGGCGTTCGCGTTGGCGCCCGTCAGCCCCTCCGTCACGGGGTGGCGCAGCCCCGTCTCGCTCACCTGGGCGCGGAACGGCGTTTCCAGCAGCGCCGCGCTGCCGGGCAGGGGACGCGCCGGCAGCACCTGCCCCAGCGGCGTATTGGCGAGAGAGGCCGCGCCAGTGAATTCCGGCCCCACAGACATCAGCAACGCGCCGCCCTGGCGCACATGGTCCGCGATGTTGCGGAGGTACTGCGGCGGCAGGATGCCGCGGTTGGAGAAGCGGTCGAAGACGATCAGGTCGAACTCGCGCAGCTTCAGCTGGAACAGCTCCCGCACGGGGAAGGCGATCAGCGCCAGCTCGTTCAGCGGCGTCAGGTCGTCCTTCTCCGGCGGGCGAAGGATGGTGAAGTGGACGAGATCGACGTTCGGGTCCGCCTTCAGCAGCCGCCGCCAGGTGCGTTCCCCCGCATGCGGCTCGCCGGAGACCAGCAGCACGCGCAGCCGGTCCCGCACGCCGTTCACGGTGACGATGGCGCGGTTGTTCAGCGCGGAGACCTCGCCCGGCCGTTCCTCCGCGGTGATCTCGATCACGCTCGGCCCGCCGCGCTCGATCGGCAGGGCGATGCGGTGCTCGCGCCCGGGCACCACGCTCTCCGTGCGCGGGGCGCCGCCGTCGCGCCGGATGGAGAGCCGCACGGGCGTGTCGGAGGCGGGCGCGCCCAGGTCCTCGACCACCACGCGCATCTCCACGCCGCGGCCGACGATGCCGAAGCCCGGCGCCTCGATCACCCGCAGGCGCCGGTCCACCTCGCCCGCGCGGCCGGGCAGCAGCAGGTGCAGCGGCGCCTCGGCGGGGAAGTTCGCGGGCACGTCGTGCACCTGCCCGTCGGTGAGGGCGACGATGCCCGCCAGCCTTGCGCGGGAAATGTCGGCTAGGCCGCGCTCGATCGCGGCGAAAAGGCGCGTGCCCTGGTTGCCGCCCTCCTCCGCCACCACGGTGCGGATCTCCAGGTCCGGCAGGCGGCCGAGGCGGGCCTCGATCTGCGCCCGCGCCGCGGCGATCGCGGCCTCGCGCCCCGCCACGGTGGTGGAGGCGCTGCTGTCCACCGCGAGAAGGGCGATGTCCGGCCGCACCTCCCGCGTCTGCTGCACCAGCCGGGGATTGGCGATGGCGCCGAGGATGAGCAGGAAGGCCAGGGCCCGCCACCCGGCCCCGCGCGCGCGCCGCCACAGGGCCGGCACCAGCGCCAGCACCGCCAGCACGGCGAGCGCGACGACGAGCCAGGCCGGAAGGACGGGCGCGAAATCGATGGAGGAGAGGGAGCGGACCATCAGTTCCCCAGCCTCTCGAGGATGGCGGGCACGTGCACCTGGTCGCCCTTGTAGTTGCCGGTCAGCGCGTAGATCACGAGGTTGACGCCAAAGCGGTAGGCCAGCGTCCGCTGCCGCGCCCCACCGGGGATCACCGCGTAGGGGTTGCTCCCCCGCGCATCCACCGCCCAGGCGGAAGCCCAGTCGTGCCCGCCGATGATGACGGGAGAGACGCTGTCATTCGCTCGGTCCGTGTCCCGCGCCACCCATACAGGGCCGCCGGCGTAGCGGCCGGGCAGGTCCGGCAGCAGGTAGAAGGCGCGCTTCAGGACATGGTCTTCCGGCAGCGGCGCCAGCGGGGGCACCTGCAGCCGCGAGGTTAGCCGGCGCAGCGCAGCGTCCGCGCCCAGCGAGACGCCCTCGCCAGAGCCCTCGTTGCGCGTATCGAAGAGGATGATACCGCCGTTCCGCATGAAGGCGTTCAGCGCCTCCACCGCCCGCGCGTCCGGCGCCGCCGCGTCCGGCAGCACCACCCAGAGCAGCAGGGGATAGAGGGAGAGGTCGTCCACCCCCGGCCGCAGCGCGACGGGCTCGGCGAGGTTCGCGGCGGTGCGGCGGTTCACGTACTCGGAAAGGCCCACCAGTCCCTGGCGGGAAACGTCGTCCGTCGCCGTGTCGCCGGTGACGACATAGGCCAGCCGCGTCGCCAGCGCCGCCGCGCCATCCTGCGGCGGAGCCTGGGCCTGGGCCATCCCCGGCGTGAGGATCGCGAGCGCAAGGAGGGCGGCGCGGGCGCGCAGCCCCAGCCCGCGGCTTTGCAGGGACAGCAGCAGGTCCGCCGCCAGCAGCACCAGCGCCGCGGCGAGCAACCAGGGGCCGAGGTCCCTCTCCACCGGCACGCCGCCGATCCGCGTCTCCCGCGCTCCGGAAGGCGGTGCTGCCGCGGGGGCCGGGGCGGGCAGGTGGGCCGAGAGATTCAGCGCCCGCCGCTCCCCGCCCTCGCCGGGGGTGCCGTACCAGCCCGGCGGGTGGCGCGGGCCGGGCGTGGTGGAATCCAGCCGCGCGGCAAGGATCGGGCCTGCGGCAGGGGGCGGGGCACCCAGACGGCCGAAGCCGTCCAGCGTCTCCACCGGCGCCAGGGGCGCCTCTCCCTCGGAACCGGCCACGCCGGAGGAGAGGGCCACGATGCGCCGGAGCATGTCGATGTAGAGGCCGGAGAGCGGCAGGTTGGACCAGTCGGCATTGGCCGTGACGTGGAACAACACGATCCGCCCCTGTCCCCGGTTCTCGAAGGTGACGAGCGGCGTGCCGTCGGACAGCCGCGCCCAGCTCCGCTCCGCCAGCCGGGGAACCGGCTCGGCGAGAACCTGTGTGGTGACGGTCACCTCGGCCGGCGGAGTCAGCCCGGCGAAGGGGCTGCCTTCGGCGAAGGGGGCCAGCGTCTGCGGCCGTTCCCAGGAAAGCGCGCTGCCCAGCGCCCGCTCCCCCGCGCGCAGCGGCACGGGCAGCAGCGCGTCGCCCTTCTCCGCCAGCCGCGGCCCGGCGAAGCGCAGCAGCAGCCCGCCGCCCTCCACGAAGCGCGTCACCGCCTCCGTCTCCGCCCCTTCGGCCAGCGGCCGGTCGGCCAGCACCAGCACGGCAAGGCGGCGCGAGAGCAGCGTCTCCAGCGTGCCGCGCCGCACCTCCGCGAATGGGGAGAGGGCGCGGTCCAGGTAGTAGAGCGAGCCGGTCAGGGGTGTGTCCGCCGCTTCCTCCTGCGCCGCCAGCAGCCCCACGGGGCGGCGGCGGAAGCGCTCGTCCAGCAGCACCACGCCGGCGGCGCCGGGAGGCGCGCCCGCTGACGCTCCCTCCAGGGCCAATTGCGTCACGCTGTTGCGGATCTCTACCGGCAGCTCCAGTGCGCCTTCCACCTCCGTAGCGCCAGCGGCCAGGGCCAGGGTGGCGCGGCCAAGGGTGCGCCCGTCCGGCGTCATCGCCAGCACCGCCGCCTCGCCCGCCGGGCCGCCGGGCGCCCGCCGCAGGCCGAGCACGAGCCGGTCCGCCTCCGCGCGCGGCGGCAGCAGCACACGGGCCGTGCCCGGCGCGCCGAGCGCCACCTGCAGGGGCCCGGCATCGGCCAGCGCCGCCATCAGCGCCGCGCCGTCATTCCCCGCATGGGCCAAGCCGTCGCTGACATAGAGGCTGGCGAATGCACCGTTGCGCCAGGACCGCAAGGCTTCCAGCGCCGCCGGGCGGTCCGGCGCCCAGGGGTGCGGCCGCAGCGCAGCCAGCCGGGCGCGCGCCTCCTCGGCCGGCATCCACCCCGTCGGGCGCGGGGCCTCGCCGGTGGCGGTGGGGCTGGTGGAAAGGATCGCCACGCGCCGCGCAGCGCGGGCGGCAGCGTCCAGCGCGGCGCCCGCCGCAGCCATGCGGTCCGGCCAGTCGGAGGCTGAGGCCCAGCCGTCATCCACCACGATCAGCAGCGGCTGGTCCCCCGGATCGCCCTGCGCCGCGTTCCAAACGGGGCGCGCGAGCCCGAGGATGATCAGCGCCGCCGCAAGCAGCCGCAGCAGCAGCAGCCACCAGGGCGTGCGCGCGGGAGTCTCCTCCACCGCCGGCAGGTCCCGCAGGAAGCGGGAAGGGGGGAAGGACTGGGTGCGCGGCGTGGGCGGCGTGACGCGAAGCAGCCACCAGAGGGCGGGAAGGGCGGCCAGCGCCACCAGCAGCCAGGGCGCGGCGAAGGAGAGGGCGCCGGTCATGAACGCCTTTCGTGCATCGTGTCCCCAGCCCTTTCCCGGGTCATCGGGCCCCCTGCGGGGCCAGGGCCTGCCAGAGCGCCATCAGCGCAGCTTCCGGCGGATGGTCCGTGCGGTGCGACAACATTCTGAAGCCGAAGGAGGCGGCCAGGGCCGAGGCGCCTTCACGATGCGCGGCGAGACGCTCCTCGTAGAGGCCGCGGATGCCCTCCACCCGCGGCACCAGCGCGGGATCGGTGCCGTCCAGCGGCTCGAACTGCACGCGGCCGCCATAGGGCAGGGTCTCCTCCGCCGGGTCCATCAGCACCACCAGCGTGGCGCGCAGCCCGGCGGCGGCGAGCGGCGCCAGGGCGGCACGCAGATCCGGCAGGGGGGCGAGGAAGTCGCCGAACAGCACGGCGCGGGCATGGCGGACGGGCAGGTTCTCGGCGGGCGGGCCGGACTGTCCCTCCAGCCGCACCGCCAGCGCCGGCAGGGCGCCCCGGCCGGAAAGCCCGCGCCCCCCGCCCAGCAGCCGCACGCGCTCCCCGCCCCGCAGCAGCAGGGAGGAGAGGGCCAGCAGCAACAGGTCCGCCCGCGCCCTCTTGGTGGCGCGGGAAGGATGGCCGGACCAGTCCATGCCTGGCCCGGCATCCCGCCACAGCGCCACGGTCTGGGCGGATTCCCACTCCGTCTCCCGCAGGTAGAGCCGGTCAGACTTGGCGCTCTGCCGCCAGTCCACCCGCGCGGCGTCGTCGCCGGGCAAATAGGGGCGGAACTGCCAGAAGCTGTCGCCCTGCCCGGCGCGGCGGCGGCCATGGACGCCCTGCATCACCGTGGCGGCCACGCGTTCCGCGGCCACCACCAGGGGCGGCAGCCGGGCGGCGGCGGCCTCGGCCCTGAGGGGCAAACCTCCGCGGGGAAGCGGCCCCCCCTCAGCCAAGATCGGCCTTCAGCGCGCCGATCACCTCGGAGAGCCGGATGCCGTCGGCCCGGGCAGCGAAGCCCAGCGCCATGCGATGGCGCAGGATCGGCTCAGCCAGCGCGATCACGTCCTCCACGCTCGGGGAAAGGCGGCCGTCCAGCACGGCGCGGGCGCGGGTAGCCAGCATCAGCGCCTGGGCGGCGCGGGGACCGGGGCCCCAGGACAGGTGCTCTCTCACGGCGGGAAGCGTCGCGGTATCGGGCCGGGCCCCGCGCACCAGCCGCAGGATGGCGTCCAGCACCGCCTCGCCCACCGGCAGGCGGCGGATCAGGGATTGCGCGGCCATCAGCTCCGCCGCCGTCAGCGCCGCCTCCGGCCGGGCCTCGGTGGCGCCGGTGGTGGCCAGCAGCATGGCGCGCTCGGCCGCCTCGTCGGGGTAGCCGATCTCGATCTCCAGCAGGAAGCGGTCCAGCTGGGCCTCGGGCAGGGGGTAGGTGCCCTCCTGCTCGATCGGGTTCTGGGTGGCCAGCACGTGGAAGGGGGCGGGCAGGTCCAGCACCTCGCCGCCTACGGCCACGCGCCGCTCCTGCATGGCCTGCAGCAGCGCGGACTGGGTGCGGGGGGAAGCGCGGTTGATCTCGTCCGCCATCAGCAGCTGGCAGAAAACCGGACCGCGCAGGAAGCGGAAGGCGCGGCGGCCTCCCTCGGCCTCCTCCAGCACCTCGGAGCCGAGAATGTCGGAGGGCATGAGGTCCGGGGTGAACTGCACGCGGCGGGCATCCAGCCCCATCACCGTGCCCAGCGTCTCCACCAGCTTCGTCTTGCCCAGGCCGGGCACGCCCACCAGCAGCATGTGCCCGCCGGCCAGGAGGGTGACGAGCGCCTGCTCCACCACCTCCTCCTGCCCCAGGATCACCTGGCCCACCGCCGCCCGCACCCGGGCGAGGCGGGCGGAAAGGGCCTCGGCTTCCCGTAGCAGCCTTTCGGCATCACCTGTCACTTCCGTGACGCCGGGCACTTCAACCATGCGTGGCCCCTTCTCATATGGCTGGACGGTAACGCCCTGACCTCCGCCCCTTCTGAAGATGGAGGCGGGACGGTGAATAGGGAGGGTAGGGCCCTTCGATGGCGCGGAGGAAGTCACATGGCGCTGGGGATGCATGACGTTACGCAAGGCCGGAAAGCAGAAATGCCCCCGATAGCTCGCTCGCCCCGCACGATATGCGGCGATTTCCGCATGCGGATCGCCCGGGACGGCACCTGGTACTACCAGGGCAGCCCGATCGGCCGGAAGGAACTGGTCTGTCTCTTCGCCACCGTGCTGAAGAGGGAGGAGGACGGCAGCTACTGGCTGGAGACCCCCGCGGAGCGCGGGCGGATCGAGGTCGAGGATGCCCCCTTCGTGGCCGTGGAGCTGACCTGGGGCCATTGCTGCGGCGAGGGCGCCTGCGAGACGGGAGCGGGCACCCGCAAGCCGCCCGCGCGTCAGTGCCTGACCTTCCGCACCAATCTGGATGAGATGGTTTCGGCCGACGAGAACCACCCCATCCGGGTGGAGATCGATCCCGTTACCCGGGAGCCCCGGCCCTACATCACCGTCCGCCCGGGCCTGGAGGCCCGGATCAGCCGCCCCGTCTTCTACGAGCTGGTGGCACTGGCCCAGCCGGAAACGGTGGATGGGCGCGAGGTAATGGGCGTGTGGAGCCAGGGCGTCTTCTTCATCATCGACGACAGCCCGGCCCCCGACGACCTGCCCGAGGACCTCGAGGAACTGGACGACGAGTTGGCGTGACCGACGCGCTTCCCGTGCTCCTGCCGGGCCTCGACCCGGCCGAGGTTGAGGCTCGCCTGGCCGACCCCGCCCGCCTGGCCCGTGCGGAGGGGGACGTGCAGCCGCCGGTGGGGCACCGCCGCTCCGCCGTGCTGGTGCCGATCCTGCTGCACGAGGCGCCGACGGTGCTGCTGACCCAGCGCGCCGCCACCCTTTCCTCCCATGCCGGGCAGGTGGCCTTCCCCGGCGGCCGGATCGAGCCGGGCGAGACGCCCGAGGCCGCGGCCCTGCGCGAGGCGGCGGAGGAGGTGGGGCTGGACCCCCGCCTGCCGCGCCTGGCCGGGCGTCTTCCCGCGATGGTGACGGGTACCGGCTTCCACGTAATCCCCGTGGTGGCCCTGCTGGACCCGCCCGTGACCCTCACTCCTTCCCCGGACGAGGTGGCGGAGATTTTCGAGTACCCGCTGGCCCGGCTGCTGGACCCTGCCGGGCCGGAGCAGCGCAGCGGCGTGTTCGCCGGCCGCACGCGCCATTACTGGCAGTGGCCGCACGAAACCCAGACCATCTGGGGCGCGACGGCGAGCATGCTGCGGAGCCTGGCGCTGGCGCTGCGGGACTGAGCCCTACCGGCGCGCCCCGCCCGGCGGCATAAAGGCCGCCCATGCCCTATCTCGCCGAGGCGATCCTCTTCCTCGCGCCCTTCGCCCTCTACGCGCTGTGGCTGCGCTTCAATCCCGGCCGGGCCGTGGGGGCGCACGTCATCGCCCTGGCCGTGGTGGGGCTCGTCATCGCGATCGGCGGGGCGATCATCTACGGGCTGTCTCGCGGGGAGAGCCCGACCACCCTCTACGTCCCCCCGCGCCTCGAGGCGGACGGCCCCGCCCGCCCCGTGCCGCCCGCGCGCGCGCCGTGAGCGACGATCTACCCGTCGCGCGGATCGCTCCCCCCGCTATCCTGGCCGATCCCGCCCCCGCCGCCGTGCTGGCGGCCCTGCCGGGCGGCCGCGCCGTGGGCGGGGCGGTGCGCGACGTACTGGCCGGCCGCCCCGTGGCCGATGTGGACGTGGCCGCGCCCTTCCCGCCGGAGGAGATCGCGGCCCGCCTGACGGCCGCCGGGCTGCGGGTCCATGAGACGGGGCTGGCCCACGGCACCGTCACCGCCGTCCTGGCCGGCCAGCCCGTGGAGGTAACGAGCCTGCGCCGGGACGTGGTGACGGATGGCCGCCACGCCGTGGTGGCGTGGACCACCAGCTGGCGGGAGGACGCGGCGCGGCGGGACTTCACCATGAATGCCCTCTCCCTCTCGGCCGAGGGCGAGCTGTGGGACTATTTCGGCGGGCGTGCCGATCTGGAAGCCGGGCGGGTGCGCTTCGTGGGCGACCCCGCGACGCGGCTGGCAGAGGACCATCTCCGCGCCCTCCGCTACTTCCGCTTCCAGGCCCGCTACGGGCGCGGCGATCCCGATCCGGCGGCGGTGGAGGCCATCCGCGGCGCCGTGCCCTTCCTCTCCCGCCTCTCGGTGGAGCGGATCTGGATGGAGCTGAAGCGCCTCCTCGCCGCGCCGGACCCGGCAGAGGCCGTGGCGCTGATGGAGGCCACCGGCGTGCTGCCCACCGTGCTCGGCCCCGCCACGCTCGGCGCCCCCGGCGTGCTGGGCGCCCTGGCGGCCATCGGCGCCCCGGCAGATCCAATGCTGCGATTCGATGCCCTGCTGACCCATGGCGCCGCCGAGGCCGCTCGGCGCCTGAAAGCTTCGGGCGAGGAGGTGGCGCGGCTGGTGGCCCGCTACCGCGCCGGGCACGACATCCTGCCGATCCAGCCCGCCATTGCGGTGGGCGGGCCGGATGACGACGCGCTGCGCCGCCTGCTGGCCGATCAACCACGCGACCGGCTGCTGGACGCTGCCTGGCTGCGGCAGGCGGTGAACCGCGCCTGGGGCTGGCAGGGGCCGGATGATCCTGCCTGGGATCGTTTCCGGGCGCGGCTGGCCGCCCTGCCGATTCCCACCTTTCCCCTGCAGGGGCGGGATGCGCTGGCGCTGGGGGTGAAACCCGGCCCTGAGATGGGACGGCTCCTGGCCGAAACGCGCCGCTGGTGGATGGAAGATGGCTGCACAGCGGACGCCGATGCGTGCCGGCGACAATTGGCAGAAATGATGAAGGCCATTCACACGAAGACGCTTCCGAAAATGTGATCCTTCGGGTTACGCATCATTCATAACCCGAATCCGAGGTTCGCCATGTCTCCTGCCCTGATCGTCTGGGCCCCCCGCGTTCTTTCCGTACTCCGGATCGTCGCGGCGCTGATCTTCCTGCTGCACGGCACGCAGAAGCTCTTCGCCTTTCCCGGGCCGCCGATGGGCGGCAACCTGCCACCGATCATGTCGCTCTACGGCATCGGCGCGATCCTGGAGCTGGTAGGCGGCATCCTGCTGCTGATCGGCGCCTTCACCCGCCCGGTCGCCTTCATCCTCTCCGGCGAGATGGCGGTGGCCTACTGGATGTTCCACTTCCCCCGGAACTTCTACCCCACGCTGAACGGCGGCGACGCGGCCATCCTCTACTGCTTCATCTTCCTCTACCTCGTCTTCGCGGGCCCCGGCCCCTGGAGCGTGGACGCGGCCCGTAACAAGGCCTGACCTGGCCGCCGGGGCGGAGCCTCCTTCCGTCCCGGCCCCTCGCGTCCACTGGCCATGGGCGGGTCCCCTGCGCTAACCGCCCGCCCATGGCCTCCCCTTCCAAGTCCCGGCGGATCGACCCCGAGGCGAGCCGCGCGCTGATCCTCCGCCTCTGGCGGGAGGAGGTGCGGCACCATCCCCGCCGGATCCTCATCGCCCTGCTCTGCACCGGCCTCGTGGCCGGGCTCACCGCCCTCTACCCCGTGGTGATCCAGCAGGCCTTCGACCTGTTTGCCGCCGGGGACCAGCGGATCGTCTGGGCCATGCCGCCCGCCATCATCGCGCTGACGGTCGCCAAGGCGCTGGCGCAGTACGGGCAGGCCGTCTCCATCCAGTCCACCGTGCTGCGGGTGATCGAGGGGCTGCAGAACCGCCTCTTCCGCGCGCTGACCCACGCCGACTTCGCCGCCGTCTCGCGGGAAGCCCCCGCCCGCCACGCGGCCCGCTTCACCGCCGATGCCGCCGCTATCCGGGAAGCGCTGACCAAGGCCATCAATGCCGTGGCGGACGTGTTGACGGTGGTGGGCCTCGTTGCCTCCATGGTCTGGCTGGACTGGAAGATGTCGCTGGTGGCGGCGCTGCTCTACCCCGTCGCGGTGGTGCCGATCCTGCGTCTGGGCAAGCGCATACGCCGCGCCTCCGGCGGCATGCAGGAGCGGGTGGGGGAGGCTGCGGCGACGCTGACGGAGAGCTTCGCCGCCGCCCGCGTGGTCCGCACCTACCGGTTGGAAGCGGCGGAGGAGGCGCGGGCCGCGCGGCTCTTCGCCAACCTGCGCGCCAGCCTGCTCTCCATTGCCCGCACCCGCGCGAGCCTGGACCCGATGCTGGAGGCGATCGGCGGCGTGGCCGTGGCCGCCATCCTCGCCCTCGTCGGCTGGCGGGTGTCCCAGGGGGAGGGGACGGTGGGCGAGTTCACCGGCTTCGTCGCCGCGCTTCTCATCGCATCCCGCCCCGTGCGCGCGCTGGGCAGCCTGAACGCGGCCTTGCAGGAAGGGCTGGCCGGGCTGTCCCGCGTCAACGCCGTGATCGACGCCCCGCGTCACGTCGAGGACCGCCCCGGCGCCCCCGCCCTGCCGCCCGGCCATGGCCGCGTGGCCTTTGAGGATGTGCGCTTCGCCTATGAGGACGGCCGCGTGGCGCTGGATGGCGTGACCTTCACCGCGGAACCGGGCCGCACCGTCGCGCTCGTCGGCCCATCGGGCGCGGGCAAGTCCACGGCGCTGGCCCTGGTGCCGCGCCTCTACGATCCCACCGCCGGGCGCGTGACGATGGACGGCGCGGACCTGCGCGACGTCTCGCTGGAGAGCCTGCGCGACGCCATCGCCTATGTCGGCCAGGACGCGGTGGTGTTCGACGACACGGCGCTGGCCAACATCGCCTGCGGCCGCCCCGGCGCCACGGCGGCGCAGGTGGAGGACGCCGCCCGCGCCGCAGCCGCGCACGACTTCATCACGGTGCTGCCGGAAGGTTACGGCACGGTGCTCGGCCCCGGTGGCGCGCGGCTCTCGGGCGGGCAGAGGCAGCGCATCTCCCTCGCCCGCGCCCTGCTGCGGAACCCGCGCGTGCTGCTGCTGGACGAGGCGACGAGCGCGCTGGACACGGCGAGCGAGGCGGCGGTGCAGGCCGCACTTGCGAGGCTGCGCGCGGGCCGCACCACGCTGGTGGTGGCGCACCGCCTCTCCACCGTGCGGGACGCCGACCTGATCGTGGTGATGGAGGCCGGCCGAGTGGCCGAATCCGGGACCCATGCGGAGCTTCTGGCGGCGGGTGGCCTCTATGCCGGGCTGGTCCGCGCCCAGGCCTTCGCGACCGCCTAAAGGGAAGAGAGATGCCGCAGACCGCCATCCGCTACGCCGCGCTGGAGCCGCGCCCCTGGGTGAACGGGCTCGGCATCTCGCGCGAGATCGCCTCTGGCGAGGGTTGGACGATCGCCGTCGCCGATCTCGGCACGGCTGCCGCCTTCTCCCACTTTCCCGGGCAGGATCGCGTCTTCACGCTGATCGAGGGGGAGGGCGCGACGCTCTCCTTCGCCGACCGGCCGCCGCTGCCCTGCCTGCCCTTCGTGCCCGCGGGCTTTCCTGGCGACGTGCCCTGCCACTACGAGCCGAGCGGCGGCGCGGCCCGCGCCTTCAACCTCATCGTCGGGCGCGGGCGCTTTGAGCCGCGCGTGGCCGTGCGGGGCTTGGCGGCAGGACAGGGATTGGTGCCGCCCGCCGGCGCGCTGGCACTTTACTGTGCCAGGGGCGCGGTGCGGATCGGCGATGCGCGGCTGGAGGCCGGCGACACGATGATGCAGCCCGGCGCCGCGGTGGCGGCGGACGGGCCGGCGATCGTCCTCCTCGTGGAACTGGGCTGAAGCGCCTCAGCCCTCGGGCTCGATCTTCGCCGTCTCGATCACGCTCTTCCACAGCGCGATCTCGCGCTCCAGGAAGGGCTTGAACTCCGCCTCGGGCAGCGGCGACGGCGTGAAGCCCGAGCCCTCATAGGCGTCCCTCACGCGCTGTGTCGCCAGCGCCTTCGCCGTCTCGGCCTCCCACCGGGCCAGGACCGGCGCGGGCAGGCCCGGCGGGGCGACGAGCCCGTACCAGTTGCTGACGTTGAAGTCGCCCACCCGGCTATCCAGCGTGGGCGTCCCCGCGCTGCGCGCCCAGGGCTCCGCCGTGGAGACGGCGAGGAGGCGGAGCGCGCCCTGCTGCACCAGCGGCCAGCCGGAGGCGTCGCTGAACCCCACATCCACCTGCCCCGCGGCAAGGTCCGTCAGCAGCGGCGTGGTGCCGCGATAGGGCACGTGCAGCATCGTCGCGCCCAGGCGGATGTTCAGCAGCTCCAGCGCCATGTGCGGGGAGGAGCCGACGCCGCCGGAGCCGAAGCGCACCTCCTGCGGTTTTGCGCGCGCCCAGGCGAGAAAGGCGTCGAGGTCCGCCACGGGCAGGTCCTTGCGGGCCACCAGCATCAGCGGGCTCGTCGTCAGGCGGGAGACATGCGTCATCGCCAGCGGCGGATAGGGCGGGCTGCGGCGCAGCAGCGGGCCGATGGTGATGTTGCCGGCGCTGGTGATGCCGAGCGTGTGGCCGTCCGGCGCCGAGCGGAACACCTGCTCGATCCCCAGCGCGCCGGCCGCGCCCGCGCGGTTGTCCACCACGACCGGCTGCCCCAGGGCGGGCGAGACCACCTCGGCCAGCACGCGGCCCACCAGGTCCAGCCCGCCGCCCGGCGGGAAGGGCACGATGATCCGCACCGCATGGTCCAGCGCCCAGGGAGCCTGGGCATTGGCCACGCGCAGCAGCGCGGGGGCGGCAAGCAGGCTGAGGGCCGCCCGCCGGGTCAGGGCATGGGTCATGATCGTCTCCGGGATCAGGCGGGAAGGGCCACGGTGCCGCGCGCCGCATGGGCGGGGCGGGGCAGGCCGAGATGCTCGCGGAGCGTGGCCCCCGTGTAGGCGGTGCGGAACAGGCCGCGCCGCTGCAGTTCCGGCACCACCAGTTCGCAGAAGGCCCTGAAGCCCTCGGGGAAGGTCGGGGGCATCACGTTGAAGCCGTCCGCGCCGCGCTCCTCGAACCATTGCTGCATGTCGTCGGCCACTTCTTCCGCGCTGCCCACGACGATGTGGTGCCCGCGGGAGACGGCGATGCGCTCGTAGAGCTGGCGGATGGTCAGGTTCTCGCGCCGGGCGAGGTCGGCGATCACCTTCAGCCGCGCCTTGCCCACATCCGTGTCCGGCAGATCCGGCAGCGGCCCGTCCACGTCATAGGGCGAGAAGTCGAAGCCGCCCGTCAGGAAGGAGAGGATGGAGAGGCCAACATCGGGGTGAAGCAGGCGTTGCAGCTCCGCCATCCGGTCCTCTGCCTCCGCCCGCGTGCGGCCGACGACGGGGAAGAGGCCGGGCATCACCTTCACCGAATCCGCGTCCCGCCCATGGGCGGAGAGCCGCGCCTTGATGTCGGCGTAGAAGGCCTGCGCCTCCGGCAGGGTCTGGTTGACGGAGAAGATCACCTCCGCCGTGCGCGCGGCCAGGTCACGCCCCGCATCGGAACCGCCGGCCTGCACCAGCACGGGATAGCCCTGCGGCGGGCGGGAGAGGTTCAGCGGGCCCTTGACCGAGAAGTGCTCGCCCTTGTGCTCCAGCACGCGCAGCTTCGCAGCATCGAAATAGACGCCGCTCTCCTTGTCCTTCAGGAAGGCGTCGTCCTCGAAGCTGTCCCACAGCCCCTTCGTCACCTCCACGAACTCGGCCGCGCGCTTGTAGCGATCGCCATGGGCCAAGTGGCTTTCCCGCCCGAAGTTCCAGGCCTCATTGGCGTTGGAGGTGGTGACGATGTTCCACCCCGCCCGGCCGCCCGAGACATGGTCCAGCGTCCCGAAGCTGCGGGCGGTGTGGTAGGGCTCGGAATAGGTGGTGGAGCCTGTGGCGACGAGGCCGATCCGCTCCGTCACCATCGCCAGTGCGGAGAGGAGCGAGATCGGCTCCAGGATGTGCTCGCGCGTCGTGCGGCGCACCGCGGGCCAATCGGTCTGCGGCACGCAGTTGTTGTCGGCCAGGAAGAGCATGTCGAAGCGCGCCGCCTCGGCCTGCCGGGCGACCTCGGCATAGGCGCGGACGTCCATCGGCATCCCCGCCCAGGCATCCGGGTGGCGCCAGCCCGCGATGTGATGGCCGGTGGAGAGCAGGAAGAGGCCGAGGCTGATCTGGCGGGGCGTTGGGGCGGTCATGGCACGTTCCGGTCGGGGGGCTGCAAGGCCCACGATGAACGCCCACCCCGATGGCCGGTCTCGCGCCGCCTATTTCACGGGTTGATTTAGTGCCTCATATGGTTTTTGCAAATCGGCACGGGGATTGGGGCGGCTATTCCCGCCGCAGCACCCCGTCCACCAGCCGGTCGGCCCAGGGGCGGCTGCGGAAGTCGGCGCGCAGCCCGGCCTCGTCGTACTCGTCCCGGACCCAATCCAGGAACGGCAAGCGGCCCTCCGCCCGGCGCGCGTAGAGCCGGAAGAAGGCGTCCAGGATGCCGGTGCGGGAGGCGGAGACGTGGCCGTGGCGCCAGTGAAGCTGCGCGAGGGCATCCGCGCTCGTCCCTCCCCAGAGCAGGAGGTAGAGGCCGGCCGCCAGCCCGGTGCGGTCCGCGCCGGACTTGCAGTGGAGCAGGGCGGGCTCCTCCATCTCCGCGAAGATCCCGGCCAGGCGCAGGATGCGGTCCCGGTGCGGGGCGCCGCGGCTCTCGAAGGGCGCGTCGATATGGGTGAGGCCAAGCCGCGCGGCCTCAGCGCGGGAGAGGGCGTCGGAGCCGCAATCCACCCGCTCTCCGCGGAGATTGATGACCGTCCGCAGCCCGAAGCGCCGCGTCGCGCTTCGCAGTTGCCAGGGGGAGGGGTGGTTGGAGCGGTAGAGCCGCCCCGGCACCACCACGCCCCAGTTGCGCCAGCCCTGGCGAAGGATGGCGTGGTCCACGAAGAGGCTATTCATCACCGCGGCCCGGCGTCCGGCGGGGGTCGTCAGGTCATATTGGGCGCGGGGGGGCATAGGGCGGGAAATAGGGCGGGGAGGGCCGAAAGGGCAACGCCGGGGGAAACATCCCTCGCCGCCGGGACGTTAATCGCCCTCTGACAGATGAAGAGGAGGCCCGCCATGTCGTCCAAAGCCCACATGCCGCCGGTTCCGCCCGAGAACCAGGCGCCCCATCACGGCGGCAGCACCCCGGGCCAGGGGGAGGTGAACCCGAAGGAGGCCAAGAACACGGCCGCCAACCGGGGCAAGTACGATCCGGGCCAGCAGGGGACGACCGGCAGCACCGGCATCAACACCCACCACCAGGGTTATCAGCAGGATCGTTGAGCCATGGTCAAGGGAACAGAGAACAAGGAAAACGCCGGCGGCGGCCCCGGCAGCAGCCATCAGGGCGGCAGCCACGGCGAAGCTCACCGGGAGAAGGGCAAGACCGTGCCCGGCCCGGCGACCAACAGCGACAAGAGCCAGGTCTCAGGCGGTGGTGGTGAGCGCGACAGCCACCACACCCATGATCCCGAGAAGAAGGGCGACCGCACGGGCTACTGAGGCCCGTCACCGATGATCCGGACAAGGGGCCGGGGCGGCAGGACCGCCCCGGCCCCTTTCTCAACCTGCCCTTCTCAGTCCGCTCGGGCGCCGGTGATCCGGACGGCCTCCTGCCACATCGGCCGCTCGCGCTTGCCGCGCTCCACCGCGCCCTCCGGCGTGGACCAGAGCAGCTTCGTGCCGGCCTGGAGCGAGCGCCGCTGCACCGCCGGGTCCTCCGCCACCGCCTTCAGGGCGGCGTTCATCCGGTCCACCGCCACCTTCGGCGTGCCGGCAGGGGCAACGAGGGCGGCCCAGGAGGTGATGACGAAGTCCGGCATTCCCGCCTCCGCCATGGTCGGCAGGTCCGGCAGGCTCGGCCAGCGCTCCGCGCCCGTGACGGCGAAGGCGCGCATCCGGCCCTCCTGGATGATGGGGATGTAGGAGGCCAGGTTGTCGATCGCGCAGGTCAGGTCGCCCGAGAGCATGGCAGGGGTGATCTGCGCCGCGCCGCGAAAGGGCACGTGCTCCGCGTTCAGTTTCAGGCGGCTGGCGAAGAGGCCGCCGGAGAGATGCGCCGTGGTGCCCACCCCCGGGCTGCCGTAGCTGATGCCCTGCGGCCTGTCCCGCGCCCAGGCGATGAACTCCTGCAGCGTCCTCGCCGGGCAGTGCGCGCTGCTGACGACCACCACGTTCGGCAGTTCATAGGTCAGGGCCACCGCGATGAAGTCCCGGTCGATGTCCCATGGCATGCGGGAATAGAGGAACTGGTTGATCGAGAACTGCCCGATCGTGGCCATGCCGAAGGTGTAGCCATCGGCCGGCGCCTTCGCGACCGCGTCCATCCCGATGTTGCCGCCCGCGCCCGGCCGGTTCTCGACGACGATGCTCTGGCCCAGCCGGGCCTGGAGCTGCTCCCCGTAGATCCGCGTCATCACGTCCGTGGAGCCGGCGGGGGGGAAGGGGACGATGAAGCGGATGGGCCGGCTCGGCCATTCGGCCGACTGGGAAAGGGCGGGGGCGATGGCGGGCAGGGCCAGCCCGGCCCCGAGAAGGGTGCGGCGCGCGATCATGGAAGCTTCCCTCGGACGTCTCTCGTTGCCCCGACTGTGCCAGTCCGTTACCGGGCCGTCCAAGTCTCACGGGGCCAGGGTAGGCGGGGTATGCATTTCAAACGCAAGAAGCCGAAGAGCGCCCGTGCCGGCTGCCTCCTGTGCAAGCCGCACAAGGCCAATGGCTGCTGCCCGCCCTGGCGCGACATGACCTTCGGGAACCGCAAGCGCCACGAGGCAGGGCGGGAGCAGTTGCGTTGCGCCGGCCTTCCCGATGGAGGCCGCTAGGGCGGTTCGCTGCAGGCAGCATCGCCCAGCATGCGCGGGGCTGCTCTGGGTGGAGTCGCCTCAGGGCCAGCGCACCTCCGGCGGCATGGACATGAGGATGGCCTCCACATTGCCCCCCGTCCGCAGGCCGAAGAGCGTGCCGCGGTCGTGCAGCAGGTTGAACTCCACGTAGCGGCCGCGGCGGACCAGCTGGTGGTCCCGGTCGGCCTCCGTCCAGGGCTCGTGCATGCGGCGCCGGACGATGGCGGGATAGGCGGAGAGGAAGGCCTCGCCCACGTCCTTCGTGAAGGCGAAGTGGTCGGGCAGGCGCGATTCGTCCGGGTCTTCACGGCCCAGCCAGTCGTAGAAGATGCCGCCCAGCCCGCGCGGCTCGCCCCGGTGGGGCAGGAAGAAGTACTCGTCGCACCAGGCCTTGAAGCGCGGGTAGTAACCGGGATCGTGCTTCTCGCAGGCCGCGCGGAAGGCGGCGTGGAAGGCCGCCCCATCCTCCTGGGACTCCGCCGAATCGGGGAACATCGGCGTCAGGTCCCCACCCCCGCCGAACCAGGCGCGGCTGGTGGTGATGAAGCGCGTGTTCATATGCGCGGCCGGCACCTTGGGGGAGCGCATATGGGCCACCAGCGAGACGCCGGTGGCCAGGAAACGCGGATCCTCCTCCGCCCCCGGGATCTGGCGGCGGAATTCCGGGCTGAACTCGCCATGCACGGTGGAGACGTTCACGCCCACCTTCTCGAAGACCCGCCCCTTCATCACGGACATGACCCCGCCGCCGCCTCCCTCCCTCTGCCAGGGCGTGCGGGCGAATCGGCCGGGCGCCATCCCGGCATGGGGGCCGGTGGTTCCCTCGTCCTCGATCGCCTCGAAGGCGGCGCAGAGCCGGTCGCGCAGCCCCTCGAACCAGGCGCGGGCGGGCGCGGCGAGCGGGTGGTCGGCCGGGCCGGGGCGATCGACGGGAGCGGGCGAGGGAAGGGGATGTGTCATTCTGGCCATCGCGACGTTGCGGCGGGGGGACGTGCCGTTGCCACCCCGCGTTTCACACCGTTATATGGCGGCATCGACGGCTTGGCATGGCGCAGCCCGCGCGTGCCGGGCCTGCGCCCCGTACCCGGCCCGTCAATCCGGTCCGGCGGGGGAGGAAGCAACCGCCCGCCCGGCGCTCGGGACGGGAACGGAGAACAGGACGAGCGATCGAATGGCCGATGTGCTGGCTTCCCCGCCGAAGACGAGTCCCTCCGAACCCGGTCCGCGCCATGCCGATCCCGCCGGCACGGTGCACGAGGGGGAAGGGCCGGTCCGCCGGGACTTCCTGAAGCTCGCCGCCGGCTCCTTCGCGGCCGTGGGCGTGGGCGTGCTCGCCTGGCCCTTCATTCACTCCATGAACCCGAGCGCCGACGTGCTCGCCCTCTCCTCCACCGACGTGGAGCTGGCCCCCATCGCGGAAGGGCAGGCCATCACGGTGATGTGGCGGGGCAAGCCGGTCTTCGTGCGCCACCGCACGGCCAAGGAGATCCAGGAGGCGCGCTCCGTCAACGTCGGCGAGCTGCGCGACCCGGCGCCGGATTCGGCCCGCGTGAAGCCCGGCAAGGACCAGTGGCTGATCGTGATCGGCGTCTGCACCCATCTCGGCTGCGTGCCGCTGGGCCAGAAGCCCACGGACCCGCGCGGCGACTATGACGGCTGGTTCTGCCCCTGCCACGGCAGCCACTACGACACGGCCGGGCGCGTGCGCCGCGGGCCGGCGCCGCTGAACCTGGCCCTGCCCACCTACGCCTTCACCTCCGACACCCGCGTCCGGATCGGCTGAGGAGAGACACCATGGCCGAGGGCCTCCACGACTCCGACGTTTCGAACCCCGTCCTGCGCTGGATCGACCGGCGCCTGCCCGTGATCTCCATGGTGCAGCGGGAATACGGCACCTTCCCCACGCCCCGGAACTTCAACTACTTCTGGAACTTCGGCGCGCTGGCGATGATCAACCTGGTGATCATGATCGCCACGGGCGTGATCCTCTCCATGCAGTACGCGGCGAACACGGGGCTCGCCTTCGACAGCGTCGAGCGCATCATGCGCGACGTGAACTACGGCTGGCTGCTGCGCTATGCCCACGCCAACGGCGCCTCGATGTTCTTCATCGTCGTGTACATGCATATCTGGCGGAACCTGTACTACGGCTCCTACAAGACGCCGCGCGAGCTGCTCTTCATGATTGGCGTGGTCATCTTCATCCTGATGATGGCCACCGCCTTCATGGGCTATGTGCTGCCCTGGGGCCAGATGTCCTTCTGGGGCGCCACGGTCATCACCAACCTCTTCTCGGCCATACCAGTGGTCGGCCAGCACATCGTGACCTGGCTGTGGGGCGGCTTCTCGGTGGACAACCCCACCCTCAACCGCTTCTTCTCGCTGCACTACCTCCTGCCCTTCGTGATCACGGGCGTGGTGTTCCTGCACATCGCCGCGCTCCACATCACCGGCTCCAACAACCCGCTGGGCATCGAGCCGAAGGGGCCGAAGGACACCATCCCCTTCCACCCCTACTACACGAGCAAGGACAGCATCGGGATCATCGTCTACCTAATGGTCTTCGCGATCCTGGTTTTCTTCATGCCCAACTACCTCGGGCACCCCGACAACTACATCCCCGCCAACCCGCTGGTGACGCCCGCGCATATCGTTCCGGAATGGTACTTCCTGCCCTTCTACGCGATCCTGCGCGCGGTCCCGAACAAGCTGGGCGGCGTGGCGATGATGGGCGGCGCGCTGGTCATCCTCTTCTTCCTGCCCTGGCTGGACTCCTCGCCGGTGCGCTCCATGCGCTTCCGCCCGATCGCGAAGTGGGCCTTCCTGCTCTGGTCGGTGAACTTCGTGGTGCTGGGCTGGGTGGGCGGCAAGCCGGCCGAGCAGCCCTACATTCTCATCGCCCAGATCTGCTCTGCCTACTACTTCGCCTACTTCCTGGTGATCCTGCCGCTGCTGGCGAAGATCGAGCGCCCGCTGCCCTTGCCCGAGAGCATCGCGGCCTCGGTCCTCAAGCACAGGGGCGGAGGACCACTGCCCTCCGGCGCCACCGCCAAGCCGATGGAGAAGGCGTGATGCGCCGTAGCGTTTCCACCCTGAAGGCGGCGGTGCTGCTCAGCGCCCTCGCCCTGGTGCCCGCGGGCGCCATGGCCCAGGGGCATGACGAGATCCACCTGCCCGACACGAAGTTCTCCTTCGAAGGGATCTTCGGCACCTTCGACCGCGCCTCCGCCCAGCGGGGCTTCCAGGTCTACAAGGAGGTGTGCTCGGCCTGCCATTCCATGCGGCACCTCTCCTACCGCCACCTGCGGGGGATCGGGCTGACCGAGGGGCAGGTCGCGGCGCTCGCCTCCCAGTTCCAGGTGCAGGACGGGCCGAACGACAATGGCGAGATGTTCGAGCGCCCCGCACGCGCCTCGGACCATTTCCGCCGGCCCTTCCCGAACGATGCCGCGGCGCGCGCCGCCAACAACGGCGCCCTGCCGCCTGATCTCTCCGTGATGGTGAAGGCGCGCGAGGGCGGGGCGGACTACATCCATGCCCTGCTGACCGGCTACGCCGACCCGCCGCCCGGCGTCACGATTGCCGAGGGGATGCACTACAACAAGTACTTCCCGGGCCATCAGATCGCCATGGCGCCGCCGCTGAACAGCGAGGGCCAGGTGACCTACGCGGACGAGACCAAGTCCACGGTGGACCAGATGGCGACGGATGTGAGCACCTTCCTCGCCTGGGCCGCGGAGCCGGAGCTGGAGCAGCGCCGCGCCATGGGCGTGCGCATGATCATCTACCTGGCGATCCTCGGCGGCCTGGTCTTCGCGGTGAAGAAGAAGATCTGGGCGCGGCTGCACCAAAGAGAGCCGGCCCCCTGAACGGAGCGGCCAACGAAAAGGCCCTGCCCCGGTGACGGGGCAGGGCCTTTTTTCTTTCCGGGGTCCTTGCTTCAGTCCGCGCTGATGGGGGTGGGCGCCTCCAGCGCCGCCTGGACGCGGGCGGGGATGGTGGCGACCAGCTCCTCCAGCCGGTCCCAGGCAACAGGGCGAGAGAGCAGGAAGCCCTGCGCCCGCTCCACCCCGAAGCGGGCCAGCACGGCCAGCTGCGCCGCGTCCTCCACGCCCTCCGCCACGGCGGGAACGGAGAGGGCGTGAGCCATGCCCGCCACGGCCTCGATCAGCGCCGTGCCCTGCGCGTCCCGCGCGCAGTCCGTCACCAGGGAACGGTCGATCTTGATGGCGTCGAAGGGGTAGCCGCGCAGCCGGGCCAGGGTGCCGTGCCCGCCGCCGAAATCATCCAGCACCACGCGCACGCCCAGCTTTGCCAGGCCCTGCATGTTGGCCAGCGCCGCATCGGCATCCCCGGCCAGCGAGCCTTCGGTCATCTCGATCATCAGCCGGTCGCCGCTGATGCCGTGCTTCTTCAGCGCGCCCGCCACCTGGGCGTCGAAGCCCGGCATGCCGAAGGTGCTGGCCGAGGCGTTGATGGCGATGGTGAATGGCGGGTGGCCCAGCGCGACCATCCGGCAGGCCTCGTCCACCACCCAGCGGTCCAGCGCGCCGGAATAGCCCATGCCCTCGATCACCGGCAGCACGTCGCCGGGGCGCAGGGAGAGGCCGGTATCCGTGCGCCAGCGCAGCAGCGCCTCCACCGACGTCACCTCGCCCGTCTTCAGTTCCACGATGGGTTGGAAGACGAGGTGGAAGGGCACCGTGCCGCCGGGCGCGAAGGCCTCGCGCAGCCGGGTTTCCAGCGCCGCGCGGCCCACCGTCTCCCCGGACGCGCTGGCGCCGGCGGAACGGGTCACGCCGCGCCCCGCCCGCTTGGCGGCGTAGAGTGCGGCATCGGCCCGCTCCAGCAGCGTGTGCACGTCCCCGGCGTGCCAGGGAATGGCGGCGAAGCCGATGGAGGCGCGCAGCGGCACGGGGGAGCCGTTGAGGACGAAGGTGTCCGCCAGCGCCGCGTGGATCCGGGCGGCCAGCCCCAGCCCGGCCTCCGGCTTGTCCACCCCGCGGACCAGCACGACGAACTCGTCACCGCCGAGCCGCACCACCGTATCCATGGAGCGCACCGTGGCCTGCAGCCGCTTCGCCACCTCCACCAGCGCGCGGTCGCCGCCGGCGTGGCCGTAGGTGTCGTTGATCGGCTTGAAGCCATCCAGGTCGATCATGAGGATGCCGAAGTCCCGCGGCTCGGCCTCGGCGAGCATCTCCTCCATGCCCTTGCGGTTGCACACCCCCGTCAACGCGTCGGTGCGGGCGGCGCGGTGCACCTCCCGGATCGCGTGCCGCAGGGTCAGCGCCGCGGAGACGCCGCGTGCCAGGTCCTGCAACCGGTCCACCATGGCCGGCGTCAGCTCACGCGGCTGGCGGTCCATCACGCAGAGGGTGCCGACCGGCGTGCCGCGCCCGCCGCGCAGCGGGGCACCGGCGTAGAAGCGCAGGTTGGGATCGTCGAGGACCAGAGGGTTGGTGCCGAAGCGGGGATCCGCCTTCAGGTCCGGAACCACCATCACCTGATCGGGGTTCTCGATGGCGTAGGCGCAGAAGGCATCGTCCTTCGGGGTGGAGCCGGCGTGCAGGCCCTGGATGGCCTTGAAGAACTGCTCGTGCTCGCCGACGAGGGAAACGCCGGAGATCGGGACACCGACGAGGTCGCTCGCAACCCGGACGAAGGCGCCCATCAGCTCCTCCGTCACCTTGTCGAAGGAGGCGATGTCGGCGACGTCCAGCAACCGATCGGCTTCATTCCCGGCCCAGGTTCCCGGCATATTGCCCGTGATCCTTCACGTTATTGGTGAATCCAACGCAATTTGACAACCTTGAGTTGCTCATAGCAACCCCGGGTTGAGGGGCCCGACGGCCCCTGGTGCCGCCCTGGCCTCTCCGCTAGACGGGCGCCGAGGCGCGGCCGCGCGCTTTGAACATCCCGGCCAGGAACGGAGCCCGCGATGCCCGACCAGATCACGCCCGTCATCGGCCTCATCGGCGGCTCCGGCCTCTACGACATCGACGGTCTGCAGGACCGCGAGTGGCGCCGGGTGGAGAGTCCCTGGGGCGAGCCCTCCGACGAACTGCTCTTCGGCACGCTGGACGGGGTGCGCTGCGTGTTCCTGCCGCGCCACGGCCGCGGCCACCGCATCCCGCCGAGCGAGCTGAACTACCGCGCCAACATCGACGTGCTGAAGCGCGCGGGCTGCACCGAGGTGCTCTCCCTTTCCGCCGTCGGCAGCCTCAACGGCGACCTGCCGCCCGGCACCTTCGTGATCGTGGACCAGTTCATCGACCGCACCTTCGCCCGCAAGAAGAGCTTCTTCGAGACAGGCTGCGTGGCGCACGTCTCCATGGCGCACCCGCTCTGCCCGCGGCTGGGCGACGCGATGGAGGCGGCGGCGCGCGCGATCGACCTGAAGTACAAGCGCGGCGGCACCTACCTCGTAATGGAGGGGCCGCAGTTCTCCACGAAGGCGGAGAGCGAGTTGTACCGCGCCTGGGGTTGCGACGTGATCGGCATGACGAACATGCCGGAAGCCAAGCTCGCCCGGGAGGCGGAGCTCTGCTACGCCACCGTCGCCATGGTCACGGATTTCGACTGCTGGCACCCCGACCACGACGCCGTGACGGTGGATGCGGTGGTGAAGGTGATGACGGAGAATGCCAGCCGCGCGAAGGCGCTGGTGCGCCGAGTGGTGCCGATGCTCGGCGCCCCGCGCGGGCCCTGTCCCTCCGGCTGCGACCGCGCGCTGGACAATGCCATCGTCACCCCGGAAGCGAACCGGGACCCGGCGCTGATGGCGAAGCTGGACGCGGTGGCCGGACGGGTGCTGAAGGCGGCCTGAGGCGCCTGTACCAACCCGCCGCATCTGGCGCAGCGCCGCCTCGACGCCATCTCAGGCATTGCAGGAGCGGGAGCGGAGGGGCGGCATGAGGGAACACGGCGTGGCGGACCAGTCCTCGGCCATGCGGCGCGGCCCTTCCCGCCGCGCGCTCGCGCCCCTCGCCCTTGCCGCGTTGGTCGCCGGTCCCGCCGCAGCGCAGGAAGCACCCGCCAGCCTGGACGCGGCCGGGCGCCGCCTTGTCCTGAACGGAACGGGGGTGCGCCGCTTCCTCGGCATTCCCGTGATCCGCGGCGCACTCTACCTGGAGCGGCGGAGTACGGATGACGGGGCCATTCTCGCCTCCCCCGGGGTGAAGCTGCTGCGGCTGCGCTATGTCGTCCCCGTTCCCCGCAGCCGGCTGGTGAGCGGCTGGGAGGATGGCTTCCGCGAGGGCTGCGGCTGCGAGATGCCGGCCGACTTCCGCGCCCGCCTGCGCGACCTGCCGGCCGGGCAGGTGGAGGATTGGCTCTTCCTGGCCGACCGCGGGGAGATCGCCTATGCCGGGGAGGCGCCCGTCCGCGTCACCGCCCATCAGGGCCGGATGATGCTGGCCAGCTTCATCGGCCCGGATTCGGGCAGCAATGGGATGCGCCGCGGCCTGCTCGGGCTGGACTGAGAGCCCGGATCAGCCGAACAGCCGCAGCACCTCGTCGCGGTCCAGCGCGCCGATCGAGTCCGGCTGCCAGCGCGGCGCGTTGTCCTTGTCCACCAGGACGGCACGCACGCCCTCCGCGAAGTCCGGATGGGCTGTCACGCCGCGGGTCAGGGCCAGTTCCATGGCAAGGCAGGCCGGCAGGTCCATCCCCGCCCCGCGCCGCAGCAGCTCCAGCGTCACCGCGAGCGAGGTGGGGGACATGCGGCGCAGGATCTCCAACTGCGCCCGCGCCCAGTCCGTGCCCTCCGCGGCAAGCACCGAGGTGATGGAGACGAGGTCGTCCGGCGAGAAGCACCGCTCAATTGCCGCGCGCTCCGACTCGATCCGGCCGGGTGGCACGGCGGCGGCGCGGTGGGTCACCGCCCCGGCATCCCCCGCCAGCAGCGCCTGGCGCAGCGTCGGCAAGCGCTCCCGCGGGACAAAATGGGTGGCCAGCCCCGCTTCCACCGCCTCCGCCCCCTGCAGCCGGGCGCCGGTGAGGGCGAGCCACCGGCCCATGGCGCCGCGCCGCCCGGGCAGGCGCGGCAGCACGAAGGAGGTGCCGACATCCGGGAAAAGGGCGATGGCCGTCTCGGGCATGGCCATCAGCGCGTGTTCCGTCACCACCCGGTGGCTGCCATGGACGGAGACGCCGATGCCGCCGCCCATGCAGACGCCGTCGATGAGGCTGATCCAGGGTTTCGGGAACTCCGCGATGGCGCGGTTCAGCGCGTATTCCGAGGAGAAGAAGCGCTCGATGGTCGCCCGATCGGCCGCCAACGCGGCGTCGCGGATCGCGCGCACGTCGCCGCCGGCGCAGAAGGCGCGGCCGCCCGCGCCCTCCACCAGCACGAGATCCACGGCCGGGTCCTCACGGAAGCGCGCCGTGGCATCCGCCAGCGCGTCGATCATGGGCTGGTCCAGCGCGTTCAGCGCCCGCGGGCGGTCTAGCAGAATCGTGCCCGCCCGCCCCTCGATCCGGGCCACCACGCCCGACACAGCCTGCTCCATTGTCGTTTCGCCCCCTGTTTCTCCACCGGCTAGCCGCCGTTGCCCGTGCCGGCAAGGCCGATACGGTTGACACCGCCGCGCCACGCCGCGATCCCTCTTCCCATGGCGCAGCAACTCGTCGGCTTCGGCACGGAAGGCACGGTCTTCGGCCGGGGGGCAGACCAGGGGGCGGCCCAGGAGGCGGCCCGGTCGGCGGCCGCTCCAGGCCAGGCCGTGCTGGTGCTGGACGGGGTACGGAAGGCCGGGCACGCCGAGGGGACGCAGGCCCTCGCCTGGCTGGAACTGCAACTCCAACAGGGAGAGTTCCTCACCCTTCTCGGCCCGGCCGGTGCGGGAAAGAGCGTGGCGATCGAACTGGTCGCCGGCTTCCTGCAGCCCGACGCTGGACGAATCCTCATCAAGGGAGAGCGGCAGGCGCGGCTGCCGCCCTGGCGGCGCGACATCGGCCTCGTCTCGGACAGCCCCGACCTCTTTCCGGAGATGGACGTGCTGTCGAACGCGGCCTTTCCGCTGGAGGCGCGCGGAGTGGACCGAGCGGGGCGGGAGGAGCGCGCGGCCGCGATGCTGGAGCGCTGGGGCGTCCCGCCCTCCCTGGCCCGCCTCCGCCCCACGGCCCTTTCCCCCGCGCGCCAGCTCCGTGTCGCCCTGGCCCGCGCCACGGTGCACGGCCCGGCGCTGCTGCTGCTGGACGACCCGCTGCGCGGGCTGGACGGGGAGGAGCGCGAGGCCCTGGCCGCCGACCTCTCCCAGCTGCGGCGGGCGCTGGGGCTGACGGTGCTGCACGCCGCGCGGGATCCGGCGCTGGCCTCGGTCCTCTCGGACCGGATGGTGGTGCTGGAAGGCGGGCGCGCGCGGCAGGCCGGCACGCCCCAGGGGCTCTACGAGAACCCGGCCGACCCGGTGGTGGCCGCGCTCACCGGCCCCTGCAACCGCCTGCCCGGCCGCGTCCTCTCGGTGGAGGACGGGGTCTGCCTGGTGCGGCTGGATTGCGGGCTTGAGGCGACCGGCCTGTCGGTGACGGGCCCCGAGGGATCCCCCCTGCCGGGCGCGAACTGCACGCTGGTGATCCGGCCGGAGCACGTGGCCGTCGCCCCCCTGCCGCCGGAGGCGATGGGAGAGGACGCGGTGGCGGCGCGGCTGGTCGAGTCGCGCTTCGCCGGTGGCCAGGTGCGGCTGAGGCTGGCGGTCGGGGAGGGGGGCGAGCTCGTGGCTCACCGCCCGCCCGGCCTTCCCCTGCCGGAACCGGGCGAGGTGGCCTCCATCGCCTGGAACCTCTCGGCCGCGCAGGTGCATCGGGACGCCTCCTGAGGGGAATCACGCGCTCGGCATCGCAATGGGCGTCCTGGGGCGGTTCGCCTGGCGTGCTACCTGGGTTAAGCTGTGCGAAATACCGACAGGACGGGCGAGAGGCGGCGATGCCCCAGCATGGGCCTCCATCGGCGTGGCGCATCGCGCGCAGGCGGCTCGGCACGGCCGCGCTGGGCCTGTTTGCCTGCGCGCCGGGGGCCCGGGCCCAGGCGCGGGACCTTACCGTCGTCTCCTGGGGCGGGGCCTACCAGGACGCCCAGCGCGAGGTCTTCTTCCGCCCCTTCCAGCGCGCCACCAACGCGCGCCTGCTGGAGGAGACCTGGGACGGCGGCATGGAATCGCTGCGCGACCGCGCCCGCACGGCCCGCTGGGACCTTGTGCAGGTGGAGGGCGACGAGCTGCTCCTGGGCTGCAAGGAAGGGCTGCTGGAGCCCATCCGGCCCGAGGATGTGGGCGGCGCGGACCGCTATGTGCCGGGCGCGCTGACGGAATGCGGCGTGGGAAACATCCTCTACGGCTTCGTCCTGTCCTACCGCCGCGGCGGGGTGGCGCCGGAAGGCTGGGCCGATTTCTTCGATACCGCGCGCTTCCACGGCCCGCGCGGGATGCGCCGCGGCGCCAAGACCACGCTGGAGATCGCCCTGCTTGGCGACGGCATGGCGCCGGAGGAGGTCTATCCCGCCCTGGCCACGGATGCCGGCGTGGCGCGCGCCTTCCGCTGCCTGGACACCATCCGCCCGGCCATCCGCTGGTGGGACCAGGGCAGCGAGCCCCCGCGCGCCCTGATGGCCGGCGAGGTGGCGATGGCAGTCGCCTATAACGGCCGTATTGATACCGCCAACCGCGAGGATTCGGCCGATCTCGGCATCGTCTGGTCCGGGCAGCTGCTGGCGCAGGACAGCTGGGCGGTCCTGAAGGGCAGCCCGAACCGGGAGCGCGCCCTGGCCTTCCTGCGCTTCGTGGGGGACCCCGCCGTGCAGGCCGGGCTGCCCCCGCGCATCCCCTACGGCGTGACGGCGAAGGGAGCCGAGAGCGGGCTGCCGGACGACGTGCTGGCCAACCTGCCCACCGCGCCCGACAACGTCCGCGGCGCGCTGCGGATCGACGACGCCTTCTGGCGCGCCAACCTAGACCCGCTGGAGCGCCGCTTCTCCGCCTGGGCGAACGGCGCCCCGCAGCGTTGAGGCCGGATTCTCTTCGCGCCGCGCTGCTGGCGGCACCGCTGGCGCTGCTGGTCCTGCTTGGCGCCTTGGTGCCGCTGGGTGCCCTGGTCTGGCGCGGCACGGCCGAGACGGAGGTGGCGCCCGCCTTGCCGCGCACCCTGCGCGTGCTGCGCCAGTGGGACGGCACCGGCCTACCCGACGACATGGCCTTCGAGGCGCTGGCAGCGGACCTGGCCGCCCTGCGCGCGGCGGGGCCTGCCGGGGCGGAGGCCATGGGGCGGGCGGCGGAGCGCCTGGCCGCCGACGTGCCGGCCCTGCGCGAGGTCCTGCCCGGCACCGCCGAGCGCGCGGCCGAGACGCGCACCACCCGCGCCGCCGCTATCCTCGTCGCCGATCCCGCCTGGGGCGAGGCGGAGAGCTGGGTGGCGCTGCGCCGTGCTGGTGCGGGCGTATCCGGCTTCCACCTTCTGGCGGCGGCCGGGCTGCGCGTCACGGCGGAGGGCGGGCTGGAGGACAGCCGGCAAGGGCCGCACGCACGGGCGATCCTGGCGCGCGGGCTGGGTGCGGCGGCGCTGGCGGTGCTGGGCTGCCTTCTCCTCGCCTGGCCGCTGGCGCGGTGGATCGCCGAGGCATCGCCGCGCCGGGCCGCCGCGCTGGCCGCCCTGACCCTCCTGCCTCTGTTCGCGGGGGAGGCGGCGCGGGTCGCCGGCTGGGCTGCGCTGCTGGAGGCGGGGCCGGGCGCGGCGCTTCTCGCCACCACGGTCGGGCTGCTGCCGCTGATGGTGCTCCCGATCGCGCTCGTCCTGCGCCGGGCCGGGCCGCGCCTGCCGCGCGCGGCGGCCGCGCTCGGCCTGCCGCCGCGCAAGGTGTTCTGGCGCATCCGCCTGCCGCTCGCCCGGCAGGGGATCGCGGTGGGCTGCGCCCTTGTCTTCGCGCAGGCGCTGGGGGGCTTCATCGCGCCGGGCCTGCTGGATCCGGGAGCATCCCTGACGGCCGGGGCGCTGGCCGCCGCCGCGCGCGCCGGGGACTGGGGGCAGGCCGGCGCCCTGGCCGCCTGGCTTCTCCTGCCGGTGCTGCCCGCGGCCTTCCTGCTGCGCCGGGGGATGCGGGGTTGAGGCGCCCCCTCTCCCTCCTGCTCATCCTCCTGCTCCTGGCACCCTTGGTGGGGCTGCTGCTGGCGAGGGGCGCGGGGCAGGCGGTGGCGGAGCCGCTGGGGAACAGCCTTCTCGTCGCCCTCGCCGCTGCCGCCGTAGGTGCGCCGCTCGGCGCCATGGCCGGGGCAGGTTTGCGCGGCCGCTTCCTCGGCCGGGGCCTCGCGCTCGGGTTGATCGCCATGCCGGTGCTGTTGCCGACCGTCCTTCCCGCGGCCGCCCTGCTCCTCGTGGCGGAACGGCTAGGAGGGGAAGCCCGGCTGCCCGGCCTGGCGCTGTGGCACGCCCTGCTGGGCGCGCCGCTGGTCGCGGCCATCATCCTGGCGGCGCTGGACCGCGTGGATCCCCGCCTGTACCGGGCGGCGCAGGCCTGCGGGGCTGAGCCGGAGCTGGCGGCGCGGCGGCTGCTGCGCCCGCACTTCCTGCGCGCCATGGCCCTTGGCGCCGCGCTGGTTTTCGCCCTTTCCCTGGGGGAGAGCGCCCCCGCCGTCCTGCTGGGCGCCCAGACCCTGCCGACGGCGCTGCTGGCCGGGACCGTGGCCCCGCTGACACCGCTGCTCGTCGCCATCGTGCTTGCTGTCGCGTTCTTGCTCGGCCGGGGGGCGCCACGCCCGGCCGGTCCCGACGTTTCCCCCGGGCGATCAGCCCCAAGCATCGAGGAGAACGCGCCCTGACCACTCCCTCCCGCCGCGCCGTCCTGGCCGGCATCCCCGCCCTGGCCGCGGTTGCCCTGGCCCGGTCCGCCCAGGCCCAGACGCCCGCCCCGGCCGGCCCCTTCAGCCTGCCGCCACTGCCCTACGCGCCGAACGCCAACGAGCCGCATATCGACGCGCAGACGATGGAGATCCATCATGGCCGCCACCACCAGGCCTACGTCACCGCGCTGAACAACGCCCTGAAGGACCACGGCCAACTCGCCGCCCTGCCGCTGCAGGATCTGCTGGCGAAGCTGGACCAGGTGCCGGAATCCATCCGTACCACGGTCCGCAACAATGCCGGCGGGCACGCCAACCACAGCATGTTCTGGCCTGTCATGGGTGGCCGTGGCGGCGCGCCCACGGGTGACCTGGCGCAGGCGATCACGCGCGACCTCGGCGGCTTCGACAAGATGAAGGCGGACTTCAACGCGGCCGGCGCCGGGCGCTTCGGCAGTGGGTGGGTGTTCGTGACCGCAACGCGGGACGGCAAGCTGGCCCTGACCACCCGCCCGAACCAGGACACGCCGCTGATGGATGGGCAAAGGGTGCTGTTCGGCAACGACGTGTGGGAGCACGCCTACTACCTGAAGTACCAGAACCGCCGGCCGGACTACCTGGCCGCCTGGTGGAACGTGGTGAACTGGGACCGGGTGGCGGAGCGCTACGCGGCCGCGAAGGCCGGGACGCTGGGCGTCTGAGGCGGCTCGTCCGGGAAGGCCATGCCTTCCCGGACCGCATTCATCCCCTCAGATCCCTATCAGGGCGTTCGCCTCTCACGGCGGGGCTGGCGAGCCTCCCGTTCGGCTCTCGGCATCACGGCCGAGACTTTCTGCGGGGCCCTCTCCCTGAGGGCGGGCAGGCACGACATGGATGCCGCGCGCGGTGTTTCAGGGCGGGAACGCCAGAGCATGGCGTAGTGCAGCGCCCCGCGATTCTCGCCCACCTTCACCAGATACGGCCCCGGAGGGTTCGGTGAGTTGCAGTCCGACGCCTGCGCCGATCCGGCAGCGACGAGAAGCGCTGCCCCGACAACGATGCTTCGCATTGATCCCCCTTTACGATTCCCCGGCCCGAATCTAACGCCGGCCAGGGAAAAACGAAAAGGATTCAATGGGGATAGGGTTTCGCCAGCCCTCGCTAAAGCCCCACGGGCCTGCCGGCGACCACGACGGCGAGTGAATCCGGCAACAGGATCCGCGCCGCCACCGCCGTCAGCCTCTCGCGCGTCAGCGCCTCCAGCCGGGCGGGACGGTTGGCCAGCCAGTCCAGCGGGCGGTTGTTCCGCCGCAGGGCCAGCAGGATGTTCGCCACCTGCCGGGTGGAGGTGAAGGAGAGGGGCTGGCTGCCCGTGAGGTAGGCGATCGCCTCCTCCCGCTCCGCCGCCGTAGGGCCGGAGGCAGCCATCTTCGCCCATTCGCCGCGCAGCACGGAGAGGGTCTCGGCCATGCGGGCATTCTCAGTGGCCACCGCGCCGACGATGAGGCTGCGCCCCGCCACCGGCTCCGGCCCCGCGCCGATGCCATAGGCCAGGCCGCGCTCCACCCGCACCGCCTGCATGAGGCGCGAGGAGAAGCCGCCGCCCGCGAGGACGCGCATGACCACGCCCGCCGCCTCCCAGTCCGGGTCGTCCACCGCCAGGCCCTGGTGGCCGAAGACAGCGGCGGATTGCGGGCTCTCCATCGGCAGCACGGCCACCCCGGTGGCGGAGAAGGGCGGGATGCGCGGGATGCCGGCGGGCTCCTCCGCCGGCCAGTCGCCAAAGAGGGCGGACATCACGCCGCGCAGCCCGTCGGCCGTGATGGCCCCGGAGGCTGCGACGAGAAGGCCGCCCTTGCGGAGCTGCCGCGCCGGCACGCCGCGCAGCGCATCGGCGGGCAGGGTGGCGATGGTCTCGGCCGTGCCGCCCGGCGGATGGCCATAGGCACCGGGCAGGGCGGCGGCCCAGAAGGCGCGCCCGGCCTGGCCGCGCGGATTCTCCAGCGCCTGGCGGGCACCGGCGATGGCGCGGGCGCGCACCCGCTCAACGTCCTGCGCCTCCATACGGGGCTTGGTGAGCGCGAGGCGGGCGAGGCGCGTGGCCTCCGGCAGGGCATCGCTGAGGCAGCGGAAGCTGCCGGAGAACTCGTCCCGGTCGGCGGAGAAGTTGAAGGAGATGGCGTTGTCGCGCATCGCCTCCTGGAAGGCGTTGGCGTCCAGCTCGCCCGCGCCCTCGGTCAGCAGGGCGGCGGCCAGGGCCACCGCGCCCTCCTGCCCCGCCGGGTCCAGCGCGGCGCCGCCCGGGATGGAGAAGGCGAGGGAGACGACGGGAACGGAGTGATCCTCGGCCAGCCAGCCGGTCACGCCGGCCGACTCCACCACCTGCACGGGCAGGGTGAAGCCGCTGGGAACCTTGTCGGTCATGGTGCGCGCACGCCCTCCGGCAGCAGCCAGCCCGTGAGGGAGGGGTGAGTGAAGACGGCGCGGGCGGCGGCCATCACGGCCTCCGGCGTCACGGCGCGGATGTGGGCGGGCCAGTGCTCCACCGATTCGGCGGGCAGGCCGATGGCCAGAGCCCCGCCGAGCAGGCGCGGGGCGGCGCCGATGCCATCGAGCGAGAGCATGACCCCGGCGGTGAGCTGGCGCTGGCTGCGCGCCACCTCCTCCGCCGTCACGCCCTGGTCCAGCAGGCGGGAGACCTCCTCCTCGATGGCGGCCTCCAGCCTCGCGGGCGTCGTGTCGCCGCGCGGGGTGGCGTAGAGGGCGAAGGAATCCGCGCCCAACTCGTCGCTGTCGTAGCCAGCGCCGGCCGCGATCGCGAGGCCGCCCTGGACCAGCGCCCGGTGCAGCCGGGAGCCCGGGCCGCCACCCAGGAGATGCGCCAGCACCTCCAGCGGATGGGCATGGTCCTTGTCGGCCTCCGTCCGGCCCCAGGTCAGGGTCGGCGCGATCCAGGAGCGCAGCATCTGCGCCTCCCGCACGCCGGGGTCGTTGCGGACGATTCGGGCTTCCAGCGGGGCGGGCGGCGGTTCCGCCCGGCGGCGCGCGATCGGCTCGCCGCCCTCGGCGCCGCCGTACTCGTCCTCTACCACGCGGCGCAGCGCCGCCTCCTCCACCGCGCCGGTCACGACCAGCACGGCATTGGCCGGGTTGTACCAGCGGCGGTGGAAGGCGACGATGTCGTCCCGCGTGATCGCGCGGATCTCGTCCTGCCAGCCGATGATGGGGCGGCCGCGCCAGTGCTGGCGGCCCCACATGGTGGCGTCATACAGCTCGCGGAAGCGGGCGCGCGGGTTGCTGTCGGTCCGCTGGCGCCGCTCCTCCAGGATCACGGCGCGCTCGGTCTCCACTCCCTCCGCGGGGTAGAGGGGCGCGCGGAGGCGGTCCGACTCCATCATCGCCACCAGCTTCAGCCGGGTAGCCTCCACTGTCTGGTGGTAGGCGGTCACGTCGCGGGAGGTGAAGGCGTTGTCCTGCCCTCCCTCCCGTGCCACGCGGCGGGAGAACTCGCCGTCCGGCACGTGCTCGCTGCCCTTGAACATCATGTGCTCGAGGAAGTGGGCGAGGCCGGAGCGGCCCTCCGGATCATCCCCGGCGCCGACACCGTAGAACAGGTAATGCGCCACCACGGGCGCGCCGCGCGTGCCGACATGGGCCACGCGCAGCCCGTTCGGCATGCGCCAGAGATTGGCGCCGAAGAGCGGCCTCTCGGCCGGGATGGGCTGCGGGGCCGGCACGGCGGCCGGGGCCGCCAGCGGGGCGGGGGTGGGGGCGGGCGCCGGCGCGGCGGGGGGGCGGCGGGCCAGGGCAGGGGTTGCCGCGGCGGCGGCCAGGGCAGCGCGGCGGGTCAGGGATGGCATTCCCGGCATGTGGGGGGGCGAGGGGCGCGCGGGAATGGCCGGCCGGGTTCGCATTTGTGAAAACCCGGGCCGGCCCGCATCCTAGAACAGGCCGTCCAGCAGGCCGCGCTGGCGGCGCTGGATGATCGGCGTCTCGCCATCCTCCGGGGAACGGCCGAGGGCCGAGTTCTCCCGCAGGCGCTGCGATTCCTTCTGCGGGTCCACCACCGTGCCGGGGCGCGGCGGGTCCTGCCAGAACATCAGGCGCTCCACAACGTTCTGCTGCGGGCGATCGAGGCGGAGGCTCTCCTCGTCCACGCGGCGGCGGATGCTGTCGTCCACGTTCCCGGCGCCGGAGGCCCGGCCGGCCTGGGACAGCAGCGCGGCCTCGGCAGAGGAGGGGCGGTCCGTCCGGCCCTCGCCCAGAAGGGTCGCGGGGGCCAGGGTGCTCTCACCCCGCTCCCGCGCCGAGAGTTCCTGCGGGCGCACCGCGCCGGGGCGCGGCGGCGGCAGGTCGCCGAGGCTGGGCGGGATGGAGAGGGGGGCGCGGGTGACGACCTGGAATTCGTCCGGGGCGTCGCGGGTCAGGCCGAGCGTGCGCGCCGTGTCCCCGCCGCAGCCGGCGAGGGCCAGCAGGGAGGAGGCGAGCAGCGGGGCCAGGAGGAGGGGGCGAGAGGTCATGGCGGCCGCTTCTCTAGCAAGAATGTAAGCTGTGCGGGAACAGGGTGCGTTGACCTGTACGTTTCGTCATGCTGCCTCGCGCTCCGGCGGGCGCGCGGTCACGGCCTCGACCAGCAGCACGAGGACTCCGAGGACGATGGCGGCATCGGCCACGTTGAAGACGTACCAGTGCCAGTTCCAGGCATAGGCATCGACGAAGTCCACCACGGCGCCGAAGCGGGCGCGGTCGATCACGTTGCCCACCGCGCCGCCGACGATGGCGCCCAGGGCCAGGGCGGTGCGGGTGTTCTCGGCCTTGACCATCCAGCGGATGAGGAAGGCGGCGATGGCCGCCGCCAGGGCAGCCAGGGCCCAGGCGTGCCAGGGGGCGCTGCCGGACAGCAGGCCGAAGGTGACGCCGCGGTTCCAGACCATGGTCAGGTCCAGCCCGAAGGCGCCGCCGCCCAGCAGGTTCACGTTGCGGCGGAGGGGAAGCTGGAGGACTTCCAATATCCACCACTTGCTGGCCTGGTCCGCGACCAGGACCACCAGGGCCAGGATCAGGCCCCGGCGAAGGTTGCCCCGACTATCAACCAAGGCAGCCATCAGCCGACCGCCGCTTCGCAGCGCAGGCAGAGGCCGGGATGGGCGGCGGACCGCCCCACCTCCGGCAGCACGCGCCAGCACCGCTCGCACTTGTTGCCGGGGGCGGGGGCGAAGCGCACCGCGGCCTCCGGCGCCACTTCCGTGCCCTCGCCGGTCGGGACGCTGTCCAGCAGGGCGAGGTCGGAGGTGATGCAGAGCTCCGCCCAGGGCAGGTCGGAGAGGTCGGCATTCGCCTCGGCCAGCGCCAGCTCCGGCGCGGCCTGGAGGGAGGAGCCGATGACGCCCCCGGCCCGCGCCTTCTCCAGCGCGCCCGTCACCAGCCCGCGCACGGCGCGCACCCGCGCCCAGCGCTCCGCCAGGGCGTCGTCACGCCACTCCGCCGGGATCTCCGGGAAGGTCTGGAGGTGGACGCTGTCCGCGCCCTCCCCGAAGCGGGCGAGCCAGGCCTCCTCCGCCGTGAAGACGAGGACGGGGGCGAGCCAGGTGCAGAGGCAGCGGTGCAGGATGTCCAGCACCGTGCGCGCGGCGCGCCGGCGCGGCTCGTCCGGCCGGTCGCAGTAAAGACTGTCCTTCCGGATATCGAAGAGGAAGGCGGAAAGGTCGGAGGCGCAGAAGTTGTGGATTTCCGGCATCACGCCGGACCAGTCGTAGTCCTCCGCCGCCTTGCGTATGCGGGCGTCGATCCCTGCCACGCGGTGCAGGATGAAGCGCTCCAGCTCCGGCAGGTCCGCGTAGGGCACCTTCTCGGCGTCCGCGAAGCCCTCCAGGCTGCCCAACAGCCAGCGCAGCGTGTTGCGGATGCGCCGGTACAGTTCCGCCTGCTGGCCGAGGATGGTCTTGCCGATCCGCAGGTCGTCCGCGAAGTCCGAGTTCATCACCCAGAGGCGCAGGATGTCCGCGCCGTAGTCCTTCATCACCTCCTGCGGGGCGGTGACGTTGCCGAGCGACTTAGACATCTTCCGCCCGGACTCATCCAGCACGAAGCCGTGGGTCAGGATGGCCTTGAAGGGCGCGATGCCGCGCGTGCCCACCGATTCCAGCAGGGAGGAGTGGAACCAGCCGCGGTGCTGGTCCGATCCCTCCAGGTAGAGGTCCGCCGGGAAGGGCAGGCCGTGGTCCGGCAGGACGAAGGCGTGGGTGCTCCCGCTCTCGAACCACACGTCCACGATGTCCATGACCTGCTCGTAGTCATCGGGATTGCGCGCATTGCCGAGGAAGCGCGCGGCCGCGTCCGGCTTGTACCAGGCATCGGCCCCTTCCTCGCGGAAGGCGCAGATGATGCGGTCCATCACCGCGGGGTCGCGCAGCACCTCGCCGGACTTCTTCTCCACGAAGACGGCGATGGGCACGCCCCAGGCGCGCTGGCGGGAGATGCACCAGTCGGGCCGCGCCGCCACCATCGATCCGATGCGGTTGCGCCCCTGGTCCGGCACGAAATGCGTGTCGGCGATCGCCTGCAGCGCCTTGGCCCGGATCTGGTTCGCATCGTCCATGGCGATGAACCACTGCGGCGTCGCGCGGAAGATCACGGGCTTCTTGCTGCGCCAGGAATGCGGGTAGCTGTGCTTCAGCGAACCCTTGGCGGCCAGCGTCCCCATCATCTCGAGTGCGGCCCAGACGGCCTCGTGCGCCTTGAAGACGTGCAGGCCGGTGAAGCCGACGGCCTGCACCGTGTAGGTGCCATCGTCGCCCACCATCTCCGGCACCGGCAGCCCGTTGGCGCGGCCGAGGGCGAAGTCGTCCTCGCCGTGGCTGGGGGCGATGTGGACGAAGCCCGTGCCGGCATCGGCGGTGACGAAGTCGCCCGCCAGCATCGGCGTGTCGTGGTCATAGGCACCCTGGCCGGCGGCCCAGCCGCGCAGCGGGTGCGCCAGGATCGTGCCGGCGAACTCTGTGCCCTTGATGACCCGCCGCACGGAATGCGCGGCCAGCCCCGCCTCCTTCGCGAAGGCGGGCAGCAGGGAGAGGGCGATGATCAGGTTGTCGCCGGTGGCGAGGCGGGAGCCCTCCTCGATGCCGTCCACATGGACCAGCGCGTAGTCGATCTCCTCCCCGTAAGCCACGGCGCGGTTGGCGGGGATGGTCCAGGGGGTGGTGGTCCAGATCACCACCCGCGCGCCCTCCAGCCCCTGCGCCCGCGTGCTAACCACGGGGAAGGCGGCGTGCAGGGTGGGGGAGGTGACGTCGTGGTACTCCACCTCGGCGTCGGCGAGGGCGGTCTTCTCCACCGGGCTCCACATCACCGGGCGCAGGCCGCGGTAAAGGGAGCCGTTCATCAGGAAGCGGCCGATCTCCTCGGCGATCGTCGCCTCCGAGGTGAAGTCCATCGTGGCGTAGCGGTCTTCCCAGTCGCCCAGCACGCCCAGGCGCTTGAACTCCTCGCGCTGGATGTCCAGCCACTTGCGGGCATAGGCGCGGCACTCCTCCCGGAACTCCAGGATGGGCACGCTGTCCTTGTCCTGCTTCTTGGCGCGGTACTCCTCCTCGACCTTCCACTCGATTGGCAGGCCGTGGCAGTCCCAGCCCGGGACGTAGTCCGCGTCCTTGCCCGACATCTGGGCGGCGCGGTTGATCACGTCCTTCAGGATCTTGTTCAGCGCGTGGCCGATGTGCAGCGGGCCGTTCGCGTAGGGCGGGCCGTCATGCAGCACGAACTTCTGCAGCCCGCGGGACCGCTCCCGCAGCTGCCCGCGCAGGTCCTGCGCCGCCCAGCGCGCCAGCGTCGCGGGCTCCTTCTTCGGCAGGTCGCCGCGCATCGGGAAGGGCGTCTTCGGCAGGAAGACGGTGCCTCGGTAGTCGCGGGCTTCAGAGGCGGGGGCGTCGGTCATGGTCGGTCCGGTGTTCGGGGCGGCGCCCGGCCAGGGGGCGCGGCGAGAAGGGGGCTGCGGCGGCGTCTCCCGGCCCTCAGAGGAGGGCCGGGCCGGGAATTCGCGCGCAGGGGGGCCGGAAGAGCATGGGCGCCATATGCGGAGGGGGCGGGGCAGGGGTCAAGCGACCGGGCTCCCGCCGGGGGGCGGATCGGCTCCCCGCACGGGGCAGGGCTGGGCAAGCGGGCCGCCCGGCCACAGGCTGCGGCGGGATCCAAGAAAGGGAGGGGCCGTCCATGAAGGTCACCGCCATCCGTGCCTACCAGGTTGCCTGCGATATGCCGGAGCCGCTGGGGAATGCCCTGCAGGTGCTGCGCCGGCGCGCCGCCGTGCTGGTGCAGGTGGTGACGGACCAGGGCGTCTCCGGCTGGGGGGAGAACGCCTCCTCCCCCGTGGCGGCGGGGGCCTATGTCCGGAAGGTGCTGGCCCCCCTGGTCCTCGGCCGGGACCCGCGCGCCACCCTGCCGCTGCACCGGGCCATGCTGGGCACGCTGAACTACGACCGGCGCGGGGTCTCCCTTATGGCGACCAGCGCGCTGGACATGGCCCTATGGGATGCCCGGGCGAAGATCGAGGGGGTGCCGCTCCACGCACTGCTCGGCGGCGCGGTGCGCCAGCGGGCCACCGCCTATGTCAGCGGACCCTTCATGCGGCCCGGCGAGGACCCCTATGCCCGCGTGCCGGAGGAGGCCGAGGCCCATCGGAAGGAGGGGTTCCGGGCCCTGAAGCTCCGCAGCGGCCTCTCCCCGCGCGCCGATGCCGCGATCGTCACGAGGCTGCGCCGGGACCTCGGGGAGGACGTGGCGCTGATGATCGACGTGAACCGCGGCTACACGCCCCGCGCGGCGCTGGAGGCCGCCGACCGGATGCAGGAGGCCGGGCTGCTCTGGATCGAGGAGCCGCTCGCCCCCGACGACCTGCCGGGCTACCGCATGCTCTCCGGCCTGATGCGCACCGCCATCGCGGGCGGGGAGGCGCTGGCGGGGCTTCCCGCCTTCCGGGACGCGCTGATCGAGCGGACCTTCGACATCCTCCAGCCCGACCTCTCGGTCTGCGGCGGCTTCACCAGCGCCATGGGCATCGCCGCGCTGGGGGAGGCCTTCGGCATCCCCGTCATGGCGCATGTCTTCGGCACGGTCGTGAACTTCCACGCCTCGCTGCAAATGACCGCCGTGCTGCCGTCCCACCGGGCCGGGGATCCCTGGACCTATCCCTTCTTCGAGTACGACCGCACGCCGAACGCGCTGCGCCGGCTGCGCGGGGACCATCCCGTGGCCCCGGACGGGACGGTGGCGATCCCCGACGCGCCGGGGATCGGGGTCGATCTCGATCCGGCCGAGCTGGAGCCCTTCCTGCAGGAATACTGGGAGGAGGCGGTCTGAGCCCGCCTACTCCGGGCGAACATTGGCCCGGCGGATCACCTCCGCCCATTTGGCGTCCTCGGCCCGCAGGAAGGACGCCAACTCCTCCTCCGTGCCGCCGATCGGGTCGGCGCCCTGGGCGGTGAGCCGGGCCTGCATCTCCGGCGTGCGGATCATGCGCGTCACCTCCGCGTTCAGCCGGTGGACGATCGGCGCGGGGGTGCGCGGCGGCGCCAGGAGGGCGAACCAGAGGGAGGAATCATAGCCCTGCACCCCGGCTTCCTCGAGGGTCGGCACCTCCGGCAGCGAGGCGGCGCGGGCAGGGGTGGTGACGGCCAGCGCCTTGACCTGCCCCTGCCGGATCAGCGGCAGCGCCTGGACGATGGAGAGGATGCTGAGCTGCACCTGCCCGCTCAGCAGGTCCGTCAGCGCGTTGGCGCCGCCGCGATAGGGGACATGGACCATCCCGATCCCCGCCAGCCCGTTCATCAGCTCCATGGACAGGTGCTGGACCGATCCGGTGCCGGGCGAGGAATAGGTGACAGTGCCGGGCTTCGCGCGCGCCGCCCCGATCGCCGCCTTCATGTCGCCCGCGGCGAAGCGCGGATGCGCCAGGATCACCAGCGGCGAGGAGGCGACGAGGGTGACGGGCGAGACATCCCGCACGGGATCGTAGTCCACGCCGGGATAGAGACGCGGGTTCGTGACGTGGGAGGAGACCGTCATCAGCAGCGTGTAGCCATCGGGCGGCGAGGCGATCATGGCCTGGGTGGCGATGGTGCCGTTGGCGCCGCTGCGGTTCTCCACCACCACCGGCTGCCCCCAGGCGGCGGAGAGCTGCTGGCCGATGTCGCGCGCCATGATGTCCGCGCTGCCGCCGGCGGTGAAGCCGACCAGGATGCGGATGGGGCGGGTGGGATAGTCCTGCGCGGCGGCTGGAACGGCCGCCAGCAGGGCGGTGCCGAACAGGGCGCGGCGGCCGAAGCCGGGCGTGGGGCCGCGCAGGGTCGAATCCCTCATGGAATGTCCTCTCCGGTCCTTTTAGGCGGGGACCTTGAGGCAAGGCTCGGCTCCTGCTTCGCCCGAAGTCAAGGCGAACCGCCTTCCGCGCTTCCGCCTGGTCCTCGCGGCCCGTTACCCTGCGGGAATGGCGCTTTTCGAGACGATCATCGGCCTCCTCCTGGCGGCGGCCCTGCTCACGGCCCTGGCGCATCGGCTGCGCGTGCCCGCCCCGGCGCTGCTGGCGCTGGGCGGGCTGGCGGCCGCCTTCATCCCCGGCGTGCCGCTGGTCACGATCGACCCGCAGCTGGCACTGGCCCTCTTTGTCGCCCCCGTGCTGCTGGACGCGGCCTTCGACGCCTCGCCCCGGGACCTTCGCGACAATCTGATCCCCGTCGCGACCCTCGCCCTGGTGGCGGTGGGGATCACCATCGCCGCGGTGGCCGTGGTGGCCCGCTGGATCCTGCCGGAGATGCCCTGGGCCGCCGCCGTGGCACTGGGCGCCATCGTTGCCCCGCCCGATGCCGCCGCCGCCACCGCCGTGCTGCGGCGACTGAACCCGCCCCACCGGATCATGGTGATCCTGGAAGGGGAGAGCCTGTTCAACGACGCCAGCGCCCTGCTGGTCTTCCGCCTGGCCCTGGCCGCCGCGGCCACCGGCAGCTTCTCCCTCGCCAGCGCTGTGCCGATGCTGCTGGTGACGGCGCTGGGCGGCGCCGCGCTCGGCTGGGCGGCGGCGCGGCTCTACTTCGCCTTCACCCGCCGGGTCGCGCTGGAGATGCCGATCAGCGTGATCCTGCAGTTCCTCGGCACCTTCGGCGTCTGGATCCTGGCGGAGGCGCTGCACGTCTCGGCCATCATCACCGTGGTCGCCTACGGCATGACGCTCGCCCGCCACGCCCCGCGCAGCACCGGCGCCCGGCGCCGCATTGCGGCCTATGCGGTGTGGGAGGTGGCGGTCTTCGTGCTCAACGCCCTGGCCTTCCTGCTGATCGGGCTGGAGGTGCGCGTGATCCTCGGCCGGCTGGACGGGGAGTGGGAGGGGGTGATGCTGCTCGCCGCCGGCACCTGCCTGGCGGTGATCCTGGCCCGGCTGGGCTGGGTGATGTCCTACAACACGGCGGCCCGCTGGGCGCTCCGCCGCTTCGGCCCCTACGCGCCGCGCGGCCGGCCCCTGCCGGCGCCCACGGTGGGAAGTGGCCTCATCATTTCCTGGTCGGGGATGCGCGGCATCGTCACCCTCGCCACGGCGCTGGCCCTGCCGGAGGACCTGCCCTTTCGGGACCCGATCGTCTTCGCCGCGGTCTCCGTGGTGCTGGTCACGCTCGTGGTCCAGGGCAGCACGCTCGGCCCGCTCCTGAGGCGCCTCGGCACCTCGGAGGACGACACGGTGGAGGAGGAGGTGCGGCTGGCCCGGCTGAAGACCTCCAAGGCCGCCATGCACGCGCTGGAGGCGCTGCCCGCCTCGCCTGCGCGGGATTCGCTGCTGCGGGACATGAAGGCGCGCGCGAAGCTGGACGAGGCGCGGATCGAGGCGCCGGCGCCGGGCGGCACGGCGGCGCTGCAGGGCCGCGCGGTGGAGGCGGCGCGGGACGCGCTGGAGGCGCTGCGGCAGGACGGCACCATCGGGGACGATGCCTTCCACGTGCTGGAGGAGGAGCTGGACCTGATGGAGCTGGCGGCCGACCCGCGGGTGCGGCCGGTCTGATCCTCAGGCCTCGGGCGAGGCCCCTTCGGCCCGGGCTTCCTCAACGGGGGCGGCGGGCTCGCGGAAATACGGCTCCACCTTGCCCTGGAGCTTCATGGTCATCGGCTTGCCCTTGCGGTCCACGGCCTTGCCGACGGAGAGCCGCACCCAGCCCTCGCTGACGCAGTACTCCTCGACGTTGTTCTTCTCCACGCCCTTGAAGCGCACGCCGACGCCCCGTTCCAGCAAGGCCTGGTCGAAGAAGGGGCTGGAGGGATCGGCGGAGAGGCGATCGGGCAGGGTGTCGGTCATGGCGGGCCTCATCGGAGGGCAAGGCAGTCAGAAAGGTGGGGCGTGTTAGCGGGGGCGGTGCCGGAGTCCAAGCCCTGCCGGAGCGTTCACGCTCCCATCCTGACCTCGGCCGCCCCCGGCTCCAGGTTCACGCCGAGCTTTGCATAGAGCTCGGCCAGCCGGGCCTCGTAGGCGGCCGCGCTGAAGGTCGCGGCCCGGCGCTGCCCGGCCCAGGAGAGGTGCTCGCGCAGCTCCTCGTCCGAATCCAGGGCGCGGATACCCTCCACCATGGCGCGGATGTCGTAGGGGTTCACCTTCACCGCCGCGTCCCCCACCACCTCCGGAAGAGAAGCGGTGTTGGAGGTCAGCACCGGCGTGCCGAGGCTCATCGCCTCCAGCGCCGGCAGGCCGAAGCCCTCGTAGAGGGAGGGGAACAGCACGGATTTCGCGCCGCGGATCACGGAGACCAGCAAGCGGAAGGGCGCGTAGTCCAGCAGGATGATCTGCTCCCGCAGCTTGCGCTGGGTCAGCTTCTGCTCGCCGGACTGGGTCATCCAGCGCTGGTGGTCCTCGAAGAGGAGCCGCATCTCCTGGTCGCTCTTCCAGGCCTGCTTGCCCAGGATCACCAGCGGCGTCTTCACGCCGGAGACGAGGTGCGCCTCGATCAGCCGCCCCAGGTTCTTCTTCGGCTCGATGGCGCCGAAGAACAGGTGGTAGCCCTTCCACTCCAGCCCGAAGGCGCCGCGGATCTCGTCCCGCGCCTGGTCCTCCGGCTTGTTCGCCAGGGAAGCGGGCAGCTCCACGGACTGGTAGGTGTTCGTCACCTTCTCCTCGGGCGCGCCGAGCAGGTTGATGACGTCACGGCGGGAGGTCTCGCTGACCGTCACGATGTGGTCCGCCTGATTCAGCAACAGCCTGCACAGGCGGAAGTAGCGGCGCTTCTGGTCCAGCGTGGTGAAGGGCAGGCGCAGCGGCACCAGGTCGTGGAAGGTGTAGATGTTCCGTGCCCCGGGCATGCGGATCGGCAGCGGGTAGGTCCAGTGCGCCACGGCCGGGGCCGTGCCCTGCAGGCTCACCGGCACGGATTTCGGGAACATCTTGAACCGGTTGTGGGCGCGGTTGAACACGTCCTCGATGTTCCACAGCCGGTCGAAGTGGGGCATACGCCCGGCATAGGTGTCGGCAACGACCTTTCCGGTCACGGGAATGTGCGCGGCGGTTTCGCCGAAACCGGCGGCAAGCGTCCGGCGGAAGCGCCTGATCCGGCGTCCCAGGGTCATGCGCTCGATGGCTGGGTCGTCGAAGAAGGCGACCTCGCGCATCAGGTCGGTCCACTTGGGGCCGACGTGGCGGCCGTAGAGAACCTCCACCTCCGCGCCCGCGGCGCCAAGCCTGTATGAGAGATTACGGGCGTAGGTCGATACGCCCGTGCCGTGCTCCAGGGCGAGGTTGAAGCCGTCGATCAGGATTCTGGGGCGCATCGGCCGGACCCTATAGGCGATGGGGCGCGGCGGCCAACCCAGGGTTGCCCCTCCGGGGCGGCCGCACCGCGCGGGGATGCCGGGGCGCTGGCCTTGCCCGGCCCGCCGCGGCATGGTCCCCGCGGGCCGGAGGGGGATGGGCGTTGCCGGAGAGCCGAGGGGATGGGAATGCGGGCGCGCTGCTGGCCCGGGCCGACGACGCGCGGGATGCCGGGCGCTGGGGCGAGGCCGCGGAGGCCTATGGCGCCTATCTCCGCCTGCGGCCGGAGGATCGCGGCATCCTCGTCCAGCGCGGCCACTGCCTGAAGGAGGATGGCGACCCCGCCGGCGCCCTGGACCTCTACCGCCGCGCGGAGGCGATGCAGCCGGACGACGTGGACATCCACCTGCAGATCGGCCACGCACTGAAGCTGCTGGGCCGGCGCGAGGCGGCGGCGGAGGCCTATGGCCGCGCCCTCCTACTCGACCCCCAGGACGCGGCGGCCCAGGCGGAGTGGCGCGCCGCCCTGTCCCAGGTACCGGCCTCCCGCGGGGAAGGGCCGGTGCTGGACCTCTCTGACCTCGTCTCCTGGTTCTTCCACCGCCGGGCCCCCAGCGGCATTCAGCGCGTGCAGGCCGAGATCGCGGCCGCGCTGGCGGACCAGGTGTCGCTCTGCGCCATGCACCCGGAGGAGGATGGCTGGCGCGTGCTGCCGACGCCCCTGTTCCGGCGCCTCTACCACCTTTCTCGCAGCGGCGCGGACGCAAAGGATCCGGTCTGGCTCGACACGCTGGGGGTGCTGGAGGGGTGGCGACGCGCGGGCCCGCCGCTGCGGCCCGGGCCGGGCACCCTGATCCTGATGACCGGCAGCGCCTGGTGGCTGCCGCGCTACGCCACCGCCCTTCGCGCCGCCCGCGCCGCCGGGGCCCGCCACGTGCCGCTGCTGCATGATTGCGGGCCGCTGGTCCTGCCGGACCTCGCCGGGCCGGCGCTGCGGGCGGAGTTCGGGCGCTGGTTCTCCGCCCTTCCGGTGCTGGCGGACGGCGTTCTCGCCGTTTCCCACGCCACCGCCGCGGAGTACCGCCGCCTGATGGCGCGCCACCTGCCGGACTGGGCGGCGCCGCCGGTCCTCGTCGTCACGCCTGACGGGCGCGATCCCGCGGTGCCGGAGCCGGAGGAAGCCCCGGCCGCCGGGCCTCCCGGGCGCCGCCTGCCCCGGCTGCCGGTCCTGCGGGAGATGCCACGATCTTCCGTCCAGCGTGTGGCCGCCCACCCGGCGCTGCCGGAGGGGCCCTTCATCCTCCTCGTCTCCAGCCTGGAGCCCCGGAAGAACCACCTGCTGGCCCTCACCACCTGGCGGATCCTGCTGGACCGGCGCGGGGCGGCGGGCACGCCGCGCCTGGTCTTCGCGGGCCGGAGGGCGCCTGGCGACGGGCGCATCCTTGAGGCGCTGGCCGACGATCCCGCATTGGCGGAGCGAGTGACGCTCCTCCACGATCTGGACGACGCGGCGCTGGCCCGGCTCTACCGGGGCTGCCTCTTCACCATCTACCCCAGCCGGCATGAGGGGTGGGGGCTGCCTGTCTCCGAATCCTTGCTGCACCGGCGGGTGCCCGTGGTGTCGGAAATTCCCTCCCTGATGGAGAGCGGGCGCAACGGCGCCGTGTTCTTCACGCCCGGCAGCGCGGAGGACCTGGCCGCGACGGTGGAGGGGCTGATCGCCGATCCGGCGAGGCTGGCCGCCGCCGCCGCCCGCATCCCCCGCCATGGCGGCCTGCGCCCCTGGGCGGAGGTGGCGGAGGAGATGCTGGCCAGCGCCCGCCGCCTGGCGCGGGAGCCGCAGGACCCACCGCCGCCCCTGCCGCTCTCCGGCATTGTCCGTCTCGGCCATGGCGGCTCGCCCGGGCCAAGTTCCGCCCTGGCGCGCGCGGCCCAGTTGCCGGAGGGCGCCGGCTGGCTCCCGCCGGAGGAGTGGGGCGCCTGGACCCGGCCCGGGCGGGCCGCGCTGGCCTTGATTGCGCCCTTCGAGGGCCCGGCCCGCGTGACCGTCGCGCTCCGCCCGCCGCCTGGAGTGAAAGGGGCCGTGCGCCTGACCTTCGGCCGGAAAGGCGCCAGCGCCACGATAGTGGAGCGCCGCGCGGAAGCCGCGGGCGAGGTTGCGCTGGAGATCGGCCCGGGCGAGCCTGAACTGCGGCTCGTGCTGGAAGCCTCCCCCGGCGGCGAGCTGGAAGACGGCACTCGCGTGGGGATCGGCATTGTCTCGGTGGCGGTGATGCGCGCCGGAGAGGTGCGGGACCGGGTGGCCTATCTGGAGAACCGCCTGCTGGTTCCGGCGCAGCCGCTCTGAGCTTGCAAGGCCGGTCTGTCCCGGGGAGAGGAAGAAGGAATTCTTCCTCTCCCCGGACCCCTCACACTCATCTTTTTCTATCGGCTGGTCTGGGCTTCGCTGGCGGTGCGCCTCGGCTCGTGGAGCCGAGGCGACTGCAAGGGCAGGATGAGGCCCCTGGCATCAGCGCCACGCCGCAAGTCAGTCCCTTCGGCAGCCCGATGCAGGTCCAGGGTTGGACCTATAAGTCCAACCAGCCTCCTGGCGGGGATCCAAGGGGCAGAGCCCCTTGGGGGCCACCAGCGCTCAAACTGCCGCCGGCACATCCAGGTAAAGCCGGCGCAGCTTTTCCAAGAAGGGCGCTTCCCCCTTCTTCCGCGTGCCGGAAACGGGATCGGTGCCGAGGATGGTGTCGCTCGCCTCGTGGGAGAGGCCGCGGACATAGTCCAGGCGCGGGTCGCGCAGCGCGGCCACTTCCTGCGCCCCACCGCCCGCGCGCAGCACGGCGGCGGCCAGCACCCCGTCCTCCACCGCCTGGGTCGCACCCTGGCCGAGGGTGGGGACCATGGCCTGGGCGGCGTCCCCCAGGAACAGCGCCCGGCCGCCCGCCGCGTGGCGCTGGACCGGGGCTTCCTGCATGCGGGCCCAGTGGATGTCGCCGATCCCCGTCTCGATCCGGTCCAGCATCCAGGCGACGGCGGGGCTGGGCCTGCCGTTCGCGGGGGTGAAGAGGGCGCGCTGGAAGGCGGCGGTCCGCGCCTCGGCGGGGATGGCCATGTCGCCCTCCAGCGGGAAGGCTCCGGCGACGTAGGTAGCGTCGCCCGGCACCCGGAAGGCGAGGAGACGGTTTGGGCCCTGGAACCACTGGCCGTAGTCGTCGAAGGGGCAGCTTGTGGCGTCCTCCACCAGCATGCGCCAGATGCAGACGCCGAGCTGACGCGATGGCGGCTCCCCTGCCGTCAGGGCGCGCAGGCGGGAGTAGCGGCCGTCTCCGCCAACCAGCAGGTCGAAGCCGCCGTGCCGGGCCAGGGTGCCGCCAGATGTGCGAAACACAGGGACGAGGCGGCCGGCGGCGTCTTCCTCCAGCGCCTCCAGGGCGTGGCCCTGGTGGGCGATGGGGGCGATGGGCGCGCGCAGCACGCGGTACAGCTCGGACCAGCGGATGCGGACGCCGGGTTCCTCCGCCACCTCCAGCATGTCGAGGTCGAGCAGGGGCGTGCCGTCGCACAGCTCCACGATCCAGCGGCGCCAGGGCAGGGAGGCCGCGCGCAGCGCCGCGTGGCGGGCAGGGTTGTGCAGGCGCAGCGCCTTCAGCGCGTTGGGTCCGAGGTTGAGGCCGGTTCCAGCCTCCGCGTGCTCGCCCGCCGCCGCGCGCTCGAAAACGGAGACGTCCAGGCCGGGGGCGCCGACGAGCCCTTCGGCGAGGAGGGAGCCGGCGACGCCGCTCCCGATGATCCCGATCCGCATCACGCCACCTCCGCCGCGATCACCGCTACCAAGCCTCCGCCGGGCGGGCCCTGGTGGGCCGCGCCGCCGGAGACGAAGATCCGCCCATCCCCCGCCACGGCGGCGATGACGGCGCCGACCGCCCCGCGCAGGTGGCGCTGCGCGTCGATGTCCGTGTCGCCGAGCATGGTGTGGCGCTGGCCGCGGATGCGCAGGGTGCGGTCCGGCTCGCCCTTGGCGAGCACGGCGCGGATGCGCGGGCGCTGCGCCTCCGGCACGTCCGGGTCGGTCTCCAGCCCCGCGGCGCGGAAGGCGGACTGCACGGCGCGCAGGTCCAGCGCGTCCGCCATGGCGCGCACGGCCATGCGGAGGCCGGGCGCCCAGCCGGGGGCCTTGCCGAGCACCACCACCTCGTCCCGCTCCACCTCCACCCCGGCGGAGGCGCTGACGCGGGGGGAGAAGAGGTCCAGGCGTTCCAGAAGCGCGGCGCCGCGTGCTTCTTCCGCCGGCACGTCGCCCAGCGCGAGGGCTGCGCCCATAGCGCCGCCCGCGACGGAGCGCAGCAGCAGGCCGGGGCCGCCGGCCGGGGATTTCACCTGCACCAGGGCGATGTCGGAGGCATCGGCGATCCCCGCATCGGCCATGGCGGCGCGCACGGCATCGGCCACGCGGGCGATCTGGGCGTCGTTGCCCACGTCGCCGGGGGCGACCGGTGGGCCGAAGGCGGTGCCGATCGCCAGGCCGGCCTCGCCCGCCGCCTCCTCCACCGCGAAGACGACGTAGTGAGGGGAGAGGACGCCCTCCGTGCCGCCGGAGAGCACGCAGGGGATGCGGGCGGCCAGGTCCTCGGCCGCCTCACCGGTTTCCCGCGCCAGCAGCTGCATCAGGGACTGGGTAAAGTAGCCGCGGGTGAAGTCGTTCAGCCCCCCATTGCCCTCGGTCTTGCCGATGACGGCGCGGATGGAGGCAGCGGGGACGGTGCCCCCCGCGATCAGGGTGGCGAGGGCTGAGACGTCGCCGGGATGCGCCATGGGAAGGCGGTGGATGACGAGGCGCGGCACGGGGGGCTCCGGTGATGGCCCCCGGTGCCGGGCAAGAGGCGGGCCAGACTAGGCCAGGGGTGGCCAGCGATCCGCCCAGGGATGCGCCGCCTCGTACTCCGCCCCCACAGCCATCAGCACGGCATCCGACCCGGGCGGGCCGACGAGCTGGAAACCGCAGGGCAGGCCACCCACGGGATCGCAGGGCAGGGCGAGGGCGGGAAGGCCGCCGAGATTGGCGAAGTTGGTGAAGACCGCATGCCCGCGCGGCCCCACGGGCTGGCCATCGATCACCGGCGGGTGGGACTCCCCGGCCGACCAGGGCAGGGCGGCGGCGGAGGGCGTGAGGATGGCGTCGCACTCGGTCGTCAGGAACCCTGCGATCTGGCGCCTGAAGGCGGCCATCCCGTCCAGCGCCGCCATGAGTGCCCCGGCCGGCATGGCCCGCCCGGCCTGCGCCATGGCGAGGAGGTTCGGGGAACGGGGATCGGGATTCCCCGGCAGGGTGGAGAGCAGCCAGGCCAGCCCCGCCCCGCCGATGGCCCCGAAAAGGGGCAGGACTGTCTCCACGTCGAAAGGCGGAGGGCCTTCCTCCACCTCATGGCCCAGCGCGGCCAACCCGCGCGCGGCGGTGGCGACCGAGGCGGCGATGCCCGGGTCCACGGGATGGCCGGGGAAGTACGGCACGTAGCGGATGCGGAGCCGCGGCATCTCGTCCGGCGGCAGGAAGGGCGGCAGGCCGCGCGAGGCGGGATCCCGCACCGGGTCCGGCGCGGCCATGACGGAGAGGAGGATGGCGGCGTCGCCCAGGGTTCGGGCGATCGGGCCGATCACCTCTAGGTCCAGCAGGATCGGTGGCAGGCCGTCCGCGCGGGGCACGCGGCCGGGGGTGGGCTTCATCCCGACAAGTCCGGTGTGGGAAGCGGGGCGGCGGATGGAGCCACCCCCATCCGTGCCGATGGCGAGCGGGCCGAGTCCTGCGGCGACGGCCGCCACGGCCCCGCCGCTGGAGCCGCCGGGGGTGAGATCCGTGTTCCAGGGATTGTGGGTGGGGCCGAACAGGGCGTTGCTCGTGTAGCCCTCCAGCGTGAATTCCGGGACATTGGTTTTGCCGAGGATCACGGCGCCGGCCGCGCGCAGCCGCGCCACGGGCAGCTCGTCCCGCGCGGGGATGAAGTCGCGGTGCGTGGCGCTGCCCCAGCTACAGCGCAGCCCAGCGACGGGGATGTTGTCCTTCACCGTCAGCGGCACGCCGTCCAGCGGGCCCAGCGGGCAACCCGCCGCCCAGCGCGCCTCGCTGGCCCGCGCCGCCTCCAGCGCGCCTGCGGAATCGAGGGTGACAACCGCGTTGAGGGCGGGGTTCAGCCGCTCCGCCCGCGCCAGCACGGCCTGCGTCACCTCCAGCGGCGAGAGGATGTGGCGGCGGTAGAAGCGGACGAGGCCTTCGGCCGTGATCAGGCAGGGATCGATGGGAGGGGTGCTCCGGCGCTTGTGGCGGCCCGGTGCGCCCGGGCGAGGCCCTGATCCTTCCGGCACCGTTCTTGCTGCCAGGCAGGCGTGCCGCCGGGGTGCCCTCGGGCGGGAAGAGGAGCCTCCATGCAACAGAATCCGTCCCGCCGCCACCTGCTGGCCGCGGCCGCCGCGCTCTCCGCGGGCGGGCTGGCCCGGCCGCACCTGGCGCGGGCCCAGGCGATGCCGAAGCTGCGCTTCGCGCTGGACTGGGCGAAGCAGGGGCCCAACGCCTATGCCAGCATGGCGCTGGAGAAGGGGTATTTCCGCGAGGTGGGGCTGGACGCCTCGGTCGATCGCGGCTTCGGCTCCGGCCGCGTGCCGGTGGACATCGCCGGCGGTGCCTATGACATGGGGCAGGCAGACATCAACCCCGTCATCAAGTTCATGGCGGAGAACCCGAATTCGGGCCTGGTCGTCACCGGCATCTGGGGCGACCGCTCGCTGCTCTGCGCCGTGACGCGCGCGGATGGCGGGGTGAAGACGCCGAAGGACCTGGAGGGCCGCACGCTCGCCGCGCCGGAATCCGATGCGGGCCGCCAGCTCTTTCCCGCCTTTGCCCGGATGGCGGGCGTGGACCCCGGCAAGGTGAACTGGATGAGCGTGAGCCCGGAGCTGCGCGAGCCGATGCTGGTGCAGAAGCGGACGGATGGCGTGACGGGGGCCATTACCTCCGTCGGGATGTCCTTGAAGGCGCTGGGGCTGGACTTCCCGCAGCAGAACATCCTGTACTACCGCGACCACGGGCTGGACCTGCTGGGTACCGCCTACATCACGACCAGGGCCTTCGCCGAGAAGAACCCTGAGGTGGTGCGCAACGCGCAGCGCGCCCTGTTCCGCGGCCTGATCCAAGCCAACAGGAACCGTGCGGAGAGCATCGCCGCGCTGAAGAAGGTCGAGCCGCTGACGGATGTGGCGATCGAGACCGAGCGGCAGGCGATCAGCATGGAGCAGCAGGTCATCTCGGACCACGTCATGCGGAATGGGCTTTCCAACCCCGACATGGCGCGCTTCCAGAAGGCGATCGAGGCTGTGGAGACCGCCTATGGCATGCCGAACAGGCTGAAGGTGGCGGATATCTACACGGACGCTTTCCTCCCGCCGATCGAGGAGCGGCGCCTCTGACCTGCTGGCGGGGAGGGCAGGCATCCTCCCCGCCCGCCTTTGGCCGGGAAGAAGCCGCCGCCATGCTGGGCAGCTAGCTCCTGCTTCCCGGTTGGTATGGCAACAAGGCGCGCAACCGCGAGTTGCGCTAGCCGTTCAATGTTGCACCTTCGTGACCAGGGACGCCGCGCCCGGTGAATCGTCAGCACGGGGGGGGCAGTCAGAGCAGGGCCGCAACAAAACGCCAGAAGGGCTGGCGCATGCGACCGAACCGGTTTATGTTGCACTGCACAATAACCCGTCCCTGAGACGGGCAACAACAGCCGGCCATGGCCCATCCAGAAGGACGGAGCCGATGCAGCGTCGCCAACTTCTGCGCCTCACGGGCGCCGGGGTGCTCTGCACCCCAAGCATCCTGCGGTCTGCCCGCGCGTCTACCGCCGCGCCGGAGCCGGTGGATGTCGAGCTGATCCTCGCCGTGGACGTCAGCCGTTCCATCGACGCGGAGGAGCACGAGACCCAGATGCGCGGCTATGCCGCCGCCTTCCGCGACCCGGAGGTGATCCGCTCGATCAAGGGCGGCGGGATCGGCGCGATCTCCTGCACCCTTTTCACCTGGTCCGACAGCGACAGCCAGGAGGACCTGGTGCCGTGGATGCGGATCAGCGACGAATCATCGGCCGAGCGCTTTGCCGCCGCGATTGACGCCGCGCCACGCCGCACCTGGAGCTACACCTCCATCTCCGGCGCCATGGAGCACGCGCTGCAGCTCTACGCCCAGGAGCGGTTCGAGGGCACGCGGCGCGTGGTGGACATCTCCGGCGACGGCATGAACAACTCCGGCCGCCGCCTGGATGGGGTCCGCACCCGGATGCTGGACGAGGGGATCGTGATGAACGGCCTCGCCGTGCTGGACCGGGCGCCGGGCCCGGGGAACGGTGCCGCGGCGCTGGAGGACTACTACCGCGAAGAGGTGATCGGCGGGCCCGGTGCCTTCCTCGTGGTGGCGGAGGGGTTCGAGGCCTTCGATCGTGCCGTGCGCAGGAAGATCGCACGTGAGATCGCGGGGATTGAGGGTGGGCCGCGCTACGCCGCGATGCCCATGGTGGACCGGGTGTCCGCGTGAGCGGCAAGTCAAGCCTGTTCCTCAGTCTCGTCCTGCGTTACGCAATCTCATGCCCCGACTGACGATCGTCTCCACCCGCGACTACCGCCAGCACGTCCTCGAGATCGAGGAGCGCGGCAACGGTACTCATTCCGTGGTGGTGCATCCGCCCGCCCGGCTGGGCCGCTCGCGGGAAGTGCAGCCGGCAAGCGGTTCCACGCTGCTGATCGACCTCGTCAACCAGGCCAAGGCCGAGATCGACGAGGTGATGGGGCCGAAGCCCCCGCCGCGCCGCCCGCCGATGCGCCGCCGCTTCGGCTGATCTCCTAGACCGGATCGACCGGCGGCTGCCCGCGCAGCACCGCCGCCACGTTGTCCAGCGCCTTGAAGCCCATGGCGTCGCGCGTCTCCACCGTCGCGCTCGCCACGTGCGGCGTCAGGAACACGTTGGGCAGCTCCGCGAAGCGCAGATCGAAGGCCGGCTCCTGGCGGAACACGTCCAGTCCGGCGGCGAAGAGCTGGCCGGATTTCAGCGCATCGATCAGCGCGTCCTCGTCCACCAGCGAACCGCGCGCGGTGTTCACGAAGACGGCGCCGCGCGGCAGCAGGGCGAAGGTCTCCCGCGTCATCAGCGTGCCCGCCGCGCCGCCGGGCAGGTGTAGCGAGAGGATCTGGCAGCGCGGCAGCATTTCGCGCAGGTCGGCCACGTACTCCGCGCCCATTTCCAGCTCCGGCGCCAGGCGGGTGCGGTTGTTGTAGAGGATCTTCATGCCGAAGCCGCGCGCGCGCTGCGCCATGGCCCGGCCGATCCGCCCCATGCCGACGATGCCGAGCGTCTTGCCGCTGGGCTGGAGGCCCAGGTTGTCCGGCATGCCGAAGGGCTTGCGCCAGCCCGCGCGCATGATCGCCTCGTACTCGTGCCCGCGCCGGCAGGCGTTGAGCAGGAGCATGAAGGCGAGGTCCGCCGTGCAGTCCGTCAGCACGTCCGGCGTGTTCGTCACGATCACGCCCGCGGCCTTCACCGCCGCCGCGTCCATGTGGTCGTAGCCGACGCTGGTATTGGCGACGATCTTCAGGCCGGGCGGCAGGGCGGCGGCGTGGGCCGCATTGATCTTGGCCGATCCGCCGATCACCAGCGCGGCGAGGCCCTTCTCCGCCGCGATGCCGATCGCCTCGTCGGCGGACATGTCGTGGTCCGCGACGATGGCGCCGAACTCACGCCGCGCACGTTCGGCCACGGCTGGCGGCACGCGCCGCGCCACCAGCACGCCGCCCGGGATCATGCTCGTCGAGTCCACCGTCACGCTCCGTCTCAATGGGTGCTGCGCCGTCCGGCCTGGCAGCGAGGCCCGGGAAGGTCCCGGAGAAGGCGACCGCCAGCGAGCGCATGGTGTGGGCGCGCATCAGTGCCTCCGCCTCCTCGGCCGCGCCGGCCTCTATCCGGTCCAGGATCGCGGCGTGCTCCGCCTCGGCCAGCGCCCGCTCGGCCCGGTTGGCCAGCACGCGGCCGCGGCTCATCACGTGGTAGGCGCGGAGCGCGCGCAGCGTGCGGATCAGCAGGGCATTGCCGGTGATCGCGTGAAGGGTGCCGTGGAAGGCCTCGTTCGCCTCCTGCAGCCGCTCCGGGTCGTCCGCGGCGGTGGCGGCGCGGATGGCTTCCAGGCCGTCCCGCAGGGCGGCCAGGTCCTCCGGGGTCGCGTTGCGGGCGACAAGGCCGGCGGCCACGCCTTCCATCGAGGCGCGAATCAGGCCCATCTCCAGCAGCCGGCCCTCGTCCAGGGCGGCAACGAAGGTGCCGCTGCGCGGGCGGCTCTCCACCAGCCCCTCTCCCTCCAGCCGCCGCAGCGCCTCCCGGATCGGCTGGGCGGAGATGGCCAGGGCCGCGGCCAGACTGCGTTCCGACAGCTTTCGCCCCGGCGGCAGGGTGCCGTCCACGATCGCCTCGCAGAGGCGCTCATAGGCGCGCTCGGCGAGGGACGGTGCGTCGTCGGTGACGAGCGGCTGCAGGGGGTGGGGCACGCCAGACGCTATGGCAGTTTAGCAGAAACCCGCAAGGGTAGGGGCTCAGGCCAAGGCGGGGAGGCGCATCCATTCCGGCACCGCCGGGCGGAGAACCGCTTCTCCGCAGGCCAGCGCATCGGCCCGCGCGGCTTCCAGCCGCAGCAGGGCGAGGCCGCGCCCCTCGCGGCCGGAGCGCATGTCGCCGACCGTCGCGCCATCCATCATCACCGGCGTGTCGCGCGGGAGGAGAGGCCCTTCGACCACAACGGGCATCAGGCGGCGCTTCAGGAGGCCACGGTAGCGCGTGCGGGCCGTCAGCTCCTGGCCCATGTAGCAGCCCTTTTCCCAGGCAATGCCGCCCAGCTCGTCGAAGCCGGCTTCCAGCAGCACCGTCTTGTCGCGGTCCAGGTCCCGCGCGCCGTCGGGGAGGCCGAGCGCCAGGCGGTGGCGGTCGTAATCCGCCGGGTCGCCCTCCAGCGCCGTGCCATAGGTCCGCCAGCCCGCCGCCTCCAGCCGGGGGTCGCGGCGCGCCACGGCCGCCATGGGCGGCTCCTCGGCCCAGACGGCACCGACGGGCACCTCCCCCGAGAGTTCGGAGAGCGCGACCTTGGCGCGCAGGCGGAAGCGGGAGAGGCGCTCCACGACCATCGCCGCATCCGCCCGTGGCAGGTCCAGCAGGATGGCGTCGGGCGCGATCGCAGGCGCCTCGAACATCAGGAAGTCGCTCATCCACTTGCCCTGGGGGGAGAGGAGGGCAGCCCAGCGCATGCCTGTGCCCAGAGCCGCCACGTCGTTCGAGACGAGGCCCTGGAGGAAGGTTTCCCGGTCGGGGCCGGAGACGGCGACGAGGCCACGGTCGGGAAGAAGGGCGCTGGGCATGTTGGGGGAGATCGGGCGCGCCTGCCCGGGGTGCAAGCCGTGCTGGCCCCTTCCGCCCGGGGGCGTGCTACAAGCGCCGCGCCCATGCGGATCCTCTTTGTCACCTCCACCCGGATCGGCGACGCCGTCCTCTCCACCGGCCTGCTGGACCACCTGATCCGCACCCATCCCGGCGCGCGGATCACGGTGGCCTGCGGCCCGGTGGCGGAGGGCGTTTTCGCCCGGATGCCGGGCCGGGAGAGGACGATTGTGGTGACGAAGCGGGCATTGTCCCTGCACTGGATCGACCTCTGGGCGCAGGTGGCCGGCACGTTCTGGGACCTGGTTGTGGACCTGCGGGGTTCCGCGCTGGGCTACCTGGTGCCGGCGCGGCGGCGGGTGGTGATGCGGGGCGGGCGGCGGCCCGGGCACCGCATCGGCCACATCGCCGGGGTGCTGCGGCTGGACCCGCCGCCCCGCCCCGTGGCCTGGTTCGCGCCGGAGGATTCCGTGCGCATCGCGGCCCTACTGGGAGATGACCAGCCGATCCTCGCACTGGGCCCCACCGCCAACTGGGCGGGCAAGGTCTGGCCGGCGGAGCGCTTCGTGGCCCTGGCCGGGGCCCTGACCGCGGCCGGCGGCCCGCTGGAAGGCGCGCGCCCCGTCCTGCTGGGTGGGCCGGGTGGGGCGGAGCGTGCCATGGCGGACCCCGTGGTGCGCGCCCTGCCGGGGGCGCTGGACCTGATCGGGGCGCTCTCCCTGCCCGAGGCGGCGGCGCTGCTGGCGCGGGCGCGGCTCTTCGTGGGCAATGATTCCGGGCTGATGCACCTCTCCGCGGCGGCGGGGGCGCCGACGCTGGGCCTGTTCGGGCCCACCCCCGCCTCCGAGTACGGGCCGGTGGGCCGCGCCGCGCGGGCCGTGGTGGCGCCGGACGGGCGGATGGAGGGGCTTTCCGTCGAGATGGCGCTGGAGGCCGCAACGGCCCTGCTGCCCTCGCCCGTCGCGGTCTAGACTTCGCGGGCCGCAGCTGACCGGGAGCACCGCATGAGCCGAATCTCCGCCCTCATCGTCGCGCGCAACGAGGCGGAGCGGCTGCCCGACTGCCTTGCCAGCCTGGAGCCGGCGGACGAGATCGTGGTGGTGCTGGACCGCAGCACCGATGCCAGCCTCGCCATCGCCTGGAAGCGCGCGCACCGCGTGATCGAGGGCGCCTGGGCGACGGAGGGGGAGCGCCGGAACGCCGGGCTGGAGGCCTGCACCGGCGACTGGGTGTTGGAAGTGGAGCCGGACGAGCGCGTGCCGGCCGCGCTTTGGCCGGAGATCCGGCGGGTGGCGGAATCCTCCACCCATGCCTGGCACCGCCTGCGGATCGACAACCATGTGGGCGACCGGCTGATCCGGCGGGGCTGGACGGGGCGACTGGGCGCGGCCGAGAAGCCCGTCCTCTCCCGCCAGGGGGCCAAGCGCTGGCGCACCGGCCGCATGAACCCCGGGCCCGACTGGGAAGGCGCGGAGGGGCCGGCCATCGTCGCGTCCGGCCTGCACCGGGTGGTGGACACGGACGTTTCCGGCCTGCTGCGCCGGCTGGACCGTGAGACAGACCTCGAAGCCTCGGACCGGCTGGCCGTGGGGCGCCCAGGCAGCCTGCCCGCCGCCCTGGCCGGCTCCGTCCGCGGCTCCTTCGGCTCCTACTTCCGGCAGGGCGGCTGGCGGGAAGGGGGATGGGGCGTGCTGCTGGCCGTCTGCGCGGGGGTGGCGCCCGTGCTGTCCCATCTGAAGGCGCGGCTGGAGCCGGAGCGGCACCGGGACGAGGGCGCTTGATCCTCCTCCTCACCCAGAACTTCCCGCCCGATCCCGGTGGGATCGAATCGCTGATGGGCGGAATGGCCGGGGCGCTGGCCGATGGCGGGCGGGAGGTGCTGGTCCTGGCCGACCATATCCGCGGCCGGGGACTGAAGGAGCCGGGATGGCCGCCGGGGCTGGAGCTGCGCCGCTTCGGCGGGCCCCGCCCGCTGCGCCGGGTGTTGAAGGCCCTGGCCGCGCGCCGCGCCCTGGCCCGCCGGCCGGTGGAGGCGGTGATCGCCGATAGCTGGAAGAGCCTGGAGGTTCTGCCGCGCCCCCGCGTGCCGACCCTCGTGCTGGCGCACGGCATGGAGTTCCCGCGCGATCTCTCCGCCCGCAAACGAGGGCGGATCGAGGGGGCGCTGGCGAAGGCGGACGTGGTGGCGGCCAATTCGGCCTTCACGGCCGGGCTGGCGCGGCCCTTCCTGCCGGCCGGGGCGCCGGCCCTTTCCGTGGTTCTGCCGCCGATCGGGGCGCAGCCGGAGGCAGGGCAGGCCGACCGGGCGGCGGTGGCGGCGCTGCGCGGGGAGGGGCCGCTGATCCTCTCCCTGGCCCGGCTGGAGCCGCGGAAGGGCGTGGACATGGTCATCCGCGCCCTGCCGGCCCTGGCGGCGCGCCATCCCGGCCTGCGCCACGCGGTGGCGGGCGGGGGAGGGGATTTGCCGAGGCTGCGCGCCCTGGCGGCGGAGCTGGGCGTCTCGGAGCGGGTGCACTTCCTCGGCCGTGTGGAGGCCGGGATGAAGGCGGCCCTCTATGCCGGGGCCGATCTGTTCGCCATGCCCGTGCGGCGGGAGGGGAACTCGGTGGAGGGCTTCGGACTGGTGTACCTGGAGGCCGCCTGGCACGGGCTGCCGGCCCTGGCCGGGCGGGACGGCGGCGCGGCGGAGGCGGTGGTGGACGGGGAAACGGGCCTCGTCTGCGACGGCGCCGACGCGGCCTCGGTGGAGGCGGCCCTCCTCCGTCTGCTGGAGGATGCCGCCCTGTGCCGCCGCATGGGCGAGGCGGCTGCGCGGCGCGCGCGGGCGGAGTTCACCTGGGGGGCTGTGCTGCCGCGTTATCTGGCGCTGCTGGGCGCCGCAGGGCGGTAAGCCCTGCAGGTCAGTCAGGGGCGGTAAGCCCTGCCGATCGGCGGAGCGCGGTGAGTGCGAGCGCGGCCACCAGCAGCAGCCCGATCCACCATTCCTGCCAGATGCCGTAGCTGAGCATCCCCACCGTGGCGGCGGCGGCCAGCACGCCCGCGCCGGCCGGGCCCGAAGCGGCGGCGGCCGCGCCCAGCCCGAGCATCAGCAGCGCCGCCAGCGCCGCGCCCACCCCGCCCAGCTCCAGCCAGACCTGGATCGGGGCGTTGTGGGTGTGCAGCGGCAGGCGCTGCGCGTCCTTCCGCCCGAACCAGGAGCGCGAGAAGGGGGAGGTGAGGCCGTAGCGGTCCAGCGTCTCGGTGCTGAAGGTGTCCTTGCCGCCAGGGATGGTGCGGGCGGCCTCCCCGCCCCAGCCGAGGACGGGGCGCTCCGCGATGCGGGACAGGGCGAAGTCCCAGATCAGGATGCGGTGCGCGGCGGAGGGCTGCATCGTCTCCAGCGAGGGCAGGCGGGGCAGCATCGCGCCCACGATCAGCGGCGCGGCGAGGAAGCCGATGGCCAGGGCCGCCCCGATCGCGCGGGCGACCCAGGGGCCGAGCCAGGCGGCGGCCCCGGCCGCAAGGAGCCCGGCGACGATGGCGATCTTCGCGGATTCCGCCGGCAGGAGGAATGCGGTGAGCAAGCCGCCCAGCACCAGCGCCGCCCGTGCCGGCCAGGGTGTGCCGCGCATGAACGGGACGACCGGCAGCAGCACCGCGATCGTGGAGACGGCGGGCTTGAGGCTGAAGGAGAGCGTCCCCGGCACGTCCCGCATCCCGCGCAGCGCGGCGCGCAGCGCGCCCCCGACCAGGTGGTCGAGGAGGGCAAGGAGGATGGCAAGGCCGAGGCCCCAGGCCAGGCGGCGCAGGATGACCTCCGCCTCCTCGGGCATGGTGGTGGAAACGGCGGCGCAGGCCGCGGAGCCGACCAGGATGAAGCCGCCCAGCAGGAGCGCCGTGGCCGCGGCGTGCCCCGGCGCCTGGGCCCAGAGGGCGGAGACGAGGCACCAGAGGAGCGGGAGCAGCGCGAGAAGGGCGGTGCGGCCCGGCCGGGGCAGCCCGTGCCCGGTGCGCGCGTGCCCCACCACCACCGCCAGCAGGCCGATGGTGGCGGCCAGGGCGATCCCCCGGAACTGCCCGAAGGCGACGAGGGGTACCACCAGCAGCAGGATCCCCGCGGGCAGGGCCGCCCCCGGCGGGATGCTGGTTCTCGGGACTGGCATTCTCGGCGGCGGCTTCCGGGCGGGTGGTCGGGGGCGGGGGATGAACCACTCCGTGCGGGCGTGCAAGCGGCCAGGAAAGCCTCGGTGGGAGCCTTCCGGGCCGGCCCGCGGAATTGCGGGGCCGGCCCGGGCTCGGTGGCGCCGGGGGGCGGCGCTGCCGCGCCGGTGGGGGGATGCGCCCCGCCGGCGGATCGGAATGGCCCCTCTCGGGGCAGGCCCGCTTCGTCAGGCGGGAAAGGGCCGGTGGCGCCCCGCCCTCGGCGGGGCAGGTGGCGTCGCCGCGGGGAGGTACCCGGCCCATCCATCCGGGGCCCCGCCCCCGGGTCTCGCTCGACTGAAATGAGAATGACTATTAATATCGAAAAAGGCAAGCCCAGGGTGGCTGTCTCGCCCGGCCGCCATTCTGTAGATTGGAAGCCTCTCGAGAAGGACAAGGAAACGTCGCCGATGCGCCTGGCCCGACGCGCGCTGCTGGGCGGTCTCGCCCTCGGCCCCCTGCTCGCCCGCTCCGCCTTTGCGCAGCCCACCGAGGAGGCCGCCCTGACCCCCATCCTCTTCGTTCACGGCAATGGCGACCACGCGGCGCTGTGGATGACCACCCTCTGGCGCTTCGAGAGCAATGGATGGCCTCGGGAACGCCTGCGCGCACTGGACTTCACCGATCCCCTGGCGCGCGACGACGACGCCGTGCCGCAGCCCCTGCGCTCCTCCTCGGACCAGGCCTGGAGCGAGCTGGCGGAAGAGGTGGCGGCCCTGCGCGGGCGCACCGGCGCGGCGCGGGTGGCGTTGGTGGGGAATTCCCGCGGCGGCTATCCCATCCGCAACCATGTCCAGCTGCACGGGGGCGGGGGCGAGGTGTCGCACGCCGTGACCTGCGGCACGCCGAACAACGGCATCTGGGACTGGGACGCGAACGCGAATCGCGAGTTCAGCGCGCGGTCCGCGCTGCTTCGGCGGCTGAACGGGGGGGAGTCCCAGGTGGTGCCGGGCACGGCATTCCTGACCATTCGCTCCGATTCCAACGATCTCTATGCCCAGCCGGATGGCCGCTATCTCGGCCGGCCCGGCACCCCGACGGGGGTGGGCTATGCCAGCCCGGAGCTTCGGGGCGCGACCAATGTGGTGCTGCCCGGGGTGGACCACCGCGAGACCGCCTATTCCGCCCGCGCCTTCCGCGAGATGTTCCGCTTCATCGCCGGGCGGGAGCCGGAGCGGCTGGACGTGGTGCCGGAGGAGCGGGTGGTGCTGAACGGCCGCGTTACCGGCACGCCGGGCGGAGTGCAGACCAACCGGCCCGTCGCGGAGGCCATGGTGGAGGTGTACCGGCTGCATCCCGGCACGGGCGAGCGCATGGGCGGGCCGATCCATGCCAAGATGACGGGGGCGGATGGGCTCTGGGGGCCGCTGACGGTCGGGCCACACTGGCTGCTGGAATTCGTGGTGGCCGCGCCGGACCACCCGATCACGCATTCCTACCGCAATCCCTTCCCGCGCTCCTCCGACGTGGTGCATCTGCGCCCGGCCGCGCCGCCCGCGCAGGCGGATCGCGGGGCGGCGGCGCTGGTGCGCTTCAACCGGCCGCGCGGCTATTTCGGAATCCCGCGCGACGCCGTGCTGCTGGACGGGAAGGAGCCCGCGGAGGTGCCGCGCGGCGTGGCGGCGGGCGCCACCGCCACCGCGCGCCTGCCGGCGGAGCGGATCGGCACGCCGGTGGTGGGGCTGTTCAACGAGGAGCGGGTGGTGGCCCGCGCCTGGCCGATGGCGGAGAACCGGATCACAGTGGCCGAGCTGACCTGGTGAGGCCGGGGGGCTAGCCCGCCCCCTTCGACCGGGACCGGCGCCCGGCGGCGCGGGCGAGGATGGCGCGGCGCTCGGTTTCGCTCGCGGAAGGCCAGGCGGCGATCTCGGCGATGCTCCGCCCGCAGCCCAGGCAGACCTTCCCCTCGTCCAGCCGGCACAGGCCGGTGCAGGGCGAAGGGACGGCGGGGTTCCCCTCCGGGCTGCCCTCGCTCAGGGCGTGGTCGCCCTGTCCCGGCGGTCCAGGCCGCGGGCCAGGGCGCGCGACAGGGGCGGGCCGACCAGCACCACGACCAGCATCCGCATGGTCTGCAGTGCCATGACGAAGGACATGTCGGCGCCGCTGGCGGCCCCGATCACGGCGACCGAGTCGATGCCGCCCGGGCTCATCGCGAGATAGGCCGTCAGCGGGTCCAGCCCGAGCAGCTTCGCCAGCCCGAGCGACATGGCGCCGCAGAGCGCGATCAGGACCACGACGGAAAGCAGGATTTTCGGCAGGACCCGCGCCGCCTGGGCCAGGGCGGGGCGGGTGAAGCCGAGGCCGATGTGGCAGCCGATGGCGCCGAAGCCGATGGCGGTCAGCCATTGCGGCAGCTGCAGGTCCAGCAGCCCCGTGGAGTGCAGCGCCGAGCCGACGACGAGCGGCAGGAGGATGGGCCCGGCCGGGATGCGGAGGACCTTGCCGAGCCAGGACCCGCCCAGCGCCAGGACCAGGGCATTGGCGAAGGGCAGGGGCTCGATGGCGGGGAACCAGGGGGCGGGGGGCGGGGGCGCCACGGCCAGCCAGTGGGCGATGACGGCGGCGCTGGCCACCACGCAGGCCACGCGCGTGTACTGCATCAGCGCCACCATGCGGACATCGGCCCCGAAGGCCTCCGCCATCACCACCATGGCGGAGGCGCCGCCGGGGGCGCTGCCCCAGATGGCGGTGGTGCCGGGCAGCACGCGCCAGAAGCTCATCAGCCAGCCCAGCACGCTGCTGGCGGCGAGGGTGGCGAGGACGGCCAGCAGGATCAGCGGCCAGTCGTCCAGGAAGGAGTGCAGGATGCCCGGGGTGACGATGGTGGCGATAAGCGCGCCCACCATGCCCTGCGCCCCCATGTAGAGGGGCCGGGGCAGGCGGAGGGTCGCGCCGGCGACGCTGACGAGGATGCCCGCCAGCATGGGCCCCATCAGGGCCGATCCGGGCAGGCCCGCCGCGCGGAAGCCGAGCGAGAGCAGGGCGGCCAGGGCGACGAGAAGGGTCCACTGGGCCCAGCGGGGCAGCCGTGCGATGCCATGTTCCATGCCGGTGCCCGTATGCTGCATTGCGGAAGGCAGCTTATCAGCTGGGGGAAGGGCCGTCATGGCGGCCTCCCGCCCCGTGCCGCCCTGCGCTATCACCGCCCTTCGCTGAATGGAGGCCCCGGCGCGATGGCAAGCTATGACCTGATCCTGCGCGGCGGCACGCTGGTGCTGCCCTGGGGCGAGGCGCGGGCCGACGTGGCCGTGCGCGCGGGCAAGATCGTCACGATCGGCGACCTGCGGACGGACGAGGCGGCGGAGGTGATCGACTGCGCCGGGCTGCACGTGCTGCCCGGGCTGATCGACCCGCATGTTCACCTGCGCGACCCCGGCGACCCGAATGTGGAAACCATGGGCACGGGCACCAAGGGCGCCGTGCTGGGCGGGCTGACGGCGGTGTTCGACATGCCGAACACCCAGCCCTCCATTACCAGCCGGGAGCAGCTGGACTGGAAGCGCGGGCACATCCGCGAGACGGCCTACTGCGATGTCGGCATGTATGTCGGCGGGGCGCGGAGCAATGTGGGCGAGCTCGGTACGCTGGAGCGCGAGCCGAACGTCTGCGCCATCAAGGTCTTTGCGGGTTCCTCCACCGGCGACCTGATGATCGAGGACGACGAGACGCTGGAGCGCGTGATGCGCAACGGCGGCCGCCGCATCGCCTACCACTCCGAGGACGAGTACCGGCTGCAGCAGCGCAAGCCGATGTTCGCCGCCGGCGGGCCCCATAGGCTGCACATGGAGTGGCGCGACGTGGAGTGCGCCTTCCTCGGCACGCGGCGCCTGATGGCGCTGGCGCGCAAGACGAATCGCCCCGCGCACATCCTGCACGTCTCCACCGCGGAAGAGCTGGAGTACATGAAGGACTTCCGTGACGTGGGCACGGTGGAGGTGCTGCTGAACCACCTGACGCAGTGGGCACCGGACGCCTACGACGCGCTGGGCGGCTACGCCGTGATGAATCCGCCCATCCGCGACAAGCGCCACTACGACGCCGCCTGGGCGGCGGTGGCGGACGGCACGGTGGACACGGTGGGCAGCGACCACGCGCCGCACAGCAAGGAGGCGAAGGAGCGGCCCTGGCCGGCCACTGCCGCCGGGCTAACGGGCGTGCAGACCATCGTGCCGCTGATGCTGAACCATGTGTCGGAGGGGCGGCTCTCCCTCTCTCGCCTGACGGACCTGATGGCGGCGGGGCCGGCGCGGGTCTACGGCGCGATCGGCAAGGGGCGCCTGGCCGCGGGCTACGACGCGGACTTCACCGTGGTGGACATGGGCAAGTCCCGGACGATCGAGCTCGACTGGCTCGTCGCCCCCTGCGGCTGGAGCCCCTTCGCCGGGGCGCGCTGCCAGGGCTGGCCGGTGATGACCGTGATTCGCGGCCGCGCCGTGATGCGGGAGGATGAGGTGATCGGAGTGCCCTCCGGCGAGCCCGTGCGCTTCGACGGGACGCGGGTGGAATAGGATAGGTTAAGCCGCCCGATGTATTCCCTGTCATGTCGCGGAACTGTGCATCGAGCGGCCGCGACGGAGCGTTGACGCGCCGCCAGGGTGCAGTGTCGTCTCCCCTGTCGGAACGGGGGAGTCGATGGTGGGGATGGGCGAGGTTGGACTGACTCCGCGGCCAGCGGCCCCCTGAGCCGCTGACGCGCCCCCGCGTGCAGATCTTCCCACCCTATGCCGACACCATCGCCCGCGCGGCGTTGCTGGCCACTGCCGGCGCGCTGCTGGGCGGGCTGGGCCTGCTGATCGTGCTGCCCTTCACCGCGCATGTCACGCGGCAGGACATCACGGTGGAGCAGCCGATCCAGTTCAGCCACGAGCATCACGCGGGTGGGCTGGGGATCGATTGCCGCTACTGCCACACCTCGGTCGAGCAGTCGCGCTTCGCGGGCATCCCGCCGACCGAGACCTGCATGACCTGCCACTCGCAGATCTGGACCAACGCCGCGATGCTGGCGCCCGTGCGGCGGTCGCTCGCAGAGGGCGACCCGATTCGCTGGCAGCGTGTGCACCGGCTGCCGGACTATGTCTATTTCGACCACAGCGTGCACGTGGCGAAAGGCGTGGGCTGCTCCACCTGCCACGGCGCGGTGCAGCGCATGCAGCAGATCCGGCAAGTGGCGCCGCTGACCATGGGCTGGTGCCTGGACTGCCACCGCGACCCCGCGCCAAACCTGCGGCCGAAAGAAGCGATCTACGACATGGACTGGAGCGCGCCTGCGAACCAACGCCAGCAGGGGCAGAAGCTGATCCATGACTACCTGATCCGCACCGAAGGCCTCATCGACTGCTCGCGGTGTCATCGATGAACGCGCCGCCTCTCACCCGCCGCCAGGCCGCGCTGGCGCTGCTGGCCTCCGCCGTCAGCCTCACCTCCTGCGACAAGCCGGAGGAGGAGATCGTCCCCTATGTCGAGCAGCCCGACCGCGTGGTGCCGGGCGTGCCAATGCGCTTCGCCACCACGTTGACGCTGAACGGCTACGGGCGCGGCGTGATCGCCACCTGCTTTGAGGGCCGGCCGGTGAAGCTGGAGGGCAATGCCGCGCATCCCGCGAGCCTCGGCGGGACGGACGTGTTCCTGGAAGCGGCGATCCTCTCCCTCTACGACCCCGACCGCTCCCGCGCGGTGCGGCAAGGGCTGCGGATCGGGGCGCTGGAGAACTTCGTCTCGGCGCTGGAGCCGCGGCTGCGCGGTCTGGAGGCGCGGGGCGGGGAGGGGCTGCGAATCCTGACGGGGAACATCACCTCGCCCACGCTGCTGCGGTTGATCGGGGCGGTGAAGGGGCGCTTCCCGGCGATGCGCTGGCACACGCACGAAGCGCTGGGAGAGGAGAACGCGCGCGCGGGCGCGGCAATGGCCTTGGGGCGGCCGCTCTCCACCCTGCCGCGGCTAGATCGCGCGGCTGTCGTGGTGGCGCTGGATGCCGATCCGCTGGGGCCGGGGCCGGACCAGCCCCGCCACGCGCGGGGCTTCGCGGCGCGGCGGCAGGCGCGGAAGGCCGCTGCGGAAGGCTTCTCCCGCCTCTACGCCGCCGAGCCGGTGATGAGCCTGACGGGCGCCAAGGCCGACCACCGCCTGCCCGCACGGCCGGAGGAGATCGCGGCGGTTGCCTCGGCGCTGGCGGCGCGGCTGGGTTTGGACGTGCCCGCGCCCGAACTGCCCGGGCCGGCGCGCGGCTTCGTGGAAATGGCGGTGGCCGATCTGGCCGCGCATCCCGGTGAGGCGCTGGTGCTGGCCGGGCCGTGGCTGCCGCCGGAGGTGCAGGCGCTGGTGCATGCGGTGAACGCGCGCCTCAACGCGCCCGTGGAGTACCGGGAGCCGCCTGCGGAGGCGCCGGAGCCGCTCTCGGTGCTGGTGGAGGACCTGCGCTTCGGGCGAGTGGACACGCTGGTGGTGATCGGCGCGAACCCGGCGCATGACAGCCCGGCGGCGCTCGGCTTCGCCGAGGCGCTCGGGCGTTCCCAGGCCTTCACCGTGCATCTCGGGCCTTACTTCGACGAGACGGCGGCGCTGTGCCGTTGGCACCTGCCGGAGACGCATGTCCTGGAGGGCTGGGGCGATGCGCGGGCGACGGATGGCACGGCTTCCGTCACCCAGCCGCTGATCCGGCCGATCTACGACACGCGCTCCGCCATCTGGCTGTTGAACCTGTTGCTGGGCGACCGTGACACGGGCGACCGGGACGCCGTGCGCGCCACCTGGTCCGCCGGGCGCCCCTCGGGCGAGTTCGAGACGTGGTGGCGGCGCGTGCTGCACGATGGCGTCGTGGAGGGGAGTGCCGCGCCGACGGTGGCGCCGCCCGAGCCGCGCCTGCCGCCCCCGCGCGCGGCCACGCCGGGCTTCACCCTGCTGTTCCGCCCCGATCCCTCCGTGTGGGACGGGCGCTACGCCAACAATGCCTGGTTGCAGGAATGCCCGAAGCCGATCCTCAAGCAGGTCTGGGGCAATGCCGTGCAGATCGCGCCGGAGGAGGCGCGCGCCCTGGGGCTGAGCGCGGGCGACGTGTCCCGCCTGCGGCTGGACGGGCGCGTGGTGGAGGCCACGGTGCTTCTCCAGGGTGGGATGGCGCGCGGGGTGGCGGCGATCACCCTCGGCTATGGCCGCCGCCGGGCCGGGGCGATCGGGGATGGCCTGGGGACGGACGCCTACGCGCTGCGCCCGGCCGATGGCGCCTGGTCCGCGACGGGGCTGGTGCTGGAGGCGACGGGGCGAACGGCGGAGATCCTACGGCCGCAGGACGCGCACCGGATCGAGGCGGACGAGGCCGATCTTTTCCCGAGCCTGGAACTGGCCGAGTTCCGGAAGAAGGCAGAGGGGCCGCCGCACGAGGAGGAGAAGCTCCCGACCTTCTACGAGCCGAAGAACGGCGACACCTATGCCTGGGCCATGGTGATCGACAGCACGCTCTGCATCGGCTGCAACGCCTGCGTCATCGCCTGCCAGAGCGAGAACAACGTGCCGGTCGTGGGGCCGGATGAGATTTCGCGCGGGCGCGACATGCACTGGCTGCGGATCGACACCTATGAGTTGGGACCGGAGGAGAACCCGCGTCCGGGCTTCCAGCCCGTGCCCTGCATGCACTGCGAGACGGCGCCCTGCGAGCCCGTCTGCCCCGTTGCCGCCTCGGTGCATGATTCCGAGGGGCTGAACGTGCAGGTCTACAACCGCTGCGTCGGCACGCGCTTCTGTCAGGCGAACTGCCCCTACAAGGTGCGGCACTTCAACTACCGCGGCTACGCGGACGGGCAGGAATACGCCAACCTTGGTGCGCCAAGCATCGCGGCCCAGCGCAACCCGGAGGTGACGGTGCGCGCGCGCGGCGTGATGGAGAAGTGCACCTACTGCACCCAGCGCATCTCCGCCGCCCGCCGCGCGGCGGAGAAGGAGGGGCGCGCGATCCAGGAAGGCGAGGTGGCGACGGCCTGCCAATCCGCCTGCCCCTCCCGCGCCATCTCCTTCGGGGACAAGCGGAACCCGGGGTCCACCGTGGCGGCCTTGCGGGAGGAGCCGCAGCACCACGAGCTGCTGGGTCACCTGAACACCCGCCCGCGCACCACCTACCTGGCCGATGTCCGCAACCCCCGGCCGGAAGGAGGGGCGACGTGAGCGGCGCGACGAAAGGGCTGCTGCCGGAGGACGCGACCTACGGCTCCCTCGTCGGGACGGTGGCGGACCCGCTGCTGCGGCGGAAGGTCGGGTGGATCTACTGGAGCTTCTTCGCGGCGGCAGGCCTGGGCACGCTGGTCATGATCGTCTCCATCGCCTGGCTCTTCATCGAAGGCGTGGGCATCTGGGGCGTGAACACCAGCGTGGTCTGGGGCTTCGCCATCGCCAACTTTGTGTGGTGGCTGGGCATCGGGCATGCCGGCACCTTCATCTCGGCGGCGCTGCTGCTGACGCGTCAGCCCTGGCGCGCGGCGATCAACCGCTTCGCGGAGGTGATGACCCTTTTCGCTGGCAGCATCGCCGGGCTGTTCCCCATCCTGCATCTTGGGCGGCCCTACCGGGCCTACTGGCTGCTGCCCTACCCGAATACGATGGACCTCTGGCCGCAGTGGCGCTCCGCCCTGGTCTGGGATTGCGCGGCCATCTCCACCTACCTCATCTTCTCCCTGCTCTTCTGGTGGGTGGGGCTGATCCCCGATCTCGCCACCATCCGGGACCGGGCGCAGAAGCCGTCCGGGCGCTTCGTCTACGGCGCGCTGGCGCTGGGGTGGCGCGGGTCGGCGCGGCACTGGCACCTGCACGACGTGCTCTACCGCACTATGGCCGCCATGGCCTTGCCGCTGGTGGTCTCCGTTCACAGCGTGGTGGGCATGGACTTCGCCGCCAGCCTCATGCCGGGATGGCAGGAGACGATCTTCCCGCCCTACTTCGTCGCCGGCGCGCTGTTCTCAGGCTTCGGCATGGTGGTGGTGGTGGCGGCCCTGATGCGGAGCGGGCTGGGGCTGCAGGACGTGGTCACGCCCCGCCACTTCGACGCGATGGCGAAGATTGTCCTCGCCGGCTCCGTCGCCCTCTGGCTCGCCTATGGCACGGAATGGTTCAACGCCTGGTACAGCGGTGACCCGCTGGAGCGGGCGCATGTGGAGTACCTGTTCACCGGCCCCTATGCGCCGGCCTACCTGCTCCAGCTCTTCTGCAACCTGGTCGCGCCGCAGGTGCTGTGGTTCCCCGCCATGCGGCGGCGGATCTGGGTGGTGGTCGTCGTCACCCTCGTGCTGAACCTCGGCATGTGGCTGGAACGCATCCTCATCATCGTCAACACGCTCACCCACGGGCAGCTTCCCACCACCTGGGGGCTCTACATCCCCACGATCTGGGACTGGATGCTGCTGGGCGGCACCATCGCCTTCTTCGTGCTGCTGTTCCTGTGCTTCGCGCGCCTGCTGCCGGCCGTGGCCATGCACGACCTGGGCAAGCTGCTGCATGAGAGGCGGCAGGGCGAATGAGCGCGCCGATCGTCCTCGCCGAGTTCCGCGACCCCGACACGCTGGTGGAGGCAGCGCGGCGCGCGCGGGCGGCGGGGCTCAAGGGGCTGGACGCCTACACCCCCTTCGCGGTGGAGGGGCTTTCGGATGCGCTGGCCCTGGAGGCGCCGCGGCTGCGCCCGGCCATGCTGGGCGCGGCGGCGCTTGGGGCGGGGTTCGTCTACCTGATGTGCTGGTACAGTGGGGTGATCGATTACCCGCTGAACCTCGGGGCGCGGCCGCTGCACGCCTGGCCGGTCTTCCTCGTCCTCGCCTTTGAGGCGGGGATCCTGGCCGCCACATTCACGGGCATCGCGGGCTTCTTCATCGGCACGGGGCTACCCCGGCTGAACCACCCCGTCTTCGCCGCGCGGGACTTCGACCGGGCGAGCCAGGACCGCTTCTTCCTCTCCGTCTCGGACGAGGCGGCGGATGCGGAGCGGCTGAGGGCGCTGCTGGACGGGCTGGGGCCGATCTCCATCCGGGCGGTGCAGCCGTGATCCGGGTCGCGATCTTCCTGCCGCTTCTGGTGCTGGCTGCCTGCAAGCAGGAGATGAACCAGCAGCGGAAGGAGAACACCTACGCCCGCAGCGAGCTCTCCAAGAACGGCAGCGCCGCGCGGATGCTTCCAGAGGGCGCGGTGGCGCGCGGCGACCTGGAGCGGGACAGGATCGCGGCGAACCCGCCGCCCATCACGGCCGAACTGCTGGAGCGGGGGAGGGAGCGCTACGCCATCGCCTGCGTGCCCTGCCACGGCGCGGCGGGGGATGGGGACGGGATGATCGTGCGGCGCGGCTTCCCGCCGCCGCCCTCCTACCACACGCAAAGGCTCCGGGCCGTGCCGGCGCGCTACTTCTACGACGTGATCACGGACGGCTACGGCGTGATGTACTCCTACGCCGCCCGCGTGCAGCCGGCGGATCGCTGGGCGATCGCGGCCTATATCCGCGCCCTCCAGCTCTCCCGCCACGCCACCCTGGCCGAGGCGCCGGAAGCGGCGGGGAGACTGCCATGAGGCCGCTTCCCTGGCTTCGCGCCCATGCCGGGCACTCGGCGATGGCGGGCGGCGCCGCAGCGCTGCTGCTGGCGGTCTGGGCGCTGCTGGCGCCGGCCCGGGCGCCTCTGGCAGGCTGGCTGGTGGGGCTGGTCTTCTGGATCGGCATCGCGCTCGGCGCACTGGGGCTGCTGGCGGTGCGTGCACTGACGGGCGGGAAATGGGCGGGGTCGCTGCGCCCGGCGCTCGGCCCGGCGGCGGCCAGCCTGCCCTTTTTCCTGCTGGCCTGCCTGCCGCTGCTGTTCGGGCTGCACGCCCTCTATCCCTGGGCCGCCGATCCGGGGGTCGTGCCAGTGGAGGATATTCCCCGCCTCTACCTCAACGCGGACGGCTTCGCCCTGCGTACGCTGCTGGCACTGGCCGGGTGGTCGGTGCTGGGCTGGTGGCTGCTGCGGCGGCCGGGGGCGGTGGCGGGCGGGCTGGGGCTGGCCTTCCACCTCGTCGCCCTCACGCTGATCTCCGTGGACTGGATGCTCTCGCTGGAGCCGCGCTTCTTCTCCACCGCCTTCGGGCTGGCGACCTTCCTGATGCAGCTCCTCGCCGCGCTCGCCTGGGCCGCCGTGCTGCGGCCGGAGAGGGAAGGGGATGATCCCGGGCGCGCGGGGGACCTGGCCGGGCTCCTCTACTCGGCGGCGCTGGGCTCGCTCTACCTGGGCTTCGCGCAGTTCCTGGTCTCCTGGTACGGCAACCTGCCGGAGAAGGCGGCCTGGTTCCTGAAGCGGGAGGAATGGGGCTGGATCTGGCTCCAGGCGCTCGCCCTCGGCCTCGCGGCGGCGCTGCCGCTGGGGGCGATGCTGCTGGGGCGGGTGCGGCGCAGCCCGGCGGCGCTGGCGCGGCTGGGGCCGCCCGTGCTGCTGGGCGTCGCGGCGCACCAAGCCTGGATCGTGGCGCCGGCGGTCGGCCCCTGGGCGCTGCCGGCGGCGGCGCTGGGGCTGGTGGCGGTGGGCGGGCTCTGGGTGGGGCTGACCTACGGTCCGGTGGCGGCGCGGCTGGAGGCGAAGCATGGCCAGGCGTGAGCTGAACGAGCGCCGGCAGCGGGAATCGGTCCGGAGCTGGGTTGTGCTCGGCGTGGGCTTCGGCACCCTCGCCTTCCTCGGACTGACCCTGTTCGGGATCAGCTTCTACGTCCGCTGGATCGGCGCCCCGCCGAACGACCCGCCGCGCCCCGTGCCCTTCCCCGAGCCGCGCCTCCAGGCGGATTCGAGCGCGGACATGGACCAGTTGCGGGGCGAGCAGGCGCGGCAGGTGGAGGGCTACGCCTGGATGGACCGGAATCGCGGCCTGATCCGCATCCCCGTCGGGCGGGCGATGGAGATCCTGGCGGCCCGCGGCGCCGCCGGGCTGGACCCGCTGGAGGCCGCGCCGCCCGAGCCCCTGCCGGTGCGGCCGGAGGCGGTGCGGACCCGGGCGGTTCAGCTTCCCTCGGTGCAGCCCCTTGCGGCGCCGCCCCAAGGGGTGCGGCCATGAGGCGCCTCTTCCTCGCCCTGATGCTGCTGCCGGGTCTTGCGCTGCCCGCCCGCGCTGCGCTGACGGAGGCCGAGTTGGCCGAGACCGGGCTGAACCCGCCGCCCGGCGCCACAATGCCGCTCGATCTGGCCTTGCGGGACGAGACGGGGCGCCCCGCCACCCCCGCCGGGGTGCTGGATGGCCGCCCCGCCGTGCTGGTCCTGGCCGACTACAGCTGCGAGACGCTCTGCGGCACGGCGCTGGGCCTCGCCGCCTCCGCCCTGGCGGAGACGGGGCTGCGCCCGGGGGCGGACTACGCCTTCCTCGTCCTCGGCATCGATGCGCGGGACGGGCCGGAGAGGGCGGCGGCGATGAAGGCCACCTACCTCGCGAGTTTCCCGGAGATCATGGGCGCGGCGCGCTTCCTCACCGGCCCGGCCGCGGTGCTGGAGCGGGCGCAGGCCGCCATCGGCTACCGCGCGCGGCTGGACGTGGCATCCGACCGCTTCGCCCACCCGCTCGCCGCCCTCGTGCTGACGCCCGCCGGCACCGTCTCCCGCGTGCTGCCAGGGCTGGCGCTGGAGCCGGTGGCGCTGGCAGGCGCGGTGCAGGAGGCCGCCTCCGGCGGCGGGGGCGGATTGGTGGAGGCCGGCATCCGGCTGCTCTGCTACGGGCTGGACCCGGCGCGGGGGATCTACAACGCGCTGGTCAAGCGCGGGCTGGCCACGGGCACGGCGGGCACCGCGATCCTGCTGGGCGTCGCGGCGCTGCTGCTGGCGCGGCGGGGACGGCGCGCATGATCCAGTTCTGGCCCGCCACCGCCTCCGACCTCGCGCAGCGGGTGGACGGGCTCACGGGCGTGCTGCTCGCCATCTGCGGGGCGATCCTGCTGCTCGTCGGCTGCCTGCTGCTGGGCTTCTCCATCCGATACCGCCGCGGCTCCACCGCAAAGCGCGGGGCCTTGCCGGAGTTCATCAGCAGGGAGGTAGAGGTGGGCTGGACGGCCGCCACCCTCTTCCTCGCCCTCTTCCTCTTCGCCTGGGCGACGGGGATGGAGCTGCGCGCCAACCCGCCGCAGCCGGACGCGATCGAGGTCCACGTCCTGGCCCGCCAATGGATGTGGAAGACGCGCCACTCCAACGGCGCGCAGGAGATCGACGCGCTGCACGTTCCGCGCGGGGAGCAGGTGCGGCTGCTGATGACCTCGCAGGACGTGATCCATTCCTTCTTCGTCCCCGCCTTCCGCGCCAAGCAGGACGTTCTGCCCGGCCGGCTGACGGAGCTGCGTTTCACCGCGACCCAGACCGGAACCTACGACCTGTTCTGCGCGGAGTTCTGCGGCACGCTGCACGCCCGCATGGGCGGCAAGGTGACGGTGATGGAGCCGGAGGACTTCGCCCGCTGGCTGGCCGCACAGCCGCGCGGCGACGACCTGGCGCGGGAAGGCGCGGCGCTCTTCGTCTCCCTGGGCTGCGCCGGCTGCCACGGGGACCGGCGCGGCGGCAGCGCCACGGTGCGCGCGCCGCGGCTGGAGGGGGTTTACAACAGCCCCGTGCCCCTCTCCGACGGGCGCGTGGTGACGGCGGACGAGGCCTATCTGCGCGATTCCATCCTGCAGCCGAAGCGCGACGTGGTGGCGGGTTTCCCCGATGTCATGCCCTCCTTCGCCGGGCTGGTGCATGAGGAGGAGATGCAGCGCCTGCTGGCCTATCTGCGATCCCTGAAGGACGCGCCGTGAACCACATCGCCCCCGCCCTTCCCGCGCCCGACGCCATCCCGCACGAGGAGCCGAGCTACCTGACGGCGGAGCGCGGCATCGGCTCCTGGCTGCTGACCACGGACCACAAGCGCATCGCCCTGCTCTACATGGCGGCGCTGACGGCCTTCTTCTTCATCGGCGGCGCGGGTGCGGTGGCCATGCGGCTGGAGCTGTTCACGCCGAAGCCGGACGTGCTGACGGCCGATGGCTACAACCGGATGTTCACCCTGCACGGCACGGTGATGATCTGGTTCTTCCTCGTGCCCTCCATTCCCACCACCCTCGGGAACTTCCTGATCCCGCTCATGGTGGGCGCGCGGGACCTGGCCTTTCCCCGGCTGAACCTGCTGAGCTGGTACATCTTCGTCGGCGCGGGGCTCGTGCTGATCTACGCGCTGATCGCGGGCGGGGTGGATACGGGCTGGACCTTCTACACGCCCTTCTCCACCACCTTCTCCAACAGCTACGTGCTGCTGGCGGGGCTGGCGATCATCCTGGCGGGCTTTTCCTCCATCGCCACGGGGGTGAACTTCCTTGCCACCATCCACCTGCTGCGCGCGCCGGGGATGCACTGGTTTCGCCTGCCACTCTTCGCCTGGGCCATCTACGGCACCAGCCTGGTCATGGTGCTGGCGACGCCGGTGCTGACCGCCGTGCTGCTGCTGATCATCGCGGAACGCGGATTCGGCCTGCCGGTCTTCGACCCCGCGCGGGGCGGAGACCCGCTGTTGTTCCAGCACCTGTTCTGGTTCTACAGCCATCCCGCCGTCTACATCATGATCCTGCCGTCCTTCGGGGTGATCAGCGAGATCGTCACCTGCTTCGCCCGCCGCAACGTCTTCGGCTACGACTTCATGGTCTACGCGATCCTCTGGATCGCCATCGCCGGCTTCCTGGTCTGGGGGCACCACATGTTCGTCTCCGGCCAGTCCATCTACGCCAGCCTCGCCTTCTCCTTCCTCTCCTTCGTCATCGCCGTGCCTTCGGCGATCAAGGTGTTCAACTGGACCTTCACCCTCTACCGCGGGCAGATCACCTTCGAGGCGCCGATGCTCTACGCCATCGGCTTCATCGGGCTCTTCACCATCGGCGGGCTGACGGGGCTGTTCCTCGCCTCCATCCCGATCGACGTGCACGTCTCCGATACCTACTACGTCGTCGGGCACTTCCACTTCATCATGGTGGGCGGGGCTGTCAGCGCCTTCTACGGCGGCCTGTCCTTCTGGTGGCCGAAGATCACGGGGCGGAAGTACCCGATGACCTGGGCGCGCTTCGCCGCCATCCTGATGTTCTTCGGCTTCGGCTTCACCTTCTTCCCCATGTTCATCATGGGCTATCTCGGCATGCCCCGCCGGTATCACGTGTACCCGCCGGAGTTCCAGGTCTGGCACGTCATGTCCTCCGCCGGCGCGGTACTGCTGGCGGCGGCCTACCTGCTGCCGATGGGCTACCTCGCCTGGTCGATGATCTGGGGCGAGAAGGCGGAGGACGACCCGTGGAACGCGACAGGTCTGGAATGGAGCACCTCCTCTCCCCCGCCGCGCGACAACTTCCATACCCCGCCCGTGGTGGATGAAGGCCCCTACTTCTACCACCCGGAAGGCGAGGGGCCGGGCGACGACCATCGCGAGCCGCACAGCAACCAGGTGCGCGGGTCGTGAGCGGCGCGCTGCGCGAGCCCTGGCGCAGCCTGCGCCGCCAGAGGGAGGCCGCCGCCTTCGGCACCTGGATCTTCCTGGGCAGCGAGGCGATGCTCTTCGCCGGCCTCATCCTCGCCTTCGCCGTCATGCGGGCGCTGCACCCGGCAGGCTTCATCCTGGCGGGGCGGGAGACGGAGGTGGCACTCGGCACGGCCAACACCGCAATCCTTCTCACCAGCAGCCTGACCATGGCGGTGGCGGCGGAGGCGGCGCGGGCGGATCTGCGGCGGGCGACGCTGTGGGGGATAGGGCTGACGCTGGCGCTCGGCGCCGCCTTCCTGGCGGTGAAGGGCTTCGAGTGGTCCTCCGACCTGGAGAAGCACCTCTTTCCCGGCGAGGGCTTCGCGCTCGCTGAACCCTCGGCGCATATCTTCTTCGCGCTCTACTGGATCATGACGTCGCTGCACGCGATGCACATGCTCGGCGGCATGGGCGTGGTGGCCTGGCTGGGGTGGCAAGCCTGGCGCGGCGACCGGCCGCTGCAGAGCCCGGCCTTCGAGGCGGCAGCGCTCTATTGGCACCTCGTCGATATCGTCTGGATCGTCCTCTATCCGCTCCTCTACCTTGGTGGGCGCGCGCCATGAGGCGGGGCCTGGGGGAGGATGTGCCGCGGACCTTGTCAGCGATCCTCCAGCACGTGCTGCCGGTGTGGCTGGCGTTGCTGGCGCTGCTCGGGGCCTCGCTCGCGCTCGCTTACGCGCCGCTGCACGGGCTGAACGGGGTGGTCAGCCTCGGCATCGCCGCGATGAAGGCCATCCTCGTGGCGGTGTTCTTCATGAACCTGCGCCGGCCGGACCCGCTGCTGCGGCTGGCGGGCGGGGCCTCGCTCATCTGGATGAGCTTTCTCTTCGCCCTGACCTTCGCCGACCTCGCGGCCCGGGCGCCGGAGACCCAGCCCCAGGCGGGGCAGGGCACCGGCTCCGAGCCGCCGATGCGGCAGCCCTTCTGAGGCTCAGGCCGCCCGGATCGCCATGGCGAGGTCGCCGCTGGTGAGGAGGAGCGAGAGGCGCAGCCCCGCATCGTCCGCCTCGGCTTCCACCTGCCCGGTCTCGCGGCCCGCTTGGGTGTCAAAGAGCGTGGCGCGGTAGCGCCCGGGCGCCAGGCCGGGGACGCGGATGGTGGCGGCGACGGTACCGCCGGAAGCGACAAAGCGCCGCCCCTCCACCGCCTCGCCCAGTTCCTGCCGCAGCAGCCAGACCACCGCCTGGGACGCATCGCCGCAGCCGAAGGCGTGCACCGCGCCCGCCTCCACGGCGATCTCGTCGTTCAGGTTGCGGCGGAGGAAGCGCGGCCAGTCGATGAGCGGCAAGAAGCCCGAGAGCGCGCCCTGGGCGGCGCGCATCCCCGGCGTCAGCTCGTGCGGGCTGCGGTTCGGCCAGCGCATCCCGCCCCCCGCGCCGCCAGACGCGAGGTGCGCCCACTGGATGTGGCGGAAATACTCGTCGTCATAGGCCTCGGGCAGGGTGATGCCGTGGTCCTTGAAGGTGTGGATCGGCCCGTGCTCGGAATCGAAGAAGGGGCGAAGGTCGTTAATCTCGGCCAGCGCCTCCCGCGTCAGTCGCCCCGCGCTCACGGCGGGAGCCACCGTGTCCATCGGATCGTCGATGGTGCCTTCCTCGTAGAAGTGGCTGTTCGCGAAATCGAGGAGCGGGTGGCGGAAGATCGGCTCCACGATCCAGGGCTTCCAGATCAGCTCAGGCCCGAAGACCGAGACGCATTGCAGGTGCGCCCGCCCGTGCAGCCGGATTTCCAGATTACGCAGGAAGGGGCTGACATCATCGATGTAGTTGGGGAAGGCGTCGGGCCGGTTGTCGCCCTGGGCCGGGTGCATCTCGTTCCACAGGTCCCAGGCGAAGAGGGCGCCGCTGCCGCCCCAGCGCTCTGTCGCGAAGGCCAGGCGCGCCTTCACCAGCGCGCGCGTCTCCGGACAGACCATCAGCTGTGACCGGTCGGCGCAGGGCCCGCCATGGGCGCGGTTGTAGGGGTGCTGGTCGAAGCGGATCCAGGTGAAGAAGGTATCCATCGGCGTGAGCAGGATGTAGAGCCCCACCCGCTCGCACAGCGCGAAAAGGTCGTCCCACAGCTCCACCATGGCCGGGACGAAGTTGCCGGCGGGGCGCTCGAAGTAGTGTTCCTCGCCCTCCGCATACTCCAGCATCAGGCGCAGGCAGGTGACGCCGCGATCCCGCAGGCCGCGAAGGTGGCGCTCCACCCCAGGCAGGTCGCGGCGGCCGAGGAGGCCGGACAGCTCCCGCCAGGAGATGGCGTCGTTCTGGCCGATCGGCGTCCAGGGCTCGCCGGTATCGGTGACGAAGTAAGGAGCACCCGGCGCGCGCTCGATCCAGGGCAGGCCTGTCGCTACCCCCCCTGTCATCGTGGAGTCGGGGTGGAGCGATGCGCTGGTCAGCATGAATGGAATAGGCCGCAGCGTCCCGGTGCCGTCCAGGGGGAGGATCAGGCCGCCGCTTCCAGGTGGCGCGCGAAGGCGTCGCGGATCGCGGCCATGGCCTGGGCCGCATTCTCCGCATGGCGGCGGGCGGCCTTCTCGCTCGAATCCACCTCGTCCACGGCCTCGGCGGCGGCCTCAGCCGCCTCGGTGAAGCCGTCGCGCAGCTCCTCCAGCCAGTTCCGCAGGTCCTCCGCCTCGGCGCCCTCGCGCAGGTCGTCCACCACTGCGTCCACCTCCCGCACCATCCGGTCCGGGGTGGCGCCGCGCTGGAGCACGGTGGAGAGGCGGTTGAAGGCGGCGCGCGTCGGGGAAGGGGCGCGCCGGGGCGCCGCGGCGGGCGATCGGGCCATGGATCAGGTCTCGTCGGTTTGAAACAGGAGGATATGAAGGGGGGCGACCGGGCGCCGCGCAGGCCCTGGAGATGGGATTGAACCCGGGAAAATCAAGGTTCAAGCCCTTGTTTCGGCTCCTAGAGCAGTCGTTCCGGCCAGGGTTCGCGCGGAGTGCCGGGCCTGGCCTCCCCCACGTTCCGGGGCGGCGGGTTGCCCGGCACGGGGCCCGCCCAGCAATCCACCGCGCCGAGGCTGCGGGTGCAGCGGGGCTGCTCCACTTCCACTTCCTCCGGCCGGCAGTAGCGCTCCCCGGCGTCGAGATAGGCGATGGAGCAGTCCCGCCCGGAGACGCCGGAGATGACGAGGTCGGGCACGGCCCGGCCGGTGAGCATGAGGGAGACGCCGTTCGCGGCGGCGATGGGCACCACCGCCTCACACCCCGGCAGGGCGCCGAGGAGCAGCGGGAGGAGCAGGAGGAGGTGGGCGGGGCGCAACATGGCCCCATGAAACACGCGCCGGGCTTAACGCCCCGTGACGCGCCCGCTATACCCCGGCCCCGACTGCCCGTTGGCCGGGGCCGGTTCGCCGCGGCCCATAGGGGGAAAAGGAACCCGCGTGCCCGATATCTTCGACGAGGTGCAGGAGGATCTGCGCGCCGAGCGCGCCCGGCAGCTCGGGATGCGCTATGGCGGGGCTTTCGCCGCGCTGGCGCTGCTGGCTGTGCTCGCGGTCGGCGGCTGGCAGGGCTGGCGCTGGTATCAGAACCGCGAATCCGAGGCCGCGGCGGATGCCTTCCTCATCGTCCATCGGGAGACGGAGGCGCAGGGCGCCGACCTGAAGGCCGCCGCCGGCAAGTTCGATTCGATCGCGGCCCAGGCGCCGGGCGGCTATCGCACCCTGGCCCGGCTGCGCGCCGCCGCGCTGAAGTCCGAGACGGGCGACCTGCCCGGTGCGCTGGCCGAGTGGGACGCGGTGGCGGGGGACAGCTCCGCCGATCCCCTCTACCGCGACCTGGCGAGCCTGAACTGGGTGCTGCACGGCCTGGACACGCAGGACCCCGCCACCCTGGCCTCCCGCATCGCGCCGCTGGCGGGCGATTCCAGCCCCTGGCGCGCCTCCGCCCGCGAGCTGCAGGCGCTGGTGGCTGTCCGGCAGGGCAATACGGCGGAGGCGCGGCGCATCCTGCAGGGGCTGGCGGACGACGCGACGGCCCCGCAGGCGCTGCGCGACCGCGCCGCCCGCGTGATGGCGCAGCTTCCGAGTGCGTGAAAGGACCCGCGACGCGATGACCTCTCCCTCCCGCCGCGCGCTTCTCCTGGGCGGCGGCGCCCTCGCCCTCTCGGGCTGCGAGACGATCGACAGCATCTTCGGCGAGAGCAAGACCCCGCTTCCGGGCGAGCGCCTGCCTCTCATCCAGGCGGACCGCGACATCGAGGTGGATCCCGCCCTAGCCGGGCAGCCCGTGAGCCTGCCGGCCCCCACCGCCCTGGCGGAATGGCCCCAGGCCGGCGGCAACCTGGCGCACGACCCCGGCCATGCCCTGGCGGGCGAGGGGCTGCGCGAGGCTTGGCGTGCGGGCATCGGCACCGGCTCCTCCTACCGCCGCCGCATCACCAGCGGGCCGATCCTGGCCAACGGCACGGTTTTCACGGCGGATGCCTTCGGCACCGTCACGGCCTTCGATGCCGGCTCCGGCGGCAGGCGCTGGACGCGGGAGACGACGCCAGAGAAGGACAACGCGGGCGCGGTGGGCGCCGGCCTCTCCCTCAGCGACGGCACGCTCTACGCCGCCACCGGCATGGCGGAGGTGCTGGCGATGGATCCCGGCACCGGGGAGGTCCGCTGGCGCGCCTCTGTCCCCGCGCCGACGCGGGGCGGGATCACGGTCGCGGCGGGCCGCATCTTCGTGCCGACGGTGGAGAACCAGCTCCTCGCCCTCTCCACCGAGGACGGGCGCAATCTCTGGACCTACCGCGGATCTCCGGTGGGGGCCGTGCCGCTGGGCCTGCCCGCGCCGGCGGTGGAGGGCGAGACGGTGGTGGCCGGCTTCCCCTCCGGCGAACTGGCGGCGCTGCGCACCGCGGATGGCCGGGTGGTCTGGACGGAGAGCCTCGCCGCCAGCGGCCCGGACGGGCGGGCCGGGACGCTCGGCGAGCTATCCGGCATCTCCGGGCTGCCGGTGATCGATGATGGCCGCGTGGTCGCCACGGGCCAGGCCGGCAACACGCTGATGGTGGACCTGCGCGCCGGCCGCCGCCTGTGGGAGCGGGATGTCGGCAGCAGTCACACCCCCGCCGTGGCCGGAGACTGGATCTTCCTCGTCACGCCGGAGAACCAACTGGTGGCCATGGGTCGTGCCGACGGGCGCGTGCGCTGGCTGACCGTGCTGGACGAGCGCTCCGCCCGTGACCGCCGGCGCAACCCGGCCACTTTCGGCGGGCCGCTGGTGGCGGGCGGGCGCATCCTTGTGCCCTCCTCTCTCGGCGAGCTGCTGCTGGTGGACCCGGCGGAGGGCAAGGTCGCCGGCCGTATCCGCCTGCCCGGCGGTGCCTCCCTGCCGATGATCGCGGTGGGCGGGACCGTCTATCTCGTCACCGATGACGGGGTGCTGGTGGCCCTGCGCGGGGCCTGAACCCCACACCGAGCTTGACCCTGGCGCGTGGGCGGTGCTCTTGCCGCCCATGCTTCCCCGTATCGCCGTCATGGGCCGCCCCAATGTGGGCAAGTCCACCCTGTTCAACCGCCTCGCCGGGCGGCGCATCGCCATCGTGGACGACACGCCCGGCGTCACCCGCGACCGCAAGGAGACCGTGGCCCGCATCGCCGGGCGCGATGTCCTGCTGATCGACACGGCCGGGCTGGAGGAGGCGGCGCCCGACACCATCCCCGGCCGCATGCGCGCCTCCTCGGAAGCCGCGCTGAAGGCGGCGGACCTCGTTCTTTTCGTGGTGGATGTGCGGGCGGGCCTCACCCCGGCCGACCGGTCCTTCGCCCAGTGGCTGCGCCGCCACGGCAAGCCCGTGCTGCTGCTGGCCAACAAGGCGGAGGGGCGGGAGGGCGCCGCCCGCGCGCTGGAGGCCTATGAGCTGGGCCTCGGCTCCCCCCTGCTCGTCTCGGCCGAGCACGGCGACGGCATGGGCGAGTTGCACGACGAGATCCGCGAGGCTCTGCCGCCGGAGCCGCCCGAGGAGGATGAAGAGGACGAGGCGGACGAGAACCGCCCGCTGCGCCTGGCAATCGTGGGCCGCCCGAACGCCGGCAAGTCCACCCTGCTGAACGCCCTGTTGGGCGAGGAGCGGATGATCACCGGCCCCGAGCCCGGCCTGACTCGCGATTCGGTGGCCGTGCAGTGGAACGACGAGACGGGCAAGCCCGTGCGGCTCGTGGACACCGCCGGGCTGCGCCGCCGCGCCCGCATCACCCAGGCGCTGGAGCAGATGTCCACCGCCGCCACCATCGCCGCGCTGAAGGAGTGCGAGGTGGCGGTGCTGGTGATCGACGCCGTGCAAGGCATGGACGAGCAGGACCTGCGAATCGCGCGCCTGGCCGAGCGCGAGGGACGTGGCGTGGTGATCGCCTTCAACAAGTGGGACGCGGTGGAGGAGCGGAACGCCGCCCGCCGCCGGCTGGAGGACGTGCTGACCGCCTCCCTCGCGCAGTTGAAGGGCGTCTTCATCGTGCCGCTCTCGGCCGCCACGGGCAGGGGGGTGGAGAATTTGATGCCCGCGGTGCGGGAAGCCTACGCCCTCTGGAACCGCCGGATCCCCACGGGCGCGCTGAACCGCTGGTTCGAGCACGCGCTGGAGCGCCACGCCCCGCCGCTGGTGAACGGCAAGCGGCTGAAGCTGCGCTATGCCACCATGCCGAAGGCGCGGCCGCCGACACTGGTGGTGTTCGGCACGCGGGCGGAGCAGATGCCGGAGGATTACCGCCGCTATCTCACCAACTCCTTCCGCGATGCCTTCGACATGCCGGGCGTGCCGATCCGCCTGAACACGCGCGGCACGGAGAACCCCTACGCGGACGACGCCGAGGGCTGACCCGGGATGGCCGACGCGGGCGGGTGGCCTTCGGTTTCCGGGACGGGCTAGCCTGCGCCGGCCGCCGAGAGGATTCGCGATGCCCCGGATACGCTCCCTGTTCCGATCCCTCCGGCGGGGGCCCACGGCCGGGGAGCAGGCGCTGCTGCGCCGGATTACGGAGATGGACAACGCGCTGACCCGGCGGGCGCTTGCGGCGGAGGAGAAGCTGGAGCGCCTCTCCCGCCGGGTGGAGGAGGTCACCGCATACTTCGCGCAGCGCACCCATCCGCTGCACCACACCCAGTCCAACTACCTGGGCGACCACACGGCCCTCACGCTGCTGCACGGCCGGCACATGCTCTTCGTGGACACGCGGGGCATCGACATCGCGCCCCACCTGATGGTCCACGGCATCTGGGAGACGGGCTACACTGCCCTGTTCGAGCGGCTGGTGCGGCCGGGCGCGACCGTTCTCGATATCGGGGCCAATCTCGGCGTCTACAGCATCCTCGGCGGCGCGAAGGACGCCCGCGTGCACGCCTTCGAGCCGAACCCCCGGCTCTGCGAGCTGCTGCGCCGCTCCATCTCCGTGAATGGCTTCGCGGAGCGCGTGACCCTGCACGAAATGGCGGTGGGCGACACGGAAGGGGAGGTGCAGCTCGCCTTCAACATCGATTGGCCGGGCGGCGGGCATGTGCTGCCGCCGGGATCGACGGCGACGGGGCGGCCCTGCCGGGTGGCGGTGCTGGACCGGCTGTTCCCCGATCCCGGCTTCCGCCTGGACCTCGTGAAGATGGACGTGGAGGGGCACGAGGGGCACGCCCTGCGCGGGATGCGGGAACTGCTCGCCCGCTCGCCCGAGGTGCGGATCATGATGGAGTTCGCCCCGGGGATGATGGCGGCCCAGGGCGTGGGGCCGGCGGAAACGGTGGGCCTGCTGCGCGGCCTGGGCTTCCGCTTCTGGAACATCGGCTTCGATTCGGGCTTGACGCCGGTAGAAGCGGATGTGCTGGCCGCGGAGAGCGGGGCGGGCGTGCGCAACATCCTCGTCGCGCGGCAGGAGCCCTAGCGCCGCGCGACGGGACCCTGTCCGGCTAGGCTGCCCGGGCCGCCTCTCCGGGCAGGCAGAGCGCTGCGATGGCGGGCGCCACATCGGCCGGCTGGGCGATGCTGGCGGGGTCCTCGCCCGGCATGGCGGTGCCGCGCAGGCGGGTATTCACCGGGCCGGGATCGTGCAGCAGCACCCGCAGCGGGGTGGCCGCGACCTCCTGGGCCCAGGTCTGCACCAGGTGCTCCAGCCCCGCCTTGGTGGCGCCGTAGGCGCCCCAGTAGGGCCTGGGATGCCGCGCCCGGTCCGTGGTGAGGATTACGGCCCGCCCGGCGTCGGAGGCGCGGAGCGGTGGGTCCAGCGTGCGGATCAGGCGCCAAGCGGCGGTCATGTTCACCGCCACCACGTCGGCCCAGTCCTTCGGGGTGATGTGGGAGACGGGGGTGAGGGTGCCCAGCACGCCCGCCGCGTGAACCAGGATGTCCAGCCGCCCGAAGCGCTCCACGATGGAAGGCCCGAGCGGGTCCAGCTTGTCCCCGTCCTTCGCCAGGTCGAAGGGGAGGAGGGTGGCGGAGCCCCCGAGGGCCCGGACGGCATCGTCCGTCTCCTCCAGCCCGCCCTGGCTGCGGCCTGTCAGCACGAGGTGGGCGCCGAGGCGCGCCAGCTCCACCGCCGTGGCAGCGCCGATCCCGCGGGAGGCGCCGGTGACGAGGGCGACCCGTCCGGAGAGGGGCCCCTGGACCGGCTGGCTCATACGCCGTTCAGCGCCAGCAGGGCCGGCTCGCGCTCCTTGTGGCCGACGAGGTCGGTGAGCGGGATGGCGTAGTCGCCCGTGAAGCAGGCGTCGCAGTAGCCTGGGTCCTTCGCGTCCCGGCCCTTGCGGCCGAGCGCCCGGTAGAGGCCGTCCAGCGAGATGAAGGCGAGGCTGTCCGCGCCGATGATGCGCGCCATCTCCTCCACGCTGTGGTTGGAGGCGAGCAGCTTGTCCCGTTCCGGCGTGTCGATGCCGTAGAAGCAGGAATGCGTGGTCGGGGGGGAGGAGATGCGCATGTGGACCTCCGCCGCGCCGGCCTGGCGCATCATCTCCACGATCTTCTTGCTCGTGGTGCCGCGCACGATGGAATCGTCCACCAGGATGATCCGCTTGCCCTCGATGGCGGCGCGGTTGGCGGAGTGCTTCAGCTTCACCCCGAGGTGGCGGATGTTGTCCGTCGGCTCGATGAAGGTGCGGCCGACATAGTGGTTGCGGATGATCCCCAGCTCGAAGGGGATGCCCGCCTCCTGCGCATAGCCCATGGCCGCCGGCACGCCGGAATCGGGCACGGGGACGATCACGTCCGCCTCCACCCCGCTCTCGCGCGCCAGCTCCGCCCCGATGCGCTTGCGGCTCTCGTAGACGGGCGTGCCCTCCACCACGGAGTCCGGGCGGGCGAAGTAGATGTACTCGAAGATGCAGAAGCGGTTCGCGGTGTTGGCGAAGGGCTTCACGCTGCGGACGCCGGTGTCGTCGATCACCACGATCTCGCCGGGCTCCACGTCCCGCACGAACTCGGCGCCGACGATGTCGAGCGCGCAGGTCTCGCTCGCCAGGACCCAGGCGTTGTTCTGGTCCGCGCCCAGACGGCCGAGCACCAGCGGGCGGACGCCGTTGGGGTCGCGCACGCCCATCATGGCGCCATCGTGCAGCGCCACCAGGGAGTAAGCGCCGTCCACCTGCTTCAGCGCGTCGATCAGCCGGTCCTGCACCGTGGCATAGAGGGAGATGGCGATGAGGTGGACGAAGACCTCGGAATCCGTGGAGGACTGGAAGAGGCAGCCGCGGCGGACGAGCTGGCGGCGCAGTGCCAGCGCATTGGTCAGGTTGCCGTTATGCGCCACCGCCAGGCCGCCGAAGGCGAAGTCCGCGTAGAGGGGCTGGACATTGCGCAGCGCCGTCTCGCCCGCCGTGGCGTAGCGGTTGTGGCCCACCGCGGCACGGCCGGGCAGGGAGGCGATGACGCGCGCATCGCCGAAGATGTCGCCTACCAGGCCCAGGCCCTTGTGGGAGCGGAAGCCCTTCTCGCCATGGCTGACGATGCCGGACGCCTCCTGCCCCCGGTGCTGGAGCGCGTGGAGGCCGAGGGCGGTGAGCGCGGCGGCGTCCGGAGCATTCCAGACGCCGAAGACGCCGCATTCCTCGTGGAAGGCGTCGTCCTCGGTGTCGAACGGGTTGGTCGTGATCTCGGTCATGGCGATCAGATCCGGTTGCGCGCAGGGGGCCGCAACAGTTCCTCGGCGGTGGGTGCCCGGCCGCTGGGCGGATCGGGCAGGCGGGGGCGGTACTGGGCGGGCAGCTGCTCGTTGAGCCAGGCAGCCCCATCGGCGATGGAGGGCAGGAAGCGGGCCTGGCGGACCGGCTCCGGCCAGATGGACGTGTCCGGGACGAAGGCTCCGGCCGCGATATAGGCAACGAGGATGACGACTACACCCCGCCCGATGCCGAAGACGATGCCCAGCGCGCGGTCCACGCCCCCGATAATTGAATTCCGCACCAGCCCGGCAATCAGGGCAATCAGGATCTTCAGGACGATGAGAGTGACGATGAAGACGGCGGCGAGGGCGGCGACATCCACCAGCCAGGGCGCGGTGGCCGTCCACTTCTCCGGGAAAACGCCGTTGAAGGCGTGGCGCGTGCCTTCCAGCATGTAGAAGGCGAAGAGGATGGCGCCGATCCAGGCGCCCACGCCCAGCACTTCGCGGATCAGGCCGCGCATGTAGCCGATGACGCCGGATATGGCGACCACGGCGAGGAAAACAGCGTCGACCCAGGTCATCGGGGGCCGGATATAACGATGCTGCGGCGCGGCGTCACGCGGTAGCCGCCCCGGGCCTTGCGGGGGAGGCATGTTGCAGCGCCATGACGGCGGCGCGGCGGAACCGGAGCGTTACTGTATAACATATTGAAGGAACTATGTTTTTGCGCCGCCTCCCCCCTCGGCAGGGCGGTGCAGGCGCCCTATGTGGCGGCGGCGTCCAAGATCCATTGAACTGGCGGGGCCCGGCCCCGCTCGCCCTCCGAGGACCGATTCCCATGCTCCGCTGCACCGGCTACGCCACCGAGACGGCCCAGGCGCCGCTCGCCCCCTTCACCTTCGATCGCCGCGATCCCGGCCCGACCGACGTCCAGATCGACATCACCCATTGCGGGGTCTGCCACTCCGACATCCACACGGCCCGGAGCGAGTGGGGCCCCTCCCTCTACCCCTGCGTGCCCGGGCACGAGATCGTCGGGCGGGTGGCGGCCGTGGGCAGCGCCGTGACCCGCTTCAAGGCGGGCGACCTGGTCGGCGTGGGCTGCATGGTCGATTCCTGCCGGGAATGCGCCGCCTGCAAGGCCGACATGGAGCAGTTCTGCGAGAAGGGGATGACGGGCACCTACAACAGCCCGGACCCGCACACGGGCGGCCACACCCTCGGCGGCTATTCCAAGGCCATCGTGGTGGACCAGCACTTCGTCCTGCACGTGCCCGAGGGGCTGGACCCGGCGGCCGCGGCGCCGCTGCTCTGCGCGGGGATCACCACCTACTCCCCGCTGCGCCACTGGAAGGCGGGGCCGGGCAAGCGCGTGGGCGTGGTCGGCCTGGGCGGGCTGGGGCACATGGCTGTGAAGTTCGCCGTGGCCTTCGGGGCCCAGGTGGCGCTCTTCACCACCTCGCCCTCCAAGATCGAGGACGCGAAGCGGCTGGGCGCGCACGAGGTCATCCTCTCCCGCGACGAGGCGGCGATGGCGAAGGAGGCGGGCAGCTTCGACCTCATCATCGATGCCGTCGCGGCCGAGCACGACATCAATGCCTACCTGAACCTGCTGAAACTGGACGGGACGCTGGTGCAGGTGGGCGCGCCGGAGAAGCCGCTGCCCGTGCAGGTGTTCAGCCTCATCATGGGGCGGCGGAGCTTCGCCGGCTCCCTCATCGGCGGCATCGCCGAGACGCAGGAGATGCTGGACTTCTGCGCGGAGCACGGGATCGGGCCGGACATCGAGATGATCCGGATGGACGAGATCAACACCGCCTATGAGCGGATGCTGAAGTCCGACGTGAAGTACCGCTTCGTCATCGACATGGCCTCGCTCCCCGCGGCGGCCTGAGCGGACGGCCCCGGGGGAGGTTCATCCCTTCCTCCGGGGTCTCCCATCGCCGGGCGAACTTCCGGTAAGGGCATGCGCGATCCCGCCCGCACCGTGACGGACAGCCCTTCCCCGAGATGTTCCTGACAGATCGCGTCCTCATCACTGGCGCCCTCGCGCTCGCCGCGATCGTCCTTCTGCTGGTCGTCGCGCGCCGGCGCCGGGGGCGGCGCGTCGATCAGCTCGCGGCGGTGATGCACCGCGACGTGGTTTGGCAGAGCCGCCGCGTCCTCAATGCGGGCGAGGCCGCGGTCTATGAAAGCGCCTGCGCCATGGCGGCAGAGATCGACCCCTCCCTCCGGATCTGGCCGCAGGTCAGCCTCGGCGAGGTCGTTCGCACCGGGGGGCGCTCCGAGGCAGACCGCGAGGCCTTCCGCTGGATCAACAGCAAGCGCGCCGACTTCCTCGTGGTGGACGGGGAGGGGTGGCCGCTGGCCGTGATCGAGTACCAGGGATCCGGCCACGACCTGGGCAATGCGGCGGAGCGGGACGCCGTGAAGCGGACGGTGCTGTCGCGCGTTGGCATCCACTACATCGAGGTGCCCGCCCCGCTGGCGCGCAGGCCCCGCCAGCTCGACACCCTGCTGGACCGGGCTCTGCGAAAGGCAGTGGGCCCCTAGCCGGGAAGTGGTGACCCGGCGCAGCGGGAAGCCTACTCCGCTTCGGCCGGCTCCGGCTTCGGCTTCTCCTTTGGGCCGCGGCGTGGGCCAGCCGCGGCGGCGAAAGGGGCCACCAGATCGGCCAGGTGCCCCGTCTCGGTCAGCCGCAGCCCCTCGGGGGCGGAGAGGGCCCTTCCGCCCCGCGCCACACGCCGCGGCAGGGTGGCGGCCGAGAAGCCGAGCTTCGCCGCCTCCCGCAGCCGCAACTCCGTCTGCGCCACCTGCCGAATCTCCCCGGAAAGTCCGACCTCCCCGAAGAACACGGCGTCCGGCGGGCAGGGGCGGTCCGTCGCTGCGCTCACCAGCGCAGCCGCCACCGCCAGGTCCGCCGCCGGCTCGTTGATGCGCAATCCGCCGGCGATGTTCAGGTAGACGTCGTTCATGCCGAGCGTCATCCGGCAGCGGCTCTCCAGCACGGCCAGCAGCATGGCCAGGCGTCCGGAATCCCAGCCCACCACCTGCCGCCGCGGGCTGCCCCCGGCGGAGGGGGAGAGGAGGGCCTGGACCTCCACCAGCACGGGGCGCGTCCCCTCCAGCCCCGCGAAGACGGCGGAACCGGAGACGTTGCCCCGGCGCTCGGCCAGGAAGAGGGCGGAGGGGTTGGAGACCTCGGCCAGCCCTTGCTCGGTCATCTCGAAGACGCCGATTTCGTCGGTCGCACCGAAGCGGTTCTTGGTGGCGCGCATGATGCGGAACTGGTGGCCGCGGTCGCCTTCGAAATAGAGGGTGGCGTCCACCATGTGCTCCAGCACGCGGGGGCCGGCGAGGGTGCCCTCCTTCGTGACATGGCCGACGAGCACCAGGGCGAAGCCCTTGGACTTCGCCAGCCGCCCCAGCTCCGCGGCGCAGGCACGGACCTGGGAGACGGTTCCGGGGGCGGAATCCAGGCTGTCCAGCCAGACGGTCTGGATGGAGTCCATGATGACCAGCCCGGCGTCGCGCTCCTCCTCCAGGCTGGCGAGGATGTCGCGGAGGGAGGTGGCGGCGGCGAGGCCCAGCGGGGCGCCGGAGACGCCGAGGCGCAGGGCACGCAGGCGCACCTGCTCAATCGCCTCCTCGCCCGAGACATAAAGGGTGCGCTTGCCGGATTCCGCGACCCGGGCTGCCGCCTGGAGCAGGATGGTGGACTTGCCGATGCCGGGATCGCCGCCCACCAGCACCACGGAGCCGGGGACGAAGCCGCCGCCGAGCACCCGGTCCAGTTCCGCGATGCCCGTGCGCGTGCGGGGCGGGGGGGCGGCCTGGCCCTTCAGGGCCACGAACTCCACCTTGCGGCCGCCCAGCGCGGCGGTCTTGGCCGGGCCGGGGGCGCGGGCCTCCACCACCTCCTCGGCCAGCGTGTTCCACTCGCCGCAGCCCTCGCACTTGCCCTGCCACTTCGGGTGGACGGTGCCACAGGCTTGGCAGACGAAACGGTGGGTTGGTTTGGCCAAGGGGAGCCCATTCAGGAACGAAACGTGGACATTCCGGGATGTAGCGCGGGGAAGGGGCGGTTAGAAGGGGCCAGCCCAATGGCCGGATCAGGCCAGCCCGGCCGGCTGGCCCATCGGCCCGGGAACAAGCCCGGCACCGGCGGAATGAAAGAGGGCCGCCGACGGAACGGGCCGGCCGAGCAGGTATCCCTGCACCCGCGGGCAGCCGCGGCTGCGGAGCATCTCCAGTTGCTGCTCGGTTTCCACGCCCTCTGCCACCACGCTGATACCGAGGCTGCGACTTAGGGCGAGAACTGCCTCCACGATCGCCGCCGACTCCACGTCCCGGCCCAGGCCGCGCACGAAGGACTGATCGATTTTGATCTCGTCGAAGGGGAAGCGCCGGAGATAGCCGAGGGAGGAGTAGCCCGTGCCGAAATCGTCGAGGGAGAGGGCGATGCCCATCCTCTTCAGGGCTTGGAGGATCGTCAGGGCGCGCTCGGTGTCGTCGATCAGCAGCCCTTCGGTCACCTCCATCTTCAGCCGGTGCGGCGGCAGGCCAGTGCGCTCCAGCAATCCGGAGATGGCGGGCAGAAGGTCGGGCTGCCGGAACTGCGCAGGGGAGATGTTCACCGCCACCCGGCAGGGGATGGGCCACCTCATCGCCTCCGCACAGGCGGTGTCCAGCACCCAGCGGCCGAGCGGGAGAATGAGGCCGGATTCCTCGGCCACCGGCACGAATTCCCCGGGCGAGACGGCGCCGCGCCGCGGGTGATTCCAGCGCAGCAAGGCTTCCGCCCCCGTCATCTCCAGCGATTGCGTGTCAAATTGCGGCTGGTAGGCGAGGTGCAGTTCTCCCCGCTCGATCGCCGTCCGCAGGTCCCGCTCCAGGGCGCGGCGCTCCATCAGGCGCTGTTCCAGCGCGGCCTCGAAGAAGCAGAGGGTGCCAGGGCCCTCGCGCTTGGCGCGGTGCAGGGCGGTGTCGGCGTTACGCAGGAGGCGGGGCACGGTCCGGCCATCGGCCGGGAAGATGGCCACGCCGACGCTGGTGCTGACCTGAAAGGCCTGCCCCTCGATGTCGAAGGGCGCGGAGAGGGCCTGGATGATCCGCCTCGCGAGCGCGGCGGCGTCTTCCGGCGCGTCCAGGTCCGCCTGGACGATGGCGAACTCGTCGGCACTCAGCCGGGCGATGGTGTCCCCGCCGCGGACCAGCTCGCGCAGCCGCTCCGCCGCCTGCAACAGGAGCTTGTCGCCACCGTCATGGCCCAGCAGGTCGTTCACCGCCTTGAAGCGGTCGAGGTTGAGGCAGAGCAGGGCGATGCTGCGCCCCTCCCGCATGGCCGTCTCCAGCGCCTGGTTCGCTCGATCGGCCAGCAGGGTGCGGTTGGGCAGGCCTGTCAGCCCGTCATGATGCGCCAGGTAGCGGATCTGCGCCTCCGCCCGCTTGCGCTCGGTCGGGTCGCGCACGGCCACGGCATGGGCGGGCGGCGCCTTCCCCCGGTCCTCCGTGTCGGGTTCCTCGATGATCCGGGAAAGAATCTCGACGGCGATGCGGCGGCCGCTCCCGACGGTCAGTTCCACCTCCAGCGCCGGGGCGGCGTGGTCCGGCAGGGCGGCGTCGCGCAGCCGCGCGGCGGCCTCGGCCGGAAGGATGCCCGAGATGTCCTGTCCGACCAGCGCCTCCGGCGGCCGGCCGAGGAGCCGCGCCAGGGGCTCGTTCACGTCCAGGATCTTGCCGCCGCGATGGATGAACAGGCCGTCGGAGGTGTTGTTCACCAGCCGGCGCAGCCGGGCGGCTTCGCGCGTGCCCTGGCCCCACAGCTTCTCCTCAAGCGCCACGCTGATGTGGCTGACGACCGCCACGGTGCCCACCACCGCGGCCACGGTGATGGCGAGGACCCGCTCGTCCACGCCGGCATGGGCCGCCCACAGGCCGCCGTGCGGCACCATGGTCGCGCCGGCCATGCCAACGAAGTGCAGGCTGATGATGGAGGCCGCCAGCAGGCCGCTGGCGAGCAGGCGCCGCGGCCTGTCGTCCAACCGGCAGGAGAGCCCTGCCGCAGCCAGCCCACCCCCGAGCAGGATGGAGATCGCGATATGCACCGGGGAGAACTCGATGTGGCCGGGCAGGAGAATGGCGCTGAGGCCCATGTAGTGCATGGCGCCCACGGTGAGCCCGAGCACCGCGCCGGCCACCTGGGCGCGCATCCCCGCAGACCTGTTCCTGGACTGCCCGATGCCGGGGATCTGCCCGATCTGGAAGGCGATGGCCGCGCCGACGATCGCGACAAGGGCGGAGAGGGCGGTGAGGCCCGGCGCGTAGCTGATGGGAATGCCGGGCTGGAGGGCGAGCATGGCGATGAAGTGCGTGGCCCAGACGCCGGAGCCGTAGACGACGCCCGCGCCGAGGTTCCAGAACTTGCGGTGCCCCGGCTTTACCGACCCGGCCCGCCGGACGAGGTTGGTGCAGACCAAGCACGCCATGAAGCACACCGCGGTCGCCAGCACGAGCAGCGCCGGGTTGTGGTCGTACTGAAGGCACCCCAAGGCGTGCAGCATCGGCTCTTTTGCCCAATCTCCCGCGGACACAACGGTTGGGAAGTTCATACAACCATAGATTGCAGAGATTAAATTCGCAAAGTCGTGTCCCGGTGACCTGCCCGCTGGGGACGGCTGGCGGCCGGTTCAGGTGAAGTAGAGCACCCGTGCCCCCGGCAGGTGGCGGGCGACGCTGGCCTCGAGTTCCCGGCGCAGATCGGCCATCAACGCCTTGGGGAAGACGTACTTGGCCGAGCCGAACTTCGTCAGCTTCCGGGTCCGCTGCTCCGGGTCCATCTCCAGCTCGCTGCCGGGATACCAGCCCTGCAGGACCTCCCGCGACCCCTCCGTGAAGCGGTGGGTGATGAGCTCGACCGTCAGGTCCGGGTCCGGGGCGCCGTCCAGGGCGGCGGCGCAATCGGCCAGCAGGGCGTCATAAGCCTCCCGCCAGTCCGGCAGGTTGAGGATGGGAGCGACGGTAAGGCCGATGCGGTAGCCGGCCATGGCCGCCCGCCGCATGGCGTGCAGGCGGTTCCGCACGCGCGGCGCTCCGCCCTCGAAGCGCTCCGCCCCGCGCGCGTTGACGGAGAAGCGGATGCGGGTGCGGCGTCCGTGCGGCAGGTCCAGCAGCGGGCCGATGCCGTCGTACTTGGTCGTGAAGCGGAGCTGGGTCTCGGCCTTCCAGCTCCCGAAGAAGCGGATCGTCTCGGCCAGGCTGCCGGTGATGTGCTCGATGCCCAGGGGATCGGTGTAGCAGGAGGCCTCGTAGGTCGTGCCCTCCGCCGCGCGGGCGGCGTTGCGGGAGGTGACCGCGCCCTGGCCGAGCAGGGGCGGCAGGGCGGCCAGGATCTCCGGCAGATTGGCGTAGGCGCGGATGATGGGTGGACCGGCGAGGGAGCCTGCCAGGTAGCAGTAGCTGCAATGGGCCGGGCAGCCCTCGGCGAGGTCGAAGCGCCAGTCGGCGCTGGGCGGGATGGGTTGCGGCTTGCGCCGGCTGGGGGAGGCGACGACGACGGCCATGGTGGTCTTGGCGTCGCGATAGGTGTCGGGCAGGCCGCTCAGGCGATCGGCCTTCAGCCGCACAACCTCGGCGCCCAGGGCGGCGGCGCGCTCCGCCATCGCCTCGCCCTGCGGCCAGCCGAAGGCGGAGGGGGTGATGAGGAGGCGCTTCGGCTTCCACAGCGGGTGGGCGCGGGCGGGCGCTTCCAGCACGTCAGAAGGCATATCGCACCCGGCAATAGGGCATGCGGGCGGCCAGCAGGTCCTTGAAGCGCTGCAGCCAGCGGCCCTTCCAGCCCGTGCGGTAGCGCAGGTTCACCCCGCCGCTCTCGGAGACCTTCTCCTCCTGGATGTCCGGGCGCCAGAGAAGCTCCTCCGCCTTCGGGTGCCAGGCGAGGTTGATCTCGTGCAGCTCCCTGTTGTGGGTGAGCATGATGATCTCGGCCGCGAGTTGGTCCTTCACCGCGGCGGGCAGGATGTCGTCCAACTCCTCAAACAGGGCGCCCCATTCCGCCTCCCACCCCTCGCGCAGGACCACGGGGGAGAAGTTCAGGTGCATCTCGTATCCCGCGCGGTGGAGCTCCGGGATGGCGGCGATGCGCTCGGCCATAGGGGAGGTGCGGACATCCAGCAGCTTGCCCAGGGCGGGTGGCATGAGGGACATGCGGATGCGCGTGCGCCCCTGCGGGTCGTAGTCCAGCAGGTCGCGGTTCACCCATTTGGTGGCGAAGCTGCCCTTGGCGTTCGGCAGGGTGCGGAACAGGGCGATGATGTCGCGCACATTGTCGGAAATGGCGGCGTCCACGGAAAGGTCGCCATTCTCGCCGAGGTCATAGACCCAGTCCTTCGGGTCCACCTGGTTCGGCTCTGCCTTCGGGCCCTGCTTCGCGGCGTGGCGCGCGGTGGCGGCCAGAATGCCCTCGATATTGGCGAAGACGGTGATCGGGTTCGCGTGCCCCTTGCGCCGCGCGACGTAGCAGTAGGCGCAGGCCATGGCGCAGCCATTGGAGGATGAGGGCGCGATGAAGTCCGCGCTGCGGCCGTTGGGGCGGAAGGTCAGGCCCTTCTTCACCCCCAGCACCAGCGCGCTCTTCTTGGCCGCGAGATAGTCGCCGGGATCGCCCTCCCGGAGCTCCGGGATGCGCCAGTGGGATTCCACAGGGATGCGCTCGGCGTCCGGGAAGCGGGCAAGGATCTCCCGGCCGCGTGCCAGGACCTCGGCGGCTGGCTCGACGTAGATCCGGGCGATGTCGAGGGGGAGATCAGCCATCCGGTGGTGATGTGGGGATCGCGGGCGCACCTGCCCAGGTTTGCCCGGACGGCCTGTTGCCGGCGGCGGCGTCCTGGGGCTTCTTGGGGCCGTCTATCGGGAGGGCCACCATGATCATCTGGCGCGGCTGGGGTATTCTGACCGTCGTGATCCTGGCTTTGGTGGGAGGGGGCGCAACCCTGGCCGCCGGCAAGCTCCTGGAATCCTACGGCGCCAATGTCGGCTACGGCTTTGTCCTCGGGCTAGTTGCCGCGGCCACGGCAAACTGGATCGTCGGCAATCGCCTCAACGGCCGCCCGGTGCGGGAACTGGTGGATGCGCAAACCGGGGAGCGCGTGGTTCTTCGCACCTCGCACTCGCTGTTCTTCATCCCGATGCAGTGGTGGTCCGTCCTCATGATCCTCGCGGCGGTGGTCGCCCTCTCGGCCATCCTCTTCGGCCACGACAGCGGGGTGAAGCCGCAGCCCTGGACGGGAATGAAGTGACCGCCCCCGCGATCCGCGCCTCGGCCCGCCGGATCTGGGGCGTGGTGTACCGCCACCTCGCCCTGTTCCGCCGCTCCTGGCCGCGCGTGGTGGAGCTGATGTACTGGCCAGTCCTGCAGATGGTCGTCTGGGGCTTCGTCACCGCCTATGTCGCGGGGGTGCAGCAGAACACGGCGAGCATCGCCGCCGGCGCCCTGCTCGGCGGCGTGCTGCTGTGGGAGGTGGCGCTGCGGAGCCAGATGGGCTTCGCCATTTCCTTCCTGGAGGAGATCTGGTCCCGCAACCTCGGCCACATCTTCGTCTCGCCGCTCCGCCCCTGGGAGCTTGTGGCCGCGCTGGTGGGGATGAGCGCGATCCGTATGCTCGCCGGCGTGCTGCCGGCCGTGCTGCTGGCCTGGCTTCTCTACGGCTTCGGCCTCTTCGCCCTCGGCCCGGTGGTGGTGCTGTTCTTCGCCGCGCTCATGATCATGGGCTGGGCCGTGGCGCTAGGGGTTACCAGCATGATCCTGCGCCACGGCGCGGGGGCGGAGACGCTCGCCTGGTCCGTGCTCTTCGGGATCGCCCCCTTTTCGGCGGTGTTCTATCCCGTCTCCGTGCTGCCGGCCTGGCTGCAGCCCGTGGCCTATGCCATCCCCGCGGCCCATGTGTTCGAGGGGATGCGCGCCGCCCTGTTGGATGGGCGGATCGCCTGGGGGCACCTGGGCCTGGCCTTCGCGCTGGACCTTGTCTGGCTGGGCCTCGGCGCCTGGCTCTTCATGGCTCAGTTTCGGCGTGCGCGGGAACGGGGCGCCCTGCTGAGCATCGGGGAGTAGCCGTGCTGGCGCGGGAAGGGTAAGGCGGGGCCATGCCGGACCCGACCAGGATCTTCCTCATCCGCCACGCCCTGGTGGAGCCCTCCGCACGCCTCACCGTCTATGGCTCGAACGACGTGGCGCTGTGCCAGGAGACGCTGGCCCGGGAGCGGCCCGCCCATGCCTGGCTGGCCGGGCGTCTGCCACCCGAGGCGCGCTGGTACTGCACGCCGCTGGCCCGCACCCGCGCCACCGCCATGGCGGTCTTCGCCGCGGGCTACCCGGAGAGAGAGCTGACGGACCTGCCCCACTTCGTGGAGCAGTACCTCGGCGAATGGCAGGGACTGACGCACGAGCAGTTCACGGCGGCGCTGCGCGACCCGCCCCACCCCTTCTGGAACCACGGCGCGGACGAGCGGCCGCCGGGTGGGGAGAGCCTCTCGGACGTGGTGGCCCGCGTGGGCCCCACGCTGGAAGCGGTGGCGGAGGAAAACGAGGGCGGCGACGCCGTGATCGTCGCCCATGGCGGCTCCATCCGGGCGGCGCTGGCCCATGCCTGTGGCCTCACGCCCTATCAGGCGCTGCAGTTCAGCGTGAAGAACCTCTCCCTCACCCGGCTGGAGAAGGAGAACGGCCATTGGCGCGTGGGCGGGGTGAACGAGGAGCCGCCGATGCCGCAGCCCCCCGGCTGAGGACGGGGGCCAAACCTCCGAAGGGCCGACACGGCGTCGCCCTGGTCTCGCCACGGTTGGCGGTATAGGCTGCCTGTCGCGACAAGGGGTTGGGGGAAGAACTTCATGCGCCGCAAGATCTTCGCGCTCGGTGCCCTGGCCGCCCTGGCCCTCGGCGCCCTGCCGCGCGCCGCCTGGGCGCAGCCGGTGGAGCAGCAGGCGCTGGTGGACAGGGCTACCCTGACCGTGACGGAGATGCTGACCCAGGGAGACCCGAACTCTCTGCACGACGCCACCGGCTCCCTGGCCCGTGCCCGGGCCGTGATCATCTGCCCCCGCATCTTCCGGGCCGGCTTCCTCTTCGGCGGCCAGGGCGGGGATTGCGTGCTGACGGCGCGGGACGGCGCCGGCTCCTGGTCCTCGCCGGCCTTCTACACCATCGGTTCGGCCAGCTTCGGCCTGCAGATCGGCGTGCAGGACATGCAGGTGATGATGATCATCCTGACCGAGCGCGGCCTGAACGCGGTGCTGGACAGCCAGTTCAAGTTCGGCGCGGACGCCGCCATCGCGGTGGCGACCATCGGCGCCGGCATCGCGGGCGCCACCACCGCGGCGGTGGGGGCGGACATCGTGAGCTACGCGCGGGCGCGCGGCCTCTACGCCGGCATCTCGCTGGAGGGCTCGCTCCTCTCCAGCCGGAACGATTTCAACACCGGGTATTACGGACGGTCCGTCGCCTCCCGGAACATCGTGATCGACATGGCCGCCCATAACCCGGCGGCCGATTCGCTGCGCGCGGCGCTGATGCGCTTCAGCGCGCCGGGCGGCGGGATGGCGCCGCCGCCGATGATGGCGCCGCCCCCGGGCCAGATGGGCATGCCCCCGATGCAGCCGGCGCCGAGCGGATCGGTCACGCGGGAGACGCTGCGCTAGCCGGCAGATCTCGTAACCCCGGCGCGGGGGAGGCGAGAATCACCGCCGCCTGCGCCGCGAAGCCGAGGGTGGAGGCGAGAAGGCAGGCCTCCACGCCCCAGCGCGCCGCCAGCAGCGCCCCGAGCGCCGCGCCCAGGGGCCGCGCGCCGTAGGTGGCCGTCATCACCGTGGCCGAGACCCGGCCGAGCATCGCGCCGGGCGTCACCGCCTGCCGCAACGCGGCGGTGTGGATGGTCCAGAGCACCGGCCCCGCCCCGAAGAGGAAGAGGGACACCCCGGCCAGGGCCGGGGAGGGCAGGGCGGCGGTGGCCAGCATCAGCAGGGACGCCAGCAGGGCCGAGAGGGGCCCCACCACGATCAGCGCCCCCAGCGGTGCCCGCGCCGCGAGCCAGGGCGAGGCCAGCGCCCCCGCCACCATCCCGGCGCCGAAGAGACCGAGCGTGAACCCCACCCCCGCCGCGGAGAGGCCGAGGTTCCGCACGGCATGGACCACGAACCCGGCCTGCAGGACGAACCAGGCCGTGTTGAACAGCACCGCCGTGGCGAGGATGGGCCGAAGCAGGGGATGGAGGAGCACGAAGCCGACACCCTCCCGCAGTTCCCGCGCGGGGTGGCGGCGGGCGGGGGCCGCGCGGGGCGGCTCCTTCAGCCCGGCCAGGGGCGCCATGGCGATCAGGGAGAGCCCGATCGCCAGCCCGTAGGCCGGACCGGTTCCCAGCCACCCGATCAGCGCCCCGCCGAGAGCCGGGCCCGCCGCGAAGGCGAGGCTGCGGCCGAGTTCCAGGGACCGGTTCGCCATGGCCAGCCCCGCCCGCGGCACCAGGGCCGGCAGGATGGCGGGCGCCGCAACGCCCTGCGCCACCGTGCCCGCCGCCCCGAGGGCGCCGAGTGCGGCCAGCCCGGCCAGGCCGAGATGCCCCGTGCCCGCGAGAGCGAGGATGGCGAGCAGGGCCGCGGCCCGGAGCGCCTCTGCCCCGATCATCAGGCGCAGGCGGGAGGCGCGGTCGGCCAGCACGCCGGCGGGCAGGGCCAGCAGCAGGAAGGGCAGGGTCTGGGCGGCCTGGAGCCAGCCCGTCTCCTCGGCCCCCGCGCCGAGGGCGAGCACCGCCACCAGCGGCGCGGCCGCCAGCGCGACCTGTTCGGACGCCTGGGCGGCGAGGTTGGAGAGGGCGAGGCGGCGGACGGCGTTCGGCATGGGTCCCCCGTGCCCGATCTGCGCGGGCCGCGCCCCCCGCCCGTTGCGCCGCAATGCCGCCGCTTGCGCCGGGGCGCCGGGGCGTCGCATGAGGGTGAGGACCCCGCCGGAGCACCGCGATGAGCGCCAGGATCATGCTGCTGACCGGCGCTAGCCGGGGCATCGGCCACGCCACGGTGAAGCGCTTCCAGGGGGAGGGGTGGCGCATCCTCACCGTCTCCCGCCAGCCCTTCTCGGAGGAGTGCCGCTGGCCGGGTGCCCGCTGGGGGCATATCCAGGCCGACCTGTCCGACCCCGCCCAGGTCCAGGTGATGATCGAGGATGTCCGTTCCCGCCTGCCCGAGGGAAAGCTGCACGCCCTGGTGAACAATGCCGGCATCTCGCCGAAGGGGGAGGGCGGCTCCCGGCTGGGAGCGCTGGACACGGACCACGCGGCCTGGACCACCGTGTTCAACGTGAACCTCTTCTCCACCGCCGCCCTGGCGCGCGGGCTGTTCCCCGAGTTGAAGGCCGGGGGCGGCAGCATCGTGAACGTCACCTCCATCGTGGGATCGCGGGTGCATCCCTTCGCGGGGGCCGCCTATGCCTGCTCCAAGGCCGCGGCGGCGGCGCTGACACGGGAGCTGGCCTATGAGTTCGGCGCCCACGGGATCCGGGTGAACGCCATCGCCCCCGGGGAGATCGACACGGCCATCCTCTCCCCCGGCACGGAAGACATTGTGGAGCGGCAGATCCCCATGCGGCGGCTGGGCACGGCGGAGGAGGTGGCGGAGACGATCCTGTTCCTCTGCTCCCCGGCCTCCTCCTACGTGAACGGGGCGGAGATCCACATCAACGGCGGGCAGCACGTCTGACACCGGCAGGGATGGCGGCGGCCTTCCCTGGTGTGGCGATCAGAAGAGCGTCCGCGGGCCAGCGGGCGTGTCGATGACGGCCTGGAGGCGAGGCCCGGGCCCGGGCCGCAGAAGCGGTGCGCCGCTCAGGCCGATACCCTGGTGGAGGTCACGCACGCTCGCGGGATCGGGGTGGTCGAGGGTGAAGGAAGCCAGCCGCGCCCCCTGGTCCGGCATGGCCGGCGCCGGGCAGCCGCGCGAGCCCCAATCAATGATGCAGGGCAGGGCGCCACCGGCCGGAAGGGCGCCATCGGGCCGCAGCGCGAAGCGCCAGCGCCGGTCGCCCCGCGAGACGGAGACGGCTTCCCCCAGCAGCGCCCCGCGACGCGCCAGCAAAGGATCGAGATCGCCGGTGCGGGCGACCCAGGCACGAAGGCGGCGCCCCTCCTCCCAGTCGGCGCGCCGGGCGGCGGTGTCGTCCAGCCCGAACCAGCGCGGGCGCCCGGGGGCGGGGGCCGTGGGATCGATGGCGATCACCTCCAGGAAGGCGTCCTCGCCGAGGCGGAGCAGGCGGTTATGGGTGCCCATCTCCGGATGCGCGCCGCCCGGTGCCATCTCGATCCCCAGGCACTCCCGGACATGCGCCACGCCCTCCTCCAGGCCGGGCGCGACGACCACGAGGTGATCGAGAAGGAGCGTCACCCGAGTTGGTCCAGCCCCGCCCGCAGCACCCCATCCGGGTCCTCCACCAGACCTTCCCGGATGAAGAGGTCGATGAGGACGAGGTTCACGTTGAACTTCACGTCGTCCGTGTCCCGTACCCTCTCCAGCACCTTCTGGACCGGCCACAGCTCGAACCGCTCGACCTCGTCGTCATTGGGCTCCGGGATCACGTCCTCGGGCATGTCGAGGTCAAAGAGGTTCAGGATGTCCCGCCGCATCCCCTCCTCGGTCCGCATCACGTAGGAGACGCGGCCGACAAAGCGAGCCTTCACCGCCAGCGAGGCGGGGATGGAGGCCTCCTCCTCCGCCTCCTTGGCCAGGCAGCGGTCCGGGTCCAGCCCGGCGGGGATGCCGCCGGCCACCACGTTGTCCAGCTTGCCCGGCGCGATCGCCTTGTCCTTGGCCCGCCAGCCCACCCAGAGGTGCAGCCCATCCGGCCGGCGCACCAGCCCGTTCACGTGGACGCCCTGGCTGACGATGCCCATGGCCGGCAGCACGCCGCGGTCCACCGTGGCCAGCACCGGGCCGGCGGGATGGGCGCGCACGTCGAACTCCTCCCCCCGGATGCGGCCGAAGCCGGACTTCGCCAGGGCCTGGGCGATTTCCGCCAGGGCGCCGGTGCGGGCGGCCACGCCCCGCAGGCCGGCGGCGAGGGAGACGCCCTCCGGCCCGAAATGGACGAGCTTCGGCAGGAAGGTGAGGGCACGGGCGGCCTCGGCATCCAGCCAGCCCACCTGCTCATCTCCGATTCGGAAGGGCAGGTAGCCAGCGGGGGAGGGGATGTTGTTGCAGGCCGCGATGTGCCGGGCGAAGGGGTTCATGCGTCCATCCTGCCCTGCCCCGCGTGATCCGGCACCCCCGCATGCAACTCTGCGGCTGGCGTCCGGCGAGGGAAGGCCCCATCTCCTTCCGTGAACGCCACCCGCACGGGTCGGCACCGCCATACCGGACCGCCCCGGCGCGCCGCCGGCCCCCAGGCTGAGACCTGCGGGGCCGCCCGAGCCTGCCCCCGCGGCCCGCGCCCCGGAGTTCCCGCGTGCCTGATTCCATGGTCCCTCCCAGTCCGCCCGCCGCGCCGCGCGGCACCTGGCAGACGCTGAAGAGCCTTGCCCCCTATCTCTGGCCGAAGGGGGAGACGGGGCTGCGCGTGCGCGTCGTGGCCGCCCTGGCGCTGCTGCTGGCGGCGAAGGTCGCCAACATCCTCGTGCCCATGGCCTATGCCCGGGCGGTGGACGCGCTGACGCCGCATGTCGGGCAGGGGGCAGCCACGGCCGGGGCGATCATGGCCGTGCCGGTGGCGCTGGTGGTGGGCTACGGCCTGCTGCGCATCGCCTCCTCGGCCTTCGGGGAGCTGCGGGACGCGGTGTTCACGAAGGTGCAGGCCCGGGCGGGCCGGCGGATCGCGCTGCAGGTCTTCACCCACATGCACGCCCTGTCCCTGCGGTTCCACCTGGACCGGCAGACGGGCGGCCTCTCCCGCGTGATCGAGCGGGGGACGCGGGGGATCAACTTTGTCCTCGACTTCATGCTGTTCAACATCATCCCCACCATCGTGGAGATCCTGCTGGTCGCGGTGATCCTGTGGCGGATGTTCAGCTTCTCCTTCGCGGCCGTCACCCTCGGCACCATCGCCCTTTACGTCGCCTTCACCCTCGTCTTCACCAACTGGCGCCTGCAGTTCCGCCGGAAGATGAACGAGACGGACCAGGAGGCGAACACGCGGGCCATCGACAGCCTGCTGAACTACGAGACGGTAAAGTATTTCGGGAACGAGCGGCACGAGGAGCGGCGCTACGACGCCTCCCTCTCTCGCTACGAGCAGTCCTACATCCAATCCGAGGTGTCGCTGAACTGGCTGAACATCGGCCAAGCGGCGATCATCGCCATCGGCCTGACCGCCGTGATGCTCATGGCGGCCCAGGGTGTCGCGCGCGGCACGATGACGGTCGGCGACTTCGTGCTGGTGAACACCTACCTCATCCAGCTCTACCTGCCGCTGAACTTCCTGGGCTTCGTCTATCGCGAGATGAAGCAGGGGCTGGTGGACATGGAGGCCATGTTCACCCTGATGCGGGAGGCCCGCGAGGTGTCCGACCGCCCCGGCGCCCCCGCCCTGCCGCCCGGCCGCGGCGAGGTGCGCTTCGAGGATGTGCGCTTCGGCTATGGCCGCAACCGGGAGATCCTGCACGGCGTGAGCTTCACCGTGCCGCCGGGCCGGATGCTCGCCATCGTCGGGCCCACGGGGGCGGGCAAGTCCACCATCTCCCGCCTGATGTTCCGCTTCTACGACGTGTGGGACGGGCGCGTGATGATCGACGGCGCCGACATCCGCGACGTGACGCAGGAGAGCGTGCGGGCCGCGATCGGCGTGGTGCCGCAGGACACGGTGCTGTTCAACGACACCATCGCCTACAACATCGCCTATGGCCGCCCCGGCGCCAGCCAGGAGGAGATCGAGCAGGCGGCGAGGCTGGCCCAGGTGCACGACTTCGTCATGCGCCTGCCGGAGGGCTACCAGACCCGGGTGGGCGAGCGCGGGCTGAAGCTCTCGGGCGGCGAGAAGCAGCGCGTGGCCATCGCCCGCACCATCCTGAAGGACCCGCGGATCCTGATCCTGGACGAGGCGACGAGCGCGCTGGACACGCGCACGGAGCAGGAGATCCAGTCCGCCCTGCGCGGCGTGGCGCGGGGCCGGACCACGCTGGTGATCGCCCACCGCCTCTCCACCGTGGTGGAGGCGGACGAGATCATCGTCCTCGCCGATGGCCGGATCGCCGAGCGCGGCACCCATGCCCAGCTCGTTGCGGCCGAGGGCATCTATGCCGGCATGTGGCGCCGACAGGCCCAGGCCGTGGCCCTGGCCGAGGCGGCGGCCGCGACGCGGGAGGATGCCGCGCCCGTTCCCAGCCCGGGCTGAGCCCAGCGGGGCGTTTGGCCCTTCCCCCACCGGCCCGGGCGGTTATACCGCCCGGGTCTTACCCTTCCGCCCCCCGCTGACCATCTGGGGGCAACATTTGATAGGAGTGCCCGGGAATGTCCCTGGATCCGAAGGGAATGGCCCCGGAAGACCTGAGCCACGCCGGCTCGGTGACCGACAAGGCCATCGAATACATGATGGAGCAGGGCATCGCCCCGATCTCCATCGCCTCCGCCCTGCTGGGCGGCGCGCTGGGGCTGATGGCGCGGGAAATGGACGACAAGGCGATCGCCAACGTCCTCCGCAGCGCCCTCGGCTCCGTCGAGAGCGGGGAGTTGCAGGCCATGCGGGCCGAGAAGCCCGTCTCCTGACCTGCCACGCCTTTTTCCGTCGGGGTTGACTCCGGGGCGCCCGGAGGCCATACGCGCCCCTCTTATCCGAACACAAACCCGTGCCCCGTGCCCTTCCGCATGGCCGCGCGGCCCGAAGACCCAGGGGTTTCCACCATGTCCCGCCGCTGCGGCATCACCGGCAAGGGCGTCCTGACGGGCAACAACGTCAGCCACGCCAACAACAAGTCCCGCCGGCGCTTCCTGCCGAACCTCCAGCACACCTCCTTCTTCTCGGACGTGCTGGGCACCTCCATCCAGCTTCGCCTCTCCACCCGCGGCATCCGCACGGTTGAGCACAATGGCGGCCTGGACTCCTTCCTGCTCGGCACGCCGGACCGCGCGCTGACGGTCGAGGCGAAGGTGCTGAAGCGCCGCATCGAGAAGGCGCAGGCGAAGAAGGCCGCCGCCTGAGGCGGCTTTCCGCCTGAGGGTATGACGTTTCGCGGCGCGGGGGATCTCCCTCGCGCCGTTGTCATGTCCGGTGTCCGCCCTGCCGTCCATCGGGGCAGGGGCGTTAACCGGACGGCAGGGCCGCCATGCCAGCCTTCCGGCATGGATATTCCCACCATCATCCTCGCGGCCGGCGCCGTGCCGGCCCTCGCCATCCTCGCCTGGCGGCTGCTGGAGCGCGCCTGGAGCGCCGAGGCGCGGGAGGCCCAGGCGGCGCTGCGATTGGACGCGCGGGGCCGCTCCCTCGGCCTCGTCGCGCGGGAGCTCGAGGCCTCCGGGCTCACGCTGCTCGGCCTCGCTGCCCGGATGCCCCAGGAACTGGTGCCCGGCGCCGAGGCGGAGGGGCGCCGCCTGCTCACGCTCGCGGACGAGGTGGCGGACCATCTTGCCGCCGCGCCGGGCCCCCGCAGCCTCAAGGAGTGCCGCCTTCCCCTTGGTCCGCTGCTGCGGGAAGCGGTGGGGAGCGTCAGCCTCTCCCTCGGCGAGGGGGCCCGCTGCTGGCACGTGGCGCCGGAGGCCGAGGAACTGACGGTGCTGGCGGATCGCCGTGCCCTGGGCCGCGTCCTCTCCCAGTCCCTGGCCCGGGCGGCGCGGGAGACCCGGGCCGGGGACCGGATCGCGCTGCGCCTCGTCCGCGCGGCGGAGACGGTGGCGCTGGTGATCGAGGATGAGGGCGCCGGATTCCCCCGGGAAGACCTTTCGGGCGGGGAGGGGACGCGGGGCCTCTCCCTCGGCCTCTCCGCCGCGCGGGAGCTGATGCGGGCGCATGGCGGGGAGCTGACGCTGGAAGCCGCGCCCGGTATCGGCGCGCGCACCTGGCTGACCCTACCCCGCGCGAGGGTGCTGGAGGGTCAGGCGGCGGCCTGATCGGCCCAGCCGAGCACCATCAGCAGCGTTCGCTGCAGGGGAACCATCTGGTTGTCGTCCGAGATCACGGCCACGAGGTCCCGGCCGTTGTGGCGGAAGGCGCTGATCCCCTCCCAGTTATCGCTGGGCAGGGGCGGTTCGAGCTGCGCCACCTCGGTTCCCTGCAGCAGGGTGGGCGCGGCCGGAGGAGGCGGCAGGCGCGCGATGCTTGCACTGAAGCCCTCGGTCCAGGTGAAGTGCCGCTCCAGCACCAGCGCGCCGCCATCCGGCAGGGGGCAGAGGTCGCTGGGGTTATGCCAGGGGCGCGGGCGGTAGGCGAAACGGTGCCACCGCCCGGGGCCGCCGATCCAGGCCATGCGGGCGCCGGGATCCTCCTCCGAGGGAGGCAGGCTCTCGGCTATGACCAGCCAGCGCCCGTCCGCCAGCACGCCCACGGCCTCCAGCGAGCCGTTAGCGGCCGCCGCCTCGATGCCCGGCGGGTTCTGCATCGGCTCGGCGGCTGAATCGAGGTCGCGGTAGCGCCAGATGCGGTGCTCCCGCTCGTACCCGACGAGCCAGGTGCCATCGGGCAGGCGGGCGAGGCTTTCGGCATCGCCCACCATCTCGCGGGGCATGGCGCGGCCGGCCGTGTCGCGCAGCGGGCCGGACCGCGCCGCCTCCAGCCCCAGCGGCGTGCCGTCCGCGGCCAGGACCAGCCGGGCCCGGGCCCAGCGGCTGCGGTCGGAGACCGTGGTGAGGGTCAGGTCCGGGCCGACATGAAGGCCAGAGAGCCCGTCGGCGCCGAGTTGGCCTGCGTCGATCCGCAGCACGCCCAGCGGGCGCAGCGGCAGGTTTGGGCGCTCCGGCGGCAGAGGGACGGGGTAGCTCAGCAGCCCCGGCCGCCCTGCGCAGGCGGCCGCGCCCGTCAACGTGGCCAGGGCCGCGCGGCGGCCGATCCGCCTGTGCCTCAGCCCCGCCAAGTACCCGGCTACCTGGGGCCGGGGGTCACACCATCACCGGAGCGCGCTCGGACGCGGCGCGCTGCCAGGCCATGGCGGCGTCCTCGTCGAACAGCTCGGCCAGCTTCTTCATCATGGTGCCGCCCAGCTCCTCGGCGTCCACGATGGTCACGGCGCGGCGGTAATAGCGGGTCACGTCGTGGCCGATGCCGATCGCGATCAGCTCCACGATGTCTCGGCCCTCGATGTCGTGGATCACCTTGCGCAGGTGCCGCTCCAGGTAGTTGCCGGGGTTCACGGAAAGGGTGCTGTCATCCACCGGCGCGCCGTCCGAGATCACCATCAGGATGCGGCGCTTCTCCGGGCGGGAGAGGAGGCGCTTATAGGCCCAGTCCAGCGCCTCGCCGTCGATGTTCTCCTTCAGCAGCCCCTCGCGGAGCATCAGGCCGAGGTTCTTGCGGGCGCGGCGCCAGGGGGCATCGGCGGCCTTGTAGATCACGTGTCGAAGGTCGTTCAGCCGGCCGGGGTTGCGGGGCTTGCCGTCCTGCACCCAGCGCTCACGGCTCTGGCCGCCCTTCCAGGCGCGGGTGGTGAAGCCCAGGATCTCCACCTTCACCGCGCAGCGCTCCAGCGTGCGGGCCAGGATGTCGCAGCACATGGCGGCCACGGTGATTGGCCGGCCGCGCATGGATCCGGAATTGTCGATCAGCAGGGTCACAACGGTATCGCGGAAATCCGCCTCGCGCTCCCGCTTGTAGGTCAGCGAGTGGGTGGGCGAGGCGACGATGCGGGCGAGGCGCGCCACGTCGAGCAGGCCTTCCTCCAGGTCGAACTCCCAGGCGCGCTGCTGCTGCGCCAGGAGGCGGCGCTGCAGGCGGTTGGCGAGCTTGGAGACCACGCCCTGCAGGTGGGAGAGCTGCTGGTCCAGCTGCTGGCGCAGCCGCGCCAGCTCCTCCGGGTCGCAGAGGTCGTCGGCCGAGACCTCCTCGTCGAACTGCTTGATGTAGGCGCGATAGGCCGAGACATCGTCGGTGACGGGCACTTCCTTGCGCTGCTGCGGGCCGCCCGGGCGGTCCTCGCCCTCGGCGGCGGCGCCGTCCTCCTCCTCGTCCTCGCCGGCCTCTTCCTCGCCGGCCTGGCCCTCGGTCTGCTCGGGCTGGGCGCCCATCAGGCTCTCGGATTCCTGGGGCTTGCTCTCGCCCTCGCCGGACTGGTCCTGGGCGCCGGAGGTCTCGCTGCCCTCATCCTCCTGGTCCTGGGACTCCTCGCTCTCGGCCTCCGCCTCGGCCTCGGCGAGGTCCAGGGCGGCCAGCAGCTTGCGGGCGGCGCGGCCGAAGGCGTCCTGGTCCTCGGCGCTGTTGGCCATCTCGGCCAGGGCTTCGTCGGCACGCGGGCCCAGCGTATCGCGCCACAGGTCGGCCACGCGGCGCGCGGCCTCGGGCACGGGCTCGCCGCTCAGCTTCTCGCGCGCCAGCAGGGACAGCGCCGCCGTCAGCGGCAGCTGGTCCTTGCGGGTCATGCGGTCATAGCCCTCCGCCTCCGCCTGCTCGGCGTAGCGGGCGCGGAGGTTAGCGGCGACGCCGGCCATGTGGCGGCCGCCGACAGCCTCCACCCGGGCCTGCTCCAGGGCGTCAAACACCTCCTTCGCCTCGCGGCGGCCGGGGGTGCGGGCGGAGTGGGTGGCCTCGTCGTGGTGGCGCAGCTTCAGGGCCACGGAATCGGCGGCGCCGCGCAGCTTCGCCATCTCGGTCGGCGGCAGGGCGCGGGTGGGCAGGGGCAGGCGGGCGCGCTTGCCGGCCAGGCCGGAGGGGCCGGGCTGGAAGGCGACCTGCACCTCGGAGGAGCGCGCCATGGCGCGGATGGCGCCGGCGGTGGCCCGCTTGAACTCTTCCTGCCGGGTGGTGTCCTTGTTGCTGCCGCTCATGACGCTTGCCGCTCGGGCGCGGCTCCCTTGCGAAGGGAGGCCTGCCGCGCGGGGCGGGCCTCGATGGCGGAGAGATAGCGGGTGATGCTGGGCCCAGGCTTCAGCAGGCCCCATTGCACGACCCAGGCGAGCAGGCCGCCGAGCTGTATGTCGGCCGCCGTGAACTGTGCCCCGCAGAGCCAGGGGCCCCTTCCCAGCGCGGCCTCGACCCGGGCAACGGCCTCGGGGAAGGGCGGCCAGCCCAGCGCACGGGCCGGGGCTTCCTTCGCGCGGGGGAATGCGGCGTCGGCCATGGCGGGCTCGAGCACGCCGGGGCCGTAGGCCATCCAAAAGGCGTAGGCCGCGCGGCCCGGGGTGCCGATCGCCGGCGCGAGGAGGGATTGCGGCAGGGCATCCGCGACATAGGCGGCGATGGCGGCGGCTTCCGTCACCACCACGCCCTTCCAGTCGCCATCCGGGCCGTGGTCCACCAGGGTGGGCAGCTTCCCGGCCGGGTTCAGGGCCAGGTAGTCCGGTGCCTTGTTGGTCGCGACCTCGATGCTGTGCCAGGACAGCTCGTAATCCGCCCCCGCCTCCTCCAGCAGCCACAGGCTGCCGGCGGAGCGGGAGTTCGGCGCGTGGTGCAGAAGGAAGCGCGCCGCCATGGCGGGATTACCGCTTCACGTAGAGACCCGTCGGGATCTCCTCGTTGAAGCAGCGCTGGTAGTACTCGGCCACGGTGGACCGCTCCGCCTCGTCGCACTTGTTGAGGAAGGAGAGGCGGAAGGCGAAGCCGACATCGCCGAAGATCTTCGCGTTCTCCGCCCAGGTGATGACGGTGCGCGGGGACATGACGGTGGAGATGTCGCCGGCGATGAAGCCCGCGCGGGTCAGGTCGGCCAGGGCCACCATCGCCTCGATCTGCTTACGGCCCTTCGAGTCATTCTCCGCCACGCCCATCTTGGCGGCGACGATGGAGGTCTCCTGCGCGTGGGGCAGGTAGTTCAGGGTGGCCACGATGTTCCAGCGGTCCATCTGGCCCTGATTGATCTGCTGGGTGCCGTGATACAGGCCGGTGGTGTCGCCCAGGCCCACCGTGTTGGCGGTGGCGAAAAGGCGGAAGCCCGGATGCGGGCGGATCACGCGGTTCTGGTCCAGCAGGGTCAGCTTGCCCTCGACCTCCAGCACGCGCTGGATGACGAACATCACGTCCGGGCGGCCGGCGTCGTACTCGTCGAACACCATGGCGCAGGGGTGCTGCAGGGCCCAGGGAAGGATGCCTTCCTTGAACTCCGTCACCTGCTTGCCGTCCTTCAGCACGATCGCGTCCTTGCCGACGAGGTCGATGCGGGAGATGTGGCTGTCCAGGTTCACGCGCAGGCAGGGCCAGTTCAGGCGGGCCGCCACCTGCTCGATATGGGTGGACTTGCCGGTGCCGTGGTAGCCCTGGACCATCACGCGGCGGTTGAACGCGAAGCCCGCGAGGATGGCGAGGGTGGTGTCGCGGTCGAACTTGTAAGTGGGGTCGATCTCCGGCACGTGCTCCGTGCGCGCGGAGAAGCCGGGAACCACAAGGTCGCTCTCGATCCCGAAGACCTCGCGCACGGACACCTTCGTGTCGGGCATGTCGATCGTGGCCGTGGAACGGCTTTCGGAGATGCTGGCGACGTTGCTCATGGACGGGTCCGGTTCCGTGGAAAGGTGATGGGCGGCGGGCCTTTCGGTCTCAGGCCGCCTGGCTCGGCTGCGGGGCAAGCGTCGCGAGGCGCTTGCGGATGAGGCTGTAGGCGCGGTTGATGTCCTTCAACCGCTCCTCGGAGGATTTGTCGCCGCCATTCGCGTCCGGGTGGTAGCGCTTGGCAAGGTCCTTGTAGCGGGCGCGCAGCCCGTCCTCGTCGATGGGCCAGCCGAGGCCGAGGACGTCGAGGGCGGCGCGCAGCTCCGGCGGCGCTTCCCTTGCGGTCTTCTTCGGCGTCGGCTTGGTGTCGGCGAAGAGGCCGAGCGGGTCACGCAGCCCCTCGGGCCCGATATGGGCCTGCCCGCCCAGCCTGCCCAGGGGCCAGGTGGGGCGCTGCCAGCCAGAATCCTCGCGCAGGTTCTTCTCGATCTCCTCCGGGCTCATGCCGCGGTAGAAATCCCAGGCCTGGTTGTAGGCGCGGACGTGCTCCAGGCAGAAATGATAGTAGTCCCGCAGGCGGGAGCGGTCGCGCGGCGCCCGGAACTCGCCGGGAGCCTCGCAGCCGGGGGCCTCGCAGCTCCGGATGGAGCTGCCGGGGGGGACGGTGGATCGGAGTGGTGCGGTGCCGCGTCGGGCCATGATGGGGACCTTATGGGCGCGGACGCCCGCTCGGGCAAGGCACGAAACGTCCCTTCCCATATGCCCTTAACCCATGGAAAATGCCCTTGAATGAGCACCAACAAATGAGCAGCCGCGCAGAGCGCCTCCGCGCCACCCTTCTGCACGCCTTCCCCGGCGCGGAGGTGGCGGTGCAGGACGACAGCCACCGCCATGCCGGCCATGCCGGCGCGCGGCCCGGCGGGGAGACGCACTATTCCGTGCGCGTGGTGGCGCCGGGCTTCGCCGGCATGACCCGCCTGGCCCGATCCCGCGCCGTGCACGCCGCGCTGGAGGCGGAGTTCGGCGGAGGGATGCACGCGCTGGCGCTGGAACTGCGGGCGCCGGGCGAGGCCTGAAACGCCCGCCGCCCTGTCCGGGACGCTGTTCGAGGACGCGGAGCTGGTGCTGCGCGCCCTGCCCGGCGACCCGGCCAAGCCCACCATCGTCACCTTCGGCGACGCGCAGCAGCGGCCCGAGGCCGGTGGGTTCTGGGGCGAGGCGGTGGTGGCGCGGATGGGCTGGCCGGGCTTCGGCTTCGTCGCGCGGCGCCCGAACTGGTTCCCCGCCGCTTCCGTGGAGGCAGCGGCGGGCGCGCTCCGCGGCCGCCTCGGGCCAATTGCGGTCGGCTACGGGTTCAGCATGGGTGGCTACAGCGCGCTGAAGTACGGGCGGCGGCTCGGCCTCAGCCACGCGCTCGCCCTCTCTCCCCAGGCCTCCATCGCGCCGGGGGACGTGCCGCGGGACCACCGCTACCGCGCGTTCTACAGCCCCGCCCTGCACCGGGACATGCGGGTGCGGCCGGGCGACGCGCCGCCGGTGAGCTGGGCGGTGTACGACCCGTTGCAGGGGGATGACGCGGCCAACATCGCCCTGCTGGCGCAGCCCGGGCTGCGGCCGGTCCCGATCCGCGGGATCTATCACGGCACCATCCGCCTTCTGGCCGGGCAGGCGGAGCTGGAGGCCGGGCTGCGCGCACTGCTGGCGGAGGACATGCCGGCCCTCCGCCGCCTGCTCCGGGAGAGGCGCCGGGCCATGCCCGCATCCCGCGGCGTGCTCGGGGCCGCGCGGCTGGGCCAGGGCCGGGTAGCCGCGGGCGAGGCGCTGCTGGAGGTGGCGCGGCAGAAGGGCATGAGCGCGGCGGAGGAGGTGGACGCGCTGGCCCAGGCCGTTGCCGACTGGCAGGTCCACGGTGGTGCCGGGGCTGCCGCCGCGCTCCGGGCGCGCCTGCTGCAACTCCGGGATCTTCCTGCCGGGCGCCCGTACCATGTGCGGGGCAACGCCCTCCTGGCCCTCGGCGCGCCGGAGGAGGCCCTGGACAGCTTCCGCCACGCGGAGGCGGGCGGGGTTGGGCCGATGGCCTTGCGCGGCCAGCGCCGGGCTGCCCGTGCCCTCTGGTTCAGGCGCGCCGGGGCGCTTCGCTGGCCGCTTCGGCCGCTGCTCTGGGCCGCGGCGCTGATTCAGGTGGAGGCGGGGCGGCGTCTCCCGGCTTTCCGCCGGAAGGGGCGCGGCTAGCTCAGCCCGGCCCGAAGCGCCGCGCCAGGATTGGGCTGTCCGGCGCATAGGCGAGGCAGGTGCCGATCATGCGCTTCCGGGCGGCCTCCGCGGCCTCCGGACTCTCTGCCTCCTTGCGGCGGCGGACGGGGTAGATGGTTTGGAAGGCAACGGTCGCCATCTGCGCCAGCATCTCCCGCAGGTGGGTGCAGCCGGCGGAGCCGCCCACCCGCTCCTTCACCGCGCGGGTGAAGCCGGGGCCGATCCGCAGCCCGGCCAAGGCAGCGAAATTGGGCGCGGCCTGCGGGCAGATGGCGTAGGGGGAGAAATCCGTCGCGGCCTCGCAGGCGACGATCGTCAGCTCCTCGTCCACTGTCAGGCGCAGCCACATGCCATGCAGCGGCTCGCCGGGCTCGATGGTGCCGCGGTCCAGGCCGGAGAAGGCGTAGCTCTTCGTGTCCTCCAGGTGCCCCTCGATATCGAAGAGCCCGTCGGTGCGCCGGTAGCCGTGCATGGTGATGGCGCGGCGGTGCAGGGGTTCCCGGTCGGCGGGGGCTGAGAGCGGCATGATGCGGTGCAAAATAGGCGGTGGCCGGGCGATCGGCCAGGGATAGAACGAGAGGGGTGGGTTGCGTCAGGCCGCCCCCTCGTCCCGCAGCAGCGCCTCCACCGCCTCGGGCGGGACATCGGCCGTGGTGAAGGCCTGCCCGGCGCCGCGCAGCAGCACGAAGCGCATGGCGCCATCCCGCACCTTCTTGTCCTTCCTCATGCGCCCGATCAGCGCCTCCGCGGAGAAGACGCGGGGCAGGTCGCTGATCCGGGCGGGCAGGCCCACAGCGGCCAGGTGCTCCATCACCCGCCCCGGCCATTCCTGGGCGCAGTGGCCGAGCCGCGCGGAAAGGGCGGCGGCGAGGCCGAGGCCGACCGCCACCGCCTCCCCGTGCAGAAGGGTGCCGTCGTAGCCGCACTCGGCTTCCAGGGCATGGGCGAAGGTGTGGCCGAGGTTGAGCAGGGCGCGGCCGCCATCCTTCGCCGTCTCGAACTCGTCCTCCACCACCACGCCGGCCTTCAGGCGGCAGGATTCCAGCACGGCGTGGCGCAGCGCCTCCGGGTCGCCGGCCATGGCGGCGGGGCCGCAGGCCTCGCACCATTCCCAGAGCGGGCCCTGGAGAAGGCCGTGCTTCGCCACCTCGCCCCAGCCCGCCCGCAGCTCCCGCGCGGGCAGGGTGCCGAGGGCGCCGGTATCGGCCAGCACGATGCGGGGCTGGTGGAAGGCGCCCGCCAGGTTCTTGCCCGCCCGTAGGTTCACCCCGGTCTTGCCGCCAACGGAACTGTCCACCTGGGCCAGCAGCGTGGTGGGGATCTGAACGAAAGGCAGGCCGCGGAGGGCAACAGCAGCCGCGAAGCCCGCCAGGTCCCCCACCACCCCGCCGCCGAGGGCGATGATGGTGGTGCCGCGATCGGCGCCGGCGGCCAGGACCTGCTCCAGCACCTCCTCCAGCATCTCCATGCGCTTGGAGCCCTCGCCGGGGGGCACCGTCACCTCCGCGCGGATGTCGAAGCCGCCCTCCTCCAGCCCGGCCCGCAGGGTGGCGCCGTGCAGGGCATGGACGATGGCGTCGGAGACGACTGCGACCCGGCGTGTGGGCAGGTGGGGCGAGAGCAGGCCGCCGGCCCGGGCCAGCAGCCCGCTGCCGACCACCACCTCATAGGGATTCGTGGAGAGCGCGACGGGCAGGCGCGCCGGGCGCTGCCAGCCGGTGATGGCGCGCTCCGCCCGAACCGTCGTCACCTCCGGAGTGTCCTCGCCGCAGTCGATGGCGAGGTCGGCCTCGGCATAGAAGGGGTAGCGGGCGGCCATGAGGCCGCGCAGCACCTCCTCCGGATCCCGCCCGATGAAGAGGGGGCGGTTGCTGCGCCCGGCGATGCGGCGCTTCAGCACGGGGATATCCGCCCGGATCCAGAGGGTGACGGCCCCGGCCTCCCGCAGCGCCCGGCGGGTGCGGGGATCGACATAGGCGCCGCCGCCGGTGGCGAGAACCACGGGCGGGCCGGCGGCGATGCGGGCGATCACCCGGCGCTCCCCATCGCGGAAATGGGCTTCGCCGTAGCGGGCGAAGATTTCGGCCACCGTCAGGCCGGCGGCGTTCTCGATCTCCGTGTCCGCGTCCAGGAAGGGCAGGCCGAGCCGCGCGGCGAGGCGGCGGCCGACGGCGGACTTCCCCGCGCCGGGCATGCCGACGAGCACGATGCTCCGCCCGGGCGGCGGCGGCGCGGCGGGGATGGGGGGCGCTTCGGCGGCCTTCTCGGGGGCCGGTTGGGAAACGAGGGGATCGGCGAGGTTGCGTGACACGGCGCGCAACGCTAGCACACCCCCGCCGCCGCGTCCTCCGGGTGGCCCACAGCCCGGTCGCCGCGTTTTGGGGAAGCCGATTACCTGATGTTCCGACGCCCCCTCCTGCTCCTCGTGCTGCTTCTGCTCGGCGCCCTGATCGCGGCGCTGCTGGCCGTGGGTGCCTTCCCGCCCGGCGTCTCGCAGGAGCCGGTGGAGCGCGTGCTGCCGAACGAGCGCTTCGGCACCCGCTAGCCCCCGGCCGGCACATGGACCGGCATGTCGAGGCCTTCCTGGAGATGCTGGCGGCCGAGCGCGGGGCCGCGCGCAACACCCTGGCCGCCTACCAGGCCGACCTGGAGGACGCCGCCGGCTTCGCGTCCCGCAAGGCCGGGGAGACGCCCGGGGCGATGAGCGCGGAGACGCTGCGCCGCTACGTCACCGGGCTGACCGATGCCGGCCTTTCCCCCCGCACCGCGGCCAGGCGCCTCTCCGCGCTGCGCCAGTTCCACCGCTTCCTGGCGCGGGAGGGCGTGCGGACGGATGATCCGACCGAGGCGCTGGACAGCCCGCGCAAGCCCGCCCTGCTGCCCCGCCCGCTGCGGGAGGCGGAGGTGGAGGCGTTGATCGCCGCGGCCGGCCGCCTGCCGGAACGCCGGGCCCCCCTGGCCGTGGCGGTGTGCGAGCTTCTCTACTGTTCCGGCCTGCGGGCGAGCGAGCTGGTGGAACTGCCGGCGGCCGCGCTGCGGGCGGATTCCCCGCTCGTGGCGGTGCGCGGCAAGGGCGGGAAGGAGCGGCTGGTGCCGGTGAGCGCCCGCGCGCGGGAGGCGGTGCAGGCCGCCCGGGCAGGGGCGCCGGAGGGCTCGCGCTGGCTTTTCCCCTCCCGCGGGGCCTCCGGGCACCTGACGCGGCAGACGCTGAACAACCTGCTGCGGGAGGCGGCGCTGGCGGCGGGCATCGACCCGGAGCGCGTCTCGCCCCACGTGCTGCGCCACTCCTTCGCCTCCCACCTGCTGGGGCGGGGGGCGGATCTGCGGAGCCTGCAGGTGCTGCTGGGCCACGCGGACATCGCCACCACCCAGATCTACACCCAGGTGCTGGAGGAGCGGCTGCGCGCGCTGGTGGAGGAGCACCACCCGCTGGCGCGCGGGGGCTGAGGGCCTACCGGCCCCCGGTCATCGGGATCAGTGCCCCGGTCATGTAGGCGGCCTCGCCCGAGAGGAGCCAGAGGATGGCCTCCGCGCATTCCTCCGCCGTCCCGACGCGCCCCATCGGGATGGACGGCCCCATGGTCGCCAGGCGATCGCCGAGGCCCGCAGCGGCATGGATCTCCGTGTCGATCAGCCCGGGCAGGATCGCGTTCACCCGGATGCCCTCCGGCCCCAGCTCCCGCGCCAGGCCGACCGTGAGGCTGTTCACCGCCCCCTTGGCCGCCGAATAGGCGGTCCATTGCCCGCCGCCGCCATTGGTGGCGGCAATGGAGGAGAGGTTCACGATCGCGCCGCCGGCGCCGCCGTGCCGGGTGGACATGCGCCGTACCGCTGCCTGAGTGCAGAGGAAGGTGGCGGTGACGTTCACCTCCAGGATGCGGCGGATGGTCGCCGCGTCGTAACTCTCCGTCCGGGTGGCCGGGCCGGTGATGCCGGCATTGTTCACCAGCCCCGTCAGCGGCCCGAAGGCCCGGTCCGCCTCGGCGAAGAGGGTGTTCACCTCCGCCTCCTGCGAGACATCGGCGCGCACCGCGATGGCCCGCCCGCCGCCGTCCAGGATGTCGCGCACGACCTCGCGGGCTCTCTCCTCCCTCTCGGCGAAGTTCACCACCACGGCGTGGCCGCGCCGGGCCGCGAGCCGGGCGGCGGCGGCCCCGATGCCGCGGCCGGACCCGGTGATGACGATCACGCCCACTCTATTCCACCTGCAGCCGGAGTTCCGCGACCAGCGGCCGCACTTGCGCGACCTGCTCCGCCACCGCCTGCCGCAGTTCCGCCGGGGGCGATCCCACGGGTTCCGCCCCCACCTCGGCGAGGCGGCGCCGGAGCTCGGGCTGGGCGGCCGCCTGGGCGATCTCGCGCTGCAGGCGGGCGATCACCGCCTCCGGCGTACGGGCCGGGGCGAAGAAGCCGTTCCAGCCGCGCAGCTCCATGTTGGGGAACCCCTGCTCCCGCACCGTGGGTACGTCCGGCAGCGCGGAGGATCGCTGGGCCGCCAGGGTCGCCATGGGCTTCAGCGCTCCGCCCCGGACATGCGGCAGGGCGGTGGAGAGCTGGTCGCCTCCGAACTGGATGCGGCCCGCCACCATCTCCTGCACCAGCGGCGCGGCGCCGCGGAACGGGACGTGCTCCATGTTGATGGCGGCGTCCCGCTTCAGCACCTCGCCCGCAAGGTTCATAATGCTGCCGGGGCCGGTGGAGCCGTAGAACAGCCCGGCCGGCTGCGCCTTGGCGAAGGCGACGAACTCCTTCAGGTCCCTGGCCGGCACCGATTGCGCGGCGACGAGGAGCATCGGCACGTTCGCCGCCAGGGAGACGGGGGCGAAGTCGCGCTCGATGTCGTGCGGCGACCGGTTGGCCAGCTGCAGGGCCGTGGTCGTCGAGGTGAAGGTCAGGTTGTGGAAGAGGAGGGTGTAGCCGTCCGGCGCCGCCTTCGCGACGACATCCGCGCCGACCGAGCCGCCCGCCCCGGCGCGATTCTCCACCACCACGGGCTGTCCCAGCCCCTCGCTCATGCGCTGCGCGAAGACGCGCGCGAGCATGTCGGTGGTGCCCCCAGCGGAGAAGGGGACGACGACGCGGATTGGTCGGTCGGGGAAGCCTCCCTGGCCTCCTGGCTGCCCTTGGGCGATGCGCGGCAGGACAAGGGGTGAGGCCAGGGCTGCGCCGAGTAGGGCGCGCCGGGTCGCTTGCGTCACAGGACGGTCCTCCGGGAAATCCGCCATGTCGGGCCGGCGGTTGGATGGAAGCCTAGGGCCGCCGCGCAGATGACGGCAAGGACATGTGCCGGACCGGCGGCTGCCTCCCGGTGCCCGGCCCTTTTCCCCCGGACCACCCCCTGCTATCCCCCCCGCGCCCTCGGACCGGACCCCTGGATGCGCCACTTCCTCGACTTCGAGAAACCCCTTGCCGAGCTGGAAGGCCAGATCGAGGAATTGCGCCGCACCACCGATGCCGGTGGCATCGACGTGGCGGACGAGATCGGCAAGCTGCGCGACAAGGCGGAGAAGCTGCTGGCCGCCACCTATGCCAAGCTCACCCCCTGGCAGAAGGCACAGGTGGCGCGGCATCCGGACCGGCCGAAATGCCTGGCCTACATCGCCGGGCTGATCGAGGACTTCACGCCCCTGGCCGGGGACCGCGCCTTCGCGGACGACCAGGCGATGGTGGGCGGGCTGGGGCGCTTCCGCGGCCGCAACGTGATGGTGCTGGGCATCGAGAAGGGCACGGACACCGAAAGCCGCATCGCGCACAATTTCGGCAGCCCCCGGCCGGAGGGCTACCGCAAGGCCCGCCGCCTGATGGAGCTGGCCGGGCGCTTCAACCTGCCCATCCTCACCTTCGTGGACACCGCCGGCGCCTTCCCGGGCGTGGAGGCGGAGGCGCGCGGGCAGGCGGAAGCCATCGCGCGCTCCATCGAGGCGGGGCTGGAGGCGCCGGTGCCCTTCATCGCCACCATCATCGGGGAGGGCGGCTCAGGCGGGGCCATCGCCATCGCCTCGGCCGACCGGGTGATGATGCTGGAGCACTCCATCTACAGCGTGATCAGCCCGGAGGGCTGCGCCAGCATTCTCTGGCGCGACGCCGCCCAGGCCGCGACGGCGGCCGAGGCGCTGCGGCTGACGGCCGAGGACCTGAAGCGTCTCAACCTCGTGGACAGCGTGGTGCCGGAGCCGATGGGCGGCGCCCAGCGCGACCCGGCGGGGATGATCGCGACCGTGGGCGATCGGATCGAGGCCTGCCTGGAGCCGCTGTTGGCCCTGGACGGCGCCACGCTGCGCGCGCGGCGCCGGGAGAAGTTCCTGGAGATGGGCCGCACCGGCTTGGTTTGAACCGGGCCGGTCCAGCCCGCCGGGATCACCAGCCGCGGTGGTAGTGCCGGCCCCCGCGGTAGTAGCCGCGATCCCGGTAGTAGCCGCGGTGCCGGTAGCCCCGCCGCGAGCTGCTGGCGATTGCTGCGCCCGCCACCGCGCCCACCACGCCCGCCGCCACGGCCGTTCCGACGGCGGCGTTCTGCTGCGCCTGGTAGGTCTCCGCGTTCGCGGCGGGGGCCAGCGCCTGGTAGTCCTGACAAGCCTGCACGCTGCCCTGCTGGCAGGCGTAGCCGGCATAGTCCGCCTGTTGCTGGTAGGGGCCGGGCCCCACCGGCGCGCAGGCCGCCAGCCCGGCCAGGATCACGGTGCCCGCGGTGAGCAGGGCGGTGCTGCGGAAGCCTGCGCGGCGTGGATCGCTCATCCGTTCCTCCGGGAAGATTCAAGGCGCCAACGCTGCGCCGGCGGAAGGGTTCCCTGGTCGTAAAGCCGGCTTGACGCACCGCCGGCCGCGCCACGACCCTGGCGCATGGCAGCGCGTTCCCTGGAATTCCGGCACCTCGAGGTCTTCCGTGCCCTCATGCGCACGGGAACGGCGACGGGGGCGGGGGCGCTCCTCGGCGTGTCCCAGCCCGCCGTAAGCCGCCTTCTCGCGCAGACCGAGGCCCTTGCGGGCTTTCCCCTGTTCGAGCGCGTGCGCGGGCGGCTGGTGCCCACCGCCCTGGCCCACGCGCTGCACGAGGAGGCGGAGCGGGTCTTTATCGGGATCGAGGAGATATCGGCCCTTGCGGAGCGCCTGTGCCGCCGGGCGCCGCGCCGCGTGGTGGTCGCCTCCGTGCCGCTCCTCACCCTCTCGGTCCTGCCTCGGGCGGCCCGCGCCTGGGGCGAGTTGCGGCGGCCGGAGGCGCTGGCCGTGCATTCGCGCACGGTGGGTGGGGTGCTGGGCATGGTGGCCACGCGCCAGGCGGATCTGGGCCTTGTCACCGGCGCGCCGCCGGTGCCGGGGGTGCGGAGCCTTCTGCTGGCGCGGGCGCGGGCCTTCTGCGCCATGGCCCCGGGCCACCGCCTGGCGGCGCTGCCGCTGGTTCAGGCTGCCGACCTGGACGGGGAGGCCTACATCGCCCTCTCGCGGGAGGAGGGGCGGCAGGCGCTGGTGGACGCCGCGCTGGACGGCAGCGGCGCACACCCCGTGGAGGTGGCGGAGTGCCGCATGACCTCCGGCGCCGCCGCCATGGCCGCGGCGGGGGCGGGGGTGACGGTGGTGGACGCCTTCGCCGCCGCGCCCTTCCTGCCCGCCGGGCTGGTGCTGCGGCCCTTTGAGCCGGCGGTGACGGTGGAGTACCGGCTACTCTGGCCCGAGGAGGCGCCGGACAATTTCGGCCGGGCGTTGCTGGTGCAGGCGATCCGCGCCGCCGTCCGCAGCGTGAAGGCCGAGGTGGACCGGCACCTTCGCGGGGCCGGGGCCGTGAAGGCGGGGGCATAAGCCGGGCCCTGGCACTATACCAATTTGGTATGGGGCGGCGGGCAGCGAGGGGTGTCACGCTGCTGTCGCATGAGCGACGCCATCTTTGCCCCCGGATTTGTCGAGCGCCCCTACTGGTGGGAAGCGGCACCGCCGCCGCCGCCCGCCAGTGCTGCCCTGCCGGATGAGGTGGAGGCGCTGATCGTCGGCGGCGGCATCGCCGGGCTCTCCGCCGCGATCGAGCTGGGGCGGAACGGGGTGAAGGCCCTGGTGATTGATCGCGAGGCGATCGGCTGGGGTGCCTCCTCCCGCAACGGAGGCGCGCTGAGCGGGGCGGGGAGCCTCGGCAAGGTGCGCTCCGACCTCGCGGAGGCCTTCGGCAAGGAATACGTCTCCGAGCTGATGGAGGAGGGCGAGAGGGCCTTCGAGGACTTCGAATCCTTCGTCGCGCGCGAGGGGCTGGACTGCGACTACGTGCGCAGCGGCCGTTTCGTCGGCGCCCATGCGCCCAAGGCGCTGGAGACGCTGAAGCGGCGAATCGAACTCATCAACAGCGCGGGCACCGAGGAAGCCTTCTTCGTGCCGCGGGAGCGCGTGGCGGAGGAGGTGGCGACGGACCGCTTCTTCGGCGGGATGATGCTGCGCCGCGCGGGATCGCTGCACCCCGCGAAATACGTGCGCGCCCTGGCCGGCGCCGCGGCGCGCCACGGCGCGACGCTGGCGGGCGGGGTGGAGATGCGGGGCTACGCGCGCGATGCGGGCGGTGGCTTCGTGGTGGAGACGAGCCGCGGCCGCATCCGCGCCCGCAGGCTGATGATCGCGACGAACGGCTACACCGGCGGCGCCGCGCCCTGGTTCCGCCGCCGGCTGATCCCGGTGGCGAGCTACATGATCGCGACGGAGGAGATCGGGGAGGAGCGCGTCCGCAAGGCCTTGCCGACGCTGCGCGTCTATGGCGACACGAAGAAGGTGCTCTACTACTTCCGGCCCTCGCCGGATCATAAGCGCATCCTGTTCGGCGGCCGCGCCAGCTTCGTGAACGCCGACACGCGCGCTTCCGGCGCCACGCTGCACCGCTTCCTGGTGGACCTGATCCCGGACCTGGCGGATGTGCGAATCACGCATTCCTGGAAGGGAAACGTGGCCTTTGCCTTCGACATGATGCCGCATCTGGGCGAGCACGAGGGCGTGCACTACGCCATGGCCTGCAACGGCAGCGGCGTGGTGACGATGACGCATCTCGGCACCGCCGTAGCCGCTTCGATGCTGGGCGGGGCGAACAAGCCCTCCGCCTTTGCGCGCCTCGCCTTCCCGACGAAGCCGCTCTACACCGGGCATCCCTGGTTCCTGCCCTTCGTCGGCCTCTCCTACCAGCTGCGGGACCGGCTGGACGGCTGGCGCGTGGCGCCGCGCAAGGATGCTGCCTGATGGGCGCGCATCCCTACTTCACGGCCGAGGAGTTCGCCGCCCGCGTGGAGCGGGTGAAGGCGAGGCTGCGCGCGGCGGGGGTCGATGCCGCGCTGTTCGACGAGATCGAGGCGATGACCTGGGTCTCGGGCTTCGGGAGTTCGGCCAACCGCTGGCGCTGCGTGCTGCTGCCGGTGGAGGCAGATCCCTTCTTCCTGATCCGCGCGCTGGATGCTGGCGTATGCGAGCAGCGGACCTGGATTGCGGACATCCCGACCTACCGCGATTGGGAGGACCCGATCCCGGTCCTGGCGGATGCGCTGCGCGCGCGGGGGCTGGAGACGGCGACGATCGGGCTGGACTTCGAGAGCTACGGCACCTCCATCGCGCGGCTCGAGGCGATGCGGAAGGCGCTACCGAAGGCCCGCTTCGTGGATATCGGCGCGGTGGTGGCGGAGCTTCGCCTCATCAAGTCGCCCGCCGAGATCGAGCTGCTGCGGCGCGCGGCCGCCATCGCGGACGAGGCGACGCGCCGCGCGGCCGCCGTATGCGTGCCCGGCGGAACGCAGCGCGACGCGGCGCGAGTGGCGCAATCCACCTTCGTGGAGATGGGCGGCGATCCCTACCGCCCCGGGCCGATCACGGCGGGGCGGGGCTGGGACTTCCTGCACGGGCACCTGGGCGACGACCTGCTGGTGCAGGGCGACGTGGTCCACATCGAGTTGACGCCGCGCATCTACGGCTACTCCTCCCGCATCATGCGCTGCGTGGTGCTGGGCGAACCGGAGCCGGACCGGCTGCGGGCGACGGAGATCCTGCGGGAGCTGCAGGACGCGCAGATCACCGCGATGAAGCCGGGCGCGGTGGCGGAGGAGGTGGACGCCATCCTGCGGGAGGGCGTGATCCGTTCCGGGCTGCGGAGCAGCTACGACAACATCACCGCCTATACGCTGGGCCTCTACGGCGATGCCGGGCCGCGCACGAGCGACTTCACCCGCATCTTCCATCCCGGCGCGAAGTGGGTTCTGGAAGCGGGCATGGTGATGCATGTGTATGCGTCCGCGGGTGGGGCGGCGCTCAGCGAATCGGTTCTGGTCACGGAGACCGGACCGGAGCTGCTGACGCACCTGCCGCGCACGCTGCTGGTCAACCGCTGAGGGGAACGCGCATGTTCGAGGCCGTCGAGACGGGCATTATCAAGTCCAAGGGGCCGATCAGCGGCACGGTGAAGAAGGGCGGCACCATCATCACCGCGCAGATCCCGAAGGATCCGCAGACCGGCGCCATCGTAGAGGGCGACATCGCCACCCAGACCCGGCGCACGCTGGAGAACCTGCGGATGGCGGTGGAAGCCGCGGGCGGCACGATGGCGGACGTGATGCTCTGCCAGATCTACCTGATCGAGCCCTCCGACGCCGCCGGGATGAACGCGGTGTACCGCGAGTTCTTCGCCGAGCCCTATCCCTGCCGCGCGACGGTGGTGGTGAAGGAGCTGCTGGCGCCGGGCATGCGGATCGAGCTGATCGCGACGGCGCAGCTCGGCTGATGGCGGGCGGGCGGGTCATCGTTCTCGGCGCGGGCGTCGCCGGGCTCTCCACGGCGCTGCCCCTGCGGCGCGCGGGGCGGGACGTGACGGTGATCGACCCGCTGGGGCCCGCGGGCGGCGCCTCCTTCGGCAATGCCGGGCTGATCAGCGCGGAGACGGTGGTGCCGATCGCGCTGCCGGGGATGCTGCGGAAGGTGCCGTCCTGGCTCGGCGATCCGCTGGGGCCGCTGGCGGTGCGCCCGGCCTATCTGCCGAAGGCGGCGCCCTGGCTGGCGCGCTGGATCAGGGCGGGGAGGATGGACCGTGTCCTCGCCGTGTCGGACGCCATGCGCGCGCTGCACGCACCGGCCTTTGATGATTGGCGCGGCTTGCTGGGGGCCGAGCTCTATTCCGAGCTGTTCCGCCGCAACGGCCAGGTGCAGATCTGGGACGAGGCGGAGGAGACGCCGGGCGCCGCGCTGGAGCGCGGGCTGCGGGAGCGTCACGGCATCAAGGCTGAGGTGCTGGGCGCGGATGATCTGCGCCAGTTCTTCCCCGGCATTGCGCGCCAAGTCTCGCGCGGGCTGCTGGTGCCGGGGAATGGGCAGACGATCAGCCCGCCGCAGGCCGTGCGCCGCCTGGGCGAGCTGTTCCTGGAGGCGGGCGGCACCATCCTGCCGCAGCGCGCCATGAAGCTGATCCCGCAGGAGGGCGGGGGCTGGCTGGTGATGACGAACACGGACAACCACCGCGCGGAGCATGTGGTGGTGGCGGGCGGTGCCTGGTCGCGCCTGCTGCTCGACCCGCTGGGCATCCGCGTGCCGCTGGAGACGGAGCGGGGCTACCACCTGATGCTGCCGGACCCCAGCTTCGCGCCGAAGCTGCCCATCCTCTACAAATCCGGAAATTTCGGCGTGACGCCGATGGCGGAAGGGCTGCGCGTTGCCGGCACGGTGGAGATTGCCGGGCTGGACGCGGCGCCGGACGAGCGGCGGGCGCAGCGGCTGATGACGCAGCTGCGCGGGCTGTTCCCGGACATCCAGGCGGGCGAGCCGAAGCTCTGGATGGGGTTCCGCCCTTCCACGCCGGACAGCTTGCCGGTACTGGGTCCCGTGCCGGGCCGCCCTGGCCTGCATCTCTGCTTCGGCCACGGCCATTTCGGGATGACGGGCGGCCCGCCGAGCGGAAGGCTGGTAGCCGGCACGATTCTTGGAGACACGGCGCCCATCGACATGGCTCCCTATTCCATCTCTCGCTTCCACTGACACAAGCCATTCGAAAGGGGCGACGCATGACAGACCTGATCCGCCTGAACAGGCGCCTGCTTCTGGGAACCGCCCTGGCGGCACCCTTCGTTGCCCGCCCCGCTCTGGCGGCGGGCGAGGTGATCGTCCGCACGCCGGGCGGCACCTATGACGACGTGATGCGGAAGTACGTGTACGAGCCCTTCACGAGGGAAACCGGCATCACCGTGCGCCCCGTGGCGGCCACCAGCGCGAAGCTGCTGGCCATGTTCCGCGCGGGGAACGTGGAGCTGGACCTGATCGACACGGGCGCCGGCCAGTTGCTGACGCTGGACCGCATGGGCGCGCTGGCGCCGATCGCCTACGACAAGTGGCGCTGGACGAAGCCGGAGGACATCTCGCCGGAGCTGAAATCCGCGAACCGGGTCTCGAACTTCGTCTATTGCACCGTGCTGGGATACAGCAAGGAAGCCTTCCCGAACGGCGCACCGGATAGCTGGGCGCAGTTCTGGGATGCCGGCAAGTTCCCCGGGCCGCGCATGCTGGGCGACATGGCCTCCGGCTCCGCGCATCTGGAGTTCGCGCTGCTGGCGGATGGTGTGCCTAAGGACAAGCTCTACCCGCTGGACGTGGAGCGCGCGCTGCGGGTGATGGACCGCATCCGCCCGCAGATCCGCCGCTTCTGGGACACGGGCGCGCTCTCCGCCCAGATGCTGTCCGACAAGGAAGTGGTCGCCGGGTCCATCTGGAACGGCCGCCTGCAGGTGCTGATCGATCGTGGGGCCCCGCTGGCCTATACCTGGAACGAGCACATGATCCAGGTGCAGGCGATGGGCATCTTCAAGGACGCCCGCAACGTGGCGGGTGCGCAGCTCCTGGCCGACTACATGCTCCAGGCCGAGGTGCAGGCGAAGTACGCGCGGGACCTGATCTACGGCCCGACGAACACGAAGTCCTTCCCGCTGATGACCGAAGAGGAGAGGGCGCGCGCCCCGGGCGGCCCGCGCTCCACCCAGACCGGCTTCTACCAGAACAACGAGTGGTGGGAGGACAACCGGGACCGGGTGAACCGCCAGTGGTCGCGCTGGGTCCAGAAGTGACGGCGGGTTCCGTCGCCCTCGAGGGCGTGACGAAGCGGTACGGTTCGGAGACGGTGGTGGCGGACGTGTCCGTCACCATCGCTCCGGGCGAGTTCTTCACCCTGCTCGGCCCTTCCGGCTCCGGCAAGACGACCACGCTCTCCATGCTGGCGGGCTTCGTCGTGCCGGATGAGGGGCGCGTGATGCTGAGCGGGCAGGACATGACCAGGGTGCCGCCGCGTGGGCGAGGGCTGGGCATGGTGTTCCAGAACTATGCCATCTTCCCGCACCTGAACGTGGCGGAGAACGTGGCCTTCCCGCTGACGGTGAAGCGCGCGCCGAAGGCCGAGATCGCCCGCCGCGTGGCGGATGCGATGGCGATGGTGAAGCTGGAGGGGTTCGAGGGGCGCTACGCCCGGCAGCTCTCCGGCGGGCAGCAGCAGCGCGTGGCGCTGGCGCGCGCCATCGTGGCGCACCCGCCCGTGGTGCTGATGGATGAGCCGCTGGGCGCGCTGGATAAGAACCTGCGCTACCACATGCAGGTGGAGATCAAGGAGATTTCCCGCCGGCTGGGCATGACGGTGATCTACGTCACCCATGACCAGGAGGAGGCGCTGACCATGTCCGACCGGATCGCGATCATGAATCGCGGCCGGATCGCGCAGATGGGGCCGCCGCGGGAGGTGTACGAGAAGCCGGATTCCAGCTTCGTCGCCGCCTTCCTGGGCGAGGCGAATCTGCTGAAGGCGCGGCGCGACGGCAATGCGGTGGCGGGGCCGGGCGGGACGCGGATTGATGCGGGCGCGGGCGCGCTGGGCGCCTCGGACGGTCTGCTCTTCGTTCGGCCGGAGAAGGTGAGCATCGCGGCGGGCGGGGCGGACGGCGCGCCGAACACCCTGCCGGGCCAGGTGCGCCACGCATCCTTCCTCGGCAACATCGTGCGCTATCAGGTGGAGGTGGCGGAGGGCGCGACCGTGCTCTGCGACACCGCCAACGGCGCGGGCGCGGCGCTGCACGCGCCGGGCGATCCCGTGCGCCTCTCCTGGCGCGCCGAGGATAGCCGGCTGCTGGCGGCCTGACGCGATGCCCGTCCGCATCCCCACCGCCTGGCTGCTTCTGGCGCCCGCGCTGCTCCTGCTGGCGGGGCTGTTCCTCTTCCCGATTGGCTGGTTCCTGCACGCCTCCATCTCGGAACTCGGCACGTGGTCCGAGATCCTGACGGAAGCGGAGGACGTGCTGCTTTCCGGCGCCATCAGCCGCTCCCTCGTCACCACCGGCTGGATCGGGGTGGTGGTGACGCTGCTGGTGCTGGTGATCGGCTACCCCATGTCCTACGCGCTGTCCCGCGCCAGGGGCTGGGTGTTCACGGCCATCCTGCTCTGCATCGTGCTGCCCTACTTCACCAGCACCATCGTCCGCACCTATGCCTGGATGGTGCTGCTGGGGCGGAACGGGCTGATCAACCAGATCCTGCTCGGGCTGGGGCTGGTGGGGGAGCCGGTGAACCTCCTCTACAACCGCACGGGGGTCATCATTGGCATGACCTACGTGCTGCTGCCCTACATGGTGCTGACGCTATTCGCCGCGATGAAGGCGGTGGACCCGCGGCTGATGCAGGCGGCAGAGGGGATGGGCGCATCCCCCGCGCAGGTGTTCCGCAAGGTCTTCATGCCGCTGACGCTGCACGGGGTGGTGGCGGGCGTACTGATCACTTTCATCCTGGCCATCGGCTTCTTCGTGACGCCGGCCCTGATGGGCGGGCCGAGCGACGTGATGATCGCCATGCTGATCGAGCGGGAGGTGGAGATCACCCAGAACTGGCCATCCGCCGCGCTGATGACGATCGTGCTGCTGGTGGTCACGCTGGCGCTCTACGCCGTGTACAGCCGCTTTGCCGAACCCGGGGAGGCGGTGCGATGAACGGGCCGGTGATCCGCGCCACCTTGCTGAAGGTGCTGGTGGTGCTGCTTTGCGCGGGGATGCTCGCGCCGATCGTCATCGTCGCCATCGCCTCCTTCTCCGGCGATGGCTACCTGAAGTTCCCGCCGGAGAGCCTCTCCGTCCGTTGGTATGAGCGCTTCCTGGGCGATCCGCGCTGGCGGCAGGCCATCGTCAACTCGCTGATGATCGGCGCGATGGCCTCCTTTCTCTCCACCCTGCTGGGATTCCTCGCGGCCTACGCGATGGTGCGGGCGCAGTTCCCCTTCAAGCGTGTGGTGGCGGCGCTGCTGCTGACGCCGGTGATCGTGCCGCACGTGATCACGGCGGTGGCGGTGTACTTCCTCTCCGCCCGGATGGGGCTGGTGGGAGTGCGCCCCTGGATCGCGGTGGCACATTCCGTGGTGGCGCTGCCGGTGGTGCTGGTGATCCTGCAATCCGCGCTGCGCACGGTGGACCCGGTGCTGGAGCGAGCGGCGATGGTCTTCGGCTGCACGCGCTGGGGCGTGTTCCGGCGCGTGGTGCTGCCGCTGGCGCTGCCGGGGGTGATCTCGGCCGCTCTCTTCGCCTTTCTCACCTCCTTCGACGAGCTGGTGATCTCCATCTTCCTCGCGGGCTTCCGCTCGGAGACGCTGCCCGTGCGGATCTGGAACAGCCTGCTGCTGGAGGTGGAGCCGACCATCGCCGCCGTCTCTACCCTGCTGATCGTTGTCACGACCGTCGCGCTGGGGATCGATGCGCTGCTTCGCAAGCTGCGGGGCGGGAGCGGGCTACCCGCGCGGTAGGGCCCGCTCCAGCCCTGCCGCGTAGCGGCGGGTGGCGGCGCGGGCGCGCTCGGCCTCGGGCGGGTTCCAGCCCAGCGCGTCCGCGGCCATGGTGTAGTAGCCGAGCTGGAAGGCGAGGTAGCAGGGGGTCAGGAAGGCCAGCAGGGCGGGGTTCACGGCCCGCCCGGCCTCGCGGCCTACCGCTTCGGCCAACGCGTCCCGTTCGGTGTTGGTGAGGTCCAGCTCCACGGCGGCGCCGGCCACGTCCCAGGCGATGTCCTGGGCGCCGATCAGGTCGTGCGCCGCCGCGTGGTCCACGGCATCCGCCTTCAGCAGCCGCCCGCTCGGCAACACCAGCCATTCCCAGGCGTGCGGGCGGTTGTCGGTCCAGACACGACGCATCGCGGCCTCCAGGGCCGGGATCTGCGGGGCCCAGCTGTCCAGGCGGGCGGCCGCAGCCTCATCCAGGGCCTCCAGCGTGTTCTGGCGGGCCATGGCCAGAAGGTCCCCGGCCCCCGCGCCCGCTTCGGCGGGCATGGTCCGGGCGCGGAAGCCGAGATAGCGGCCGAGATGGGCCAGCAGGGCGGGGCGGTCCGCCGTGGCGGGGTTCAGGGGCCCCGCATCATCCATCCACCGCTCGGCCAGGAAGCCGTGGAGCAGGCCGGCGGGCTCCGGCGTGAAGCCTGCGGCGTGGAGATGACGGGCGCGGGCCGCGGCGGCTTCGCCGTGGCGGCCCAGGCCCGCGAACTTCAGCATCCAGGCGCCGCCGCGGGCGCGGAACAGGAACTTGCGCCGCTCCATGAAGGGGTGGAGGGGCGGCCATTCGGCTTTGGAGGGGAAGCGCCGGGCGCGCCAGGCGCCGCCGGAGATCTCCTCCATCGGGACCTCTGCGGGGCCGAGAAGGGCGGATGCCCAGCTTTCCAGCCGATGCTCGGGGCGTTCGGCGGTGAGCAGAAGGCACTCGAGGGATGCGGGGTGGCGCGCCATCCGGTCCCAGCGCGCCCGCGCGGCCTCGCCCGCCTCGGGCCCGGGCGCGCCGCCATGGCCGGGGAGGAGGTGGATGCGGGGAAGGGGGACGCCGCCGCCCTGCAGGAAGTCCATCGCGGCGCCGAAGCTGCTGCCGGAGAGGCCCGGACCCTCGTCCACGATGGCGAAGGCGGCGGGATTGGCCAGCAGGGCAGCGGCGAGTTCCGGCGCCAGGGCCAGTTCCCGCCGGAAGGGGTGCCCCACCGGCCGGACCGTGACCGGCGCCCCCGTACCGCGCGCGGCGGCCACCATCGCGGCCAGGGTGGTGCCGATGGAGCGCAGGCCGATCACGCGCGGCGCAGGGGGCAGGGCGGCGGCGGCCAAGCCAAAGGCCTCGGGGTAGAGGGCGTAATAGGCGAAGCCTTCCGCGCTGCGGGGCTCGACAGTGGCCGGCATGGGCCGGGTGGAGAGCGCGGTGAGCTCAGCTTCAGGCACCGGGCCGGCTTGTGTGAAGCCGGACTGCCAGGAGAGCCAGGCGCTGTGAGCGACGGCCATCAGTAGGGCCATGGCGGCGTCGTCAGTCGGAGAGGGGGCGTCGAAGCCACGCTCGGCGAAGGTGGCGTCGGCCAGGGCCTGGGCGAGTTCCCCCGCCTCGATCAGCGCGCCGACGAGGGCGGCGTGGCGGGCCAGCCCGGGCGGTTCCGCCGAAAGACCCCGCAGCAGATCTGCCAGGATTGCCAGCTTCGCGCGCGGGTCCTCGCGCCGGGGCCCGTCGCCGTAGACGATCATGCGGAGACGATCATGCGGAAACGGTCATGGGGCGCCTCGCCTCAGGACGCGACGCGCTCCTCCGCGTGCCGGGCGATCGCCTCCCGCAGGTGCCCTTCCAGCTCCGCCGCACGGTGTGCCGCCGTGTGCTCGTCCAGCACGCGGGCGCGCAGGGCCTGGCCCATGGCGCGGCGGCGCTCCTCCGGCATGTCGCGAAGGGCGCGCAGCACCTCGTCCGGCCCCTCGGCCAGCAGGATCTCCGTGCCGGGCTGTAGCAGGGTGTCGATGCCGTCCCAGGTGTCGGAGACGATGGGCACGCCGCAGGCACCGGTCTCGAACAGGCGCACGCTGGGGCTGTAGCCCGCGCGGATCATGTCGGCGCGGGTGACGTTCAGCGTGAAGCGGCTGCTGGCGTAGAAGGCCGGGTGGTCGGCGGGCGGGACGTGCTCGATCCGCTCGACGTTGGCGGGCCAGCCGATATCGGCGGGGTATTGCGGGCCGGCGACGGCGAAGCGCATCTCCGGCGCGCGGCGGGCGGGCTCGATCAGCAGCCGTTCGAGCGTGGGCTGCCGGTCCGGGCTGTAGGTACCGAGATAGCTCAGGTCCCAGCGCGGAGGCATGTCCAGCGGCTGGTAGGCGGCATCGTCCACGGAGCAGTAGAGCTGGCGCGCAGCAGGGGAACCGTACTGCCGCTCGATCCGCTGCAGCGTGGGGCCGCCGGTGAAGGAGAGGTAGACGTCGTAGCCTGGGATCAGGGCAGGGGAGAGGTACTCCTCGTCGCCCCGCTCCAGCTTCGCCAGGGTCACCGGCGTGTCGATGTCGTAGAAGGCGGTGGCGCCGCGGGCGGTGGCCTGCACCATGCGCCCGACCGCCACGCCCTCCGGCACGTAGGATCCGACGATCACCGCATCCGCGCCCGCGATCGTCGGGCGCCAGGATTCCAGCGCGGCGAGATCGGGGTAGAGGGCGAGGCTGCAGAAATCCGGCTCCGGCATGTCGCGGTGCTGCGCGTACCAGGGCACGTCGCGCTCCAGGAACAGGATGTCGTGCCCGCGCGCGGCAAAGGCGCGGAGAAGGGCGCGGAAGGTGGTGGCGTGGCCATTGCCCCAGGAGGAGGAGAGGCTGAGGCCCAGCACCACCAGGCGCAGCGGGGCGCTCACGCCGCGCTCCGCTTCTGCGCGGCGGTGTCGCGCAGAAGCGCGTCCACCTCGGCGCCGCGGCGGGTGTAGGTGTGCTCCGCCAGGATGCGGGCCCGCGCCGCCTCGCCGATCGCCTTCGCGCGCTCCGGAGTCAGGCTGCGGACGTGCTCGGCGACGTCGGCGCCATCGCGCGCCACCAGCACCTCCTCGCCCTCCTTCAGGAAGAGCTCCAGGCCCACCCAAGTATCGGTGATGAGGCAGGCGCCTGCGCCGGCGGCCTCGAAGACGCGGGTGGCGGGGGAGTAGCCGACCTGCGCCATGCTGTCCCGCGCCACATTCAACACGGAGAGGGAGGAGGTGTTGAAGGCGTTGTGATCGCGCGTGCCGACATGCCCGATCTGCCGCACGTTCCCCGGCATGGGCTTGTCGTGCCAGCCATTGCCGCCGAGCAGGAACTTGCGGTCCGGCAGGCGCGCGGCGGCGTCCAGGAAGAACTGCTCCACCCGCGCCTCGCGGTCCGGCAGGCGGTTGGCGAGGAAGTTCAGATCGCCCGCGAAGCGCGGATCGGCGGGGACGGGGTGGTGCGTCTCCGGGTCCAGCGCGTTGTAGATGGGAATGCAGCGCCGGGCGCCGAGGCCCTCATAGGAGGCGATGACGGGCGGGCCGCCGCCATAGGTGAGGACATAGTCCAGCCCGGGCAGGGCGCGGCGCAGGGCGTGGTCCGGGGCAGGGGTGATCTCGGCCAGCGTCGCGGGCGCGTCCACGTCCCAGAAGATGCGGATGGCGTCCGGCCGGGCGGCCTTCATCACGCCGCCGATCAGCTCGTCGTCAAACACGCCGACGCCGCTGGCCTTCACCACCACGTCGGCGCGCGCGGCCTCCGCCATCACCTCGCGCAGCGCGGCCTCGGTGGCGTCGTAGACGCGCACCTCCGCCCAGTCCGGTGGCTCGATGTCGCGGTTCTTCTGTCGGTCGAAGGCGTCCGGCTCGTAGAAGGTGATCTGATGGCCGCGCGCGGCGAGGTCGCGCAGCATGCCCCGGTAATAGGTGGCGGCCCCGTTCCAGTAGGAGGAGAGGAGGCTCGATCCGTAGAAGGCGATCCTCATGCGGGCACCACCTCGTTCATGCTCAACACCTTTCCGTCCCCCTCCCACAGCGCCAGAGCGCTGATGGAGGCGGGCGCGATCTCGAATCGATGGATCTCGTCCAGGCTCAGGCGCAGGAAGTGCGCGAGCACGGCCTTGATGACGTCGGCATGGCTGACTACGGCGATCCGGCCTTCCGGGTTCGCCGCGCGAAGGCGTTCGGCGCCGGCCACGGCCCGTGCCTGCGCCGCGGCCATGGTTTCGCCGCCCGGCGTGCCCGCCGTGGCGCGATGCGTGTTCCAGCGTACCCAGTCCGGGTCGCCGTTCAGGGCTTCGAAGCTGCGGCCGGTCCAGGTGCCGAAGTCGATCTCTGTGAAGGCCTCGTCCGTGCGGACCCCGAGGCCGAGCTGCGAGGCGACCGGCGCCGCCGTCTCCTGCGCGCGCTCCATGGGGCTGGAATGGACTGCCTCGATGCGGGCGCGTGCCAGGTGGCCGGCCAGCGCGGCCGCCTGGGCGCGCCCTGTCTCGCCCAGGGTCACGCCCGGCATCCGGCCGCACAGCGTGCTTCCCACGCGGTCATGCGCCGCGTGGCGCAGCAGGAAGAGCGTGGCGGCCACGCCCGCACCTAGCTCTCGCCGGCCACGAAGCGCAGCACGCGGGCCCGCGCCTCGCCGTCGTCGAATTGCTGCGGGGGCGACTTCATGAAGTAGGAGGAGGGGCCGATCAGCGCGCCGCCCATGCCGCGGTCCAGCCCGATCCGGGCGCAGCGCACGGCATCGATCACCACGCCGGCGGAGTTGGGGGAGTCCCAAACCTCCAGCTTCAGCTCCACGTTCAGCGGCATGCCACCGAAGCCCGTGCCTTCCAGCCGGATCTGCGCCCACTTGCGGTCGGTCAGCCAGGGCACGTGGTCGCTGGGGCCGACATGCACGTTCTCGGCTGGCAGGGGCACGTCGAATTGGCTCGTCACGGCCTGGGTCTTGGAAATCTTCTTCGATTCCAGCCGCTCGCGCTCCAGCATGTTAAGGAAATCGGCGTTGCCGCCGAAGTTGAGCTGGTAGGTGCGGTCCAGCCGCACGCCGCGTTCCTTGAACAGGTTGGCCAGCACGCGGTGGACGATGGTGGCGCCCACCTGGCTCTTGATATCGTCGCCGATGATCGGAAGGTTCTTGGCCTCGAAGCGGCGCTGCCATTCCGGGTTGGAGGCGACGAAGACGGGAATGCAATTGACGAAAGCGCAACCGGCCTTCAGCGCCTGTTCCGCGTAGAACTCCGTCGCCTTCTGCGAGCCGACGGGCAGGTAGGAGACGAGCACCTCGGCCCCCGCCTCCTCCAGCGCCGCCGCCACGTCCGATACGGGCTCGTCCGACTCCGTGATCTCGGAGCCCAGGTAGCGGCCGATGCCGTCCAGCGTCGGGCCGCGCCGCACCGTCACGCCCGTGCGCGGCACCTCGGCGAAGATCTGCGTGTTGTTCGGCTCGGCCAGGATCGCGTCGGCAACGTCGCGCCCGACCTTCCTCGCGTTCACGTCGAAAGCGGCCGCGATCTCGATGTCGCGCACGTGATAGCCGCCCAGCTCCACGTTCATCAGCCCGGGCACGGGCTCGTTCGAGGCGGCATCGCGGTAGTAGGATAGGCCCTGCACGAAGGAGGAGGCGCAGTTGCCCACCCCGACGACGGCCACGCGGACGGGGCGGCGGCTCATGGCGCGCGGTGCCCCGGGGCATTGCCCGGGCGATGGCGGGTGCAACCAGACTGGCAGATCAAAATCCTAAAACTCCCCGCCTCCAGGTAGCCCCCTGGGAGGGCTGCGCGAAGGATCAACTTAGCTGGGGCCCGGATCACGGATCAATGGCACCCTCCCTGGGCGCGGGATCACTGACGCGTTACAAGGAAATGTGATCGCTTTCCTGGCCTTCTACTTACATGATGAAGGGGGTAAGGATTCCGGAGCGCCGCGACGGAGTCCGGATCGCGGATACGGAAGCACTCCTGCCCGTTCCGCGCCGCGCGTGGCATCTGGCCGGAGGATGAGGGCTTGGCGGAATCGATCCTGATCACCGGTGGTGCGGGCTTTATCGGCCGGTACGTATCGCGCGCGCTGCTGGACCGCGGCGATCATGTGCGCGTCCTCGATAGCTTCATCGAGCAGGTCCACGCCGACCGCGGCGCGGACGGGCTGGATTCAGAGGTGGAGGTGGTGCGCGGCGACGTGCGCGATCCCGAGGCGGTCGCGCGCGCGCTGAAGGGCGTGGACAAGGTGGTCCACCTCGCGGCCGAAGTCGGCGTCGGGCAGAGCATGTACGCGATCGACCGCTACGTCTCGGTCAACGACCATGGCACGGCGGTGCTGTTCCAGGCGCTGATCGACAATCCGGTGAAGCGCTTCGTCGTCGCCTCCTCCATGTCCGTCTACGGCGAGGGGCTGTACCGCGACGCCGACGGCAAGCTGGTGGAGGACGCGGTGCGCCGCCCGCGCAGCGGCCCGGACGCGCCCTGGGACCCCACCGACGAGAAGGGCCGGCCCATGTCGCCGGTGCCGACGCCGGAGTGGAAGCGGACGAACCTCGCCTCCGTCTACGCCATCAGCAAGTACGTGCAGGAGCGGCTGACGCTGACCGTGGCCCCCACCTATGGGATGGAGGGCGTCGCGCTGCGGCTGTGGAATGTGTACGGGGCGGGGCAGGCGCTCTCCAACCCTTATACCGGGGTGCTGGCCATCTTCGCCGCGCGGCTGCAGAACGACCAGCCGCCCATGATCTTCGAGGACGGGATGCAGCGCCGCGACTTCGTGCACGTGGAGGATGTGGCCAACGCCTTCCTCCTCGCGCTCGATCGGCCGGAGGCGGCGGGCGGGGTGTACAACATCGGCAGCGGCGTGGACCGCACGGTGCAGGACGTGGCGGCGGACCTGGCGCGCGCCATGGGCAAGAACATCGCGCCGGAGATCGCGGGCAAGACCCGCGCCGGCGATATCCGGCACAACATCCCCGACATCACCAAGGCCCGGCAGGAGCTGGGCTACGAGACGAAGCACCTGGATTTCACCGCCGACCTCGTTGAGCTCGCCGAGTGGGTGGCCCGCCAGCAGGCGCAGGACCGGGTGAGCCAGGCGCGGAACGAGCTGGAGTTGAGGGGGCTGGTGGCGTGAGCGGGGCGGCGGCTCCGTCCTCTCCGGCCATCAGCGGCGCGCGGCCGGTTCTCGTCACCGGCGGCGCGGGCTTCATCGGGTCCAACCTCGCGGACCGGCTGGCCTCCGAAGGCCATGATGTCCTGGTCTATGACGCGCTCTCCCGCCCCGGCGTGGAGACGAACCTGGCCTGGCTGAAGGAGCGCCATCCCCGGCGCATCTCCTCCGTGGCGGCGGATGTGCGGGATCCGGCGGCGCTGGCTGAGGCGGCGGGGCAGGCCTCGGCCGTGTTCCACATGGCCGCGCAGGTGGCGGTGACGACCAGCCTTGTCGATCCGCGCGAGGATTTCGAGATCAACCTCGGCGGCACCTTCTCCCTGCTCGACGCGCTGCGCCGGCGCGGCGGCGGCGTGCCGCTGGTCTTCGCCAGCACAAACAAGGTCTATGGCGACCTCGCCGACCTGGAATTCGTGCTGGAGGACGAGGCCTACGTCCCCGCCAATCCCGCCATCCGCGCCAGTGGCATCGGTGAGGAGCGCCCGCTGGACTTCCACACGCCCTATGGCTGTTCCAAGGGCGCGGCGGACCAGTACGTGCTGGACTTCGGCCGTTCCTTCGGCGTGCCCACGGCGGTTCTGCGCATGAGCTGCATCTACGGCCAGCGCCAAATGGGCACGGAGGACCAGGGCTGGGTTGCGCACTTCCTGCTGCGCGCGCTGCGGGGCGAGCCGATCAGCATCTACGGCGACGGCTACCAGGTGCGCGACGTGATGGATGTGGGCGATGCGGTGAACGCCTACCTGGCGGCGTGGCGGAACATCGGAGCCGTCTCCGGCCGCGCCTTTAACCTTGGCGGCGGGCCGGCCAATGCGGTCAGCCTGCGCCAGCTCCTCGCTCATATCGGGGACCTGACCAACCGCAAGGTGGAGACGCACTACTCCGACTGGCGCGCGGGCGACCAGCGCTACTACGTCTCCGACACCACCCGGGCCGCGCGCGAGCTGGGCCTGCGCCCGGCCCGGCCCTGGCGGGAAGGCGTGGCCGCCCTGGCGCAGTGGCTCCGGCAGGAGCGCGTGGCGCCGGAGCCCGCCAGCGCGTGACCGCGATGCCGAAGGGCACGCGGCTGCTGATGACGGCGGATGCCGCGGGTGGTGTCTGGACCTACGCGCTCGATCTGGCCGAAGGGTTGGCGGTACAGGGCGTTGAGGTGGTGCTAGCCGTGCTCGGTCCCGCCCCCCCGCCGGTGCAGGCAGCCCGAGCAGCTGCGATCCCGGGCGTGCAGCTGCGGATCACCGGCCTTCCCCTGGACTGGCTGGCCGCCACACCGCGCGAGGTGCTGGACGCCGGCGAAGCTATCGCGACCCTGGCGCGGGAGGAGGGGGTGGACCTGATCCACCTCAACAGCCCCGCCCACGCGGCCGGAGCGGCATTCCCGGTGCCGGTCGTCGCGGTTTCCCACTCCTGTGTCGCCACTTGGTGGGATGCGGTGCGAGGAGGGGAACTGCCCGAGGATTTTGCCTGGCGCACGGATCTGGTGCGGCAAGGCCTGCTGAACGCCTCCGCCCTCGTCGTGCCTAGCCGCGCCTTCGCCGAGGACACGGCGCGCCACTACGGCCTGCCGCAACTGCCCATCGCCGTTCACAACGGCCGCCGAGACGCGCCGCCTGTGCGGCCCGCGCCGGACGCGCCGCCCCTGTTTGCCCTCACGGCCGGGCGCCTCTGGGACGAGGGGAAGAACGTCGCCACGCTGGACCGGGCCGCCGCCCGGCTTGGCCTGCCCGTGCTGGCGGCCGGCGGCTTCTCGGGCCCGAACGGCGCACGGGTGGAGGCACCCCATCTCCGCGCCCTCGGTCAACTGGGTGGGGCGGAGCTGGCGGGGCTGCTGGCCTGCCAGCCGATCTACGTCTCCCTCGCCCTCTACGAGCCATTTGGCCTTGCCGTGACGGAAGCGGCGCAGGCGGGCTGCGCCCTCCTCCTCTCAGACATCCCGAGCTTCCGGGAATTGTGGGACGGCGCCGCCCTCTTCGTCCCCGCGCGTGACCACGGCGCTGCGGCGGAAGGGATCGCGCGACTGGCGGGGGATGCCGCGGAACGTGCCCGCCTCGGCGGCGCCGCGCGCGATCGTGCGGCGCGCTACACGGTCGAGGCGATGGTGCAGGCCATGCTCGAGGTGTATCGGGGCGTCCTGACGCAGGGGAACGCCGCGTGAAGCTTGTCTACCTCACCCACTCGCTCGCCTCCTGCTGGAATCACGGCAACGCGCATTTCCTGCGTGGCGTGCTGAGGGAGTTGGCGCTGCGCGGCCATGAGGTGCTGGCGCTGGAACCCCAGGGCGCCTGGAGCCTGGAGAACCTGCTGCGCGACCATGGGGAGGCGGGGCTTGAAGCCTATCGCACGCACTACCCCGAGTTGAGCGCGCAGGTCTTCGCCTCGAACGAGGAGGCGGAGGAGGCCGTTGCGGACGCCGACGTGGTGATCGTCCACGAATGGAACGAGCCCGCCCTTGTCGCCGCCATTGGGCGCCTTCGCCGCAACGGGGCGCGCTTCACGCTGCTGTTCCACGACACGCATCACCGCGCCGTCTCCGATCCGCAGGCCATCCGCACCTTCGACCTGGACGGCTACGACGGCGTGCTGGCCTTCGGGGAGACCTTGTCCGAGGTGTATCGCGGCTGGGGCTGGGGCGGGCGCGTCTTCACCTGGCACGAGGCGGCGGATACGCGCCTCTTCCACCCGCCGGCGCAGGAAGGGCCGCGGAAGGGCCTGGTGTGGATCGGCAACTGGGGCGATGGCGAGCGCAGCGCGGAGCTGGAGAGCTTTCTCTTCCGCCCCGCGCAGCAGGTGGGGATGCCGCTGGAAATCTTCGGCGTGCGCTACCCGGAGGAGGCCCTGACGACGCTGGCGCGCTACGGCGTGGACTACCGGGGCTGGCTGCCGAACGCCCGCGCGCCGGAAATTTTCGCGCGGCATCTCGCCACCGTGCACGTGCCGCGCCGCTTCTACGTGCAGGTGCTGCCGGGAATCCCCACCATCCGCGTTTTCGAGGCGCTTGCCTGCGGCATCCCGCTCGTCTCCGCGCCCTGGCAGGATTCCGAGAACCTGTTCCGCCCGGGGCAGGATTTCCTGACGGCGCGGGATGAGGAGGAGATGATGCACCACCTCTCCTCCCTTCGCGACGATCCCGCGCTTCGCGAATCGCTGGTGAGCAGCGGGCTGGAGACGATCCGCGCCCGCCACAGCTGCGCGCATCGTGTGGACGAGCTGCTGGGCATCCTCGCGCAACTCGGGGCGGCGCCGGGGCGTCTCGGCCCCATGGTCACGGGGGATGCGGCGTGAGCGCTGCGGTGAAGATGACGCAGGATGAGATCCGGCGCCGCGTGGAGGCGCTGGGCGAGTGGTTCCACGACATGGACCTGGGCGGCGTGCGGACCGCGCCGAACCATTTCCTCTGGGGCTATCCCGAGAACAAGTTCAAGCACTTCGCCCATGTCGTCCCGCAGGACCTGACGGGGAAGTCGGTGCTGGATATCGGCTGCAACGCCGGGTTCTACAGCCTGGAGATGAAACGCCGGGGTGCTACTCGCGTGCTGGGGATCGACAGCGACGACCGCTATCTGGACCAGGCGCGCCTGGCCTCCGAGGTGACGGGGCTTGAGGCGGAGTTTCGCAACCTCTCCGTTTATGAGGTGGGCGCGCTGGGCGAGCGCTTCGACCTCGTGATCTTCATGGGCGTGCTCTACCACTTGCGGCACCCGCTGCTGGCGCTGGACCTGATCCACGAGCACGTCGCAAAGGACCTGCTGCTGTTCCAATCCATGCAGCGGGGCGCCACGGATGCGATGGCGCCGGCGGACGACTACCCGTTCACCGAGACGGCGCATTTCGACGACCCGGCCTATCCGAAGCTGCACTTCATCGAGAAGCGCTACTCCAACGACCCGACCAACTGGTGGGCGCCGAACGCGGCGGCGGCGGAGGCGATGCTGCGCTCCGCCGGCTTCGCGATCCTCGAGCACCCGGAGCAGGAGGTCTATCTCTGCCGCCGCGTCGAAGCCCCCTGGGGCGCCGGGGCGGCCTATCCGGTGAAGGGACCGCGCGCATGATCGAAGCCGCGATGATCTGGAACGAGCCGAACAACAAGTCCCACTGGGACCCGGAGGTCGATCCGGGCTGGGAGAAGTTCGGCCACATGGTGAAGCTGGCCGGGCGCGCCATCAAGGAGGCGAACCCCGCCATTCCCCGCGTGCTCGGTGGCATTTCTCCCATCGATCCCACCTTCATCCAGAACATGGCCCAGCGCGGGGCGATGGACGAGATCGACGTGGTGGCCGTGCACGGCTTCCCGCTCGACTGGAATCTCTGGAAGATCGACGAGTGGCCCGCCAAGATCGACGAGATCCGCGCGGTGACGGACAAGCCGATCTGGGTGAGTGAGGTCGGCATCTCCACTTTCGGGGCGGAGGAGGTGCAGGTCTTCGGGCTGAACCGCACGGCGGAGCTGCTGATCGGCAAGGCGCCGCGCATCCACTGGTACAGCCTCTACGACCTGCCGCAGGCCTGGGGCGCCACCACCCGCCACCGGGAGGCGGAAGGCTCCTCCTACTACCGCCACTTCTACATGGGCCTGCTGCGCGAGGACGGGTCGCCCAAGCCCTCCATCGAGCACTTCCCGAAGCACGCCCCTGCCATGGGCCTGTGCCAGTGGTTCCACTACGAGGACCCCCGGCTGGACGACGCGGTGGCGTGGATGAAGCGCCTCGGCGTCACATATCTCCGCACCGGCCTCTCCTGGGCGGACAGCTTCCGGCCAAACGCGCTGGACTGGTTCGACCGGCAGATGGAGGCGCTGGCGGATTTCGACGTGACCGTGACCTTCTGCTTCACGCCGGAGCATCGCGGCATCGCCCCGCACCATACCAGCGCGCCGCAGGTGCCGGAGGAGTTCGCGGAGTTCTGCGCCTCCATGATCCGGCGCTACGCCCCGGCCAAGGCGAGCGTCGCGGCCTGAGAAAAGGCCGGGGGAAAAGGAATTCTCCCCCGGACCCCCTCATCTTTTTCTTCGAGGCTGCCGCGGGCGGGTTGCCCGGGCGCGCCAGGATCCATCCCGATGAGCGAGACGATGCGCGCTGCGGTCCTTACCGGACCCGGTCAGGTCGAGGTGCAGCAGGTTGCGCGACCCGAGCCCGGCCCCGGGCAGGTGCGGTTGCGGCTGGAGGGCTGCGGCGTCTGCGCCTCCAACCTCACCCCCTGGTCCGGCCCGGACTGGATGAAGTTCCCCACCGAGCCCGGCGACCTCGGCCACGAGGCCTGGGGCACGGTGGACGCGGTGGGGGAGGGGGTGCAGGGCCTCACCATCGGCCAGCGCGTCGCGGCGCTGACCTATCGCGGCTATGCGGAGTACGACATCGCCGATGCGGCGAACGTGGTGCCGCTGCCGGAGGGACTGTCCGGCCAGCCCTTCCCGGGCGAGCCGCTGGGCTGCGCCATGAACATCTTCCGCCGCAGCGGGATCGAGGCGGGGCAGACGGTAGCCATCATCGGCATCGGCTTCCTCGGCGCCATCCTGACGCGGCTGGCCACCAACGCGGGCGCCCGCGTCATCGCGATCTCCCGCCGCCCCTTCTCGTTGGACCTCGCGCGCGACATGGGCGCGGCCGAGACGATCCCGATGGAGGACCACAACGGCATCATCGCCCGCGTGAAGGAGCTGACGGGCGGCACCTTCTGCGACGTGGTGATCGAGGCGGTGGGCAAGCAATGGCCGCTCGATCTGGCGGCGGAGCTCTGCAAGGAGCGCGGGCGGCTGGTCGTGGCGGGCTACCACCAGGACGGGCCGCGGCAGGTGAACATGTGGCTGTGGAACTGGCGCGGCCTGGACGTGATCAACGCGCATGAGCGCGACCCGAATATCTATGTGCAGGGCATCCGGGACGCGGTGGCGGCAATCGAGGCCGGGGTCTTCGACCCCACCCCGCTCTTCACCCACGATTACCCGCTGGAGCGCCTGGACGCCGCGCTGAACGACACCCGCGACCGGCCGGACGGATTCCTCAAGGCCGTGGTGCGCTTCGCATGAATAAGCCACGTCTCGGCTTCCTCGGCGTCGGCTGGATCGGCCGGCACCGGATGGCCTCCATTCTCGAGACCGGCGCGGTGGAGGCGGTGGCCATCGCCGATCCCTCGCCGGAGATGGCGGCGGAGGCGGGGAAGCTGGCGCCCGGAGCCAAGCTGGTTTCCGGGCTCGATGAGATGCTCGCCCTGGGGCTGGACGGGGTGGTGATCGCCTCCCCGAGCGCCCTGCACGCGGCGCAGACAATTCAGGCCTTGCGGGCGGGCGCGGCGGTGTTCTGCCAGAAGCCGCTGGGGCGCACGGTGGATGAGGTGCGCGCGGCGGTGGAGGCCGCGCGCACCGCGAACAAGCTTCTCGGCGTCGATCTCTCCTACCGCTTCACGGAGGGCGTACGCCGGATCAGGGAAGCGGTGTCGGGCGGGGAGCTCGGGCGGATCTACGCGGCCGATCTCGTCTTCCACAACGCCTATGGCCCGGACAAGCCATGGTTCCGCGACCCGAAGCTCTCGGGCGGCGGCTGCGTCATGGATCTCGGTGTCCATCTCGTGGACCTAGCGCTCTGGTTGCTGGACTTCCCGAAGGTCACGAGCGTGTCCGGCAACCTCTTTGCGGGCGGCGAGCCGCTGGCGGGCCGCACGGACCGGGTGGAGGACTACGCTGTCGCGACCATCGGGCTGGAGGGGGGCACGGTGCTGCGCCTCGCCTGCTCCTGGAACCTGCATGCGGGCCAGGATGCGGTGATCGCCGCCGAGTTCCACGGCAGCGGCGGCGGCGTCGCCCTCCGCAACGTCAACGGTTCCTTCTACGACTTCACCGCCGAGCGCTTCCGCGGCACGGCGCGGGAGACGTTGGCAACGCCGCCCGACGAGTGGGGCGGCCGCGCCGCGGCCGACTGGGCGCGGCGCCTGGCAGCGGGAGAGGGATTCGATCCCGCCGCCGAGGGCCTTGTTGCGGTGGCCGGAGTGCTGGACGGAATCTACGGGCGCTAGAGCATTTTCGGTTCACAGGCGTTCACCGAAAGCGCTCTAGCCTGTTCTTTAATAAGCAGATCCACGCTTTCGCGCGATGCCGCGCTACAGCGATCTGCTCTAAAGCAGCCCCGCCGCCTTCAGCGCCCGTGTTATGGTGGCACCAGGATCCATGGCGCCTGGCATGGCACCGGGCATCGAAGCCATGGCGGCCATGGCCGGGGCAGGGCGGGCGGGACCGGGTGCGGGGCGCGGCCCCGGCGCGGCGGACATCGCCCGCTCTTCCGCCAGGCCCCAGAATTCTAGGGCGCCATGGGTGGACGACACCCCGGCATCCAAGAGGTACGCACCGGCCTCGCCGCACTGTCCCTCGCCATCGCCAGGAGAAAGCGGCACGCCATGCGCCAGGCCGGCGATCCGGTGGCATTCCACGCGGGTGGTCCCGTCCGGCCCGAGCCAGCGGCGCCGCACATGGCCGCCGCTCATCTGCTCCACCGCCGGCGCATCCGCCAGGCCGTGCAGGTAGAGCCACTGCTTCACGCTTTCCTCGGCATTGTCGGGGTGCACGGTGGTGTCCGCATCGCCGTGCCAGACGGAGACGCGCGGCCACGGCCCGCGATGGCCGCTGACACTCCGCACCGATCCACCGCGGGAGGCCGCCGAGAGGGTTTGCGGGCGCGCCATGGCGCGCAGCGCCTCTGGTACGCCTAGCGCGCTGCCCTGGGGCAGGCCGGCGATGATCGCCCCGCCCGCGAAGACCTCGGGGTAGGCAGCCAGCATCACCGCCGTCATCGCGCCACCGGCCGAAAGCCCGGTGATGAAGACGCGGCGGGGATCGAGCCCGTGTGCCCGCACGAGGTGCTCGATCCCCTGCCGGATGGAGAGCGCCTCACCGCTGTCGCGCGCGATGTCGCCGGGCTCAAACCAGTTGAAGCAGAGATGGGAATTGTTGGCGCGCTGCTGCTCCGGAAACAGCAGGGCGAAGCCCAGGCGGTCCGCCATGGTGGACCAGCCGCAGCCGCGATCGTAGCCGGCGGCGTTCTGGGTGCAGCCGTGCAGGGCCACCACGAGCGGCGCCCCCGGTGGCAGGCCTTCCGGCACATGGGCCAGCATGCGTAGCCCGCCGGGGTTGGAGCCGAAGCCGGACACCTCCTGAAGGGCGCTGTCATCGGCTGGCCGGGCCGCGGAGGTGGCCCGCCGGCGCCCGTTCTGCCATCGAATGAGGGTCTCAAGATCCAGGCGGTTGTTCATGGCGGCCTTACCTCTCCGGACCGCCCAGCCCTCATAAGCCGGCTGCTATGCTGCGGTGCAGCATGAGAGATGGGGCGAGGAGGCGCCAATAAAAGGCCGTTCCTTGGAACGGCCAGAGGTTCAGCGGCGGGACTTGCCGCGCGCGATCTCACGCTCGATCGCACTCCGCTCGGGAGAGGAGCCGAGCTTGCGAGCGATTTCCCGCACGATGGCCTGGGAAACGCGGTGGCGCTTGGCGAGGTAGGCGATGGTCTCCTCCAGTGCCTCGGTCTCCGCCGGTGTGGGAGCGGAGTTGGTCTTGCTCTGCGACATGATGATGTCTCGCGGTCTGGCGCAGCCCCGCAGGGCTGTGGGGATGCCGCCCGCACGGTGGCGCGGGCGTATCAAGCTTCGAGAAGAGCCGAGCGGAAGCCTCCGCGCTCGAAACGGGCGCGAGGAGCAGGCGGAGGCTAACGAGGTTGACGACGTCCAGATGGTGCGCCGGGGCGCCTAAGTCAATCCGCCGTGCGGCCCCATACACCTTCGTGCAGGGCCGCTCCCTCCTCCTCCAGCAAGGGGCCGATCACCACCACGGCCCGTTGCCCGGCGGCGAACACTGTGCGGCAGGGCAGGTCGAGGGTCGGGTTTTCCGGGTGCTCCCCCGTGATTGTCTTCAGCCGCGCCTCGGAGAGCCCATAGACCACGCGCCCGACCCCGGCCCAGTAGGCGGCGCCGGCACACATCGCGCAGGGCTCGGCAGAGCTGTAGAGGGTGCAGCGCCGCAGCTCGGAAGGGCGGAAAGCCTTGCTGGCGCGGGTCATCAGCACGCGCTCCGCGTGGCCGGTCATGTCGCGTTCGGGATGGAACGCGTTCTCCTGCTCCATCAATACGCGCCCGTCCGCGTCCACCAGCGTGGCACCGAAGGGGTGGTTCCCGCCGGCATGGGCGCGGCGCGCCACGGCGTATGCGCCGCGCAGCAGGGCTTCGTGGTCGGGTTCGGGCATGCGGGCCTCCTGTGCAGCGCGGGGGCGCCGGGCCCGGCTCAATCGGGCCGGCTGCTGCCCCCGCCGGAGAGGGATTCCACGCGCCGTGCCACGGCGGCGACGCGCGGGCCGATCTCTGCCACCAGCCGCTCCGGCGGCAGCATGAAGGCCGGCGCGCCGCAGTTCATGGCCAGGATCGTGCCGTCCGGCAGGGGGATGGCGGCGCCGGCCGCGTGGACGCGCCCGTTCCAGTGGCCGGGGGAGAGGGCGAAGCCCTGCGCTGCGTGCATCGCCGCCGCCTCGTGCAGCCCGTCCCGGGTGCGGGGCCATTCCGCCCCGAGGCGCGGCTCCAGCGCCGCCTCGATCTCCGCGCGCTCGGCCGCCCCCGCCGCGGCGTAGTAGGCGCGGCCCATGGCGGTGACGGCGATGGGGATGCGCGAGCCTACTTCCAGCTGCAGCGCCACCGCCGTTCGGGGGGAGATGTGCTCCACGTAGAGCATGGAGAGGCCGTGCCGGTGTCCGAGGGAGACGGAGGCGTCCGTCTCCTCCGCCAGCCTTCGCATCAGGGGCGCGGCCAGGCGGCGGATGGTCATGTTGGCCAGGGCCAGGTGCCCCAGCGGCACGGCGCCGAGGCCGAGCTGGTACTTCCCGTAGCGCGGCAGGTAGGTGAGGTATCCCAGCCGCGTGAGGGTATGGGTAAGGCGCGAGACCGTGGCGCGGGGGAGCCCCGTGCGCTCCGCCAATTCCTGGTTGCCGAGGATGGGGTCCTCCGCCCGGAAGGCGTGGAGGATGTCGAAGCCGCGAGCGATGGCGGCCACGAACTGCCGGTCTTCTGCCGGGTCCTCCGCTGCTTCCACCGCACGGCGTTTCCGCATCACCGTTTCCTCATCCCCCGCCGCTTGACCGTGCGGCGGGGCTTCCGATACCTAATCATCAAGTCGGCAGAAGATATTTCCGCAATGCGGAAATAGATACAGCAAAAGCCGGGAAGGGAAACGCGCGATGCGGTCGCTGCGGTTGGCGTTCGGCAGGATGGGTCGGGGGAACGCGGCGTGATTGGCGCCCGCCCCTGGAAGGCCGCCTACCCGCCGGGCACGCGCTGGGACGCGCCGCTGGAGATCGGCACGCTCGGGTCCTTGCTGGACGGGATGGCGGCCCGCTGGGCGGAGAGGCCGGCGCTGGAGTATCGCGGCCATCGCATCACCTATGCCGTGCTGAAGGCTTCGGTGGACCGGCTGGCAGCAGGGCTCCTGGCTCTCGGGATCGCGCCCGGCCAGGCTGTGGGGCTGCTGCTGCCCAATACGCCCTGGCACCCGGTCTGTTTCCTGGCGCTGACGCGGATCGGGGCGCGGGTGGTGCACCTTAGCCCGCTCGACGCGCGCCGGGTGCTGCACCACAAGCTGACGGATAGCGGCGCGAAGGTGGTGATCGGCACGGACCTGCCGAACCTGCTGGCGCCGGCCGTGGAACTGCTGGAATCCGGCGTCGTGGACCGGCTTCTGCTAGGAGAGGACGCCACCTGGGGCGGAGAGGCGGGGCCGGGCGATCCACGCGCCATCCCGCTCTCCTCCGTCACGGCCGACCTGCCCGCCACTTGGCCCGCCGTCTCCCCGGACGACGTGGCGCTGCTACAGTACACGGGCGGCACGACCGGCATGCCCAAGGGCGCGATGCTGACCCATGGCAACCTGACAGCCGCCGTCTCCATCTACCGCAACTGGCACGACGCGGACCTGGTGGTGCCCGGCGAGGAGCGCGTGCTGGCGGTGCTGCCGCTGTTCCACATCTACGCGCTCACCTCCGTGCTGCTGCGCCACCTGGCAGATGGCAACGAGGTGCTGCTGCGCCCGCGCTTCGATGCGGAGGCGGTGCTGCGCGACATCGAGACGCTGCGCGTAACCAGCCTCTCCGGCGTGCCGACGATCTGGATCGCGCTGCTGAACCATCCGGGCGCCGCGACCTTCGACCTCTCCTCCCTCCGTGCCTGCGTCTCCGGCGGCGCGCCGCTGCCCTTCGACGTGGCGGCGCGGGTGGAGGGGCTGCTGGGGCGCCCGCTGCGGATCGGCTGGGGCATGACGGAAACCGCCCCCGCCGGCACGCGCGTGCCCGCCGCCATAACGCCACGCCCCGGCATCATCGGGGTGCCGCTGCCGGGCGTGGATATGCGGATCGTGGCGCTGGAGGACCCCTCCCGCGAATTGCCGCCCGGCGAGGCCGGTGAGATGGCGATCCGGGGCCCGAACGTCTTCACCGGCTACTGGAACAAGCCGGAGGAAACGAAAGCCGCCTTCGTGGATGGCTGGTTCCTCACCGGCGACATCGGCCGGATGGAGGAGAACGGCGTCTTCTTCCTCATGGACCGGCGGAAGAACATGATCATCTCCGGCGGGTTCAACGTGTACCCCGCCGCCGTGGAGGGCGCGATCTACGAGCACCCGGACGTGACGGAGTGCATCGTGATCGGCATCCCCGACGCCTATCGCGGCCAGTCCGCCAAGGCCTTCGTCACCCTGCGCCCCGGCGCGCCCGAGCTGACCCTGGACGCGCTGAAGGCCTTCCTGCGCGATCGCGTGGGGCGGCACGAGATGCCGGTGGCGCTGGAACTGCGAGAGAGCCTTCCCCGAACCCCCGCCGGCAAGCTGATGGCCAGCGCCCTCGTTGACGAGGAGCGCGCACGGCAGAACCAGGAAAGCAACGCATGACCGACGCCGTCATCGTCTCCACCGCGCGCACGCCGATCGGCAAGGCGCATCGCGGCGCCTTCAACAACACCCACGGCGCGGAGATGGCATCCCACGCCATGGTCGCCGCCATGGACCGCATCGGGCTGGAGCGCGAGGCGGTGGAGGAGGTGATCCTCGGCTGCGGCTACCCGGAGGGCGCGACGGGCGGCAACATCGCCCGCCACTCCGCCATCCGCTCCGGCATCCCCGTCTCCTCCTCCGGCCAGACGGTCAGCCGCTTCTGCGCCTCTGGCCTGGAGGCCATCGCCTCGGCCGCCAAGCGCATCATCGTGGACAAGGTGCCGGTGGCGCTGGCGGGCGGGGTGGAATCCATCTCCCTGGTCCAGCCCACGGTGAACCGGAACCACTACCGGAACGCCTGGCTGGAGGCGAACAAGCCCAGCATCTACGACGCGATGATCGACACGGCCGACCTGGTGGCGGAGCGCTACGGCATCTCCCGCCAGGCGCAGGACGAGTTCTCGCTGGAGAGCCAGCGCCGCACCGCCGCCGCCCAGCAGGCCCGCCGCTTCGACGACGAGATCGTGCCGATGACCGCCACCATGAAGGTGACGGACAAGGCCACGGGCGAGGTACGGGAGGAGACGATCACCCTCACCAAGGATGAGGGGAACCGGCCCGACACCTCCCTGGAAGGGCTGCTGAAGCTGAAGCCGGTGAAGGAAGGCAAGTTCGTTACCGCCGGCAATGCCAGTCAGCTCTCGGACGGCGCCAGCGCCTCCGTGCTGATGTCCGCCGAGGAGGCGGCGCGCCGCGGCCTCGCCCCGCTCGCGATCTTCCGCGGCTACGCCACCGCCGGCTGCGAGCCGGAGGAGATGGGCATCGGCCCCGTCTTCGCCGTGCCGCGCCTGCTGGCCCGCCACGGGCTGACGGTGGACGACGTCGACCTGTGGGAGCTGAACGAGGCCTTCGCCTCCCAATCCATCTACTGCCGGGACAAGCTGGGCATCGACCCGGCGAAGGTGAACGTGAACGGCGGTGCCATCTCCGTCGGCCATCCCTTCGGGATGAGCGGTGCGCGGCTGGTGGGCCACGCCGTGTTGGAAGGGCGCCGGCGCGGGGCCAAGTATGCGGTGGTGACCATGTGCGTCGCGGGCGGCCAGGGTGCCGCCGGCCTCATTGAGATCGCGTAAGGAGAGCCGGAATGGACCTGCGCTTCACCCCCGAGGAGATCGCCTTCCGCGACGATCTCCGCCGCTTCTTCCGCGAGAAGGTGCCCGCCGAGATCCGCAAGAAGGTCGCGGAAGGGCGGCACCTGGACAAGGAGGATATCGTCACCTCCCAGCGCATCCTGAACGCCGCCGGGCTGGCCACGCCGAACTGGCCGGTGGCCTGGGGCGGGAAGGACTGGACGCCCGTCCAGCGCTACATTTTCACGGAGGAGCTGCAGCGCGCCGCCGTGCCGCTGCCGCTGCAGTTCAACGTCTTCATGGTCGGCCCCGTTATCGCCACCTTCGGCAGCGAGGAGCAGAAGCGGAAGTTCCTGCCGGCCACCGCGAATGTCGATATCTGGTGGTGCCAGGGCTTCTCCGAGCCGGGCGCTGGCTCCGACCTCGCATCCCTCCGCACCACGGCGGAGAAGCGGGACGGGAAGTACGTCGTCTCCGGCCAGAAGGCCTGGACCACGCTGGGGCAGCACGCGGACTGGATCTTCTGCCTGGTACGCACGGACAAGAGCGCGAAGAAGCAGAAGGGCATTTCCTTCCTGCTGATCGACATGAAGTCCCCCGGCATCACCGTGCGCCCAGTGATCACCATCGACGGCGCGCATGAGGTGAACGAGGTCTTCTTCGACGACGTGGAGGTTCCCGAAGAGAACCTGGTGGGCGAGGAGAACAAGGGCTGGGACTACGCCAAGTTCCTGCTGGCGAATGAGCGTACGGGCATCGCGCGCATCGGCCTCTCCAAGCAGCGGCTAGCCCGCGCCAAGCGCCTGGCGCGCGAGACGGAGGCCGGCGGCGGCACCCTGTGGGACGACACGGATTTCCGCCGCCGCGTGGCGGAACTCGAGGTGGGGCTGAAGGCACTGGAGATCACCCAGATGCGCGTGGTCGCCAACCAGACCAAGCGCGACGCGGACAAGCCGGACCCTGCCTCCTCCATCCTGAAGATCAAGGGATCGGAGCTGCAGCAGCTGACGACGGAACTGCTGCTCGAGGTCGCCGGCCCCTACGCCATCCCCGCGCCGGACCACGAGCAGCCGGAGGGCTGGAACGAGCCCGCAGTCTCGCCGGAATGGGCGGACGCGGCGGCGCCGCTCTACTTCAACTACCGCAAGGTCTCGATCTACGGCGGCTCCAACGAGATCCAGCGCAACATCATCGCCAAAGCCTTCCTGGGTCTCTGAGGGGAACACGACGTGGACTTCGACCTGACCGAGGAACAGCGCCTCCTCAAGGAGAGCATCGACCGCTTCGCCGCGGACAACGCGCGCGATCCGGCCGCGCATGGCACGGCGCCGGACATCTGGCCGCAGTTGGCGGAGCTGGGCGTGCTGGCGCTGCCCTTCTCGGAGGAGGATGGCGGCATCGGCGGCGGCCCCGTCGAGACGATGATCGTGATGGAGGCACTCGGACGCGGCCTCATCACCGCGCCATACCTGCCGAGCGTGGTGCTGGGTGGCGGCTTCCTGCGGCTGGGCGGCAATGCCGCGCAGAAGGCAGAGTTCATCCCGCAGGTCGCGGAAGGCTCCCTCAAGATGGCTTTCGCGCAACTTGAGAAGGGGTCCCGCTACGACCTCTACGACGTCTCCACCACCGCGAAGCGAGATGGCGGCGACTTCGTGCTGGATGGCCGCAAGGGCGTGGTGCTGGGCGGCGATGATGCGGGCCTGCTGGTGGTCACCGCCCGCACCGCCGGAAGCCGGCGCGACCATGATGGCATCACCCTCTTCCTCGTCGATGCCGAGGCGCCGGGCGTCAGCCGCCGCGGCAGCGCCGCGCAGGACGGCACGCGCGTGGCCGAGATCGCGTTCGACGGCGTGCGGGTTCCTGCCGGTCGCGTGCTGGGCGAGGTGGATGGCGGGTTGCCGCTGGCCGGGCACGTGGTGGACGTGGCACTCGCCGCCCTCTGCGCCGACAGCCTCGGCGCCATGGAGGAGCTGCAGCGCGTGACGGTGGACTACCTGAAGACGCGCCAGCAGTTCGGCGTGCCCATCGCCTCCTTCCAGGCCCTGCAGCACCGTGCAGCGGACATGCTGGTGGCGGTGGAGCAGGCGCGTTCCATGGCGGTGTATGCGGCGATGATGGCGGAGGAGACGGATATCCTCACGCGCCGCCCGGCCATTGCGGCCGCCAAGGCGCAGGTGAACCGTTCCGGCCGCCAAGTGGGGCAGGAGGCCGTGCAGCTCCATGGCGGCATCGCCATGACCTGGGAGTACAAGGCAGGCCACTACTTCAAGCGCCTGACCACCAACGACGTGATCTTCGGCGATACGGACCACCACCTCCGCGCCGTGATGCAGGAAGGCGGGCTGGTGGAGGAGGTCTGAGGACCCCTCCAACCCCCATCAGAACGACAGGCCGAACGGCTGGATAGACGGAGAGAACGGATCCATGACCATCACCCCCATCCCGCGCCGCGGCGCCCTGATGCTCGGCCTCGGCGCGGGTGCGGCGGCGCTGGCGCGGCCCGCCCTCGCGCAGGGCCGCTTCCCCGACAAGCCCATCCGCATGGTTGTGCCCTGGTCCCCGGGCGGCGCCAGCGACATCCTCATGCGCGCGCTGTCCGAGCAGGCCTCCAAGCGCCTGGGACAGCCGGTGATCCCCGAGAACCGCTCCGGCGCGGGCGGCATCCTCGGCGCGCAGCTCGTCTCCACCTCGCGGCCGGACGGCTACGTCCTCACCCAGACACCCATCTCCATCTTCCGCTACCCGCAGATGGTCGCGCGCCCGCCCTTCGATCCGATGAAGGACCTGACCTACATCGCGCAGATCACGGGCTACCTCTTCGGCGTTGCCGTGCGCGCGGATGCGCCGTGGAAGGACTTCAAGGAGCTGCTGGCCTACGCCAAGGCCAATCCCGGCAAGATCAACTACGGCACGCCCGGCTCGGGCACCTCGCTGCACATCACCATGGAGCAGATCGCGGCGCAGCAGGGGATCGAGTGGACGCAGGTGCCCTTCCGTGGCGCCTCCGAGAACATGCAGTCCCTGCTGGCCGGCAACACCCAGGTCTGCGCGGAGACGAGCGCCTGGGGAGAGCTGGTTCAGTCCGGCCAGTTCCGCCTGCTCTGCGTCTGGAGCGGTGAGCGCGCTAAGCGCTTCCCGGACGCGCCGACGCTGAAGGAGCTGGGCATCGACATCGTCTCCACCTCTCCCTACGGCGTCGCCGGCCCGGCGGGGATGGACCCGGCCGTGGTGCAGGCTCTGGAGACCGCGCTGCGCGAGGGGGCGCAGGACCCCGTGCACACGGCGTTGCTGGAGAAGTACGACATGGCGCCGGCCTTCCTCGGCAGCGCCGACTACACGGCGGCCGCGCGCAAGCAGTACGAGGAGGACGGCGCAATGATCCGCCGCCTCGGTCTGAAGGCGAGCTGAAACGCGCGTAACCCCTCGCGCGCCGTGGCCCGCGAGGGGGTTTGCCAGCCAGGATTTTCGGGAGCAGCCTCCCGGGCAAATCGACCCGGGAGGGGATCATGCCCGTCGCGAAATTCTGTGCCGGAGCGCTGCTGATGTGCGCCGTCGCCTTACCCGCCCTGGCGCAGCAAGCGCCCCGGCGGGACGACTTCTACTGGTTGGGCGAGATCAACAAGGCCAGCGCCGTCATCAACTCGGAGGAGGGGCTGCTCGACCCCGCCGTCGCGCCGCGCATCGCCGCGGGGCTGGACCAGGTGCTGCGTGCCGGGGACCAGCCCGGCGGCAAGCGCCCCAATCTCGTCATCACCTTCGAGCCGCTGCTGATCGACGCGGCGGGCGTCGAGGCGACGCTGCTGCATGCCGGGCGCTCCAGCCAGGACATGCTCTCCACCGTCCGCGCCGCCATGATCCGTGACGACCTGCTGCGTCTGGCGGAGCAGCTGCGCAAGACCACGGCCACCATGACCCGACTGGCCGAGCGCCATGCGGGGACGGTCGTGCCGAATTACACGAACGGCGTGGCCGCCCAGCCGAACAGCTACGGCCATTACCTGCTGGGCCATGTCGCGGGGCTGGAGCGCGACGCGCAGCGCCTGCGCGAGGCCTTCGCACGGGTGGACCGATCGCCCATGGGCACCACCGTGCTGAACGGCACGAGCTGGCCGCTGAACCGCGACCGCATGGCGCGCTACCTCGGCTTCCCCGCGACGGTGGACAATGCCTATGACGCCGCGCAGATCACCGCGGCCGAGATGCCGGTGGAGGTCGGTGCGCTGGCGACGAGCATCGCCATCCATGCCGGCGCCTTCGTCGAGGACGTGATGACGCAGTACGCGCAGTCCCGCCCCTGGATCCTGCTGCAGGAGGGCGGGGGCAACACCTATGTCTCCTCCGCCATGCCGCAGAAGCGCAACCCCGGCCTGCTGAACGACACGCGGGCCGAGGCCTCCCGCGTCGTTACGTCAGGCATCGGCCGCGCCATCCAGGCCCACAACATCCCGCCGGGGATGAGCGACCCGAAGAGCCCGCGCGACAACGCCGCCGTCGTGGCCGGCGCGATTCGCGTGCTGGAGAACTGGGACCGGATCCTGAACGCCATGGTCATCAGCCCGGAGCGCGCGCTGGAGGAGCTGAACAGCGACTGGACGGCATCCCAGGAAGTGGCGGACGTGCTGATGCGCAAGTACCGGCTGCCCTTCCGCGTCGGCCACCACTTCGCCTCCGAGATCGTGGACTACGCCAAGGAACACGACATCCGCCCCACCGACTTCCCCTACGCCGAGGCGCGGCGGATCTACGCGGAGACGCTGCGGGAGATGAAGGTGGAGGGCGGCGAGCTGCCGATGAGCGAGGAGGAGTTCCGCGCCACGCTTGATCCCGTGGCGATCATCCGCAACCGCGCCACCGCCGGAGGCCCGCAGCCCGCCGAGATGACGCGGATGGTGGCGGAGGCGAACCGGACGCTGGGACAGCAGGAGGAGTGGATCAAGGCGCAGCGCGGCCGGATCGACGGCGCGCTGGCTTCCCTGGACGGCGACTTCGGCCGCCTCCTGGCCCGCGCGAAGTAGGCCGGAAGGGGCGCCGCCCCCTCCGGCGGCGCCTCAGTCCACCTTCGCGCCGGAACGGCGCACGATCTCGGCCCAGCGCCCGATGTCCCGCTCATGCACGCGGCGGAAATTGGCGGGGCTGGGGTCGGACGGGGGGGAGATGCCCTGGTTGTCCGCCAGCCAGGTCACGAAGTCGGGCTGGGAGATGATCTTCGCCACCTCCTGCGCCATCCGGGCCTGGATTGGCTCGGGCAGGTTCGGCGGCGCCAGCAGCCCGTACCAGGTGGTGCTCTCGAAGCCCGGCAGCCCGCAGGCCTCGTCGGCCGTGGGCACGTTCGGCAGGGGCGGCAGGCGGTTGCGGGTGCTGACGGCGAGGCCGCGCACCTGGCCCTGCTGGATCGGCCCGATGCTCGGCCCGCTCTGGTTGAAGAAAAAGGCCGTCTCCCCGGCCAGCAGAGAGACCATGGCCGGCCCCTGGCCGCGATAGGGCACGTGCAGCGTGTCGATCCCCGCCGCCAGCGAGAACTGCACGCCCGCGAGATGCGTGGAGGCGCCGTTGCCCGTGGAGGCATAGGCCAGCGACCCCGGCTTCGCCTTCGCCGCCGCGATCAGGTCCCGGCAGGTGTTGATGTTCGGGGAGTGCTGGGTACTGACGAGCAGCACGTTCGGCACGTCGCCCAGCAGGGCGATGTGCGTCACGTCCTTCAGCGGATCGAAGGGCAGGTGGCTGTAGAGCGATGCGTTGATCGCGTGCGTGCCGGCCGTGGCGAGCAGGAAGGTGTAGCCATCCGGCCGCGCGCGGGCGACGTACTCGCTGGCGATGTTGCCGCCCGCGCCCGTGCGGTTGTCCACCACCACGGGCACGCCCAGCGCGTGGGAGAGGGGCTCGGCCAGCTTGCGGGCGTAGATGTCCACGCCGGAGCCGTTGGGGAAGCCACCCATGATGGTGATGGGGCGGTTGGGCCAGGGCGCCTCCTGCGCCGTGGCGGCCACCGGGATGGCCAAGGCGGCCAGGGCGGCCATTCGCAGGACGGTTCTGCGGAGCATTCGGAACCTCTCGGCGCGCTGGATTGCGAATCCGTCATAGGCGATCCGGGCCTGCCCTGGTAGCGGGCCCCTTCGCCCGCCCTGCCCAGGATCGCGCCAGGAGCGCCCTGTCCTGACCATGAAAGCGGCGCCTTGCCCCCGTGTGAGGCGGAGCAGGGCGTGGCACGTGGATTGCCCTGATGCGCTGGCACAACGGATGCCGTCCACGAGATGAATGAGCCCCGGAATACGCCCCTTGTCGCCGGCCTGTTCCATGTCGCCGTGAAGACGAGCGACCTCAGCGCCACCCTGGCCTTCTACAAGGGCGTCCTGGGGCTGGCGGAGGTGAAGCGCCCGGATTTCGGCTATCCCGGCGCCTGGCTGGCCGTGCCCCTCCCGGGCGGGCAGGCGCTGATGCATGTCTATGCTGGTGGCCCGGCCCTCGGCCCATCCGGCACCGCACCGGTCGGCACGGCGGCGATCGACCACGTCTCCCTGGCCTGCCGCGGCTACCACGCCTTCATCATCCGTTTCCGCGGGGCGGGGTTGGAATGGCGGGAGTTCCTCGTCCCCGGGACCACCCTCTGGCAGCTCTTCGTCTACGACCCCTCCGGCGTGCAGCTCGAGCTCACCTTCGAGGGCAGCGCCGAGCCGGGCCCCCCGCCGGACATGTCGGACCACCGCCGCTACGTCGCCGGCACCTCCTTCTTCGACCCCGCCACCTACCCGAAGCTGCATTGAGGACCACACGCATGAACCGCCGCTCCCTCCTCGGCGCCGCGCTCGCCACGCCCTTTCTCGCGCGGGGCGCAATGGCGGCGGATACGGTCCGGGTCGCCGTCTTCAACGTCTCCTCGGCGCTACCCTTCTACGTGGCGCGGGAGCGAGGCTTCTTCGCGGAGGCCGGCATCGCGGCGGAGGCCGTGCCCCTGCAGGCCGCGCCGCTCATCGTGCAGGCCATGGTGGCGGGTGATGTGGAGGCGGCCTCCAACCTCGTCACGCTGGAGGGCGCGAACATCAACTCGCGCCGCGCCAACACGGCGGTCTACATCCAGCTCGGCGGACAGAACGACCAGTACAGGATGGAGCAGTTCATCGTCCGCCCGGGCTTCGGCGCCGCCAGCATCAAGGAGCTGAAGGGCGCGAAGATCGTCTCGGCTCCCGGCCCGGCCAACATGGCCGCCGCCCGCGCCGTGCTGGCCGCGAACGGGCTGCAGGAGGGGCGGGACTACACGCTGACGGAGCAGCAGATGGGCGTGCATGTCGGCGCGCTCGCCGCCGGCACCTTCGACGCTGCCTACACGCTGGAACCCCAGGCCACGATCGCGGAGCGCCAGGGCGCCGCGCGCCGCCTGGAAGCCGGGGTGATCGCCCGATACCTCATCGGCCGCCCGGACGCACAGGCCTTCGCCGCGGGCGGTGCGCTGACCGGCAAGTTCCTGCAGGAGAAGCCAGAGGTGGCGCAGCGCTTCGCCGCCGCCTGGGCCAAGGCCTGCGCGACGATCCGGAGCGACGCCACCGTGCGCGAGCTGCTGGTGCCTTTCATGAACACCTCGGCCGAGCTGGCCCCCACCGTGCCGCTGGTGAACTTCGCGATGGTGAAGGACCTGACGCCTCAGGAAGTGGCGGACTTCCAGACCTTCGTGGACATCGCCGTGCGGCAGGGCGTGGTGCGGAGCGCCATCGACGTGAAGACTTTCCTGCGCGCCCTCTGAGACAATCGCGGGTGAACGCCATCTCCCCACGCGAGGCCGCGGTTTCCGTCCGCGGTCTCTCCAAGGCCTATCGCGGCCAGCCCGTCCATGCCGGGCTGGACCTCGATCTCCGCCGCGGCGACATCCTCTCGGTCTTCGGGCCGAACGGCTGCGGCAAGTCCACCCTCATCAACATGATGGCGGGGCTGCTGGAGGCCGATTCCGGTAGCGTGCTCTTCGATGGCCGCACGGTGCGGGAGGCGCGGATCGGCTACGTCTTCCAGAACTACCGGGAGGCGCTGCTGCCCTGGCGCCGCGCCGCCGACAACATCCGCTATCCGCTGCGCCTGATGGGTCAGCCCCGCGCGCAGGTGGAGCGGCGGCTGGAGCAGCTTGTCGCGGCCTTCCAGGTGCGCTTCGACCTTCAGCGCTACCCTTATGAACTCTCCGGCGGCCAGCAGCAGCTCGTCTCCGTTATGCGTGCCCTGGCCGTGGAGCCGGAGGTGCTGTTCCTGGACGAGCCCTTCTCCGCCCTGGACTACGAGACGACGCTCTCCCTGCGCGAGTTGCTGGGGCGCGTGCTGAAGGAGAATCGCATCACCGCCATGCTCGTCTCCCACGACCTCGAGGAATCCATCGCCCTCTCGGACCGCGTCCTGATGCTCACCCGGCGCCCCGCGCGCATCGTGGACGACGTGCCCGTGCCGCTGCCCTGGCCGCGTGACGCCGCGACCCTCTCCTCGCCGGAGTTCGTGGCCATCAAGAAGCGCTGCCTGGACGTTTTCACCGCCTCCGTCCGCGCCCGTCCGGAGGCAGCGTGATGCGCGGCCTCGTTCCTCCCATTCTCGGGGCGATCGGCTTCGTCCTGGTCTGGCAGGCGGCGGTGATGCTGCGCGTTGCGGATCCGGTGCTGCTGCCATCGCCGGCCGAGACGGCCCGCGATACCTGGGCTTCCCTCATGAACGGCCCGCTGGCGCATGATGTCGGCCGTACAGTGTGGCGGACCCTGCTCTCCTTCGTTATCGCCTCCGCCGTCGGCGTGCCGCTCGGGGTGGCGCTGGGCGCGCGGGAAAGGCTCTACCGTGCCGTGGAGTTCGTGGTGGACTTCTTCCGATCCACCCCGGCCTCGGCCCTGTTTCCGCTCTTCCTCGTCCTCTTCGGCACGGGCGAGGCGACGAAGATCGCGGTGGCGGCCTTCGGCGCCGCGCTGGTGATCCTGTTCAACGCCGCCTATGGCGTGATGAACGCCCGCCGCACCCGCGTTCTGGCTGCCAGGGTCATGGGCGCCGGCCCAGCCCGCATCCTGTGGGACGTGCTGGTGTGGGAAGCCTTGCCGCAGATCCTCGTGGGCATGCGCCAGGGCGTCTCGCTGGCCCTGGTGATCGTGGTGGTGGCGGAGATGTTCATCGGCTCCACCGATGGCATCGGCCAGCGCGTCATCAACGCGCAGATGCTGTTCGAGAGCGGGCTGATGTACGGCGCCATCTTTGTCGCGGGCGCCCTGGGTTACGCGCTGAACCTGCTCTTCCTGCTTGCGGAGAAGCGCTTCGTCCACTGGGCCGGGAAGTAAAAGGTTCCCAGCCTGGCGCCTCAGAACCCGCCGTGCTGGGCCAGGTGCCGGGCGAGGGTCGGCACCCGGTCCGCCATGATGATCCGCTGCAGGGGGCTCCGCACCTCGCCCACCTCGATCTGCATGGAGTCGTCGATCATCGGCGGGGTGACGCGCAGCTCGATCAAGCCCAGGCGCAGCAGTGCGATGTAGCACTGGCGGGACGCCCGCAGCACGTTCTGCAGGTCGCCCAGCACCCAGACGTTCTCCATCAGGTTCTGGGCCTGCACGATGGGCTTCACCGCCTCCACGCCGCGGACCAGCGCCGCCCGGGCCTGATCGGGCCGGCTGAGCAGATGGGCGATCAGCCCCTCAGCGAAGGCGCAGATGACGAGGTTCAGGGCCGAGACCTTCGCGTAGTGCACGAGGTGCGTGTGCCGCGTGGCCAGCTCGAAGAAGAGAAGCGCCTGGGGATAGGATTCGTCGTAGAGCGAGAGGTGCGCGGCCACCGTGGCCAGCGAGACGGTCCAGCGCACATGGCGCCAGTCCACCCGTCTGTCCTCCGTCTCCGCGGCGCGGACGAGGGCGGCACCCTCCTCCACCACGGGCCTGGCCTGGCCGAGCAGCCAGGTCACCCGCGTCACCTCCTGCGGGTCCAGCGAATCGGCGGGCTTCTCCAGGTAGCGATGGCTCAGGATGGTGAGGGCGGCGCCACGGAGCACGAACTCCGCCTCCGGGTGGCGCAGGTAGAAGCCGTGCGCGGCCAACTCCAGCAGGTACTGGGACCGGAAGCGGGAGTGGTGAAGCTGAACCTTGTCCAGGAACTCCGCGGGCGTGACCCGCAGGGCCTCGAAGAAGAGGCCGCTCAGCACCCAGTCGGCCTCGCCGGAGATGTCGCGGCCCGCCTCGTCCTGCAGGCCGACGACATAGTCTTCCCGGCCCTGAAGGCCGGTCACGTCGAGAACCGCCCTCACCGTGTTCCCATCCTGGAGGGGCATGAGAACCAGCTCGCGCGCGCCCAGGCGAAGGGAGAGATTCCGCCCCGACCATTCTGCCGGGGAGCGAACGGAGATGACGAGCGAGAGCGGGCCCTTCCGGTCCTCCGGTGTGGCGTGAATCTCGATCTGCTGACTGATCATGGCGGCCCGAAGTGTCTCGTGCCGTCATGCCCGGAGACGTCAGCGACGTCAAACAAATGAAGCAATTTCATGGTGACGCGGCAGGTTGCCGCGTCACCATCGCGCGATCGCTCAGCCCCGGCCGTGGCAGTGCTTGTACTTTCGTCCCGAGCCGCAGGGGCACGGGGCGTTCCGGGGGGTGCGGTCCCAGGTGGCGGGATCGGCGGGGTCCACGCCCTCCGCCGCGGGCGCCGCCACCGGGGCGGCCGCGCCGTACTCGCCCGCGCCCTGGTCGTAGCCCAGCAGCGGGTCGCCGGAATCCGGCGCGGGGTGGCGCAGGTCGGTGAAGCTCACCGGCTCAGGGGAGGGCAGGGGGGCCTCCGGGGTGAGGTTCACCTGCATCAGCCAGCGCGTCGTCTCCTCGCGCATCTCGCCGAGCATGGCATTGAACAGGTTGAAGGCCTCGGACTTGTACTCGTTCAGCGGGTCGCGCTGGCCATAGGCCCGCAGCCCGATGCCCTGGCGCAGGTGGTCGAGCGAGAGGAGATGGTCCTTCCACACCTTGTCGAAGACCATCAGCAGCAGGGACTTCTCCACCTCCCGCATCCGGTCGGGGCCGATATTGGCGGCGCGGGCCGCGTAGGAGGTGTCGGCGGCTTCCAGCAGGCGCTCGCGGATCCCGCTCTCGTCGATTCCTTCCTCGCGGCCCCACTCCACGATCGGCAGGTCCAGGCCGAGGACATCCAGCACGCGGGACTGCAGCCCCTCCGTATCCCACTGCTCGGCATAGGCGTTCTCGGGGATGGCGGCGGCCACCATGTCCTCGATCACCTCGCGGCGCATCTCCGCCACCGTCTCCGCCACGTCCTGCGCGTGCATGAAGGACTTGCGCTGGGCGTAGACCTCCTTGCGCTGGTCGTTCATCACGTCGTCGTACTTCAGCAGGTTCTTGCGCGTGTCGAAGTTCCGCGCCTCGACCTTCTTCTGCGCCTTCTCCAGGGCCTTGTTGATCCAGGGGTGGATGATTGCCTCCCCCTCCTTCAACCCCAGCTTCTCCAGCATCCCGCCCATGCGGTCGCTGCCGAAGATCCGCATCAGGTCGTCTTCCAGGGAGAGGAAGAAGCGGCTGGCGCCCGGGTCGCCCTGGCGGCCGGAACGGCCGCGCAGCTGGTTGTCGATGCGGCGGCTCTCATGCCGCTCCGTGCCGATGACGAAGAGGCCGCCGGCCTCCTTCACCTTCGCCGCGCTCTCCTCCACCTCGCGGCGGATCTCGGCCAGCCGGGCCTCGAACTCCGGCCCGTCCGGCTCGCCGGGGAAGGTGGCGCGGGCCAGCATCTCGGCATTGCCGCCGAGCTTGATGTCGGTTCCGCGGCCGGCCATGTTCGTCGCGATCGTCACCGCGCCCGGGCGCCCAGCCTGGGAAATGATGCCCGCCTCGGATTCGTGGTAGCGGGCGTTCAGCACCTGATGCGGCACGCCCTTGCGCTTCAGCAGGGCGGAGATCAGCTCGGACTTCTCGATGCTCGTGGTGCCAACCAGGCAGGGCTGGCCTCGCTCCCGCGCCTCCTGCACGAGGTTCGCCACCGCTTCGTACTTCTCCCGGGCGGAGCGGTACACCTCGTCGTCAGAATCCTGGCGGGCGACGGGCAGGTTGGTGGGGATCTCCACCACCTCCAACTTGTAGATCTCCGCGAACTCGTCCGCCTCGGTCGCCGCCGTGCCGGTCATGCCGGAGAGCTTGGGGTAGAGGCGGAAGTAGTTCTGGAAGGTGATGGAGGCGAGGGTCTGGTTCTCCGGCTGGACCTCCACGCCCTCCTTCGCCTCAAGCGCCTGGTGCAGGCCGTCGGAGTAGCGCCGGCCCTCCATCATGCGGCCCGTGAACTCATCGATGATGACGATCTTGCCATCGCGGGAGACGATGTAGTCCACGTCCCGCGAGAAGAGGACATGGGCGCGCAGGCTCTGGTTCACGTGGTGGACCAGGGTGACGTTGTGGAAATCGTAAAGGTCGCCCTCCACGAGCATCCCCGCCTCCGTCAGCCCGGCCGAGACCGCCTCGTTCCCCGCATCGGTGAGGGAGACGGTGCGGTTCTTCTCGTCCTTCTCGAAGTTCTCGGGGACCTGCGCGATCTCCCGCACCACCGCGTTCACGCGGTTGTAGAGGTCCGAGGTGTCGTCGGTGGGGCCGGAGATGATGAGCGGGGTGCGCGCCTCATCCACCAGGATGCTGTCCACCTCGTCCACGATCGCGTAAGCGAAGGGGCGCTGGACCATTTCGGCCAGCGAGTACTTCATGTTGTCGCGCAGGTAGTCGAAGCCGAACTCGTTGTTCGTGCCGTAGGTGATGTCGGCCGCGTAGGCGTCCCGGCGCTGCTGGTCGGTCTTGCCATAGACGATGGTGTCCACCGTCAGCCCCAGCCAGTTGTACAGCCGGCCCATCTCGCCGGCGTCGCGGGTGGCGAGGTAGTCGTTCACCGTCACCAGGTGCACGCCATTGCCAGTCAGGCCGTTCAGGTAGGCGGGCAGGGTGGCCACCAGCGTCTTGCCCTCGCCGGTCTTCATCTCGGCGATCCGGCCCTCGTGCAGGACCATGCCGCCGATCAGCTGCACGTCGAAGTGCCGCATCCCCAGCACGCGCTTGCTGGCCTCCCGGCAGACCGCGAAGGCCTCCGGCAGCAGGCTGTCGAGGCTCTCGCCCTTCGCCAGCCTCTCCCGGAACTCGGGGGTCTTGGCCTGCAGGGCCTCATCCGAGAGGGCGGCCATCTGGGGTTCAAGCGCGTTGATGGCCGGCACCCGCGCCCGGTACGCCTTCAGTGCGCGGTCGTTCGAGGTGCCGAGAATGGCGCGGGCAAGGCGGGCGAACATGGGGGCAAGCGGTCTCCGGGGCCAGGGTCGCCGCCGCCGGACGGCCGCGGCGCGGCCGGCAGGAAGGGGGCGGTGGGCCCCTGGGTTTGAGGGGGAGAGATAGGCAAGGCGGGGGGGCGGGTCAACGAAAGCCCCTGAGAGGAAGGAGGCTGGCCCTATCCCAGGGCGGCGAATTCCCGCAGCCGGGCCGCGTAGGCCTGCCCCGCCTCCGTCAGCCGGCTGTCCTCCGCCCGGCGGGCCTCGTAGATCAGGAAAGGGTCCTGCCAATCGAGCCCGCAGCGGTGGGCTGTGGCGTGCAGGGGCTTCAGCAGCTCCGGCAGGGGGAAGAGGTTGACGCCTTCCGGGCGGTAGGCGCCGGGCTGGTTGCCTGCCGTCGCCGCCACCATCACCGGCCGCCCGGCCAGGAGGTCGCCCTCGGTCTTCGCGTTCACATAGAACATCCGGGTCAGCACCGTGTCCTGCCAGACCTTCAGTAAGGGCGGGGTGGAGTACCACTGGATCGGGAACTGCAGGACGATGCGCCGGGCCGCGATCAGCCTGGCCACCTCGGCGTCGAGGTCGATCCCGCCATCGGGGTAGAGCCCGTCCAGGTGCGCCACCTCCACCCCGGGCAGGGCGGCGGCGGAGTCGGCCAGGGCACGGTTCGCGCGGGAATTCTTGTAATCCGGGTGGCTCAGCAGGATCAGGATCTCGGCCAAGTCTTGTTCCCCCAGGTCTTGTTCCCGATCCCGGGCCAGGCGCGGGCGGCGCGGATGATCCATGGCCGAGGCGGGGCGCCAAATCACATCCTTTCAAGGGAAGCGTGCCACCGGGGCATGCCTGCCTTGTGGGGGAAGGGCGGCTCGGCCATGTTGCTGGCCCTTCCCCCAGGGTGTTTTCCATGCGCCGCCTTCTCCTCGCCACCGCCGCCCTGTCGGCCCTGCTCGTCGGCGCGCCCGCCTTCGCCCAGGCACCGGCCCCTTCCTCGCCGGCCCCTTCCGCGCCGGCTCCAGCCGCCCCTGCACCTTCCGCCGCCCCGGCCGCCGGCCAGGCCGCCACGCCCGCGGGCAATCCGGTGGTGGCCCGCGTCGACGGCCAGGAAATCCGCCTCTCCGACGTGCGGGACGCCGCGCAGGAGCTGCCGGACGAGCTGCGAAACGCCCCGCCGGCGATGCTCTTCCCGCTGATCCTGGATCAGCTGGTGGCCCAGAAGGCCATCGTGGCGAAGGCGCGCGCCGAAGGGCTGCAGAACGACCCGGAGGTGCAGCGCCGCGTCGCCCGCGCCACGGACCAGGAACTCCAGCAGGCCCTGCTGCGGCGGGAGGTGGCCCCGGCCCTGACCGAGGAGGCGCTGCGCGCCCGCTACACCCGCGAATCCGCCAATCGCCAGGGCGAGGAGGAGGTGCATGCCCGCCACATCCTCGTCCCCACCGAGGCGGCGGCGAACGCGGCCCTGGCCGAGGTTCGCAAGCCCGGCGCCGACTTCGCGGAGGTCGCCCGGCGCCTCTCCACCGGGCCCGGCTCCCAGCAGGGCGGCGACCTCGGCTTCTTCAAGAAGTCCGACATGATCCCGGAGTTCGCGGAGGCCGCCTTCGCCCTCCGGCCCGGCCAGATCAGCGAGAAGCCGATCCAGACCCCCTTCGGCTGGCACGTCATCAAGGTTGAGGAGCGGCGCACCGCCCCCGCCGCGAGCTTCGAGGACAGCCAGGACGCCCTTCGCCAGGCCGCCTTCGAGGAGGCGGTGAACGCCGCCGTGGAGCGCATCCGCAACGCGGCCAAGGTGGAGCGCTTCAACCTCGACGGCTCGCCCCAGCGCGCCCCGACCCTGCTGGACGGGGCAACCCCGCCGGCCCCGGGCGGAGCGGGAGCTCCTGCCCCGGGCGGAGCGCAGGCTCCTGCCCCGGGCGGAGCGCAGCCCCCCGCCGCCGCGCCCGCCCAGCGGCGCTGAGAGGGCACCCGGCATGGCGCAGGCGATTCCTGTCTCCCCCCTGAAGGTCGATCTGCCGCCCCTGCCGCCGCTGAAGGGCGTGCGGCTGGGCGTGGCCGCGGCCGGGCTGCGCTACCAGGGCCGCCCGGACTTGATGATGATGGAGTTCGCCCCCGGCACCACCGTCGCGGGCGTCTTCACCAGCAACAAGTGCCCGGGCGCCCCGGTGGACTGGTGCCGCACGGCGCTGAAGGGCGAGGCCGCGCGCGCCCTGGTGGTGAACGCCGGCAACGCCAACGTCTTCACCGGCCGCGCCGGCGTGGTGGCCTGCGAGGCGACGGCGGAGGCCGCGGCCGCGCTGGCGGGGTGCAAGCCCTCCGAGGTGTTCCTGGCCAGCACCGGCGTGATCGGCCAGGTGCTGCCGCACGAGAAGCTCGCCGCCGCCCTGCCCGCGCTGCACGCGGAGTTGAAGGAGGCAGGCTGGGCCGATGCCGCGCGCGGCATCATGACCACCGACACCTTTCCCAAGGCCTGCGCCCGCACGGCCACGATCCACGGCAAGACCGTGACGATCGTCGGCATCGCCAAGGGCAGCGGCATGGTGGCGCCGGATATGGCGACGATGCTCTGCTTCGTGGCCACTGATGCCGCCATTCCCGCCGCCGCCCTGCAATCGCTGCTGCGGAAGGGGGTCGAGGCGAGCTTCAACCGCATCACCGTGGACAGCGACACCTCCACCTCCGACACCGTCCTCCTCTTCGCCACCGGCCAGGCCGGGCACGACAAGGTCTCCGCCCTGCCGGGCAGCGCGCTGGACGACTTCCAGGAGCAGTTGAACGCCCTGCTGCTCGACCTCGCCCTCCAGGTGGTCCGGGACGGGGAGGGAGCGCAGAAGCTGGTGAAGGTGACGGTGAAGTCCGCCCTCTCCGATAGCTCGGCCAAGCGCATCGCCATGGCGATCGCCAATTCCCCCCTGGTGAAGACTGCCATTGCCGGCGAGGACGCGAACTGGGGCCGGATCGTCATGGCCGTGGGCAAGGCTGGCGAGCCCGCCGACCGCGACAAGCTCTCCGTCGCCGTGGGCGGGGTCTGGATGGCCAGGGATGGCGGCGTGGTCGAAGGCTACGACGAGGCCCCGGTGGTCGCCCACATGAAGGGGCGGGAGATCGACATCGAGGTCGATATCGGCCTTGGCAAGAGCGAGGCCACGGTTTGGACCTGCGACCTGACCCACGGCTACATCGACATCAATGGATCGTATCGAAGCTGACGGCGGGGCATCAGCGAGCACAATCGCCTAGGCCTTCTTCGAAACCCTGTTGGCCCTGCCAGACGGCCGCGGAGTTGCCCGGGTTGTGGCCGGGCTAGACGCGGGCGGGGCTACGTCGGCACTCGCTCGGCAAACTAGCCCGGGACCTGCAAGGTTGTTCCTTTGGAACACCGGGGTCCCGGGCCAACTCGCGCCCTACAGGTAAGGGGAAGCAGGCCTTTCAGGGGCCGCATTGCAGGGCAAGCGGGTCCCGCTGATGTCAGTGGGCTGACAGGCGCGGGAGAGGAACGGTCGGCGCGAAGTCCAGGCTCACCTATCAGCCTGGACGCCGAGAAACCCGCTCATGGGCGGTCAAAGAGGTCACCCCGGGGCGCGAAGGGGGACCCCCGGCCGACGTAGTAGCGGTCGAACCGCTCGCGGCCGCTCCTCTCCAGGCCAGGGTCCCTGGGCGTTGGCGAGCAAGCTGTCACGCCAAGGCACCAGAGACAGCATAAGGCGGCGGAAACTGCTGTTCTGAGCATGGCGCGCTCCCTGCCCCGGAGGACGCTGCGCGGGCCCTGGCGCTACGGCGCCGGGGAAGGCATGGCGTCAGGAACTGGCGCCGCCGCCATCCGGCCGGCCTGCCACTGGCGCTGCACCTCCTCGTTCACCTCCTCCGCCGTCTTGCCCGGGCGGACGATCACCTCGGCACCATTCAGCCGGAACCGGTAGGGCAGCCCGTGGCGGTTCGCCTTCTCCACGCACCGGGCGATGATATGGGGCAGGTAGTCGCTCTCGCTGGTCGGGTAGTCCTGGACGTGCTGAGCCATTCTTGACCTCCCTGATTGTCTTGAAAGGGAAGCTTAGGCCGCTGCGGCCCCCGCGGTCATGCCCGGACTGTTGCCGTCTGCGTGATTGCTGTCGCCGGCCATTCGGCCAGGACGACCGCTCCGATGCTGAGGAGCTCTGCCCTGCGGGAAGGACTCGGAACTCCTGGCGAGGAAGGCGCGGCGGCCATGGGCAAGGCGATCCCGTCGTGCCCTCCCTCTGCCGCCGCGTCTGGCTCACCGCCCGGGTTGCGGCCCGGCTCCCTGGGAACCGCTCCGCAACGGCCGCGGTGCCTGCGGCTCCGGCGCCTGGGCGGGTGGAACGGGGGCGGGCGGCGGCGCTGCCGAGTTCGCCAGCCACCCGCCGCCCAGAACCCGGTACAGCGTGACCTGTGCCGAGAGCCGGTCCCGCTGCAGCGCGATCAGCGTCTGCTGCGCGGCATAGAGGTCCCGCTGGGAGACGAGCACCGTCAGGTAGTTGTCCACCCCCGCGCGGAACCGCGCCTCGGAGAGCTGGTAGCTCTGCGCATAAGCATCCGTCAGCGACTGCTGTGCCCGCAGCTGGTCCCCGTAGGTGCCGCGCGCCGCCAGGGAGTCCGCCGTCTCTCGGAAGGCGGTCTGGATCGCCTTCTCGTAGTTGGCGATCTCTACGCGGCTCTGGATCCTCGCGTAGTCCAGGTTCGCCTCGTTGATGCCTCCCGTGAAGATCGGCACGTTGATCTGGGGGGAGAAGGCCCAGATGCCCGAGCCCGGCTGGAACAGCCGGGAGAGCGAGGCGCCCGCCGTGCCGTAGGAGGCGGTGAGGGTGATGCTCGGGAAGAAGGCCGCCCGCGCCGCGCCGATATTGGCGTTGGCCGCGCGCAGCAGCCGCTCCGCCGCCAGCACGTCCGGCCGCCGCAGCAGCACCTCGGAGGACATGCCCGCCGGCAGGTCGCCCACGATGAGCGGGGAGGCCAGGTTCACCTCCTGCGGCAGGTCCGCCGGCACCGGCTGGCCCAGCAGCAGCGCCAGGGCGTTCTCCGCCTGCGCCAGCTGGCGGGTGTAGAGCGCGAGGTTCGCCCGCGCCTGCTCCACCTGCGTCTGCGCCTGGCGCAGCGTCAGCGCCGTGGAGGTGCCGCCCGCGACGGTGGCCTGGGTCAGCCGGTAGGACTGCTCCTGGCTCGCCAGCGTCTGCTTCGTCAGATCCAGCAGCTGCCGGTTTGCCAGCACCGTCAGGTAGGCATCGGCCACGGAGGCGACGAGGCTGATCTGCGTCGCCCGCTGCGTCTCTGCCTGGGCGAAGGCCGTTTCCAGGGCCGCCTCGCTCAGGCTGCGGATGCGCCCGAACAGGTCGATCTCCCAGGAGGTGAAGCCGCCCTGGATGCCGAAGGTGCGGGAGGTGGTCGGGCTGGTCCGCCCGGTCCGCGCCCCGGCGCCAAGGTCGGCCGGGGTCTGGGCGTAGTCCGCGCTGCCCGTGGCCCCGATCTGCGGGAAGATCAGGCCCTGCTGCGCGCGGAACTGCGCCTCGGCCGCCTGCACGTTCAGCGCCGCTACCCGGAGGTCGCGGTTGTTCCGCAGCGCGATGCCGATCAGCCGCTTCAGCGAGGGGTCCAGGAATACGTCCTGCCAGCCCAGCTGGTCCACCGTGCCGACGCCCGGCTGCGCCTCGCCATAGGCGCCACCGCTTGGGAGCGAGACGGGGACCGGCGCGCCCGGGCGCAGGTAGTCGGGGACGAGGGAGCAGCCCGCGAGTGCGAGCGCGCTCACGCCCAGGGATAGAAGGTTACGCATGTCTCTTTCCCTGGTCCTCAGTCGCCCGCCGCCTGGGGCTGGGCATGGCGATCCGTCTGGGCTTCCTGCTCGGCCTGCCGCTCCTTCTCCACGTCGCTCGCCCGCTTGGTGCGGAAGAGCCCGAGCACCAGCACGAAGAAGAGAGGCACGAAGAAGATCGCCAGCACCGTGCCCGTGACCACGCCGCCGATGATGCCGGTGCCGATGGCCACCCGGCCGCCCGCGCCGGCCCCGGTCGCGATCGCCAGCGGCACGACGCCGAGCACGAAGGCGAGCGAGGTCATCAGGATCGGCCGCAGCCGTTCCCGGGCCGCGTGCAGCGCCGACTTCAGCAGGTCCTCGCCCGTCTCGAAGTGCTCCTTGGCGAATTCCACGATGAGGATCGCGTTCTTCGCCGAGAGGCCGACCGTGGTGAGCAGCCCCACCTGGAAGTACACGTCGTTGGAGAGCCCGCGCAGCCAGGTCGCCGCCACCGCACCGAAGACGCCCAGCGGCACCACCAGCAGCACGGAGACCGGGATCGCCCAGCTCTCGTACAGCGCGGCGAGGCAGAGGAAGACCACGATCAGCGAGATGGCGTAGAGCGGTCCGGCCTGGGCGCCGGAGGCGCGCTCCTCGTAGGAGAGGCCGCTCCACTCCACCCCGAAGCCCTGGGGCAGCTCCTTGGCCAGCCGCTCCATCTCCGCCATCGCCGCGCCCGTGCTCTGCCCCGGCGCCGCGTCGCCCTGGATCTCGATCGCGTTGATACCGTTGAACCGCGCGAGGCCCGGCGAGCCGATTTCCCAGGTCGCCTTGGCGAAGGTGTTGAAGGGCACCATCGTACCGGCGCCGTTGCGGACGAACCACTGGGACAGGTCCGTCGGCAGCATGCGGTAGGCGGCCTCGGACTGGAGGTAGACGCGCTTGATGCGCCCGCGGTCCAGGAAGTCACCGGCATAGGTGGAGCCGAAGGCGGCCGAGAGCGTGTTGTTGATATCGCTGACGGAAAGGCCCAGCGCGCTCGCCCGCTCCCAGTCGATCTCCAGCTTGTACTGGGGCTCGTCCGGCTGGCTGTTCGGGCGCACGCCGACGAGGATGGGGCTCCGGGCCGCGGCCGCCAGCAGCTTGTCGCGCGCCGCGTTCAGCTCCTGGGTGCTCTGGCCGCTGCGGGCCAGCAGCTGCATTTCGAAGCCCGTGGCATTGCCCAGCTCGGACACGGCGGGCGGGGAGAAGGCCAGGATCCGCGCGTCCCGGTAGCCCGCGAAACGCTTGATCACGCGGTTGGCGATGGCCTGGGCCGTGTGCTCGCCACCCTCGCGGTCGTCCCAGTGCCGGAGGCGGACGAAGGCCATGCCGGAATTCTGCCCGCGGCCGGCGAAGCTGAAGCCGGTGATGCCGTAGACGGATTCGACGTCGGCCTTCTCGTCGTTCAGCAGGTACTGCGTCACCGCGTCCAGCGCGTTCTGCGTGCGCTCCACCGTCGCGCCCGGCGGGCCCGCGATCTGCACGTAGAACACGCCCTGGTCCTCGTTCGGGAGGAAGGAGGAGGGCAGCCGGATGAAGAGCAGCGCGAGCCCGGCCGCCACCGCCGCCCAGACGATCATGAAGCGCCAGGGCCGGCGGGCCATGATGCCCACGCCGCCGACATAGCCGTTGGTCATGCGGTCGAAGCCGCGGTTGAACCAGCCGAAGACCCCGCGCTTCGGCCCGTGGTTCTTGGGCCGCTTCAGCAGGGTGGCGCAGAGGGCCGGGGTGAAGACGAGCGCCACGATCACCGAGAGGGTCATGGCGGTGATGATGGTCAGCGAGAACTGCCGGTAGATCACGCCCGCCGAGCCCGCGAAGAAGAACATCGGCAGGAACACGGCCGAGAGCACCATGGCGATGCCCACCAGGGCGCCGGAGATCTGGTCCATGGACTTGCGCGTGGCTTCCAGGGGGGAAACCCCCTCGGTCTCCATCACGCGCTCCACGTTCTCCACCACCACGATGGCGTCGTCCACCAGTAGGCCGATGGCGAGCACCATGGCGAACATGGTCAGGGTGTTGATGGAATATCCGGCCAGGGACAACACCGCGAAGGTGCCCAGCAGCACCACGGGGATGGCCAGCGTCGGGATCAGCGTCGCCCGGAAATTCTGCAGGAAGACGTACATGACGACGAAGACGAGGACCATCGCCTCGACCAGCGCCTTCACCACCTCGTGGATGGAGATCTCCACGAAGGGGGTGGTGTCGAAGGGGTAGACCACCTCCAGGTTGGAGGGGAAGGTCGGGCGCAGCCGATCGATCGTCGCGCGCACCGCATTGGCGGTGGAGACGGCGTTGGCGCCGCTGGCCAGCTGCACGCTGATGGCGGCCGAGGCGCGGCCGTTGAACTGCGCGCTGACCGCGAAGCTCTGCGCCCCCAGCTCGATCCGCGCCACGTCGCGCAACCGCACCTGGGACCCGTCCTGGTTCACCCGCAGCAGGATGGCGCCGAACTGCTCCGGCGTGTTCAGGTAGCTCGGCCCGATCAGCGTGGCATTCAGCTGCTGGCCGGGCAGCGCCGGGCGGGCGCCCAGCTCGCCGGAGGCCACCTGCACGTTCTGCGACTGCACGGCCGCCGAGATGTCCGACGGGATCATGTTGAAGGCCGTCAGCTTCGCCGGATCCAGCCAGATCCGCATGGCGTACTGGGAACCGAACAGGTTGTAGTCGCCCACGCCGGTGGTGCGGGTGATCGGGTCCTGCACGTTGCTGGCGATGAAGTCCGCCAGGTCGCTGCTGTTCATCGTCCCGTCCTTGGAGACGAAGCCGATGACCATGAGGTTGGCGCGGCTGGCCTTCGCCACGCGGATGCCCTGCTGGCGCACGGTCTCCGGCAGGCGCGGCTCGGCCAGTGACAGCTTGTTCTGCACCTGGACCTGCGCCGTGTCGGCGTTGGTGCCCTGGGCGAAGGTCAGCTCGATGGTGGCGCTGCCGTCGCGATTGCTGGTGGAGGTGAAGTAGAGCAGCCCGTCCAGCCCCGTCATCTGCTGCTCGATCGGCTGCACCACCGTGTTCTGCACCGTCTCCGCCGAGGCGCCCGAGTAGCTGAGCGAGATGCGGATCGTGGGCGGCGCGATGTTCGGGTACTGCGAGACCGGCAGGGTCCGCAGGCAGATCAGGCCGATCAGCATGATCGCCAGCGCGATGACCCAGGCGAAGACCGGCCGGTCGATAAAGAAGCGTGCCATGATGCGGCCTCAGCCCCTACGGGAGGCCTGCTGGCCCTGCGGCCCCGCCCCCTCCTGCGCCTGGGGCTGGTCGGCGGCCCCCTGCTCCTGTTCCTGGCCGCCGCCTTGGCCACCCCCCTGGCCGCCCCCCTGCGGCTGCTGCCCGGGCGCCGGCTGGCGGGAGCGGCGATCCAGCTCCTCCAGCGTGATCTCCTCGACCTGCGGCTTGGCGCCGGGCTGCACGTTCTGCCCGCCCTGGACGATCACCTTGTCGTCCTGTTGCAGCCCGGCATTCACCACCCAGCGCGTTCCGAGGGCCTGGCCGGCATCCAGCACGCGCTCCTGCACCGCGCCGTCCGCCCCCACCACCTTCGCCACGGCCTGGCCGCGGTAGTTCCGCGTCACCGCCTGCTGCGGCACCAGAAGGGCGTCGGATACGCCCTCGGCGAGGCGGGCGCGGACGAACATGCCGGGCATCAGCACGCCGTCCGGGTTGGGGAACGCCGCGCGCAGCGTAACCGCGCCCGTGGTCGGCTCCACTGTTACCTCGGACACCTGGAGCTGGCCGGGGCGGGCGTACTCGGTCCCGTCCTCCATCAGCAGCCGCACCTCGGCCGCCGTGTCGCTGGCCCGGCGCAGCCGCCCGGATTCCATGTCCCGCCGCAGACGCAGCAGGGTGGAGGCGGGCTGGGTCACGTCCACGTAGATCGGGTCCAGCCGCGTCACCGTCATCAGGGAGGTGGTCTGGTCCGCCGTCACCAGCGCGCCCACCGTGGTCGTGGCGCGCCCGGTCCGCCCCTCGATGGGGGAGGTGATGTTGGTGTAGCCCAGGTTGATCCGCGCGGTCTGGACCGAGGCCTGGGCAGAGGCGACATCCGCCTCCGCCTGCTTCTGGGTGGCCACGGCGTTGTCGTAGTCCAGCCGGCTGACCGCGTTCTGCTGCACCAGCGGGCGATAGCGCGTCACCGTCACGCGCGCCTGGCCCAGGGTCGCCTGGGCCTTGTCCAGCGCGGCCTCCGCGCTCGCCAGCGCTGCCCGGTAGGGCGCCGGGTCGATCTGGAAGAGCGGCTCGCCGGCCTTCACCTGCTGCCCCTCGCGGAACTTCCGCTCGCGGATCACCCCGCCCACCTGCGGGCGGATCTCCGCCACCTCGTAGGCCGTGGTCCGGCCGGGCAGGGTGGTGTGAAGCGTCACTGCCTCTGGCCGCAGGCTCACCACGGAAACGGTCGGGGGCGGTCCCTGCTCTTTCCCCTCGGCATTCGCCTTCTCCTCGCAGCCGGCCGTGACCAAGGCCGCAACCAGGGCCAGGCCGCTCAGCAGGGCATGCCGCCGGGCCGGCCAGGGCCGGCGCGCCTCTTCAGGGGAACTCGTCATTTGGGGGCCTCGCCATCCCTTGCGTAACAGAAGGAAACTTCGTAGTTTCCGTTGCGTGGAAACTCGTCCGTTTCCCCTCTGTCGTCAAGGACACTTGTTGCAGTGCAACAGCCGACAGGTGAAATGGAGTTAACGTGATGACCAGCGAGGTGGCCCTGGCCCCACCCTGCGCGGAGGAGCGCGGCGATCCCAGGGCCCGGATCATGGCGGCGGCGGAGGCTGCCTTCGTCGCCCAGGGCTTCCGCCTGACCACGATGGACATTGTGGCCCGCGGCGCCGGGTGCTCGAAGAAGACGCTCTATAAGCTCTTCAAGTCGAAGGAGGAGCTGTTCCAGGAACTCCTGGCGCGTTCCCGCCGGGAGTTCGAGCGCCTGCCCGTGGCTGTGGGCGCGGCGCCCGAGGAGGCGCTGGAGGCGTTCCTCCTCGGCCTCGCGGCCGTCATCCTGCGGGACAGCCACATCGCCCTCATGCGAATTGCGGTTGCTGAGGCCGGGCAGCTGCCGCGTCCCCTCTGCGGCCCTGCCGGCGAGCCGGAGATCGCCCGGCTGACCCTGGACGACTACCTCGCCGGGCTCTGCCGGACCGGTGACTACGACATGCCCGACCCTACCGAGGCGGCCCGCATGCTTATCGGCATGGCGCTCGGCGCTTTCCACCACGAGCTGTTGGCCGGGCTTGAGGCCCGGGTGCCCGAGGATGCCCTGACCCGCCGTATCCAGGCCTCCGTCCGCATCTTCCTCCGGGGCTGCCGCACCGGGCCCGCCTGAGGCGCGGCAGTCGCGCTGGCTTCGCTGGCGAGGGCGTTTGTCGGGATTTTCCGGGCATGCTCAACTTCTGGGTGTCCGAGGTGCCGGAGAGCGGGGATGCCGATCGGGGCGGAGCGCCAGGAAGCGGTGGGCGAGGCGATCGGGCAGGTCCGGGCGCTGATCGGGGATCGCGCGCTGGACCGGGCGACGCCCGGCCGGGTGTTGGGGGTGGTGAAGGGCCTCGTGGAGGGCGGACAAGGAACGGGGTGGGGCAGGCGGCATCTGATGGGGCTCGGCGCCGCCGCGGCCATCTCTGCCCTCGCGCGCCCCGCGCTCGCCGCCTGGCCGGACCGCCCGGTTCGGCTCGTCGTGCCCCTGGCGGCCGGGGGCAGCGTGGACCTGCTCACGCGGCAGGTGGCGGAGCGGCTGCAGCCGCGCCTCGGCGCGCCTGTCGTGGTGGAGAACCGGGGCGGGGCCGCGGGCAACATCGGGATCGACCTCGTCGCCCGCGCGGCGCCGGACGGCTACACCGTGCTGGTCGCCTCCGACGCGCTGACGGTGAACCCGGCGCTCCAGCCCGTTCCCTGGGACGCCCAGCGCAGCTTCGTGCCCTCCGTTCTCCTGTGCCGCGCGCCGCAGGTGCTTCTGGCGCACCCCTCCCTCGGGGTCAGGGACCTGGACGGGCTGCTGGCCGAGGCGGAGAGGCGGGACGGGCGGCTCAACATCGCTTCCCCCGGCAATGCCAGCAGCGGGCACCTTGCCGGGGCGCTGATGCAGGTGATGACGCGGCGGCGCTGGACCCATGTGCCCTATCGCGGTGGCGGTCCCGCCGTTTCGGACGCGCTGGCCGGGCATGTGGACGCGGTCTGGGTCACCGCCGCGCCTGTCGTGCCGCATATCCGCAGCGGCGCCCTGGTCCCGCTGGCTGTCAGCACGCGAGAGCGGGCCCGCGCCCTGCCGGACGTGCCGACGATGGCGGAGCTCGGCTACCCGGATTTCGAGGTGACGAACTGGGAAGGCGTGCTCTTCCCCGCGGGCACCCCCGCGGAGGTGGTGGCGGGGATGAACGCCGCCTGCAATGCCGTGCTGGAGGAGCCCGCCCTGCGCGCCCGGCTAGAGGATGCGGGATTCGAGACGGTGGGTGGCCCACCGGAGGTGCTGGCGGCGCTGATCGAGGGCAACTTGCGCCGTTGGGCCGGGCTGATCCGAGAGACGGGCATCCGCGCCGACTAAGCCGGCGGATTCTGCCACCCCTGGGCTTCCGGGACCATCTGGTGGAGAACCGCGGCTCGCGGCCGTGCGTTCAGCCCATGATCCGGGCCGCACGGACCGGCTTGTTCCGCAGGAGACCAGATGGAGCCTCGCCAGCCGCCCGGTAGCGCCGCATCGCCCGACCCGGCAGGGGATCCCGCCCAGGGCTCCGGGGAAACCGGGACCCGCATGCCGGTCGAGGCGCGGCGCAAGGCCTGGCGCGAGCGGCTGGCGACACTTGCCCGCCAGGCCCGCGCCCTCCCGGCGCGCCCGGACGATATCGACGTTGCGGTCGGCAGTGTCGGCGACCGTGAGCCGACGGATGCCGCCCTGCTCGCGGCGCTGCGCGAGGCCGTGCTGGCGCGGCTGACCGGCTACGGTACGCCCGAGAGCGCGCTGGATGCGGCGTTGGAGGACCTGCCCGGCACCTCCGGCGAGATCGCGCTGGAAGTTGTCAGCCAGTGCGCGTCCCTCGTGGCCGAGGCCTTCTCAATGCCGGGGTTGCAGGCCGACGCCTTCGCCTTCCGTGCGACGGACGCCGAACGCCGCCGCCGGGGGGAGAGGCGTGCCGCGGCGCGGGCTGCCCGCGAGACCCGCGAGGCCGAGGAGCGGCGGCTGAAGGAGTGGGAGAGCTCACTCGTCGGCGCAGACGCGGTTCCGTCGCTGCTCGGCTGCACGCGGCACGAGGCGGATCGCTGGATCCGCGCCGGCATCGTCCCGGTGGCGCGGCGGGTGACCGTCCGCCGGGGCGGGCGGACGTTCCAGGAGCCGGAATTCGACCCCGCGGCCCTGGAAGCGCTGCGGGGCGAGGTCCAGGGCTGGCGGGATGCGGAGCAGGGCCGCCGCCCGCTGCAGGACGAGACCCATCAGCCGGCGCGGCGGATCAGCAACGCCGCCGTGGCGCGGATCGCCGGGCTGGACCGCTACGCCGCCCATTTCGCGACGGCCCGCTCCCTGAACCGGCGGATCGTCGCCTGCCTCGGCCCGACCAATTCGGGGAAGACCTATTTCGGCCTGAGCAGGCTGGCCGAGGCCGAGAGCGGGATCGCGCTCGGCCCGCTCCGGCTGCTCGCGCACGAGTATCGGGAGGCGCTGGAGGGGCGCGGTATCCCGACCACCCTTTCGACCGGGGAGGAGCGGATCCTGGTCCCGGGCAGCCGCCACACGGCGGCGACCGTGGAGATGTGCCCCTTCCGGAACCCGGTCGATGTCGCCGTGATCGACGAGGTGCAGATGCTCGCTGATCCCGAGCGCGGGGCGGCCTGGACCGCCGCGATCATGGGTGTTCCGGCGCGGCAGGTGATCCTTCTCGGCGCCCCCGACGCCGCGCCGATGCTCCAGCGCATCGCCGCGCTCTGCGGCGACCCGATCGAGGAGGTGCGGCTGGAGCGGATGGGGCCGCTGGCCGCTGCCCCGGCCCCGGTGCCGCTCGCCGAGATTGGCCGGGGCGACGCCGTGATCGCCTTCTCGCGCCGCGAGGTCTTCGCGCTCCGGGCCGAGCTGCTGCGGCGCGGGCGGAGCGTGGCGGTGGTCTACGGCGCGCTGGGCCCGACCGTGCGGCGCGCCGAGGCCAGGCGCTTCCGCGACGGCGAGGCGGAGGTGCTGGTCGCCACCGATGCGATCGGCATGGGGTTGAACATCGGCCCCCTGCGCCGGGTCGTGTTCTCCGCCCTCAACAAGTACGACGGGAAGGAGGACCGGCCGCTCACGGTCCAGGAGATCAAGCAGATCGGCGGCAGGGCCGGCCGCTTCGGCGGGGAGCACGCGGAGGGCACGGTCGCCGTGCTGGCGGGGGGCGGCGACCCCCGGCAGATCGCCCGAGCCCTGAAGGCGGCCCCTGAGGCCCCGGAGGACCTGCGCCCGCCCGTGGCGCCCGATGCGGAGATCGTGGCGGCCGTGGCGGCGGAGATGGGCACGGACAGCCTGTTCGGCACGCTTCGGCGTATCGAACGGGCGGTGCTGCGGCGGGACGACCCCAACTACCGGCTCGGTGATCTCTCGACGCAGCTGGCCATCGCCGCAGCCATGGACGGCGTGAGGGAACTCTCCCTGCTGGATCGCTGGACTTACGCCATGTGCCCGGTGGATGAGCGAGACAGCGGGATCGAGCGCCTGACGGATTGGGCGGTCGAGCACGCCTTGGGTGGAACCGTGGCACCTCCGAAGGCCGGGCGCCTGCCCCCTGCCGATCGGGCGGGCCAGGATGCGCTGCAGCTCGCCGAACGCGTGCACCGCCGGCTTGTTGCCTGGCGCTGGATGGCCCTGCGCTTTCCGGAAACATACCGGGATGCTGAAGGAGCCCTGGCCGAGAGCCGGAGACTAAACGAGTGGATCGAGGCGGTGCTGTCCGCCAGCCCTTCCGGGCGTGCGCGTGCAGTGTCCGGAGGAGGGGAGATGCCCGGGCGGCGGCGTGGGCAGCGTAGGGGAGGGGGCGGGGGTCCCTCATCCCAGGGTGCCCCACGGCGCCGCGGGACCGCAGCAGGGCGGGACGGTCGGCCTCCACAATAAGTTCATCAAGGCTGTTGACGAGGTGCCCGAGGGCGGCTATTTCCCCGCCACGCCAGCACGGCAGACACTTTCCGCATCGAGGCCCGGGTGACCCGGTCTTGATGTTGGCCCCCGACGGGTCCATATGGAATGCCTGACGCAAGGCGTGGTGCTCTTGAGGGCTTCTTCGAAAGAAGGGCTTGAAATGGGCATCGCCCGGTTCTAAAGCGGGCGTCTCGCAGGGATGATGGTTGGCCATGCTGCTTCGGTGGCGTTGGTGATCGATTTTCTGCTGATCCTGATCTTTCGGGATTTCCGGCCCCGTAGAAATACGGGGTAAGGTCTGTCGGCTTGATGTTGCGCCAGCGATGGCGCGGCGGGGCAGATGGAGATTGTTCCTTCAAAACTGCATCTGGTTTTTTGGAAGTTATGGACGCGTTGATGTGTCCTGCTTGCTGGGGTGGCCGATTATGGTTGTCTTGGTAGGTTGGGGTGTATTGAGCGTCGAGAATGGTGAGCGGAGCTTGTGTTTTCTGGCTCCATCGAAGCTAGGTTTAGGCCTGGCCTGGATGAACTTGAGAGTTTGATCCTGGCTCAGAGCGAACGCTGGCGGCATGCTTAACACATGCAAGTCGCACGGGCAGCAATGTCAGTGGCGGACGGGTGAGTAACGCGTAGGAACATGTCCTGAGGTG
>NZ_JANJOU010000008.1 GCF_024594815.1 Roseomonas populi | reverse complement strand
TCGCCAGGGCGGGGCTGGGCGCAAGCGTGTTCCCGACGACCGCGCCCGTGGCGAAGACGACCGTCGCGTTCGCGCCCGCGAGCGCCTGCGCAACCGCGAGCCGAAGAATGTTGCCCCGCTCATGGCTCGGCACGGCCACGGCCCCAGCGGTTGGGGTGGCGGTGATGGTGACGTTGGCTTGGGACATGGTCTCTCTCAGGCCGCCAGCAGGCCGTGCCAAGCCTTATCCCGCGGCGATGGCCGGCGGTGGAGGCGGCGGTCGAGGAGTGCACCGGCCTTGGCGGCTTCGCCACTCCGCATCAGGGCGAGCAGCAGCATGTCCTCCACCAGCTCGCGCTGGGCGCCGCTGCCGCCGACGCGCACCACCTCGGACGCGGCCGGCTCCAGGATGCGGGCGCACCCCGCGTAGTCGCCATCCGCGAAGGCAAGCGTCGCCCGGCAGATGGTGGGCACCACCGGCCCGGCGGCCAGCGTCCCGTCCTCGATCATCCCCATCAGCGCGGACACGCGCCGCTCCAGCCCTTCCCTGTCCCCCGTTGCCGCCGCCAGCAACGCCATGTGGATGTCCACGAAGGCGAAGCCCGCGCCGGGGAAGGACGGCGCCGCATAGGCTGCGGCCGCCTGCCACAGCCCCTTCGGCACGGGGTGGCCGTAGGCCTGTAGCCGCCACAGGAAGGATGCGGTGTCGCTGACGACGTTGATGGCGTTGCCGGTCGAGACCGAGGGCTGGACGTGCTCGCCGTAGATGGCCAGCGCCCGCTCCGTGTTCCCGTGCTCCAGCGCCGCAAGGGCGGCGTGCCAGGCGATGTGGCCGTGGAGGATGCCGGAGCGGTCGTAGGTCGGCAGCCAGGCCTGGATCAGCCGCTCGGCCTCGTCGTTCGCGCCACCCTCGTACATCGCATGCGACAGGGCGTGCGCCGCGTTGGCGTTCCTGGGTCGGAGGTCGAAGCCGCGCTGGGTGAGGTCGCGGCCGTGGGCCACGTTGCCGTTCTCGGCGTGCGACCAGCCGCGATAGGTGAGGAACCACCAGTCATCTGCCGCGAAGTGGCTGGCGTGCCGCTCGCACAGGTCCACGCGCGCCTTGTCGTGGTCCGCCCGGCCGGAGAAGGCGAGCAGCCCGAAGGCCCCGAGCGGCAGCGAGAGGATGACCACGTCCCGCGGCCATGTATCGGCATGGGCGGACACCCGGTCGAGGGCCTCCGCCGACCGCCCATTGATGACGAGGGAGAGGGTCTCGACGTGGCTCCGCTCCCGGTCGGTGCCGCGGCGCACCACGAGCTCGACGGCCGTCGCGATCCGGGCCTTGGCGAGGGCGGGCTCGGATCGCATGGCGTGCTGGCGCGCGCGTGCCGCGTGGGCGAGGGCGAAATCGGGATCGGCCGCGATCGCCTCCTCCAGCACCTCGGCCGCGCCGGGCCAAGTCGAGAGCATCAGGTCGATACCTTCGCGGTAGCGCTCGGCGGCGAGATTGGAGGCCGTCGAGATCGGCAGCCCTCGGCTGTCGAGGTGAGCCATAGCGGTGTCCTCGTGGCGGGAGGGAACAGGGAGCTGGGGGGCGTTGCCGACGACGGGATATAGCCCCACGGAGCAGATGCGACTCTCCACGATCAGCCAAATTATATAGATTAACTGCCAATATGCGGTTGTCTCGTGAGGGTGCGATGATCTGGGGAACCATTGCGGCGCCACCAGGTCTTGCCGTTCCGAACCCGATGATGGTTCGCGCGCAATCCATCCCGGCTCGCCACTACTTCCCCGAGCACGCGCATCACTGGAACCAGGTCGTCTACGCGATCGCCGGCGTGCTGACGGTGGCGGTGGAGGGCCGGTCCTTCGTCATCTCGCCGGAACAGGCCGTGTGGCTGCCGACCGGCCTCTCGCACCGGGTCGGATCGCTGCTCGGGGCGGAGTTCCGCAGCCTCTGGATCGCCGACGCGGTGCGCGGCGGCCTGCCGAACCAGCCGACCGTCTTCGCCGTGAAGCCCCTCCTACGAGAGCTGATCGTGGAGGCAGCCGAGATCGAGGGGCAGGAAGACCGCGACGGCTACGCGGGCCGCGTCGCGGGCCTCATCCTCGACCAGCTCCGCCTCGCCCCTTCCTTGCCCGGCGCGCTGCCCTGGCCGCGGGGTGGCTCGCTGGCGACTGTCTGCGAAGCCATCTATGCCGACCCGTCCGACCCTCGTGGCCCGGAGGAGTGGGGCCGCCAGGCCGGAATGTCGGCGCGCACCCTGGCCCGCCGCTTCGAGGAGGAAGTGGGGATGAGCCTGCGCTCCTGGCGGCGGCGCCTCCGGTTGTTCAAGGCGATCGAACTGCTGGGCGGCGGCCTCGGTGTGACGCAGACCGCCATGGAGCTTGGCTACGGCTCGGCCTCCGCCTTTACTTACGCGTTCCGCATGGAGATGGGCTGCAGCCCCCAGGCCTACATGCGCGGGCGGGGCCGGGAAGTGCCTGCATAGACCTCCTATGCAGGACGACGGTGCCTCCACGATGCCCTGAGTTACTGCGGCCAGTGCCGAAGCTTCTCACCCCTCGGATCGTGCCCGGGCGACGACCTCGCGCAGGCCGCTCGGGTTCATCCCGCCCGGGATGAGGCACCGACCGGCGCCCGCGCCGGCCGGGAGCATCCCCGGCCCGAAGAAGAGGGCGAGCCCCGGCCACACCGGGCAGCGGTCCTGCATCTTCGGACAGCGGCATCGTGCCTCCTGCCAATCTGCCGCCGCGGGACCGCGCTATCCGGACAACGCGATCACGTCCGGGTGCAGCAGCGGGGCCATCCTTCAGCCACACGGTCGCGTCGTCGGGGCCGACTTCCGCGTCCAGCCCGGTCCCGGCGGGTAGCCAGCCCCAGCCCTGGGCGCCCAGGGCTTCGCAGCCCACGGTGATTCCGCCCGAGACGATGAGGAACTCCAGGCCGCGCGGTTTCGGAAGATGATCCTCCGCCCCGGATGATACGGGGCGGGGGTGCGCAGTCGTCCCGGCTGGGTCTGGCCGGATGCAGCAGGTCCGCTCTCGAGTGGGACATCGCCCCGTCGCAAAGCAGGCCTAAGACGCGGACATTCTCCGCGGCTGGCTGAAGGATGCGCGCATCAAGGCCATCCTTCCCTCCACCGCTACCCGCACCATACTCAGCCCAACTGACCGGTACACCTGTAAGCACCGCGAGGTCAGCAGGTGCCTGCTCTCTCTCCAGAACTGGCGAAGGCTGGTCCCGCGATACGAACGCCTCGCCCGAGACTACCTCGCCAGCCTCGCTCGCATCGCCACCGTCAGCGAGTGGACCTGAATGACTCCCCTGCCTAGTTGAGGAAGGGACTCGCGTTACGTGGGTTCCTGCGCGGCGGGAACTGCTGGGCGAGGTACCCAACGATCAGTGCACGGTCCGCCCCATCCAGCGGCGCCATCCCCTGCTTCTCCGTCATCCAGTCCATCAGCTCGTCCCAGCGGTCCTGGGTGAAGCCGCTGCGGCGGATGATCGCGGTGCTGTGGCAAGCGGTGCAGCGGGCGAAGGTCTCCGCACGCCCATGGCCAGCCGGGAGGATGTCCTCGGTCTCGGCGGGCGTCTGCACCGCGGCCAGGCGCTCCGCTTCCGCCTTCGCCGTCGCTTCCCGCACGGACGCTTCTTCCTGCGCGCGGCGCGTGGCCTCGGCATAGGGCGTGGGCGGGTAGGCCGTGCGGGTGACGGGCGGGCGGGAGCCCGGCACGTCCATCGCGAGCGCCAGGAGGACGAGGGCGCAGACAGCGCCGATCGCCCCCTTCTCAAGCCGCGACAGGCTCATCCGACGAGGATCGCAGTGCGGGCCATCGCGTTCGCGGCATAGCCTTGCGGGTTCCAGTTCGCAGCCTGATGCGGCTGCATCCGTCCCTGAGAGTCGGTGGCGCGGGTCCAGAGCTCGAAGTAGCCATCCGAGGGCAGTTCCAGGCTGCCCGTCCAGCGCTGCCAGGCGTGGCGGTTCGGCGCCTCGGCCACCCGCATCTCCGTCCAGCTCGCGCCAAAATCGGCGGAGACGTGAACGGCGCGCACGGTCAGGTCGCCGGCCCAGGCGTGCCCGCGCAGGTCCAGCCGGCGGGTACCGGCGGGCAGGCGGGAGCCGTGGGCGAGGTTCGTCAGCAGGCCGCGCACGGGCATGGAGGCGATGTCCACGAACTCCTTGCCGTCGTTCGTGCTGCCCGGGACGATGGGCCGCACCGGCACGCGGTAGGAGGTGCCGCCCATCCCCGGCCCGTCATGCGGCGTGGCGCGCAGGGTGATCCGGTTCAGCCACTTCTGAGAAAGGCTGCCGGGCCATCCCGGCGTGATCAGTCGCAGCGGAAAGCCGTGCACCAGCGGCAGCGGCTCCCCATTCAGGTTCCAGGCAAGGACGGTGGTGTCCTCCATCGCCTTCGCCACAGGCATCCCGCGGCTGATCGCCTGGCGCGAGGTGTCGCCGGACAGGTGCGGGTCCGCGCCGAAGTGCCCGGTGAAGCGGGCGGTGTCCTTCGGGCCGGCGGCCCGGACGACGTCGCGCAGCCGCACGCCCGTCCACTCGCCGTTGGAGATGGCGCCGTTGCCCCACTGGTTGCCGCGCGTCTCCGGCGTGAAGGCCGCGCGGCCATTGCCGCCGCACTCCATCTGAAGGCGCAGCGTCACGGCCTCGAAGCGGGACTGCAGCTCGCCCAGGGTCAGGTCGAGAGGGGTGTTCACCTCGCCGTCGATCCGCAGCCGCCAGCTCTTCGGGTCGCCCGCGAATCGCTCGGGGATGGCGCCGTTATTGCGGATGAAGAACTTGTCGGTCGGCGTGACGTCGTCGTCCAGCATGGCTTCCGGCGTCTCCGCCACCAGCGGGCGCTCGCCGAGCAGGATCAGCGTGGCCTTGCCGTCCATCCGTAGCTTCGGTACCTCGCCCGCCTGGGCCAGGGCGGCAGGCAGGAGGCCGGCGGGCATCCGTGCGGCGAAGGGAATGGTGCTGCCCAGCGCGGCGCCCATGGCGGCCAGTGCCGCGCCCTTGAGTGCGCCGCGGCGGCCGAATGCCAGGGCATCAGCCCGTTCGGGGTCGTCCCCGTAAAGTTCCGTGAGGCTGCGCTCGACGCCCATGTTCCGTTCCCTCCCTGGCCCTGTCCGGCTCCGTGGCTAAGAACGGGGCACGAGGCTGGTTTATTCCCGCGTTCCAATCCCGCGCAGGCCGGTCCAGGATGCGGCGATGCGCGACCGCCATGCCATGCTCGCCCGCCACGGCGATCGACTGCACCGCTACGCCCGCGTCCTGACCGGCGACCGGGACGCGGCGCAGGACCTGTGGCAGGAGACGGCGGCGCGCTACCTCGCCGCCCGGCGTGCCCCCGCGGAGGAGACGGAGGCGCGGCTCTACCTTTTCCGCAGCCTGCGGAACCTCTTCATCGACCAGGCGCGGCACCGGCGCGTGACCCGGGCCCATGCCGAGGAGGAGGGTGCGCTGCGGGATCCGCCGGAGGCGGACGCGCGATCCCTTATCGCGGAGATCACGGTCCGCCAGGCCCTGGCCCGGCTGGCGCCGGAGCAGCGCGATCTGGTCGCCCTCGTGGACATCGGCGGCTTCGCCTATGTGGAGGCGGCCGCCCTCCTCGGCATTCCCGTCGGCACCGTGATGAGCCGGCTGGCCCGGGCCCGGACCGCCATGCTCGCGGACATCGCGGGCAGCAGCGTCGTGCCAATCCGGAAGCGCGCCTCTTGAGGCCGGAGGACGAGCGGCTGAGCGGGCTGCTGGACGGAGAACTCCGCCCCGAGGAGGCAGCCGAGGTGGCGGAGGCCCTGGCCAATCACCCGGCCCTCGCATCCCGCTTCGCCGCCATGGCGCGCATGCGGGCCTCCGTAGCGGCGCTGGACCGTGGGCTGCCCACGCCGCCCCTGGCGCCGCAGCGGAGGTCGTCGCCGTACCGACTGGCCGGAGCCGTGGCCGGCGCTGCCGCTCTCGTTCTCCTCGCATTCCTGGTACGGCCTGTGGAGGCGCCCTCGGTCGCTGCTGTCCACCGGCACTTCGCCGGAGGCGAGACCGCTGGCCTGAACGCCGAGAGGAGCGGACCCGACCTCGCGCCAGCCGGCCTGCAACCAGCCGTGCTGCGGCACGTCGCGGGAGGGATCTACACGGGCTATGTCGGGCCGCGGGGCTGTCGCGTTGCCGTCTGGATCGGACCGGCCAAGGCCGCCCTGCCGGAGGCGTTGGCCGGGTGGCAGACGACTACAGCCCCACGCGGCGACGGCCAGGTGATCTGGATCGCGGCCGACGCGGCGATGCCGTGGCAGCGTTTCATGACGGTTGCCGCTCTGGCGAGAGGGGAAGCAGCGCGTCCGAACCTGACCGCCGAGGCGGGCCCGGCCCCGCCCTGCCGCGCCTGACGCCGGGTCAGGGGTGCCCGGCTCTGCCGGCCGGGATCGCCGCCCCGGGCTAGGCGGCCCCGGCAGGCCGGATCAGGCCAAGACTGATCACGCCGAGCAGACCCCCGCTGACGATCGCCCAGGTTCCCGGCGGCACAACGTCGAAGCGGGTGTCCAACTCCCTCTGCCGCCGGGCCCACCCCTTTCGGACAGCCACCGTGATCTCTTGGGCACCATGGGCGCCCGAATGCGCCCGTATCTATCATGCAAGCCGAACGTCGTTGCTGACGAAGGAGCCGCAGATGTAGCCCTACTCCAGCCGCGCCCCCGAGATCCGCACCACCTCCCGCCAGGTCGGCCGCTCGCGCTCCACGCGGGCGAGCACTTCGCCCGGCGTACTACCCATGCACTGCGCCCCCGCGCGCAGGAACCGCTCCCGAACCACAGGGTCGCCCGCGATCTCGCGCATCGTCGCCGAGCCCTTCTCGACGACCGGCGCCGGGACGCCCGCTGGGAACGCCATGGCGCACCAGCTCGTCATGACGAAATCAGGCACGCCCACCTCCGACATAATCGGAATCTCTGGCAGGGTCGGCCAGCGCTCCGCCCCGGTGATGACGAAGGCCTTCATCCGGCCCTCCTTGATGGTCGGCACATAGCTTGGCAGGTTGTCGATCGCGCAGGTCAGGTCCCCAGCCAGCATCGCCGGGATGATCTGCGCCGCACCCCGGAAGGGAACATGCGTTCCCTCGATCTTCAACCGGTCTGTGAACAGCGCCCCGCAGAGATGCGCCGTCGTCGCGACGCCCGGCGAGCCGTAGCTGATCCCGCCCCGCCGCTCCCTCGCCCAGGCCACGAACTCCCGAAAGTTGTTCGCTGGGCAGTGCTGCGCGGAGACGACGAGGACGTTCGGCAGCTCCCAGTGCATGGAGATCGGTTGGAAGTCGCGCTGGGGATCGTAGGGCAGGCTGCGATAGAGGAACTGGTTGATATGCCATGCGCCGAGCGTAAGCGGCGCCATCGTGTACCCGTCCGACGCCGCCTTAGCGAGAGCGTCGGCTCCGATGTTGCCACCGGCACCGGGCCGGTTCTCTATCACGAAGGACTGTCCGAGCCGCCCCTGCATCGCTTCGCAGAGCAGCCGGCACAGCACGTCGGTCGATCCGCCCGGCGGCCAGGGGACGACCACGCGGACGGGGCGGTTTGGCCATTCACCCTGTGCGGCGGCGGAGCGCACGAAGGGCATGCAGAGACCTAATGAGAGTATAGAACGGCGGACGATCTGCACCTGCTTCCTCCGATTTTCTTCTGGGGCGTCGATCACGCCTGTACACCCGACGCCCTGACCAGCATCGAGGCGCGTTCGAGCGAAGTCCATTCACGAAACGAAATATCTACTCGTGCCGTCTGGCAAGAGCCGGACGGCACCTCCGACGGCGGTCATCCGTCGGGCTGTCGGGCGACCACGAGGGCCTGAAACAGTAGCCAATGATCAGCGTGCGGATCATCAGCTCCGGATCGACGGATGGTCGCCCTGTCGCGATGTAGAACGGTGCCAACTCCCGCCAAAGACCGGATAGGTCGACAAAGCGGTCGATGGATCGAAGAAGATGATCCGCCGGCACATGATCTTCGAGCGAGAATTCGTAGAACAGAGCTGCCTGCTCGACTTGCCGCGGTCCCATCATGGTTCCTGGCCGCTGCTGCTCGACAACAGGGAATCGGAAGAAGCAGCCCCGATCAACAGCCGGGCTCCTCAACAGAATTGGCCCGCAATAGCAGGCTGGTGAACAAGGAGACGACGCTGCTCTACCGAGCGAGCACCTACGACTGCCAAGCCTGTGAGCTGAAGGCGAGGTGATGCCTCAACACGCCCGCCCGCAAGATCCCACGATCAAAGTTCGAGGGCGCCCGCGACATGGGCCGTGAGGTCGTGGACAGCAGGGACGATCGTGCGTTCAAACGTCAGCGCGAGAGGGTCAAGATGCTATTCGCGCATCTCAATCGCATCCTGAAGCTCGACCGGCTTCGCCTGCGAGGGCCCAAGGGAGCCCGTGATGAGTTCCACCTCGCAGCCACCGTCCAGAACCTCCGGAAGATGGCAAAGCCGATCCCGTTGCCAGCATCAGCACCCGCCTGAGCGGGCCGGGGTCGCCCCGCCCACAGCTCGACCGAGAGACGGGGAAGCCGTGCCCTCGTCGATACCGTCCGACTTATTCAGCAGAACACACCCGGAGCGGACCTCTGGCTTGACCAGGTTGTAATCAGTCATGGCGCGGCAACAGGGTCCCGACACGTGCCGAGTAGGCCGCACCCGCAAGGACGCTAAAGTCAAGCACTACCACCACGAAGCCCACGAGCAGCTGGAAGTCCAACCTCCAACTCTTCGTCGACGCCCACGACCATGCCGCAGGCTCAAGACCCTGCGCGGCCTCTTCAGCCCCCATATGCTGCGAAGGCCGATCCGAGCCAGGCGGCGCACGTTCAAGTGCGACGGAAGCACTATGGCTGCCGGATCCGGCCACCTTCACGACAAGTGCCAATTATCGCCTGCCTCTCACCGTGGCAGCGCACGATGCTAGCAGCCTGCCGTCACCAAGATCATTCTTCTTATAGCTATGGAAGCGGGATGACATCTCTCCGAACGGTCTGAAATTTGGTAAACACCTCTGTTCGCTCAACGTGTCCAGCTCACTAACCTCGTCGCATGACGGCTCTAATGCAAAGACCCGATGCGCCCGCGCCAGGTATCAGCAGTGTTGTTCTCCACGGATCGGACGCCGTGCTTCTGGAGCCGCATGTCCATGCGCGGCCGTCCGCAATAGCTCAAGCTCCGAGTGACGCCACTGGATCAGGCAGCAGCATCGACCTTCTTCTCCAGTCCATCGCCTCCGCCGCCGGGCGACACGATGCCGATGCCACGTTTCCGTTCATGAGCCTCGCAGCGCTTCACCGTGCGGGGATGCTGTCGCTGACAGTCCCGCGACGCTTCGGTGGGCAGGGCAGGGGCCTTGCAGATGCGGTGCAGCTGCTCGGATCGGTCGGCGGTGCATGCGCCTCCACCGGCCTCGTCCTGGCCATGCAGCTGAATCGTCACGCGGCACTGGCCCGAGAGGGACGCTGGCCCGACGCAGTGCACGCGCGCGTCGCTGGCGACGCCGTAACGCACGGGGCGCTGATGAACGCATTGCGGGCCGAGCCAGATCTGGGATCCCCAACGCGCGGCGGACTTCCGGCCACGGTGCTTCACCCGCAACGGGACGGCGCTTGGCGCCTGTCCGGCCGCAAGACCTACGTCACGGGCGCGCCGGGCCTCACCTGGATGGAGGTCTGGGCCAGGACGGCGGAGGAGCACCCGAGGCTCGGCTACGCCCTGGTGAGAGCCGATACGCCTGGTGTACGGGTCGTGGAGAGCTGGAACCAGCTCGGCATGCGCGCGACCGGCAGCCACGATGTGGTGTTCGAGGACGTGCCTCTGCCCGCGGAGCACGCCGTCGATCTTCGTGCGCCGGAGGAGTGGGTCACGGCCGATCCGGTGCAGGCCGTGTGGAACGCGGTCGGGCTGGGCGCGCTGTACAGCGGCATCGCGCGCGCAGCGCGGAACTGGATCGCGCGCTTCCTGCAGGAACGCCGCCCAACGAGCCTTGGCGCGCCGCTCGCAACCCTGCCGCGAATGCAGGAGAAGCTCGGCGAGATCCAGTCGCTGCTGCTGGTGAACGACCGCCTGATCGCCTCCGCGGCCGCCGAGACGGATGCGCAAATCCCTCCCCCAGTGACGGACAGCCTGCTTCTCAAGACCGTCCTCACCGAGAACGCCGTCCGTGCCGTGGAACTGGCGGCTGCCCTGGCGGGCAACCACGCCTATGCCCGCGCCCATCCGCTGGAGCGGCACCTTCGCGACGTGCTCTGCGCCCGCATTCACGTGCCAACCGCTGATGCCGCCCATGTTGCAGCAGGGCGCGAGGCCATCGTGCCATTCGCCGCCTGATCATACCCAAAGAGGAACACCCATGACGCTGCACATCACCGGCATGATCTGGGCCCGGCCCACCTCGGACCTGGAACCGCCGAGCGGCGCCGCCTTCCAGCCGGACTTCATCGAGGCGATCACGCGCGCGCATGAGGAGGGCGGCTTCGACCGCGTTCTCGCGGGCTACTGGACGAACGCGGCGGACGGCTTCCTCGTTCTCGCCCATGCGGCGGCCGTGGCGAAGAAGATCAATTTCCTCATCGCTCACCGCCCGGGCTTCGTCTCGCCCACCCTGGCCGCGCGCAAGCTGGCGACGCTCGAGAACCTGACCGGCGGGCGCCTGGCGCTGCACGTCATCTCCGGCGGGGACGACCCGGACCAGCGCAAGGACGGCGACTACGCCGATCATGCGGCGCGCTACCGCCGCACGGACGAGTTCCTGGAGGTCATCCGCAGCATCTGGGCCGCCGACCGCCCCATCAGCCATGAGGGCGAGTTCTACCGCTTCGAGGACGCCTGGTCGGACGTGCGCCCGGTGCAGAAGCCGCAGCTGCCGATCTTCTTCGGCGGGGCCTCCGATGCCGCGCTGCGCGTGGCCGGCCGCCACGCCGATGTCTATGCCCTGTTCGGGGAGCCGCTGGCCGACACGGCCGCGATGCTGGAGCGCGTGCGCGCCGCCGTGCCGGCGGGGCGTGACGTCGCCTTCTCCTGGTCCAACCGGCCGATCATCGCCGCCACCGAGAAGCAGGCCTGGGAAAAGGCGCAGGAGATCCGGAAGCGCGGGATCCGCAAGCAGGAACTGGCGGGTGGCGCCGGGCTGATCGCCGCCAGCGGCGCGGTAAACTCGCAGCGCCTCGTCGGGCTCTCCCAGCGTGGGGAGGTGCTGGACGAGCGGCTCTGGACCGCCATGGCGGGCGTGCTGGGCGGGCGCGGCAATTCCACAGCGCTGGTGGGCACCGCCGAGCAGGTGGCGCGCGCCATGCTGCGCTACCGCGCCCACGGCGTCTCCCACTACATCCTGCGCGGCTGGGACCCGCTGCCGGATGCCGTGCAGTACGGGCGGGAGCTGATCCCGCTGCTGCGCGAGCTGGCCGATGCGGAGGATCGCGGCCGCGTCTCCGTCTCCTTCTCCGGCGCCATCCGCACCGCGGCCGAGTGAGGACTTGCGCAGCATGAGCAACAGCATCAACCGGCGCGCCCTCCTGGCCGCCTCAGGCCTCCTCGCCACCTCGGGCGTGGTGCGGGCGCAGACGCGGCTCTCCACGCTGCGGGTGGGCAGCCAGCGCGGCGGGCTGCAATCCCTGCTGGACGCCTCCGGCCAGGTGAAAGATCTGCCCTATCCCGTGGCCTGGAGCGAGTTCCAGGCCGCGCAGCCGCTACTGGAGGCGCTGAACGCCGATGCGGTGGATATCGGCTCCATGGGCGATCTGAACTTCTTCTCCGTCTTCGCCAACGGTGCCGCGATCCGGGCGGTGGGCGCCACGCGCTCGGACGGTGCCTCGCAGAACATCGTGGTGAAGGCGGATGGGCCGATCCGGACGGTGGCGGACCTGCGCGGCAAGCGAGTCGCAGCGGCGCGGGGTGGGTGGACGCACTACTCACTGTTCCGCATCCTCGAGAAGGCGGGGGTGAAGCCCTCCGAGGTGAACATCGCCTGGCTCCTGCCCTCGGACGCGGCGCTGGCCTACCGCTCCGGCGCCATCGACGCCTGGTCGGTCTGGGAGCCCTTCACCTCGCTGGAAGTGCTGAATTTCGGCAGCCGCGTACTGGCGGATGCGCGCGGGCTGACGCCCAGCGCCAGCCTCCTCGCGGTCAGCGAGCCGGCGCTGCGGAATAAGCGCCCGCAGCTGGAGGACTTCGTGCGCCGCAACCGCCTGGGCTGGGAATGGGCGAACGCGCACCTGAAGGACTATGCCCGCACCACCGCCGCGCTGATCCGCCAGCCCGTGCCGGTGATCGAGCGAGCCTACGAGGTGAGCGCCCAGAAGGTCGTTCCGATTGAGGCCGCCCTGCTGGCCGAGTTCCAGGAGGCCGTGGACCGCTGCGTGGAGTACGGCATCGTCTCCCGCCGGTTCAACGTAGCCGACGGCATCGATTCTTCCTTCACCGGCGCCTGAGGAGCATCGAGATGACCACCCGCCGCACGATCATCGCCGCCAGCGCCGCCCTTCTCGCGACGCCGGGGATCCTCCGCGCCCAGCCCGCGGGCGTGCTCCGCATCGGCAACCAGAAGGGCGGCCTCCGCTCGCTGCTGGAAGCTTCCGGCGTGCTGACGGACCTGCCCTATCGCATCGAGTGGAGCGAGTTTCCTGCCGCCGCGCCGCTGCTGGAGGCGCTGAACGCCGGCGCGCTCGACCTGGGCTACCAGGGCGACCTCGCCTTCCTCACCGTCCAGGCCTCCGGCGCGCCGGTGAAGGCCATCGGCGTGGCGCGGCCGTCGCCTGCCGGTCAGGGCATCCTCGTGCGCGCGGACGGGTCCATCCGCAGCCCCGCCGACCTGCGCGGCAAGCGCATCGCCGGCAATCGTGGCGGCTGGGGCCAGTTCCTCGTCCGCGCCGCGCTGAAGCGCGAGGGGATCGCGCCGAGCGACGCCACCATCAACCTGCTGCCGCCTACCGACGCCGCGCTGGCCTTCCGCTCCGGCGCCGTGGATGCCTGGGCGATCTGGGAACCCTACATCTCGCTGGAGGTGCTGGATTTCGGCGCCCGCACCGTGCTGGACGGGAAGGGCCTGACCCCCTCCATCATGTTCGTCGCGGCGCATGAGCGGGCGATCCGCGAGAAGGAGGCGATCCTGGCCGACCTCCTCCGCCGCTTCCGCGACGGTTGGCGCTGGGCGGACGGCCACATCCCCGAATACGCCCGCTACAACGCCGAGCTGACCCGCCTGCCCGTGCCGGTGCTGGAGCGCGCCTACGGCATCGAGCGCACCGTGCCCGGCGTGCTGGACGAGGCGATCGTCGCCGAGTTTCAGCGCGCGGCGGACCAGGCGGTGGAGTTCGGCCTGCTGCGCCAGCGCGTGGATGTCCGCCCCGGGCTGGACCTGCGCTTCGCCCGCACCCTGCAGGGCTGAGAGGGAACACCATGACCGATGCCCTTTCCGCCGGCGCGCCGGCCGTCTCCTGGCTCGACCTTCCGGCGGCCGCGCCATCGGACGCGGTGCAGGCCGTGCTGGACCGCACGAAGGAGAAGCTGGGCTATGTCCGCACCGGGCAGACGGCCCTGCTGGCCCGGCCGGAGCTGGTGCTGGCGCAGGATGCACTCAGCCGCGCCGTGAATGCCAACCCGGCCAGCACCCTTTCGCCGAAGGAACGGGAGCTGATCGCGCTGGTGGTGAGCAGCGAGAACCGCTGCGAGCCCTGCGTGCTCGGCCACGCCTCCGCGCTGCGCGGGATCACCGGCGACGCTTTCTGGGTGGAGCGGGTGCAGGTGAACTACCGGCATGCCCCGCTCTCCACGCGTGAAAGGGCACTGGCGGACTATGCGCTGGCCATCACCCGCGCCCCTGGCGCGATCGAGCCGGCCGATCTGGACCGGCTGCGCGCGGAGGGGCTGGGCGAGGCGGAGATCCTCGATGCCGCCGCCATCGCCGCGTATTTCAACTTCAGCAACCGTATCAACAGTGCCATCGGCGTGGCCCCCAACCCCGAGGCCTACGCCGCCCATCGCTGAAACCCTCCCGCCACGGCAGGGGCCGTGGCGGGAATCGCCTCACACCGGCACGGGCGCGAGGAGATCCGCGTGCCAGCGCTGCGCCACATCCGGGTGGGAGCGCAGACGGCCCTTCAGGTAGTTCTGCCCCACCGAGCGGAAGAGCGGGTTCTCAGGGTCGCTCGCCGGTCCCTTCGCCTCGGCCGCCAGGTGCGGGGGCAGGTTCAGCAGCGGCACCTCCGCATCCAGCCGCGCCCCGAGGAAGAAGGCGACGGAGACGCGGTCCTCGCCCGGCGGCGGGCTGACCACGCGGTGGATGGTGGCACGCAGATAGCCGTTCGAGGCCAGCTCCAGCAGCTCCCCGATGTTCACCACGAAGGTGCCGGGCACGGGCACGGCGTCCACCCAGCTTCCGTCCTCCTTCTGCACCTGCAGCCCGCGGCGGCTGTCCTGCAGCACGAAGGTGAGAAGGCCGCTGTCCTTGTGCGCGCCCACGCCCTGGTCGTCGCGCGGGCCTTCCTGGCCGGGGTAGCGGATGATCTTCATCGTCTGGTTCGGCGTGCCCTGCACGATGCCGTCGAAGGCGTCGGCAGGCTGCTCCAGCGCCTCGGCGGAGGCGCGCAGCAGGCGGGTGGCCACGGCCGTCAGCGCGGCCTGCCAGTTCAGCAGGGCGGGGCGCAGGTCGGGCAGGGCCCTCGGCCACTGGTTCGGGCCCTGGAGGCGCGCCCAGGGCGGAGAATCCGGCGTGCGGGGCAGGGCCTCGCGCTCGGCGTGGATGTCGAACTGCTCGCGCCAGTCCGGCTTGCCGCGCGTCAGCTCCTGGCCGGCACGGTTGTAGCCGCGGAAATGCGGGGAATGGACCATCTGCACGGAGAGCTTGTCGGCCTCCGGCAGCTCGAAGAAGCGGCGGGCGGTCTTCAGCACCGCCGTGCCCTCCGCGTCCGGGATGCCGTGGCCGGCGAGGTAGAAGAAGCCGACGTCGCGGGCAGTGGCGCGCAGGTGTTGCAGGAAGGCGGCGCGGTCCTCCGCTGGGCCATCCAGCCGGCGGAGGTCAATCAGGGGAAGGGCGAGTTCGCTCATTCTTGGGTCCTCAGGCGGCCGCTTGCAGCCGGATGGCGTCCAACGCCTGCGAGAGATCGGCCAGGATATCGTCGATGTGCTCGATGCCGATGGAGAGGCGGACATAGCCGGGCGTGACGCCGCTCGCCAGCTGCTCCTCGGCCGAGAGCTGGCTGTGGGTGGTGGTGGCGGGGTGGATCGCCAGGCTGCGTGCATCCCCGATATTGGCGACGTGGTAGAGGAGCTTCAGCCCGTCGATGAAGCGCGCGCCATCGGCCGCGCCGCCCGCCAGCTCGAAGCCCACCAGCGCGCCGGGGCCGCCGGTCAGCACGCGGTCCGCCCGCGCCCGCGCCTCGCCGGTCTGGAGTGAGGGGTGGATGACGCGCGTGACCTGCGGGTGCCGGGCGAGCCAGGCGGCGACGGCGGTGGCGTTGCTCACCTGCCGCTCGATCCGCAGGGGCAGGGTTTCCAGGCCCTGGATGAGCTGGAAGGCGTTGAAGGGCGAGATGGGGGCGCCAAGGTCGCGCTGCACGGTGCTGCGGACCAGGGCGGCGTAGGCGCCGATCCCGTGGCGCTGCGCCACCTCCGTCCAGACCGCGCCGTGGTAGCTGGGATCGGGCGTGTTGAGGGCGGGCTGGCGGTCCTTCCAGGCCGTCCAGTCAAAGTTGCCGCCATCGACGATGATGCCGCCAATGGAGGTGCCGTGCCCGCCAATGTATTTCGTGGCGGAGTGCACGACGACCGCAGCGCCGAGTGCCAGCGGGCGCGCGAGGAGCGGGGCAGCGGTGTTATCCACGATCAACGGGATGCCGAGCGCCCGCCCGATAGTCGCCACCTCCGAGATGGGAAAGGCGATCAGCTTCGGGTTGGGCAGGGTCTCCGCGTAGTAGGCGCGCGTGCGCTCATCGGTGGCGCGGCGGAAGTTCTCGGGGTCTGCCGGATCGGCGAAGCGCACCTCCACCCCGCGCTGGGCGAGAGTGTTGGCGAAGAGGTTCCAGGTGCCGCCGTAGAGATCCGTGGATGAGACGATGTTGTCACCCGCGCGGACGAGCGCCAGGACGGAGAAGGCCGAGGCCGCTTGGCCGGAGGCGAGGGCCAGGGCGCCCACCCCGCCCTCCAGCGCCGCCACGCGCTTCTCCAGCACATCCGTCGTCGGGTTCCCAGTGCGGGTGTAGGTGAAGCCCAGCTTCTCCAGGCTGAACAGTTCCCGCGCGTGGTCGGAACTGGGGAACTGGTAGGAGGTGGTCTGGTAGATCGGCACGGCCACGGCGCCGTTCGCGGGATCGGCGCGCCAGCCGGCGTGCAGCACGAGGGTCTCGGGCTTCAGGGTCATGCCATGCTCCTCAGGCGGCCTCACGGAGGCCAAGCGTTTCCAGAACCTCGCGCCGCAGGGCGACGAGGTGCGGGTCGTCCCGGTGGCGGGGGAAAGGGCGGTCCACGGCGATCTCCGAAACCACCCGCGCGGGGCGGGGGGAGAAGACGAGGACGCGCTCGGCCATCAGCAGCGCCTCCTCGACGTCGTGGGTGACGAGGAGGGTGGTGAAGCCCTCCCGTTGCCAGAGGGCGACCAGCTCCTCTTGCATCTTCAGCCGCGTCAGGCTGTCCAGCTTGCCCAGCGGTTCGTCCAGCAACAGCAGGCCCGGGCGGTTCACCAGGGCGCGGGCCAGGGCGGCGCGCTGCGCCATGCCGCCGGAGAGCTGGTGCGGATAGGCCTCCGCGAACTCGTGCAGGCCGACGAGGCGGAGCGCGTCGTCCACCCGCCCGCCCTCTGTCCGGATCAGGCCGCGCGCTTCCAGGCCCAGCGCCGCGTTCGCGCGCACGCTGCGCCAGGGGTAGAGGGTGGGGTCCTGGAACATCAGAACGCGGGAGGGATCGGGGCCGGTGATGGGGGCGCCATCGGCTTCCAGCGTACCGCGCCGCGGCGGTTCCAGCCCCGCGACGAGGCGCAGCAGGGTGGACTTGCCGCAGCCGGAAGGGCCGAGAAGCGCCACGGAGCCGCCGGGGCGGACATCCAGGTCCACATCCTCCAGCACCGGCAGGTCCTGCTCCTTTAGGGCGAAGGCGTGATGGATGCCTCGCAGGCGCAGGCCGATCGGGTTCACCACCGCACCACCCCCTTTTGCCAGGCCAGCTTCCCGTCCCGCAGGCGGAAGAGCAGCGTGACGAGGCCCGTGCACATCCCGGCCAAGACCAGGAGCGCGGCGTAGACATTGGCGTAGGCCGCCCAGCCCTGGGACCACTGCATGTAGAAGCCCAGGCCCGCCTTCACGCCCATCATCTCCGCCACGACGAGCACGGAGAAGGAGGAGCCGAGCCCCATGAAGAGGCCGACGAAGACGGAGGGCAGCGCCGCGGGCACGGCGACCTTGCGGATGAGGAACCAGGGCCTCGCGCCCATGGTGCGCGCCACATCGTAAAGGCTGCCGGCGACGGAAGCGACGCCGGACCAGGTGAGGACGGCGACGGGGAAGAAGGTGGCCAGCGCGATGAGGAAGGTGCTGGCCTGCCGGCTGGTGGAGAAGGCGAAGAAGGCGATGGGCAGCCAGGCCGTGGCGGGCAGCGGGCCGATCAGCCGCAGCACCGGATGCGCCCAGTAGCCGACCCGGCGCGACCAGCCCATGGCGACACCCGTGACGAAGCCGATCGTGGCGCCGAGGAGATAGCCGGGGATTAGCAGCAGCAGGGAGTGGAGCACGCTCTCGCCGAGCTTGGCGTAGTCGTCGGTGAAGACCTCCAGCAGTGCCTGCGGCGCCACGAAGAACGGGCGCGGCAGCAGGTCCAGCTTCGCCGTGACGAACTCCCAGGCGATCAGGCCGATTGCCAGTGCCACCAGCCAGGGTCCGGCTGGACGGAGCCGAGCGACAGGCCCCGGTGCCCCGGCCATCGCAGCCGCGACGAGCAGGAGCCCCACCGCCGCGGCAACGCCGCCGAGCAGCTCCGTGCGGCCGTACTCGTCGATGTCGGGCCATGCCAGAACGATGCCGGCGGCGGCCAGCCAAGCCAGCCCCGCGGCGCCGCCCCCCGCCCAGACCCGCCAGGGGCGGATGTCCTGCGCGGCCGGGAGAGAGCCCGCCTCGACGCTCGCGCTCACGACAGGACGTCCGCGAAGACCCGCTCGGAGAAGCGGGTAGGATCGGTATTCGGGCGAATTACCTGCACCAGCTTTAGCTCCTCCGTGTAGCGCGCGATCTCCTGGCGCAGCCCGGCGCCCGCGGGGTGGTGGTGGTGGGTATGGTCGCGCACCATCGCCTCCAGCTGCTCCACCGGCGCCTTGGCATAGGGGGCGAAGATGCGCGCAGCCTCGGCAGGGTTGGCGACGATCCACTCCTGCGCTTCCAGCAGCGCGGCGGTGAGGGCGCGAGCCGCCGGCCTGTCGCGGCGGATGAGGTTGCCGCGCACGCCGAGCACGCAGCAGGCGCGGCCCGTATACTCGCCCTGGAGGTTGTTGGAGATCTCGTGCAGCCCGTCGCGCTCACGAATCATCCAGGCGAGCGGGTCGCCGAGAGCGAAGGCCTGCACCTCCCCGCGCTGCAAGGCGACACCGAGCAGGTCCGCGGGGAACTGGCGCCAGGTCACGTCCTTCAGCGGATCGATGCCCTTCTGCGCCAGCAGGATGGAGAAGAAGTTCTTGTCCGGCGCCGCCATGTCGGAGACGCCGATGGTTTTCCCCTTCAGGCTCTCCAGCGTGCGGAACTCCGAGTTTCCGGCGGAGAAGAGCCGCATGCAGCCTCCGTGGATGCCGCTGGTGATCTTCACGTCGAAGCCGCTCTCCAGCGGCTTCAGCCAGCGCAGCGCCATGCCGACGCCGGCATCGGCCTTCCCCGTCGCGATCGCCTCCAGCAACTGGTCCGTGGTGCCGCCGAAGTTGATTAACTCTACTTTCAAGTTGTGGCGCTCGAAGATGCCGATCTGGTCCGCCACGGGCACGCCGACAGTGCAGACAGCGTTCGCGTTCCAGGTGAGCTTCAATTCGCGCCGCTCACCGGGTGCAGCCGCGGTCGGGGCACCGGCGCTCGCCCGGCAGATGGCGGAAGGATCAAGGCCGAAGGAGGATTCGGCCTCACGCCGGGCGAGGTGTGGGTAATGGGCCATGCCGCCCGTGGGAAGCGCCGCTCCGAGCAGGCCTGCGGCGCGCAGTATGCCGCGCCGCCCGGATCGAGACGTCGTCATCGTGAAGACTCCTTGTGGGTGCGTCGGAAGCGAGCGGCCTTCTCCCGCCGAATGTCAGTGGAAACCCAGCGGGTTCGAATGGCTGCGACAGGAACTGCGGGACGTGGCGCTTGCCAGGCTTGGCCCCCTATCGCGCGATGCTGCTTTCATGAGTTCAAGCTATTGCCGGCGCGGAAGGCGGGAAACAGATGTGTTTTCCGAAGATGGGCCGAGATGTAGCATCGGCATGTTGCGGCAGGGCTTTGTTGTAGGATCGATGCACGACAGGGAACCCGGCACTTGGCTTCCGGCTGGCCGGGTCCGCACCAGGGGTCTAACGATTACCGAGACTCAGACCTCTCGCCCGCCAAGGCAGGGAGCCCACCCGCGTGATCGCCACGGCGGGGCAGCCGCCGAACTTGCGCTCATCCCGGAAGGCTGGGCTGCCGGCCCCATCGGCGTGCTCTCTCGCTGCACGCCGGACAAGATCAGTGAAGCTCCGGATGGTGGTGAAGGCTCCATCGCGGCGTGAGGCAGGGTCGAGCGGCACGGCCGGGCGATCTTTCTCCCATATCTCGCGGTAGGCACCACCATCCCGCACGTGCCGCATCGAGTTCGGGACGATAGGAAGTCCCAGGGTCAACCGCGGCCAACTCAAAGGTTGAGGTGATCTGCGGCCTTTCCTGTCCGATGCGCGGCGAGAACCCGCTCCGGAGATAGGCGGCGGCAGTGGCGGTGACGATGCCGCCGACCTGTAAGCGTCAGCCCGTCATCGTCCTGAGCTGAGGCGCTGAGGCTTCACTCCTCCTTTTAGTGCGAGGCTCCGGCCGCCACCCGCATCGAGCCGCGGGCATCGCTGACCGTCACCCAGATCGTGGAGACGAGGAAATAGAAGGCGCCGAAGGCGGTATAGAGTGCCACGTTGACGATGCTGATGGGATCGGTGTCGCCCGCCACCCTGACGAAGAACGGGCCGGCAAGCGCCGATTGCGCGCCGCTCAGGATCATCGCCCACTGCGCGCCGTAGGACGCCCAGCGCCGGACCACGGTCACCAGCTGGAACAGGCCTGCCAGCACCGCTCAGACGCCGTAGACGATCAGCACGGCGTTCATGCTCCGGCCGAGTGCGACAGCAACGGCCACTCCGGTCGACAGGTTGACGACGTTCAGGATTTGGCTCCCGTTGCGCGCCAGACCGCCACTGCGGCTTGCGTCCAAGACGTTCGCGATCGCATCCCACGCCGGGTAGGCGATCAGCATGAGCGCCACGAGCCGAGGCGAGTTCTGGGCCACCGCGAACGCCGCGCCAACCCAGGCCGCCGACACGCCATTTCCTGGGCGAGGATGCGCTCGCGGTAGCCGCGCAGAAGCTGGACCAGATGCGATCCGAGATCGCCACCTGGGAACCGCTCTCGCGCTCCACGGGCTTTGCTGCGTAACGCGGGCGCCGCCAGGTCCGCCGTGCCATGTAGTTGGCCCAGCGTCCTGCCTGCCGTCGAGCGGCTCCCGAGCCCAACCAGCGTCTCTGCCCGGGGCCATAGGCGCAATGATCGGCTCACCATGTGCCCGATGGGCGAGGGGGAGGGACGTGCCACAGTCCTCCGTCCACCACGTCCCGCGGCACTGACCCTCAACCGGGGCCTACCGATCCGACGAAGATAGACGAGCGCGGAGGCAGGGAATGTCAGGAAGCGGAGATCGGAGCGGCGCCTGTACCTGGGTGCGGGGCGCCGCTGGTGGACCAGCCAGGTGTGGATGCGGGCGGCATCCGCTCAAGCACCGAAGAGACGCCTGATACCCCCGCGCAGGTGCTCCGCCATGGCCTGCCGGGCAGCCTGCTCGTCCATCGCCGTGATGGCATCCACGATGCGGGCATGCTCGCGCGCTATCTCCGGAGGGCCAGCGCCCTCTGGCCGACCGGCGAGTTCGCGCGTCAGCCGGATCCCGGAGATCATCTGTTCGCGAAAGGCCTCCAGGGTCGTCAGGAAGAAGCGATTGCCCGCTGCTCGCGCGATGGCGTGGTGGAACGCGACGTCGGCCTCCAGCTCCGTCGCGTCCTTCTCCAACCGGGCCTGTGCCCGGAGGATCTCCGCGATCGCTGCCGGGTCGGCGCGGCGGGCGGCGTGGGCGGCTACCTCGCTCTCAAGGCTGCAGCGGAACTCCAGGAAGGCTCGCATGTCTGGAATGCTATGGAGCGGGCCGAAGCTCGGGGAAGCGGGCCGGGGAGACTCCCTCACGTAGCTGCCGGACCCCTTGCGGGACACGATGTGACCCTCCGCGCGCAGGCGAGCGAGGGCTTGGCGCAGCACGGGGCGCGAGACGGCGAAGCGGCGCGCCAGCTCCAACTCCGCCGGAAGTCGGGAGTCGCGCGGGAAGCCCTCCGAGCCCAGCAGGTCGCAGAGGCGCTCATAGACTTCGTCACTGAGTGGGCGTCGGGCGGGCTGGTTCATGGGATGTCCAGATCGATAGGTTCGTGAGCCTGGTTCTGTCAAATCAGTCAGATAACATCCTCTGATCTCGATTGCGAGTTGACAGCATTTCAGGATCGGTAAAGCTGCCGGCAAGAATTTGGGTGGGGAGGAACTGGCATGTCCCGTCTTGCTGGCCTGGGCGCCGCCCTGGCCACGCTGCTCTCCGCCTGCACCATCTGGGCGGCGCCGGCCGCTGCCCAGATCCCGAACCGGCCCGTGCGCATCGTGGTCCCCTTCGTCCCGGGCGGCACCAGCGACATCGTCGCGCGCATCCTGGCCGTGGGCGCGACGCCGCACCTGCCGGCGGGCGCGGTGGTGGAGAACAAGGCCGGCGCGGCCGGCAACATCGGCACGGCCGAGGTGGCACGCGCCCAGCCGGATGGCAGCACGCTGATTCAGTGCACCATTGGAACCTGCGCGGCGAACCCCTTCCTCTACGCCAATCCCGGCTACGACCTTCAGCGCAGCTTCGCGCCGGTGATCCTGACAGGGGCGGTGCGGAACGTGATGTCCGTCAGCAACGCCCTGCAAGCAAAGACCCTGGCGGAGGTGATCGCCCTCGCCCGGGCGAAGCCGGGTACCCTGACCTTCGGCTCGTCCGGTGTCGGCGCCTCGAACCAGCTGGCGCCGGAGCTGCTGCGCGGCATGCTCGGCATCAACTGGATCCATGTCCCCTATCGCGGCAGCGGCCCCGCGATCACGGACCTCATCAGCGGGCGCATCGACGTCTTCTTCGACAACGTCCCCTCCATCCTGCCGCAGATCCGCGCCGGCACGGTGCGCCCGATCGCCGCCGTGTCCAACGAGCGCATCCCCGAGCTGCCGGATGTGCCGACCTTCCGCGAGTCCGGCCTTCCGGAACTGGCCCAAGGGCTGGAGATCGACAGCTGGTTCGGCTTCCTCGCGCCCGCTGGGACACCGGATGCGACGGTGGCCGCCCTCAACTCCGCCTTCAACAAGGCGCTGCAGGATCCGGCGGTTCGCCAGCGCCTGCAGGAGGCCGCGGTGGTGCCGTTGGGCGGCCCGCCCTCCCGCATGGCCGACCATCTCCGCAGCGAGGCAGCGCGCTGGGGCGGGGTGATCCGCGCCAACAACATCAGTGCCGAGTAGGAGACGAGTTCGTTGTCCAAGGTCACGCGCCTTCGCACCATCCGCATCACCGAGCGGCCCAACCTGATCTGGGTCGAGATCGAGACGGAGGAGGGGCTGGTCGGTCTCGGTGAATCCTTTCGCGGCGCCCAGGCGGTGGAGGCGGTGCTGCACGAGGCGGTGGCGCCCTGGCTCATCGGCAAGGATTCCCGCCGGATCGAGCAGATCTCCCGCCACCTGATGACGCCCTATCTCGGCTTCCACAGCGCGAGCGCGGAGGTGCGCGCCGCGAGCGCGGTGGACATCGCCCTCTGGGACCTCGCGGGCCAGCGCCACGGCATCCCCGTGCATGAGGCGCTGGGCGGCGCGGTGCGGACGGAGGTGCGCGCCTACAACACTTGCGCGGGCTACGCCTACAACACCAGCGGCGGCCGCCGCGCCACCTCCGGCCAGGAGGAGGCGGTGGGTCCCTACGACGACCAGGTGGCCTTCATGAAGGATGCCGGGAAGTTGGCGGAGAGCCTGCTCTCCGAGGGATATACGGCGATGAAGATCTGGCCGCTGGACATCTACGCCGAGGCCTCCGGCGGCCACCTGATCACGCTTGAGGACCTCAAGGCAGGAATTGAGCCCTTCCGCAAGATTCGCCGCGCGGTGGGTGACCGGATCGAGGTGATGGCGGAGCTGCACAGCATCTGGTCCAGCCACGCCGCCATCCGCATCTGCCGCGCGCTGGAGGATGTGGGGGTCTTCTGGGCCGAGGACCCGATCGCCAAGATGGACGACGCGCGCGCCCTGGCGGACCTGCGCCGCCAGACACGCACGCCGATCTGCGGCAGCGAGACGCTGGGCGGCGCCGTGCCCTTCCGCGACCTGCTGGCGGCGGACGCGCTGGACATGGTGATGATCGACCTCGCCTGGTGCGGCGGGCTGACGGAGGGGCGCAAGATCGCCGCCCTGGCCGAGGCCTACGCCAAGCCGCTGGCACCGCATGACTGCACCGGGCCCATCACGCTCATGGCCGGGCTGCACCTCGCGCTGCACGCGCCAACGGCCATCTTCCAGGAGGTGGTGCGCGCGACCCTCGCCACCTGGTACCGCGACCTGGTAACGGAACTGCCGGTTCTGAAGAACGGCATGGTGCAAGCCCCTACCGCGCCGGGGCTGGGTACAAGGCTGCAGGACGCCGTGCGGACTCGGCCGGATGCCGTGGTGCGCGAGAGCGCGGCCTGATGCGGGCCCTGCTGGTCGGCGCCCATGCCCCGCAGGCGCCGCGACTACAGGCGCTGCTCGGCCACGGGCATGAGGCGGTGCCGGTGGCGAGCCTGCCGGCGAGCGGCCCCATCGTCGCCGACGTGCTGGTCAGCACGCGACTGACGCTGGAGGAGGGGGCGCGGTTGCAGGGCTGTCGGCTGGTGCAGGTGCCGGGCGCCGGGCTGGACGGCATCGCCGAGGGTGCCGTGCCGGCCGGCGTGCCCATCTGCAACGTCTTCGAGCACGAGATCCCGATTGCCGAGTACGTGATCTTCACGGTGCTGGCGCACGTGCTGGCCCTCCATGAGCTTCCTGCCAAGCTCGATGCCAAGGGCTGGGCGGAGATCCACCCGCGCCGCCCCTTCCACGGCGAGGCGGCGGGCCGGACCATGACGCTGGTGGGCTTCGGCCACATCGGGAAGGAGGTTGCCGGCCGCGCGCGCGCCCTGGGGATGAGGATCGTCGCCGTCACCCGCAGCGGCCGCCCGGACGCCCTTGCCGACAGCAGCCTGCCCGTTTCCCGCTTGCGGGAGGTGCTGCCGGAGACGGATGTACTGGTGCTGTGCTGCCCCCTGGACGAGAGCACGCGCGGGCTGGTCGGCGCCGCCGAGCTCGCCGCGATGAAGCCGACGGCCTTTCTTGTGAACGTCGCCCGGGCCGAGGTGCTGGACGAACAGGCGGCCTACGAGGCGCTGCGGGACCGCCGCATCGCCGGCGCCGCCATCGACGTGTGGTACCGTTACCCCAAGCCGGGCGAGGCGGAGTGTCCTCCCTCCCGCTTTCCCTTCCATGAGCTGCCGAACCTGCGCGCCACGCCGCACATCTCCGGGTGGTCGGAAGGCCTCATGCCGCGTCGCTACGCCTTTATCGCCGAGAACATCCGGGCGCTCGAGACCGGGCGCCCCCTGAGGAACGTGGTGCGACCGCCCGGGTAGAGGCGGCGCGACAAGGGGAGGAACGAACGGCATGCTCATCCAGGCGGAGCAACTGCGCGCTGAGACAGACCTCATCCTGCGCGGCGCCGGCAGCAGCGCGGAGGAGGCGGCGATCGTCGCCGACCACCTGGTCGAAGCCAACCTGCGCGGCCATGACAGCCACGGCGTGGGCGTGCTGCCGGCCTATATCCGCAACATTGGCGCTGGCCGCCTGCGCCCGAACCGCCACGCCGAATTCCTCCGGCAGGATCCCACGATCGCGGTGGTGGACGGCGGCATGGGCTTTGGCCAGGTGGTTGCGCGGGAGGCGACGGACTGGACCATCGGCGCGGCGAAGGAGAGCGGCCTCGCCCTGCTGGCTCTGCGGAACGTGCACCATATCGGGCGCGTTGGCAGCTATGGCGAGCAGGCGGCGGCAGCGGGGCTGATCATGCTTGCCTTCGTCAATGGTATCTCTGGCGCGCCGCGCGTGGCGCCGCATGGCGGGCGGGAGCCGCGGACGGGTACGAACCCCATCTGCATCGCCGTGCCGCACGGCGATGCGCCGGTGGTGCTCGACTTCGCCACCAGCCGGATTGCGCTGAACAAGGTGCGCGTGGCGCGTAACGAGGGGCGCCACGTCGCGCCCGGCTCCATCATCACCCATGAGGGCGAGCCCTCCACCGACCCGGAGGTGCTGTACGGGGAGGGACCGCGCGGCGCGCTGCTCTCCTTCGGGGAGCACAAGGGCTCCGGCCTGTCCCTCATCTGTGAGCTGCTGGGCGGGGCCCTGGCCGGGGGCGGAGCCGCGCAGCGGGCGGATGCCGCGGACCCGGCGATCATCAACGGCATGACAGCGATCGTGATCGATCCCGGCCGGGTGGTGGACCTACCCTGGTTCGCGCGGGAGGTGGAGGCGGTGGTCGCGCACATGAAGACCGCGGCGTCGATCGATCCGGATCGGCCGGTGATGGTCGCCGGGGACCCGGAGCGCGCAAGCCGCGCCCGGCGCCTGGCGGAGGGCATCCCTGTGGACGCCACGACCTGGCGCGAGATCGGCAAAGCGGCGGCAAGCGTGGGAGTCGTGTTGAAAGCCGTCTGAGGATCACCGGAAAGGGCCGCCCCTGCGCGCCCGGAACGAACCGGCGGAGAAGCCGGAGAGGGAGGAAGAGATGGGCGAGAAGCATCCGTTACCCGCGGGCATGACGCGGCGCGCCCTGGGGGCGGCAACCCTCGGCACCGCGCTCGCTTCGCCGGCCCTGGCGCAGCGCGCCTGGCCCGCCGAGCGGCCGATCGAGGTGGTGGTGCCCTTCACCCCCGGCGGCGGCAGCGATCTTATCGCGCGTGCCACGCTGCCCTATGTGCAGAAGCTCCTGCCCGGCTCGAACTTCATCATCTCCAACCGGCCGGGCGCGTCCGGCCAGACCGGCAACGAGTTCGTCTTCAACGCCCGGCCGGACGGCTACTTGCTCACGGTCGTCACCTCTCCCACCCTGGTCACCATCCCTATCGAGCGGCCCACTCGCTATAGAGCCGGCGAGTTCAGCTTCATCGCCAACGTCGTGGATGATCCCGGCGGGATCTGGGTACGCCCCGCATCCCCCTATCGCAGCATGGCGGACCTGGTCGACGCCGCGCGGACTAGGCCGGAGGGGCTCTCGTACGGGACCACGGGTGTCGGCTCGGACGACCACCTGCTGGTCCTGGACATCGCGCAGAAGGCGCCGGGCACGCGCTTCGTGCATGTCCCCTTCAACAGCTCCTCGCCCATGCAGACCGCTCTGCTGGGCGGCCACCTCGACTTCGGCTCCTACAACATGAGCGAGGGCTACGAGGGGTTGACTGACGGCCGCTCCCGCTGCCTCGCCCAGGCCGGTGCCGCGCGCTGGCACAAGGCGCCAGGGGTGCCCACCTTGCAGGAGGCGGGAGTGGCCCTCTCCGGCGGCGGAGCCCAGCGCGGCATCTGCGGTCCGCCCGGCCTGCCCGCTGAGATCCATGGCCGGCTGGTGGAGGCGTTCCGCACCGTCCTGGCTGATCCGGCCTTCCTGACGGAGGCAGACCGGCTGGGCATGCCGATCCGCTCGATCGTCGGGGACGAGTACCGCGCCTTCACGCTCGGCCGGGAGGCGGAGTTCCGGAAGCTGTGGCAGGAGAAGCCCTGGCGAGAGGGATGAGGTCCCCGGGATGCGGCCGCGCGCCATGCTGATCACCGCACCGGCGAGATCCCGCCTTCTGCCCAGGTGCCCACCCCAGCGGAGGCCGGGCTGCCCGACCTCGTCGTGTCCTCGTGGCAGGCGATCATGGCGCCCGCGGGAACGCCCGCACCGCTGATACGGCAGGTGAACGCGGCCCTCGTCGCCGCGCTGCGCGACGCATCGACCCGCGCGCGGCTGGAGGGGCTCGGCTTCGAGGTGCCGGCCTGCTCCTGGCCGCCCCGGCGGGCTTCTCTGAAGATCCGGCCGTGGGCCAGCTCATGGAACGTGGTTGCACAACCCGCCCACCCCGATGTGCCGGCTGGACCCGTCATTGGCCGGAGGCAATCTCCCGTGCCCTTCGGGCTTACGGTGAATGCTCCTTGGCGGGCCCGACAGGATCCCGCTGAGCGCCACGTATGCTAGGCGTCTTCCTGCTGCGGCCACCGGTGGCCAGCAGGATGATCACCGGCAGACTCACCACGACCAGAGCCAGGGCTGCCACGGCGCCCTCCTCGTAGGTGCCGCGCGCGGCCTCCGCGTAGAGGGCGGTAGCCAGGGTTTCCCGGTTGAATGGCCGAAGCAGCAGGGTAGCGGGAAGTTCCTTCATCGCGTCCAGGAAGACCAGCAGCGCCGAGGCCGATAGGGCGGGCAGGAGTTGCGGCAGGTGAATGCGGGTCAAGGTCTTCCACGGCCCCGCCCCGAGGGAGCGCGCGGACCAGTCCACCTGCGGCTGGATCCTGAGATAGGCCGCGTCCAGCCCAGCGGCGGGGACAGCGAGGAAACGGACGTAGTAGGCGAGGACGACGGCACCGACCGTTCCCGAGAGGGCGGGCACCCAGCGGGCCAGACCCTCCGTCATCTCATCCATTGCCCCCAGCACCACGATCATCCCCACGGCCGCGATGCCGCCCGGTAACGCGTAGCCGAACATGCTGAGCCGCAGGAGCGCACGATCCAGAACCCCGCGCCGTTCCGGCCGGCCGTCACCCCGCGCATTGGAGGCGAGGAGGAGTGCCGAAGGCAGGACCAGCGCGGTGCAGATGGCCGAGAGGAGCACGCTGTTGGCGATCCATGCGCCCAGCGCCGGCGGCAGCCCGAACTCCGCCACGCGCCGCCACGCCGCCCAGAGGAGATACCCGCCCGGCACCACGAAGCCGAGGAAGGCCGGCACGGCGCAGAGCAGCGCCGCGAGGAGCCCGCGCCCTGCCGGCAGAGGTGCCAGGTCCGGTCGCACCATCTCCCGCACGGCCTGACCGCCCCGTGCCCGGGCGCGCGCCCAGCCATCGAGTGCAAGGAGGAGGCCGACGAGGACGAGGAGGGCCAGCGCGATCTGCGCCGCTCCCTCCAGCGAGGAGCGCGTGATCCAGGTGACATAGACCGAGACGGTGAGGGTTCGGACACCGAGGAATTCGGCGGCGCCGACGTCGTTCAGCGTCTCCAGGAGGGCCAGGGTGGTCCCCGCGGCGATGGCGGGCCAGGCCATGGGGAGACCGACGGAACGGAGCAGCCGCCAGCCGCCCGCGCCCAGGCTCCGCCCCGCCCGGAGCAGGTCCGCCCCCTGGGTGTCGAAGGCGGCACGGGCCGCAAGGTAGGCGTAAGGATAGAGGACGCTTCCCATTACCAGGACGCACCCGCCCAGGGATCGCATTTCCGGCAAGGGGATGTCGCGGGGATCCGTCAGTCCCAGCAGGGCGCGAAGCCCGGACTGCACGGGCCCAGCGGGGTGCATCACGTCCAGCCAAGCATAGGCGGAGACGTAGGTGGGCAGGGCGAGCGGCAGGATCAGCGCCCAGGACAGCACTCGCCGGCCCGGGAAGCGGTAGCAGGAGACCAGCCAGGCCGTGCCCGCGCCAACCCCTGCCACCACGGCGCCGACGCCGGCCAGCAGCAGAGCCGTCTCCACCGCCGCCTGGGGCAGGACATGGCGGACCAGATGCGGCCAGAGGTCCCCCGCGCCCCACATGGCAGCCTGGACGAGGGCGACGACCGGCAGCGCGACGAGCGCCACGCTGGCGGCCGCGCCGGGCCGGAAAAATCTCAAGCGGCCGGCCGTCCCTCAGCGGTCGAAGCCGACCTCGTCCACGATGCGGCTGACGGCGGTGCGGCGCGCCGCAACCTCCGGCATGGAGACGTCCCGCGGGGCCAGGCTGCCGAAGCCCTCGACGATGGGGTTCGTCGGCGTGCCCGGGCGCACCGGGTTCTCGAAGTTGGCGTTGGCGTAGACGGTCTGCGCCTCGGGCGAGACCATGAACTCCAGCAGGCGCTGCGCCTCGGCCCGGTTCGGGGCGTGGCGGGTGACGACGGCGCCGGTCAGGTTCACGGCTGTCTCATTGGCGGGCAGCACCACGCGCACCGCCTCGCCCCAGCGCTTCTGCTCGTCCCCGCCCCGGCCGGAGAGCATGAGGCCTGCATAGTAGGTGTTCGCCACCCCCACGTCGCAGATCCCGGCCATGATGTCGCGCGCCACCTCGCGGTCGCCGCCCGCGGCGCGGCGGGCCAGGTTCGCCTTCAGCTTCGTCAGGTAGTCGCGCAGCCAGGGCTCGCCGTGCTCGATGATCAGGTGGGAGAAGAGGGCCGTGTTGTAGGGATGCTGGCCGGAGCGGATGCAGACCCGGCCCTTGAAGCGCGGATCGGTCAGGTCCTCGTAGGTCAGCTTCGCGGCCTCGGCCTCCGGGATGCGCTCACGCGAGGCGTAGATGGCCCGGGCGCGGGTGGAGAGGGCGAACCAGCGGCCCTGCGGATCGCGCAGGTTGGCGGGGATGGCGCCCTCCAGCACCCCGGACCGGACGGGCTGGGCCAGGTCCCGGTCCACCAGCTCCATGAGGTTGCCCACATCCACCACCATGGCGACATCGGCGCGCGACCGGCTGCCCTCGGCGGCGAGACGCTCGGCAAGCCCGCCTTGGACGAAGACGGTGTTCACCTGGATGCCGGTCTCGGCCGTGAAGCGCTCGGTCAGGGGGCGCAGCAGGCCCGGTTCCCGTGTTGTGTAGAGGTTGACCTCCGCGGCCTGTGCCGCGGCCGGAGCCAGGAGCAAGGAAAGGGCGAAGAGGGCACTCCGCGGGCGGATCATGGTGCTGGCCTTGCTGAGATGAACGGGCCGTAATCTGTACCGAGCCGGTAACAGGGGCAATAGGATGAGAATGATAGTCAACTGATCTGCTGTGGAAAGTTGGTGAAGTCGCATGGCCCATCGCCTGAGGGCTATTCCAGTTCGGAGAGGGGTCTCACCCGACCGACGTCATATATGAACAAATCAAACAACTGTTCATATATTGATGGTTTCGATCCGGCCGTCTATTGGCGTCGGCACTCGACGGAATCGTGCCATGACGCCTGCCACCATTGCCGTGCTGTCCCTGAGCATGTCGGCGGACGCCTTTGCTGCATCGCTGGCCAAGGGCGCTGCCCTGGAGAGGCCTCGCTTCGCCGAGGCGCTGCGCACGGGGGTCATCTTCGGCGGCGTGGAGGCAATCACCCCCATCCTCGGCTGGCTGCTGGGCTTCGCCGCGAGCGCCTACATCGCCGCCATCGACCACTGGATCGCCTTCGGACTGTTGGGGGCGATCGGCGGGCGCATGATTCTCGGGGCGCTCAAACCCGGCAAGGACGAGGTCGGGCACGTGCGCCCGCGGCGGCACGCGCTCGGGGTTCTGGTCGCCACTGCCATTGGCACGAGCCTGGACGCCATGGCGGTCGGCGTCTCGCTCGCTTTCCTCGACATCAACATCATGCTGGTCGCCGGGACCATCGGCTTTGCCACCTTCGTCCTCGCCACAGCGGGGATGCTCGTCGGGCGGCTGGTCGGCGGCAGGCTAGGCCGCTGGGCCGAGGGGCTGGGCGGCCTCTGCCTCGTGGGGATCGGGATCGGCATCCTCGTCGAGCACCTCTCGGTCGGCTGACCGACCCTCTCCTCCCGCGAGAACGCGATGACCCGCACGGTTCGCTTCGGCCTCTACAGCATCGGCGTCGGCGTGGCCGTCCTCGCGACGAAGTTCGCGGCCTGGTGGATCACGGGCAGCGTCGCCCTCTACTCCGACGCGCTCGAGAGCATCATCAACGTCGTCGCGGCCTGCACGGCGACGCTCGCCCTCTGGGTTGGCAGCCGCCCGGCGGACCAGGGCCACCCCTACGGGCACGGGAAGGCCGAGTACCTCTCGGCGGTGCTGGAGGGCGTGCTGATCATCCTCGCGGCCCTCTCCATTATGCGGGAGGCCCTCGGCGGTTTCCTGAACCCCCAACCGCTCGACGCGTCGTTCCTGGGCATGGCGGTCAGCGCCGCCGCGACGGCCGCGAACGGGGTCTGGGGCGCCGTCCTGGTCCGGTCGGGCCGGACCGCCCGGTCGCCTGCACTCGTCGCCAGCGGCAAGCACCTCTTCACCGACGTCTTCACCTCCGCCGGCGTGCTCCTGGGCTTTGCCCTCGTGCCGCTGACCGGCTGGCTCTGGCTGGATCCGGCCCTCGCCGCGGTGGTCGCCCTGAACATCCTCTGGAGCGGCACGGGCCTGGTGCGGGAGTCGGTCGGCGGCCTGATGGACGCCGCGCCCAACCGGGAGACCCTGGCGCGGCTCCGCGGCATCCTCTCCAGCTCCGCCGAGGGCGCGATCGAGGTGCACGAGCTCCGCGTGCGCCATGTCGGCCACACCACCTTCCTCGAGTGCCACCTCGTCCTGCCGGGCGACATGCCGCTGCGCCAGGCCCACGCGATCTCGGACCGCATGGAGGAAGCCCTCCGCGCCGAGATCGAGGGCGCGGTGGTCACGATCCACATGGAACCCGAAGAAGAGGCACAGCAACGCGGCGTGCCCGTCATCTGACAGCGGCGTCGCTGGTGGTCCACCGGCTGCGGGGAAGAGGGAGCCCCGGAACGGACCGCTTGTGCCGGGACCAAACAGGGCTGCCCGCCGGCTGACCTGAGAGGGCGCTTCGGCACGAGGGTCAGGGGAGCATCGAAGCTCTGCGCCACACCGGAAAAGCTGCCGGCCCGGACGACTGCGTGAAACGGCGGAAGGTCCTCGCCTGAGTGCAGGCGCCTCATTGTTTGCGCCGTTCCCCTCGGCACGGCTCCTCCCGACGGCATCATCCCGGCTCGCCTCCCGCCTGCGGCCGTGCTGCACCGGCTTCCATCCCTGCCGCGTCAGGACTGCCGCCACCGAGCGCGACAAAGAGCGCGACGCTGTCGGCGATGCACGCCGCCTGCGCCTGACAGGCTGGCCAGCTAGGCTTCATGCTTCCCAAGTCGGCCTCATCTGGCCGGAGGCCTGTGCCCCTAATCCAGCGAATTACTGGGCAGCCGGGATGGCCGCTGGGCCGTCAGTCCCCATCCGGCGAATACCGCCTTCCCTGGGGGAGTGTCAGCAACAGCCGCATCAGTTCCATCTGCCGCGTGGTGCCGGTCTTGGAGAGGATCGATTGGATCTGCGTGCGGACGGTCGAGATCCGCACCGCCCGCCTCTCGGCGATCTCCTCCGGGGAATGGCCCGCTGCCAGCGCCTCAGCCATCGCCCCCTCGGCGGGCGTCAGGCCGTAGAGCTGCGCGGCAAGCTCGCCCAGCCCAACTGCCCGGCGATCGGGGTCTGACACCAAGACCAGAGCCATCGGCGGCTGTCGCTCGGCCGCCTCGCGCCGTCCTGGCTTGAAGGGCGCGACGAGCAAGGAGAGCGGCGCCCGGCCACCATCCCGGCTCACGAGCATGATCCCGTCCGGGGAAGCGGCGATTGTGCCGAGCTGCGCCGCCAGCGCCCGGCCGACCATCGCGTCCAGCCGCGATTGCTCCGCCTGCTGCCGAAGCGCGATGCGACCGCCTGGGGCGCTCCTTATCCCGTCCTGGCGGTCCAGGAGCCGCCGTGCGGGCAGGTTCGCGAGGGCGATGACGCCGCCCTCCTTCAGCACCAGGACGGCCGCCTCCAGCGCGTCCAGCGCCCCGAGGGCGATGTCGAGGTCCGCCCTGAGCAGGCCCATGCCCGACCGCAGCCGCATCGCGTGCAGCAGGTGCTTCCAGACCGCCTCCAAGGACGCTGCCGAGCGCCGGTCGAACGCCCCTCGCCCGTGCTTCCTTTGCACACCGAGCAGCACGACCTCCGTCGGGGAGACGTGGTCGGCCACCCCGAAGTTGTAGAAGAGGCCGCCCAGATGGGGGAGCAGCAGGTCGTTGTAGATCTCGGAGTTCCGCATCTCGTCCTCGTGGACGAAATCCTGGCTCAGGGTGGCGCCCCCCATGTCCCTGCCCTTGGGGTAGCGGGTGACCCACAGGTCGCGCGAGTAATAATAATCCTGGTAAAGCTTGGCGCTCACGGGATCGATGTTGCCGGCCGCGATGACGGAGGTCTGGTCCAGGGTCCGGCCCCTGACCTGCAGCAGGCTGGCGTCCCCCTCTCCGGCCTCCTGGACCGATGCCAGGACCTGCTGCCAGGAGCTGCCCCCGTCGCCAGGCGCCATGGCCGCGTCATAGATCGATCGGATCAGCGCGGCCGCCGCCGCGTCGCCGAACTCCATCGGGCCCTCACCCATCCGAATCCCTGGGGATGGTATCGCGGCCGGTACGATCGGCCTATCCCAAGGTCGGCGGAGGGAGGGAGGGACAGCCCGCGATGACAATGATTGCGACGGTGGTAGCGACGGGTAGGGTCTTCTCGCTCGCGAACCCTTCTGGCCAGATCCAGCCTGCTTATCCCCCGAGGAGGATGGTGCAAGAGCAAGGAGCGGCCATCAGCAGCCGGAACCCAGGCCCCGCGCTCCGGAGCCTAGAGCGGTTTCCGGCCTGACTGAATCGCTTGTGATCCACGAAGTTGTGGCGAGGTGATGCAGTGTTCCTGGCGAGGAGGCCCGGGGCATGTCGAAGGCGCTGTCGATGGATTTGCGGGAGCGGGTGGTGGCAGCAATCGCCGCGGGTGCGTCCTGCCGGGCGGCGGCGGTCCGCTTCGGGGTGAGCGCGTCGAGCGCGATCCGCTGGGCAACGCTGGCGCGGGAGGCGGGCTCGGTCGCACCAGGGCCACTCGGCGGGGACCGCCGAACGGCACGGATCGAGGCGCATGCGCCACTGATCCTGGGCTTGGTCGAGCGGACTTCCGACATCACGCTGAAGGAGATCCGGGCCGAACTGGCCAAGGCGGGCGTGTCGGCCGGGATCGGCACGCTGTGGCGCTTCTTCGACCGGCGCCGGATGACATGGAAAAAAAGTCGGCCCACGCTGTGGAACAGGACCGGCCGGACGTCCTGAGGCGGCGCTGGGCGTGGTTCGAGAGCCAGCTTGATCTCGACCCCACCAAGCTGGTCTTCATCGACGAGACCTGGGCCTCGACGAACATGGCCCGCACCCGCGGCCGGGCGCCCCGGGGCGAGCGCCTGCGGACCGGCATCCCGCACGGACACTGGAAGACCACCACCTTCGTTGCCGGCTTGCGCAACACCGGCATGCTCGCCCCCATGGTGCTCGACGGCCCGATCAATGGCTGCGCCTTCCAGGCCTATGTCGACCAGGTCCTCGTGCCGGAGCTGCGACCTGGGGACCTCGTCGTCATGGACAACCTTGGCAGCCACAAGGGCGCGGGCGTCAGGGCCTCCATCGAGGCTGCAGGCGCGAGCCTGCTCTACCTCCCGCCCTACAGTCCCGACTTCAACCCCATCGAGAACGCCTTCTCCAAGCTGAAGGCGCTGCTCCGCAAAGCCGCCGAGCGCACCGTCGATGGCCTCTGGGACACCATCGGTCGGCTCATCCCAACCTTCACCCCAGCCGAATGCGCCAACTACTTCGCCGCAGCCGGATATGACCCAGACTGATGGGAAACCGCTCTAGTGGATATGCCTCGCCGGGTCTGATCCTGGCGGCTTCAACCACGGCGAGGCGGATGCGCGGATGGCCTGGACCATGTCGTCGAAGCTCGTCGGCTTCGTGAAATAGGCGCTCGCCCCACTCGCATAGACGCGGGCGATGTCGTCCTCATGAGTCAGGGTGGACATGACGATGACCGGGATGTTTGCCCAGCGCGGCTCCGACCGAAGCTCCCGCAGGGCGGCCCAGCCGTCCACGACCGGCATGTTCAGGTCAAGGAAGATGACCGCCGGCAGCGTGAGGGCACCCGTTTCACTCGGCCTCGCGCCGCTCCGGAGATAGGCCAGCAACTCCTCCCCGTGCTCGACGAAGCGCACGGAGACGCTGAGCTGGGCCGCCTTGAAGGCGCGCTTGATGATGAGCTGGTCGAAGCGGTCGTCCTCGGCGATGAGCACCGATTTCTCGTCCGTCGCGACAAGAGCCTCGCTTGGCATCGCCGCCTCAGGAGTTCAAGGGATAGGAGCCGCGCACCGGGAGGGCGAAGCAGAAGGTGGAACCCTGGCCTTCCCGCCCGGTCGCATGGATGGAGCCCCCATGCCGCTCGATGATCTTGCGGCAGATCGCCAGGCCGACACCGGTGCCCTCGTAGCGACCGGATCCGTGAAGACGGCGGAACGGCTCGAAGATGTTCTCGCCCTGCCCCGGGGGAAAGCCGATGCCGTTGTCCTCGACGCAGACCGTCACAGCCCGCGCACCGGCCGGATCCAGACCCTTGGTCGTTTCCGGCTTCATGGGCTGCCCCGCCGGGCCCGAACCCTCGAAGACGCGGATCACTGGCCTGCGGGCGGGCGAGCGGTACTTCAGCGCGTTCGAGATCAGGTTCAGGAAGACGTGGCGGATCTGCCGCTTGTCGCACACCACCATCGGCAGGCTCTCCGCGACGATGCGCGCCTCCGCCTCGGCGATCGGGCGGGCCAGCATCTCCCGCGTCTCGCGCAGCACGTCGTCGAGGTCCACCGGCTCGAAGGGCTGGGCCTGGCGGCCGACCTGCGAGTAGTCGGCCAGGTCGCCGATCAGCCGCCGAAGGCGCCCGGAAACGCCGCGGATGCCGCTGACGACTTCCGACACCTCCTCGTCGGCGGCGATCTCGGCCGGGATCATGTCCTGGAGGATGTCGGTCAGCGTCTCGACCTGCCGGGCGGGTTCCAGCAGGTCGTGCGAGGCCACGTGCACGAAGGTTTCCAGCTGGTCGGCGACGCGGCGGATGGCGGCGCTGCTGCGCTCCAGCTCGGCCGAGCGGCGCACGATGGCATCCACGGCCATGTCGCGGAATTCCATGGCGGCCGCGATCTCGTAGGGTTCCCAGGGGCGGGAACGGCCGCGAACCTGCTCTGCCCAGGCCTCGAAGGACTTGCGGGGGTGCAGGCGGCCATCGGCGCCCTGGGGGGTGGCGGCCTTGTTCGGGTCTCCACCCCACTGCACCGTCCGCGGCAGCTCCGGGCGGAACCACAGCATCATGTCCTGGCCGGAGCGAGAGAGCGGCACAGCCAGCAGGCCGCTCGCCTCCGCCACTAGGGCCGCCCCGCCCGGGTAGGACGCGGAAAGATGGTCGGTGTGTAAGATCTCGCCTCGCATGGACATCTGGACCCAGGTCAGCAACCCGCCGAGGTCCTCCTGCGGGGGTAACCGTCCGACCGGGGTCATGGTTCCCGCCGCCCAGAGCACGGCGCCCGATGCGTCCACGGCCTCCAGCAGGGCCGGGCTGTGGTTGCGGAGCACCTCGTGCGCGTCGGCCGCGCTGCCCATGTCGAGCGCGAGCGTCGTCTGCAGCGTCTTCAGGCGGAGCCTGTAGTTCGCCGCCTCTACCTCCGCCAGGACGCCGATCTGCCAGGCCAGGGCATGGGCCATCAGCTCGCAGGCCTGCCGTACCTCGTAGCTTGGATAGCGCGGCTCCCGGTCCATGCAGGAGATCAGCCCCCAGAGCTGGCCGTCCCGGATGATGGAAACCGACATCGAGGCCCGCATGCCCATGTTGGACAGGTACTCGACATGGATGGGCGAGACGCTGCGCAGCCCGGCCTGGCTCAGGTCAATCGGCCGCTCCGTGCGGGGATCGGCCGCCGGCACCAGCGCGGCCGGGCTATAGGCCGCATCCGGGATGTTCCGGCTGGGGTTCCGCACGTAGAGCGCGCGGGCCTGGGCGGGGATGTCGCTGGCCGGGAAATGGAGCCCGATATAGGAGGGCATGTCGTCGGCCCGGTCCTCGGCGATCACCTGCCCTGAGGCATCCCCCAGGAAGCGGTAAACCATGACGAAGCCGTAGCCCGTCATGCGGCGGACCTCCGCGACCGTGGCGGCACAGGCGTCCGCGAGCGTCTTGGTGGTCTGCAACCGCTGCGTCAGGGCGCGGACATGGTCGAAGCAGGCCCGGTAGGACAGCGCGCTCGCGTCCCGTGGCTCCATCTCCAGCAGGGCCAGGCCATCGTGCCGGTGGAGGATGCTGTTCCACTCGGCTTCCGCCTCCCGGCCCCGCAGCCTGAGCGCGTAAGGGTTGCCGCCCACAGGGTCCGAGCTGCCGAGCGCCCCCCGCACCGCGGCCGCTCCCTCGTCCGAGAGGAGCGCCTCAAGCGGCTGGCCACCGAACTCGGGCGCGGGTCTCCTTGTCCAGTCAACCACGTTCGCGCTGACCGAAACGATGGTGAGGTCCGGTTCCGCCATGGCGAGGATCAGCCCGTGGGGCTGGATGCTGCCGGGGATGTGGATGGGCTCGCGGTCGCAGTTCGTCAGGTCCACCCCGGGCGGCTGGTGGGCCGGGGGCGGCGCTTCGGGATGATTCTTCGCGACGGTCATCAGGCGCTTTCGGACGTAGGGGCAGCAAACGGGGCCGGGATGGGGAAGTCCTGCATCTAGGCCCCTCCGTCGAGGGCAGACTGGATGGCGAGGGCGAGGTCGATCGGTTGGTAGGGCTTGCGGATGAACGCGGCGCCGATGGTTCTCAGCGCATCGAGATCCACCCCTTCTGGCAAGCGTCCTGACGTCACGAGGATGCTGGTGCCCGGCCTCAGCCGGCTCACACGCTGGGCGAGCCCGACGCCGTCGAGGGATCCCGGCATCGCCACGTCGGTGAAGATCAGGTCCACCTCCAGGCCGTCCGCCAGCATCCGCAAGGCGTCGTCGCCGCTCTCGGCCTCGTGGACCGGGTATCCGAGCTGCTCCAGCGCGCCAACCGCGACTTCCCGCACCGAAGCGTCGTCCTCGACGACCAGGATGCTCTCGCCATCGGCGGCGCGGACAGGGGCCTCAGCGAGGAACTCTTCGGGCTTGGCGCCGGAACCTCCCTCGGGCAGGCGCAGTTGTACCCGCGTTCCCTCGCCAGGGGCACTCTCGATGTCGATCTGGCCACCCGACTGGCGGACGAAACCGTACACCATGCTGAGGCCGAGGCCGGTTCCGACGCCGATGCCCTTGGTTGTGAAGAAGGGCTCGAACACACGCTCCAGGGTCTCGGGCGTCATGCCCTCGCCCTGGTCGACCACCGAGATCCAGGTTCCGCATCCCGTGCCGTCCACTGCGCCGCGCTCGGCTCGGACCACGATGCGCCCGCCGGGCTTCGAGGCGTCGCGAGCATTCACCACGAGGTTGAGAATGGCCATCTCGAGCTGGTTCTTGTCGACGTGGACGAGCAGCGCTTCCTCCGGGAGCGAGATCTCGACCTCGGCGGCGCCGTTGACCGTCTGCTTCAGGAGATCGCTGATGCCCTGGACCACGTCCCGGGCGTCCACGGTCGTGGCCTCCAGCGGCTGCCGCCGGGAGAAGGACAGCAATTGCGCGTTGACCTGCGCGCCGCGCCTGGCCGCGTCCTGCGCGGCGCCCATGTACTTCATGAGCACGGGGTTATGAGGGATCCGCCGGCGCAGCATCTCCAGGCTGCCGAGGATGACCGTCAGCAGGTTGTTGAAGTCGTGCGCGACGCCACCGGTCATCTGTCCCACCGCCTCCATCTTCTGGGACTGGCGCAAGGCCGCCTGCGTCGCGGCGAGCTCTGCCTCCTGGCGGAGCCGCTCCGAGATATCCCTGACGAAGTGGTAGGCCCCGATGATCTCCCCCCTCTCGTCGCGCAGCGGCGTGTAGGAAACCTCCCAGGACGGCTTGGCCAGATTCGGATCCCCGAACCTCTCGATGACGGTGAAGGCCTCGCCCGCCAGCGCGCGGGCCATGAATCCGCGGATGAGCGGGGCCTGATCGGGCGGGAAGAGGTCGGGGAACACCTCGCCGGCCCGTACCCGGTGGCCGAAGATCCTGTGGAACTCGTCGCTGTGCGCCCGGTTGAAGGCTGTCAGCCGGAACCCGGTGTCGAAGGCGCAGATCGGGTCGGTGTGGGACTGAATGATGTCCCGGTACAGGCGGAGCGAGGCCGTCCGCTCGACGACCTGCTGCCCCAGGGTGTCGTTGGTCGCCTGCAGGGCATTTTGGTTGGCATCCCGGCGCTGCCCGGCCCGGACCGCGGAGGTGGTTTCGAGGACATGGCAGAACAGGCCGCCAACAGCGCCGTCGTCGTCCCGCAGAGGGGCGTAGGAGAAGGTGAAGTAGGCGTCCTCGAAGCCCAGGTTCCTCTCCACGCGCAGCGGCAGGTCACGCCGGATGACCGGCTCGCCCCCGAGGGTCCGCCTCACCAGCGGTTCCACCTCCGGCCAGATCTCGGCCCAGACCTCCGCCAGGGGGCGGCCGAGTGCTTCCGGGTGCTTGGCGCCCAGGAGGTCGCGATACGCGTCGTTGTAGAGGAACGTCAGCTCCGGCCCCCAGGCGAGCCACGCCGGGCCGATACTGTCGAGCATGAGGTTCACGCCGACACGGAGCGCGGCGGGCCAGGCTGCCCGGTCGCCGAGACCCGCCCCGGCCCAGTCGATGGCGCGGAGAAGCGCGCCCATGTCGCCGCCCACGGGAAGAGGACCCATGGTCTCCAAAGCGTCAGACATTGGCAGTCAGGTCGCCCGGTAGCTTGGGCGCAGGAGCCGCTGATGCGGCTTCGTCCCGTTCTAGAAGGCGCAGGGCCGCGCGCATCACCTCGCTCACGCTGCCGAACCGGCCCGACGAAACGCACTTCCGTAGCAGGTCGTCCTGCTGCGGGGTGATCGAGACGGTGATGGTTCGGCGGACGGCCATAGGGTCCACTTAGAGGTAAGAATTCTTCTTACAACCACGAGCCGGGGCGTAAAGCTCGGTTCGGTCGGTCAGGTTCCCCCGCAAGGGTCACCCGTCTGGCAGGCTCACCTTGCCTCGTCCGCTTCCAGCAAACCGAGAAGACCTTACGAAGGGCCGCTGCGGGCGCCCAGCTGGCGGGCGAAGATGGCCAGGGGGCGGCAGGTTCGCTTCCGGGATTGGTGTGCGACGAAGCGGAGGGCAGGCGCTGACGCCACGACATCCCCGGCGTTCCCGGCGCCTTGGCCTGCGCGGGGGATGACGGGTTTCGCCGCGCAAGCATCAGCAGCCCTGGACAACCGTGGCGTGAACAGCGCCACCGACCTTACAGATCGATCCGGTGGTCCGAGGTGCCGGCCCCGCTGTGCTGAATGCGGTCCCGGCGCTCGACTTCAGAACCGTCGGAGAGAACCGCGGTCGCGTCGTAGCGCTCGCTACCGTCCATGGCGTCAGGAAGCCGCGGCCCCGGGCACCAGGCCGTCCTGCCCGGAACCGTTCAGGAGGGCCAGCGTGGCCATGACGGCGCCGGGATCGGCGATGCCCTGGCCGGCGATGTCGAAGGCGCTGCCGTGGCCGACGCTGGAGAAGAGGACCTTCGCCCCGATGGAAAGGGCCGAGGCGCGCCTCGGCGCCAGCAGCTTGATCGGGATGTGCCCCTGGTCGTGATAGATCGCCACGTAGGCGTCCATTGCCCGATTGGCGAGGAGGACGTCCGCGCCAGCCGGGCCCTCGGCGCGGATGCCCTCCCGCCGCAGCGCTGCCACGGCGGGCTCGGTCACGCGGGCGTCCTCGGTGCCGAACAGCCCGCCCTCGCCGGCATGGGGGTTGAGGCCGAAGACGCCGATCCGCGGATCGGGGATCCCCCAGCCGGCCAGGACGCGGTGGGCGGCCCGGGCGGCGGCGGCGACGAGTTCCGGCGTCACCCGCTCCAGCGCGGTCTGGAGCCGCTCGTGCAGGGTGGCGTGGACGATCCGCAGGCCGCCTCCGACGAGCATCATGAAGACCTCGTCGTGGGAGACGCCCGTCAGGTCCGCGATGAGGCCGGGATAGCCGCTGAACGGGATCCCGGCCGTGGCCACCGCCGTTTCCGAGTGCGGGCAGCCGATGATCGCCCCGGCCTCGCCGGCGCCGACCAGGGCCAGGGCCTCGCGGACATAGGCCACCGTCGCCGCCCCGGCCTCCGCCGTGACCTGGCCCGGCCGGAAGGCGCTGTCCGGCAGCGCCTCCACGGGGGCGATGTTCAGCCCGCCCTCGTCCCGCCAGGCCGCGGGCTCCGCGCGGATCGGCAGGCCATCCGCGTGGCGGGCGGCGTAGTGCCGGATCGGCCCGGGATCGCCCACCAGCACGGGGACCGGGCCGTCCGGCCGACAGGCGGCGAGGGCGGCGGCCTTCACCGCGATCTCCGGCCCGATGCCGTTCGGGTCGCCGATGGTCAGCGCGATGCGCCGGCGCGGTGTGGCGTTCATGGGGCCTCCGCGCCGGGCTGGGTCGAGGGGATGAAGGCGTCCGCGAAGAAGTCGGCCTCCGGCAGGCCGTGCAGCTTCGTGAAGGATTCGCGGGCCGAGGCCACCATGGCGGGGCTGCCGGAAGCGTAGACCTGCAGGCCCGACATGGCCGGATGGTCGGCCGCCGCGGTCGCCGGCACCCGGCCGGTGCGCCCGGCCCAGGAGGGGTCGGGCTGCGAGAGGACGGGGATGTAGCGGAAGTCCCGCAGGCGCCGGGCCCATCGCGCGGGAAGCTCGGGGAGGTAGAGGTCGTCCGGCCGGCGGCCGCCGCGGTACAGGATCAGGGGGCGCATCCAGCGGCGGCGCACCGCCTCCTCCAGGATGGAGGCGACAGGGGCAAAGCCGGTGCCGGTGGCGAGGAGGAGAAGGGGGCGCGGGTCTTGCCCGTCCGGCTCCACCTCGCCGTAGGGCATCTTCAGGCGCAGCGCGTCGCCGGGCTGCAGCCCGGCCAGCAGCGCGTCCGAGAAGGCGCCGCCGGGGTGCATGCGGACATGCATCTGCACCCCGTCCGCCTCGGCCGGAGAATTCGCCATCGAGTAGGAGCGCCGCTCGCCGCCCGGTAGCAGCACGTCCATGTACTGCCCCGCCTTGAAGGCGACGCGCTGGCCGATGGGGAAGCGCAGGTGCAGCCGCGTCACGCCGGGCGCGACGAGCTGCTTGCGGAACACCCGCGCCGTCACCTCCCGCGGCTGGCCCATCCCGAGGGGGCGGGAGATGCGGCGCGGGGCGATGGTGACGTCAGAGCGCGGGCGCGAGGCGCAGAAGAGCGCGTCGAAGGTCCCGCCCTCCTCGGCCGAGCGCACCGTGCCGGAGGACTCCACCGCGCCGGCGGAAACCTTGCCCTGGCAGGTGATGCAGACGCCCTTGCGGCAGGAGTAGGGGATCTCCAGCCCGGCGCGCTGCGCGGCCTCCAGGATCGTCTCGTCCGGGGCGCAGGGGAAACGGTGGTCGCTGTGGGCGACCTGCACGGTCCACTCCATGCTAGAGCGGCAGCGCCAGCAGCGTGTCGGTCCGCGAGCTGTCGCAGACCACGATCCGCTCCGCGAGCTTCGGCGTGCCCGCCGCATCCGCGCGCCAGAGGTCGAGGTAGCGGCCGGTGGCGAAGAGGTCGGTCGCACCGTCCCGCATGATGCGGGCGACGAGGAACGGCGTCTCGCTCCGCGTGCCTTCCGGGCCTTCCTCCTCCAGCAAGGGGAGGCCGAGGACGTGGCGGTAGGAATGGCGCTCGTAGATGTTCGCGTCGCGCAGGGCGGCCACCCGGTCCTCCAGCATCCCGCGGCTGTCGGCCCAGATGATGCCGGCAGGGAAGCCCAGGCGGTGGTTCTCCGCCGTGGTGATCCGGTAGAGGCAGTCTTCCGTGAAGAAGTCCGGCCAGGCTTCCAGCTTGTCCGTGTCGATGCAGCGGGCGTAGCGCGCCTGCGCCGCCATGATGTCGGTGATCTGCATCAGAGCCCCGTGCACTCCCGATAGGCCTTCCAGAAGCCGCGGACGGACGCCTCGGTCGCGCGGGTGCGCGTGCTCGCCGCGTCCGTCCCGCCCATCTCCAGCACCGCGTGCCGGTCGGAGGCGCCGACCACGCCGCGCTGCACGAAGCCGCCGACGCACCCATCCTCCATGGAGACGTAGCCGGCCGGGCCGACGAGGTTGCCCTGCTTCAGGCGCATCTTCCGCAGCGCCGGGCTGTCGTCCTTGAAGCCGATATAGGTCCAGTGCAGGTCCGTCCGCCCCACGCCGCGCGGCACCACCTGCCGGATGGCCAGCGCGTTCTGGATCTGCTGCAGGACGAAGCCGGGAAAGACGGAGAGGATCTGCAGCGTCACGCCATCGCCGAACTCGTCCTCGCCCTCCAGCACGCTGGGATCCTTCAGGCGGTAGTCGCTCTCGGAACGGATGTTCTGCGCGGCGTAGTCGTTCGCGGCCTTCGCCTTCGCTTCGGCCTCGCGGTCGATTGCGGAGTAGGAGACGTGGTTGCCGCCGGATTCCGAGACGATGAGGCCGCCCTTCATGTTGAGCCTGTTCAGCTCGAAGGTGGTGAAGAACAGGTGCAGGAGGGATGCGTGATAGCTGTCCCGCACGTTCTCCACGTAGAGCTTCCAGTTGTTCGGCAGCTCCTGGGTGAAGCGCCCGATCACTTCCACCTCGCGCCCGCCCAGCACCCGGCCGATGCGCTCCATGATCTCGTCGCCGAGGTATTCCTCGATCGGCGGCACGGTCTCGGAGGCCGAAGCAAAGACGAGGCCGTGAACGACGGCGGTGCGAAGCTTGCGGGGGGAGTGCTCGGACATGCGGAAGCACTCGGGCATGCCGCCCTGGCCGTTGATGCCGTCCTTGAAGGCCACGCCCTTCAAGTTGCCCTGCAGGTCGTAGCTCCAGGCGTGGTAGACGCAGGTGAACTCCCGCGCGTGGCCGAAATCCTCCAACGCGATGAGGGCACCGCGGTGCACGCAGCGGTTCTCAAAGGCGTAGATCTCGCCGTCATGGTCCCGTACCGCCAGGATCGGCACGCCGCCGAGGGTGGTGGCGCGGTAGTCGCCGGGGTTGGCGATTTCCGCCTCAAGGCAGAGGTAGTTCCAGGTTCCGCCGCGGAAGACGTGGGTCTGCTCCAGTGCCGCCACGTCCTCGCGCTGGAAGACCCAGTAAGGCACGCGGGTCAGCCCCTCGGGCCAGGGCACCTCGGGCGGGGTGACGAGGCCGGGGGGAAGCGCGGTCTCGGGCAGGTTGTGGTCGGGCATGGCGACGGCTCCGCTCATTCCACGGTGACGTTGGCGCGCTGCACCAGGGCGCCCCAGCGTGTGCGCTCGGCCGCGACGAAGGCGGCGGTCTCGGCGGGCGTCTTGCCCACCACGGCTGCGCCCAGCTCGCGGTAGCGGCGCTGCACCTCGGGGGAGCGCAGCACCTGGGACAGGCCCTCGTAGAGGCGGGCGACGACGGGGGCGGGGGTGCCGGCGGGGGCGACGGCCGCGAACCAGGCGGTGGACTGGAAGCCGGGGAGCCCCGCCTCCGCCGCGGTCGGCACGTCCGGGACCTCCGGCGCGCGCTCCGTGTCGGCCACGGCGAGCATCCGCACGCGCCCGGCCTGGTGCTGCGTCAGCGCGCCGGTGACGTTGGAGAAGATCATGTCCACGCGCCCGCCCACCACGTCCGTCATGGCCGGCGCCTCGCCCCGATAGGGGACGTGCACGAGCTTCGTGCCAGTCAGGTCCTGGAACAGCGCGGCGGTGAGGTGGGAGGTGGTTCCCACCCCCTGGGAGGCGTAGGTGAGCGTCTCCGGCCGCGCCTTCGCGCGCTCGATCAGTTCCCCGAACGTGCGGATGCCGCTGGCGATGGAGACGATGGCCACGTTCGGCGTCTCGCAGAGCACCGTGACCGGCACGAAGCCCTCCGGCGCGAAGCCAAGGTCGCGGAAGAGGAACTGATTGATCGAGAGCGGGCCGGGCGGGGTGACGAGCAGGGTGTAGCCGTCGGGCTCGGCCCTGGCGAAGTTCGCCGTCCCCACGTTGCCGCCGGCTCCGGAGAGGTTCTCCACCACGAAGGGCTGGCCCCAGAGGGTGCGGAGCTGCTCCGCGGCGACCCGCGCGGAGGTGTCGTTCGACCCGCCTGCCGGGAAGGGCACGATCACCCGCACCGGGCGGCTCGGATAAGCGGGGTTCCCCGGCGAGGGCTGGGCCCCGACCCGGGAGGACGCGAGGGCGGCCAGCAGCGGCGACGCCAGGAGCCCGCGGCGATTCACAATTCCCAAGACCCGTCTTCCTCCGGTCCAGCCTTGACCCAAGCTGTATGTTCGATTATCGAACTATCGGCCGATTTACGAACATTCTGCTCTGCGGAGCGGGGAGCCGTCAATGCAGGGCGGGAGGGAAGCGGTGGCGGCAGAGGAGCCTGAGCGGAAAGAGGCCATGGCGGGGCTGGCGAAAGGGCTTGCCATCCTCGAGTGCTTCGGGGAGGGCGCGCCGCGCCTGACCCTGGCCGAGGCCGCGCGCCGGACCGGGCTGTCGCGGGCCACGGCGCGGCGCTGCCTGCTGACGCTGCTTGAACTCGGGTACGTGACACATGACGGGCGCAGCTTCGCGCCGCAGCCGCGCATGCTGCGCCTCGGCTACGCCTTCCTCTCTGCCACGCCGCTGCCGCGTCTCGCCCAGCCGGTGCTGGAGGCGGTCCAGGAGGCGGCCGGGGAGGCCGTTTCACTCGCGATCCTCGACGGGTCGGAGACAGTCTTCGTCGCCCGCTCGGCGCCGCACCGGATGGTCTCGGTCGGGCCGGGGATCGGGTCGCGCCTGCCCGCCTGGTGCTCGGCCACCGGGCGGGTCCTGCTCGCCGGCCTCCCCGAGGACGTGATCGCCGCCCACCTCGGCGCCGCGCGCCTCGAGCCGCTGACCCGCCACACCGCGACGGCGCCTGAGGAGGTGCGGGCCCGCATCGAACGCGCCCGAACGGCCGGCTACGCCGCCTGCGACGAGGAACTGGAGCTGGGGCTGCTCTCCCTCGCCGTGCCCGTGCGGGACCTGTCCGGGGGTGTCGTCGCGGCAATGAGCGTGAGCACGCAGCCGAGCCGGCGCAGCTTGCAGGAGGCTGAGCGCGACCTGCTGCCACTTATCCTCAACGGGGCGCGGCGGCTCTCCGTCCACCTTTGAACGCTGCGCCGCTCGTCGGGAACGGATGAGGGCGTCTGGGGGCAGCCGCACCGAGCGGATCACCGATGTGGTCCCCCAGCAGATGGGCGAAGATGGCCGAAAGCAGAATGCATGCTCTTCGACGCACCATGGCGAGAAGCATTCAGATCGCACGCCGTCCACCACGCGGCCAGCACACAGGGGGAAGCACCGGGCACCTTGACCACTCAGCCTCGCAACTGGCCGGGAGCGGCCCGTCCGCTTGCCGGACGGCGCGAAGAAGCGGGTCGTCGTCCACGGCCATTCCCGTCGCCGCGTCGGCGGCTAGGCACCGGCCTAATGTCTTGCCAGCCCCTGGGCGTGGCGTCTTAAGTTTCCTGCTCTGCCCGGCCGGGAGCCCGCCCATGTTCCGTCGCCCCTTCTCGAAGAGCCTGGTCGCCGACGCGCCGCTGGCCCGGCGCGGCTTCCTTGCTGCCGCCTGCGCCTGCTGCGTCCTGCCCCTCGGGGCGCGGGCGCAGACGCGGGATGGCGTGGCCGCCGGCCCGGCTCGCCCCTTTCACGCCGCCCTCGACGAGGCCGCCCGCGTGATCGAGCCGCGGATGATCGGGTGGCGCCGCGACATCCACCAGAACCCGGAGCTTGGGAACCAGGAGGTCCGCACCTCGGGTCTCGTCGCAGCCCACTTGCGCGGCCTCGGCTACTCCGTCCGGGAGAAGGTCGCGGTGACCGGCATCGTCGCCACGCTGCGCGGCGAGGGCGGCCCCGGCCCTGTCGTGGCGCTGCGCGCCGACATGGACGCGCTGCCGGTGGCGGAGGAGGTGGATCTTCCCTTTGCGTCCCGGGCCCGCACGAACTGGGGCGGTCAGGATGTCGGCGTGATGCATGCCTGCGGCCACGACTGCCACACGGCCATCCTGATGGCCGCCGCGGAGGTCCTCGCGAAGCACCGCGCCGACCTCAAGGGAACGGTGGTCCTCATCTTCCAGCCCGCCGAGGAGGGGCTGCCCGGCCGCGAGATTGGGGGCGCCCGCCGCATGCTGGAGGAAGGCGCCTTCGAGACGACGCGCCCCGAGGTGGTTTTTGGCCTGCACGTCACCAGCGGCCTCAGCGCCGGCCAGCTCGGCTACCGCCCCGGCCCTGCCAACGCCAGCGCCGACGAGTTCACCATCACCGTCCGCGGCCGCCAGACCCACGGCGCGCGCCCCTGGGCCGGGGTGGACCCGATCGTCATCGCCGCCCAGATCGTGACGGCACTCCAGACCATCCAGAGCCGCCAGGTGGACGTGAATTCCCCTTCGGTGCTGACGGTCGGGCAGATCCACGGCGGCAACCGCAACAACATCATCCCGGACAGCGTCATGCTGAACGGCACTCTCCGCACCTACGACGAGGAGCGCCGCAGGTTCATCATGCGCCGGACGAAGGAGGTGGCCGAGAGCGTCGCGGCGGGCATGGACGGCCGCGCCGAAGTAGACTGGTCCCCGACCGGCTATCCGAGCAATGCGAACGACCCTGCGCTCACCGCCCGCATGGCGCCGAGCCTCGCCCGCGTGGTCGCCGCAGGCGAGCTCCGGCTGATGCCGCCCGGAATGGCGGCGGAGGACTTCTCCTACTTCTCCCGCTCCGTGCCGGGCCTGTTCTTCAATGTCGGCGTGACTGCCCCGGGCCTCGACCCGCGCGAGGTGCCGACGAACCATTCCCCGCGCTTCCGAGTGGACAAGTCCGGCCTGCTTCCCGGCCTGCGTGCCATGCTGCACCTCGTTGCGGACTACACGAGCAGCGGGGCTGCCTAGGCCGGCAACCGGGGTACTGGCTGGGCTGATCGGCCTGTCCCGACGCAGCCGGTGCGGTCATGACCGAGCTGTTCTCGCCGTACCGGGCGCGGTTCGGCAGGTCGTGCCCGACGTCCTGCCCTCGCGCGGGCCGGCTGCACAACCCCCGCTACCCGACCGCGCCGGCGTCCGGCCCTGCGAGGGCGAGTTCGAGCAGCGTCTCCAGCGCGGGCCGGAGGGCCGCTTCCCCGGGCGCGGCGAGGGCGAGGCGCACGGCGCTGGGGGCGTGGCCGGGTCCCGCGGCGAAATCGGCCGCGGGCGAGACGGCGATGCCGCGCCGCGCGGCCGCGGCGACGAAAGTCTCCGCGCGCCAGGGATCGGGAAGTTCCAGCCACAGATGGTAGGCGCGCGGATCGCCGCGCAGAACGAGGCCGCCATCGCCCAGGATCCGCCGCGCCAGGGCGTTGCGGCGGATCGCGTCCTCGCGCTTGGCCAGGACCAGGGCGTCGACGGTGCCGTCCTCCATCCACAGCGTGCCCGCGGCAAGGGCGAAGCCCTGCGCGGACCAGCCGCCCAGGCGGAGCGCGGAGGCGATGCGCGGACGAAGTGCGGGCGGGGCGGAGAGGAAGCCCAGCGTCAGGCCCGGGGCGACGCGCTTGGAGAGGCTGTCCACCACCACCGCCCGCTCCGGCGCATGGGCAGCGAGCGGCGGCAACGCGTCTGCTGAGAGGAAGCCATAGACGGAATCCTCGACCACCAGGATGTCCAACGCGCGGCAGAGCTCGGCCAATTCGCGACGGCGGGATGCCGGCATGGCCGTGCCGAGCGGATTATGCAGGTCGGGCTGAAGGTAGAGCAGCCGCAGGGGGTGGGCGGCTTGGGCAGCGGCCAGGGCATCGGGGCGCAGGCCCTGATCGTCCATGGCCAGGGGCACGGTCTTGAGCCCCAGGCGCAGGGCGATGCCCTTGGCCAGCGGGTAGGTCATGGCTTCCACGCCAAGCGACTCGCCAGGCGAGATGAGCGCGGTGAAGCAGGCCGAGAGGGCCTGCTGGCCCCGCCCGGCGAAGAGGATGCTCTCCGGCGCCGGCGCCCAGTCGCCGCGGGCCATCACCCGGGCGGTCGCGGTGCGCGCGGCAGGATCGCCCGCCACGGCAACGCGGGAGAGCTGGGGCTGCAGGGCGTCGGCCGAGGCAAGCCGGGCGAGCCCCGGGGCGAGGAGCGCGCCCTGGTCGGGCAGGACGCAGAAGTTCAGTTCGAGGTCCACGATGCCGCCCGGGTCGGCCTCCCGTCTGGGCAGGCGGGGCAGGGAGGCCGGCGCACGGAGGAAAGTGCCCCGGCCAACCTCGCCGACTGCCACGCCGCGGCGGACCAGTTCCGCATAGACGCGACTAGCCGTGGATGGCGCGATCCCCTGCTCGTGAGCGTAGCGGCGGCTGGTGGGCAGGCGGTCGCCAGACCTGCGCCGACCGGCGGCGAGGTCCTGGGCGAGGCTGCGGGCCAGGTCGTCGGCCAAGGCGCGAAAGTCGGACATCGGGTTTATTGTACCGATAGCAATTCTCGAATTGAAGAGCATTCCGTGCGCATGCCAGAAGATGCCTACGGATCAATCAGAGGCAATATCGATATGATCGGAGCAATTCAGGGGATTTCTCGGGTCAATGCGGCGTTCAGCAACCCGGTGCCCCGCGTACTCGGGCTGCTCATGCTCTGGCACCGCCGCGCGTCCACGCGCCGCACACTGGGCGAGCTCCCGCCGGAGCGCCTGCGTGACGTCGGCCTGACCGAAATGGACGCGGCCTTCGAGGCGGCGCGCCCGTTCTGGCAGGGTCGGCTCTAGGAACAGGGGCAGCGCCGACCCGGCGGTGGATGGCCGACTGCTTTGGCCTGGATCCCCGCCGCTACTGCCGCTCGATGCCGGCGCGCGTGACGACCTCGTTCCAGCGCTTCACCTCGCCCGAGATGAAGCGGCGCATCTCATCCGGCGATGTCGCGTTCACCCGTGTTCCCACGCCCTCCAGCCGCTCCCGCACCGCGGGCTGGGCGAGGACGGCGCGGAGCTCGCGGTTCAGCCGCTCCACCACGTGTTCGGGCGTGCGCGCGGGCGCTGCCAGGCCGACCCAGGAGACGACCTCGAACTCCGGCACGGCGGCGCTCACCGTCGGTGCCCCCGGCAGCGCGGGCCAGGGCGCGGCGCTGGTGACACCGAGGGCGCGCACCTTCCCGGCGGCGATCGCGGCACCCGTCACGGTCACGGAATCCACCATCAGGTCGATGCGGCCGGAGAGCAGGTCCGTGAGCGGCTGAGTGCCGCCGCGGTAGGGCACGTGGGTCAGCCGGATGCCTGCCATCTGCGCCAGCAGCTCCCCCGTCAGGTGCTGGGTGGAGCCGACGCCGACCGAGCTGAAGGTCAGGCCGCCGGGGTCGCGCCTTGCCGCGGCGATCAGCTCGGCCATGCTGCCGACCGGCCCCTCCGCCCGCGTCGCCACCACGAAGGGGAAGACGGAGACGAGCGAGACGAAGGCGAAGTCCTCCACGGGATCGAAGCGCAGGCCGCGGTACATGGCGGCGGAGACGGCATGGCCGCCCGTGAGCAGGATCAACGTATGCCCGTCCGGCGTGGTGCGGGCGACGTACTCGCTGGCGATGTTGCCGCCGGCACCCGTCCGCGCCTCCACCACCACGGGCTTGCCGAGCGCCTCCGAGAGCGGCTGCGCGACGATGCGGGCGATGACGTCGGCGTTCCCGCCCGCGCCGAAACCGTGGACAAGGGTGATGGGGCGGTCAGGCCAGGACTGAGCCTGGCCCTGGCCCTGGCCCTGGGACTGGGCATGGGCCAGGCCGGACGTCGCGGCCAGGAAGAGGGCAGCGGCAAGCCCCCGCAGCATGTTACGCATGGGACATTTCCTCGGTTGTCGTTGCTGGTCATCGCGGCCCGCCCTTCTGTTCTGGGGCGGTGGCCGGCACGTCGAAGCTGACGGAGAAGCGAAAGCGATCTCCGCGGTAGTGGATCTGCGCCAGATCCAGGGTGCTGCCCGCCGCGTCCAGCGTCACGCCCGTGAAGAAGAGGACGGGGCTGAGCAGCGGGATATCGAGCAGCGGGCAGAGCTCGGGCGTTGCGAGTTGCGCCTGCACCGTGTCCTCGATCCGCGCGATGGGCAGGCCGAGCGCCTCCTGCAGCACGCGGGTCATCGGCCAGTGGCGAAGCATGTCCACCGGGACTCGCCGGCCGATCTCCAGCGGCAGGTAGTTCACGGCGCGGCTGACCGGCGTGCCCTCGTGCCGCCGCAGGCGCCGGAAGGCCATCACCTCGGCCTGGTCCGGGAAGCGGGCGGCCAGTCCGGCGGGCACGGGCGTCACGGACTGGTCCAGCACATCCACCTCTGTCGCCTGCTGCTGGTCGAACACCGTCTGCAGCGAGCCGGAGAGCATGAGCGTGCGGCCAGCCGGCACGTCCGGGTTCACGAAGGTGCCGCGCCGCCGCTGGCGGGAGATCATCCCCTCAGCCTCCAGCCAGCGCAGCGCCTCCCGCACGGTGATGAGGCTGACGCCATAGTGCCGGGCCAGCTCCGCCTCCGTAGGCAGCCGCAGAGAGGCCTCTGGCGCGCGGCCACGGATGGCCATGAGCAGGTGGTGCGCCACCTGGTACCAGAGCGGCAGGTGGCGGTTGAGCGAGGGAGGGGCCGGCCAGGCGGCGAGGAGGGATCCTGTCATGCGAGCGTTCGTGGCCCTGAGCGTGGAGCCACGGGCTCTTGCGGACCCTCGCCAACCCTCCTTCTCTCGGGCGCCCTCGCCATCCAGCCGCTCGACCACCTAATCCTCTTATGATTATGATGATATGCGGCGAACCGAAAAGGCAAGCGGGAGGATCTGGGTTGAGCGGGATTCGAGCGGGTGGGCAGGGCGAGTACCGGCTCCAGGGCCGTGTGGCCGTGGTCACCGGCGGCAGCAGCGGGATCGGTGCCGCCACCGTGCGGCGCCTGGCCGCGGCGGGCGCGACCGTGGCGGTGGGCTACAATGCCGGCGCAGATCGCGCACAGGCCCTGGTGGCGGAACTGCCAGGTGAGGGGCACCTGACCCTTCGCATTCCCATGGAGGACAGCGCGGCGATCGGCGCCGCCGCCGCGGAGGTGGAACGCCGCCTCGGCCGCGCCGACATCCTGGTGAACTCCGCGGGCGTCACGCGCGCCGTGCCGCACGCCGAGCTGGACGCGATGGACGATGCCAGCTTCGACCGTATTCTCGTCACCAACGTGCGCGGGCCCTTCGCCACCATTCGCGCCTTCGCGCCGCTGCTTCGGCGCGGCGGGGATTCGGTGGTCGTCAACATCTCCTCCCTCTCCGGCAGCACGGGGCTGGGCAGCAGCATCGCCTACTGCGCCTCCAAGGCCGCGCTGGACACGATGGGGATGTCGCTCGCGCGCGTGCTGGGGCCGGAGATCCGCGTCATCGGCGTCTCGCCCGCCGCGGTCGCGACCGATTTCGTTCCCGGCCGAGGTCGCGCCGGTGTGGAGAAGCAGGCGGCCACCACGCCCCTGAAGATGGTGGCCGAGCCGGACGACGTGGCCATGGCCGTGCTCGCCGCCGTCACGCATCTCCGCCTGACCACGGGCAGCACCATCGTCGTGGATGGCGGCCGGCATCTCTGACGCCGGCCGCCTGCGGCAAAGGAAGAGGAGGCGTGGACTAGGGAAACAGGAGCCGCGACAGAGAAGCGCCGGCGTCAGGCCGGCTTGATGTCCATGGCCAGCGTCCGCTCGTCCCGGCGCGGTTGGATCGAGATGTCCTTTCGCGTGGCCCAGAGGTTTTCCAGCATGAGGATCGGCATGATCGGGACATCCGCCATGGCCCGCTCTGTCGCGCCAATCAGAAGCCTCTCCCGCTTGGCGGCATCCATCTCCTCCACCGCCTCGAAGATGAAACGGTCCAGTTCCGGATTGGAGTAGAGCCCGTAGTTGTAGGACCCGCGATTACGCGACTTGTCCTGCGTTGCGATGCAGTTGGTGAGCATGTAGCCGCCCTCGAAGGTCGGGCTGCCCCAGCCCCACAAGGCCATGGAGAACTCCTGCCGGGTGCCCCGGCCGAAGAAGCTGCTCCAGGGCAGGGCCTCTACCGTGGTCTGCACGCCGATGCGCGTCCACATCTGCGCCACGGCCTGGGCGAGCCGCGCGTCATTGGGATAGCGGTCGTTGGGCGTGTGCAGGGTAAGGCGGAACCCCTGGCCGAGCCCCGCCTCTGCGAGGAGCTGGCGCGCGCGGTTCGGGTTGTACTCCGGCACCTGGACGCCGGGCGCGTAGGAGTAGCCGCCCTCCGGCATCCATTGGTTTGTCGGCGCGGCCGTGTTCAGCATGATCCGGTCCGCTAGCGCCGGGCGCTGGATGGAGCAGGAGAGCGCCTCGCGCACGCGGCGGTCGCGGAACGGGTTCTTCGGCAGGGGCTGCCCGTTGTTCCCCAGAACGAAGGGGCTCTCGCCCTCGCGGGAGAAATCGGGGACAAGGTACATGCAGCGGATGCCGCCCACCGCGGCCACCGTGACCTGTGGATCGCTCCGCAGCTTCGGAAGGTCGCTGACGGAAGGGGTGTCGATGACGCCCACATCGCCGGAGAGCAGCGCCGCGCTGCGCGCCGCCGGGTTCGAGAGGAGCCGGAGAGTCACCTTCTCCCAGGGCTGCTTCGGGCCCCACCAGCCATCGAACCTGCGCAACTCCACGCGGCTGCCGGGCGTGAAGGAGACGAAGCGGTACGGGCCCGTGCCGATGGCGGCCTTGCCGGAATTGTAGTCGGCCGTTGTCGCCCCCTCTCCCGCTCGGCGGGAGAGGATGCCGACATAGGTCAGGTTCAGCAGCAGGTCCGGCGCGGGCTGGTGGGTATGGACGCGGAGCGTCAGAGGATCCGCCACCTCCACCCGGCTGACGGCGCGCAGGAAGGTGCCGAAGCCGCCCGGGCTGTTCGGTACGTTCGGCGCGCGCTCGAAGGTGAAGACGACGTCGTCGGCTGTCAGCTCGCCGCCGTCGTGGAACTTCACGCCCGGGCGCAGCTTGAATTCCCAGAGGGTGTCAGTGACGGACTTCCAGCTCTCCGCCAGAACGGGCACGAGCTTGCCGTCCGGCGTCCGGTCCACCAGGCGCTCGAACATGTGCATCGCCACGGTGTGGTTCGGCGTCGCGTGGAAAAAGTGCGGGTCGATCGTCGTGAAGGCCCCGCCCAACCCGATCTCCAGATCGGTGCCGGCGGCCCGCGCACCACGGGGAAGAGAGGCGGGGAGCGCGGCGAGCGACGCCGCCGCTGCAAGGATACTACGGCGCTGCATGGGACATCATCTCCTTCACCATTCCTGCTCGTCTTGCCCGCCCTGTTGCCGCGGGAGAAGCGCAATCCGTGCTGCCCGGCCGGCCGGCGCAGCGAAATCCCGCTTCAGGCCATCAGCGCGACGCCGTCGCGCTGCGGATCCGCGCCGCCTGTCAGCCGCCCGTCCTCCATGCGGATCGCGTGGATCGCCGCGAAGGCGAAGCCCATGTAGGAGCGGGCAACGGGATAGCCCTGGGCCTCCAGCGCATCGGTCACGTAGCGCGGGATACGGTTCGACACGTCGATGGTGTCGCTGTTGACCGAGATGCGCGGCGCCGCCACGGCCTCGAACATCGTCATGCCGAAGTCGATCACGTTGCTGATCCCCTGCGTAAGGGCCGGCACGATGGCCGTGCCCCCCGGCGCGCCGAGGACGATATAGGGATCATCCCCCCGGAACACGATGGTCGGGCACTGGGAGGAGGTTCGGCTCTTGCCCGGCGCGATCGAGCCCGCGCGACCGGGACGGGGATCGAAGCCGTTCATCAGCCCGTTGTGCATGAAGCCCATCCCGTCCGTGATGACGCCGGAGGGATTGCCGAGCGTGTGCGTCAGCGCCACCGAATTGCCCTCGGCATCCACGACCGTGACATGGGTGGTGTCCGCCGCCTCGTAGGGCATGCGCGCGACATGCGCCTTCTCGCCGCGCCGGATGCGGGCCGCGATCTCCGCCGCGCGGTCCTTGGAGAGCAGCATCTCCACGGGAACGTCCACGAATTCCGGGTCGCCGATATGGGCGTCCTTGTCGATGGCCACCTGCTTCATCGCCTCCGCGAGGATGCGCAGGTGCTCCGCGCTCCCGTGCTCCAGCGCGCCGATGTCGAACCCCTCCAGGATGTGCAGGAGCTGGATGAGGCTGAGCCCGCCGCCCGGCGCCTGCAGGCCCGCCACGCGATGGCCGCGGTAGCTGCCCCAGACAGGATCACTGCGCAGGGTGCGGTAGTCCCGCAGGTCCTCCATGGAGAGCAGGCCGCCATGGCGCCGGAAGTCCGCCACGATCTCCTCCGCCATTTCCCCGCGATAGAAGAGATCGGGCCCGTGCTGCGCGATCCGCTCCAGCGAGCGGGCCATGTCGGGGTTGGAGACGTGCTGGCCCGGCCGCTTCGGCGAGCCGTCCGGCGCGCAGTAGATCTCGCGCCCCGTGCGGCTGAAACGGAGGTAGTCCGCGGGGTTCAGCATGCCCGTCGCGCGCTGGTCGAGTGTCCAGTAGTAGTGGACATAGGGGCGCACCATGAAGCCGTGCCGGGCCTGCTCGATGGCCGGGCGCATCACGTCGGCCAGTTCCATCGTGCCGAAGTCGGAGAGGGCGTCGGTATAGCCGCGCAGGTTCCCCGGCGTGCCTGGGGCCAGGTAGCCGATCTCGTTAACGTGGTCTTTCACGAGATAGGCGAAGCCGTCGCGGGACTGGCCCGTCACTATGTCCGCCCACATGTCCGGCTGCGCCGCACGGGGCGCGCGGGCGTAGAAGGTGAGGTGCTGGTGCACGCCGCGCCGGGGCATGTAGACCTGCATCGTCCCGTAGCCGGCGATCCCCGTCATCAGCGGGTCCACCACGCCCTGCACGAAGGCCGCGGCAATCGCGGCGTCCACCGCGTTGCCGCCGCGCCGCAGCGTCAGCACGCCCGCCTCCGCCGCCTCCGGCTGGGCCGCCACCACCATGCCCTTCATGTCCGGGGCTCCTCTCAGGCGCGCCGGAAGGGCGCGAAATCGGCGTCCGTCATCCCGCCCAGCTCGGCGAGCAGCATCGCCCAGCCGCGCAGGCCGAGCGGGATGGATTCCAGGTGGAAGAACTCGTTGGGCGCGTGCACGTCCTCGTCCGGCAGGTTGAAGCCGAACATCAGCGTGTCGATCCCCAGCAACTCCTGGAACAGCGCCGTCACCGGCACCGTGGCGCCGAGCCGCACGGGCACAGGCGTCCGCCCCATCAGCCGTTCCAGCACCGCCGAGCCCGCGCGCAGCAGAGGATGGTCCTCCGACAGGCTGGAGGCGGGGGAGTTGCCGCTCTTCGGCGTGATCCGCAACGAGACCCCGGGCGGGCAGAGCCGCGCAAGGTGCTCCGCCACCAGCGCCACCGCCCGCTCCGGGTCCTGGCCTGGCACGAGGCGCATGGTGATCTTGGCGAAGGCCTCGTCCGGGATCACGGTCTTGCTTCCCGCGCCCGTGTAGCCGCCCCACATCCCGTTCACATCGATGGCCGGGCGCAGTGTCAGGCGCTCGCGCAGGCTATAGCCGGGCTCGCCGAAGGCGGCGGCGCCCACCTCGGCACAGAAGGCGGCCTCGTCCAGCAGGAAGGCCGCCGTGTCGGCCCGCTGCTTCGGGGTCAGCGCCGGCGCGGCCTCCAGGAAGCCCGGCACGGCGATGTGCCCCTCTGCATCGTGCAGGGAGGCAATCAGGCGGGCCATCTCGTGCAGCGCGTTCCGCACGGCGCCGCCGTAGCGGCCGGAATGCAGTTCCTTGTCGGCGCTGCGCAGCGCCACCTCCAGCCCCGCGATGCCCCGCGCGCCGACATTGATGGTGGGGATCGTCTCGCTCGCCCGGCCGCCGTCGGCGGAGATCATGGCGTCGGCCCGTAGGAGGTCGCCGTGGCGCCGGACCAGCTCACGCAGGCTGGGGCTGCCGGTCTCCTCCTCGCCTTCCAGGAAGAACTTAACGTTCACAGGGCAAGCCCCGGTCACCCGAAGGAAGGCGGCCACCGCCTCGACCGCGATGGTGGTGGAGCCCTTCACGTCGGAGGCGCCGCGGGCATAGAGGCGACCGTCCTTCTCCACCGGCTCGAAGGGATCGCTGCGCCAAGCCGCGAGCGGGGCAGGGGGCTGCACGTCGTAATGGCCGTAGACCAGCAGGGTGGGGCGGCCGGGCGCCCCCTTCCAGGCCGCGTAGACGGCTGGCTCGCCGCCCCCGTCCAGCAGGTGCACGTCGGAGAGGCCGGTCCCGCGCAACCAGTCCAGCAGGAAGCCGCGCGCGGCCTCCATCCCCTCCGCGAAGCCCGGGTCGGCGCTGACGCTCGGCAAGCGCAGGAAGGCGTCCAGCCGGGCGCGGATCTCGCCCTGGCGGGCCATCAGGTCGTCGATGACCGCTTGCGTCATCCCGGCGCTCCCCATGCGGCCGCGGGGCGGCCTGCTGAGGCGGGGAGGATAGGGCAAGCCCAGGCGCCCAGCCCGCCGGAAACGGCGGGGATCGTGCAAATCCTGCTTCCGCCTAGGCGGACCCGTCCCGGAAGGCCTGCGGCGTGGTGCCCATTCGGGCACGGAATACCCGGGAGAAGTGGGAGGCGTCCTTAAAGCCGCAGTCCAGGGCCACGGCCAGCACGCCGGCCTTTCCCTCCTTCAGCAGCCCGCAAGCGTGGGTGATACGCGCCTCCTGCAGGTAGCGGTGCGGGGTGCGGCCGGTCGCGGCGCGAAAGAGCCGGGCGAAGTGGAATTCGCTGTACCCGGCCGCCCCCGCCATGTCCCCGACGGTCAGTTCGTCCGCCAGCCGGGCGCGGACCAGCGCCTCCACCCGCCGCAGCCGGGCCAGCGGCAGGGCGGGCGGGCTGGACGGGGCGGGAACGTGGTACCGGCGCAGCAGGTGGGCGACCAGCGCCCGGCACAGGCCGTCGGCCAGTTCCGTCAGGTATGGCCCGCCCTCCTCCATAGCGCCGAGGATCTGCAGGCCCAGCTCCCGGATGAGGCGGTCGGGCCCGTAGAGCGGATCGGACAGGGTGAAGGGGCCGCATCCCCGCCCGGCCATCGACTGGAAGGCCCGCGGCGGCAGCATGACATGCAGGAGGTCGAAGGGATCGGCGGTGGCCCAGCGGCGCTCCACCCCGGGGGGCACGATCCGCACGGCGTGGGACCCTATCGGCCCGGCCCAGACCTGCCGCTCCCCCAGCCAGGCCTCCGCCCGCATGGGGCGCAGGTTGAGCGAGACGATGGTGTGATCGGACAGCAGCGGTCGCATCTTGAAGGCGCCGGTTCGATGGCGGCTCCAGCGGATCACCGAAGTGCCGGTGGAGGGCAGGTCCAGCAGGGCCGCGGCCGGCGGCATACCCCACCCTGCCTGGCGTTCCCGCATGAAGTCCGCACCCGGCATGCTCTGCTTTCCGGCCTCCGGCCCCGTTGCAGCCCGGCCGCCCGCGTGGAAAGCGGGACTGGGGCGAGGAAGACCATTCTGGGGAGCCAGCTGGCTCCGCACCAGGGGGCCCCGCGGCCGGGGCGGGATGCGCCCGTTCCCTCCGGAAGCGCGTGGGGCGGATTTGACGCGGCCCGGCCGCGGGTCCATCGCTGGGCGCCCGCGACTGAGTCCCGCCCCGCCCGGCTGGAACATGCGAGAGGAGCCGCATGTCCGACAGCGATCGCAACAGCACCGCCTGGAAGGTGCCACCGAGCGCCTATTCGGCCACGCGGGAAGCGCCCTTCGCCCTGCCGGCCCGGCCGCTCTCCCGCTACCTGCCTATGCGCGACGGCTGCCGGATCGCGCTGGACGCCTGGCTGCCAGAGGGCGCGACGGGACCCGTGCCGGCGGTGCTGATCCTGACGCCCTACTATCGCCGCTTCGCCGTCACGCCGGGCAGCGAGGCCGATCCCATCCCGAATGCCGGCAAGTTCGTGCGGCACCTCGTCCCGCGCGGCTACGCCGTGGTGGTGGTGGACGTGCGCGGCACCGGCGCCAGCTTCGGCACCCGCGACAGCTTCCGCTCCCCCAAGGAGCGGGAGGACAGCCGGGAGATCGCGGACTGGATCGTCGCCCAGCCCTGGTCGGACGGGCGCATCGGCGCGACCGGCATATCCTACCCCGGCGCGGCCTCCGACTTCCTTGCCGGCACCGGGCACCCCGCGGTGAAGGCGATCGCGCCGCTCTTCGCGGTGTGGGACACCTACGCCGACAACTACTACCCCGGCGGCATCCTGCTGAAGGAGTTGGCCCGGTCCTACGACGCGCTGATGGTCGCCATGGACCACGACCGGCGCGACCTGTTGCGGAACTACGTCTACTACGCGAATCCCGACCTGCGCGGGCCGCACCCCGTGGACGAAGACCCGGACGGCGCGCTGCTTGCCCAGGCGATCCACGGGCACCTCGGCAATTTTCGCCAGCCCGACTTCATGGGCGAGTTCCGCTTCCGCGAGGAAGCGCTGCCCTACGACCCTTCCTTCTCCTCCGCCTCCTTCAGCCCCTACTCCGTGCGGGAGGGCATCCGGCCCGATGTCGCGGTGCTCGCCTGCTCCGGCTGGATGGACGGGGCGGGATATGCCAACGGCGCGATCGCCCGCTTCCTGACCCTGGCGGAGAACCCCGTGCACCTGCTGCTCGGCCCCTGGGACCACGGGGCGCGTTGTAATGTCTCACCCTGGCGGCGGGACACGACCTCCGACTTCGACCTGCTGGGCGAGTTGACCCGCTTCCTCGACCACTACCTCATGGATCGTGACACTGGTCTCGATGCCGAGGAGCGGATCCACTACTTCGCCATGCACGCGGAGGAGTGGCGCTCCGCCCCCTCTTGGCCGCCCGTGCCGGAGAACCGCCGCCTCGCCCTCTCCGGCGGTGGAATGCTGGGTGTCGCGCCCGGGGAGGCCGGCGAGGACAGCGCCCAGGCCGACTTCGCCGCCGGTTCGGGCCACGGCACGCGCTACGAGCGCATCGCCGGGATCAACAGCACCACCTACTACGCGGACTGGGCTGAGCGGCAGGCAGGGCTGCTCTCCTGGACGTCGGAGCCGCTGGAGCAGGACAGCGAGCTCGCCGGCCACGGCCTGGCGGACCTCTGGATCGAGGCCTCCGAACCTGACGCCGCCCTCTTCGCCTACCTGTCCGAGGTGGAGGCGGACGGGACGGTGCGCTACGTCACGGAGGGGCTGCTGCGCGCGCTGCACCGCAAGGAGAGCGCTGCGCCCGCCGCTTACCGCACCACCTGGCCCTTCCGCTCCTTCCGGCGCGAGGACGCCGCGCCGCTGGTACCGGGGCGGGCGGAGCGCATCCGCATTCCGCTGCTGCCCACGGCCTGGCGCTTTCGCGCGGGCAGCTGCATCCGGCTCTCCATCGCGGGCGCCGATGCGGATCATTGCGTGCAGGTGCCGCATGGCCGGCCGCCCGTGCTGACCGTGCTGCGTGGCGGCGACCGCGCCTCCTTCCTCGAGCTGCCCTTACGGGCCATTGACTGACGGATAAGGTCGCCGGCTGCAGGAAATTGCCGGCGAGGCTGGTATTCGCGGAATCCGTGGAGAGCGACAATGCGTGGCATGGTGGTGGCGGCGCAGCCGGAGGCGGCCGAGGCGGGGGTGGAGGTGCTGCGGCGCGGCGGCAACGCCGTGGATGCGGCCATCGCCTGCGCCTTCAGCCAGGGCGTGGTGGACCCGCAGATGTGCGGCCTGGCCGGCTTCGGCGCGATGCAGATCTGCATGCCCCGGCAGGGCGTGCACACGGTGCTGGAGTTCTTCGCCCGCGCCCCGCTCTCCGCCACGCCGGAGATGTGGGCGGATCGGTTCGTCGGCCAATCGCGGGACGGGTTCGTGTTCCTGCTGAGCGATCAGAGCAACGACGCCGGCTACGGCTCTATCGGCACCCCCGGCAACGTGGCCGGCTATGCCGAGGCGCTCTCGCGCTTCGGCACCATGCCGCTGCGGGAGGTGATGGCCCCCGCCATCGCCCAGGCGCATCGCGGCGTGATGGTGCGGCCGTACATGCACTACTACTGGGCGATTGACCACGGCGGCGACGGCCAGGTGAACGTCGAGGATAAGCTGCGCCTCAGCGAGACGGGCCGGAAGGTCTATTTCCGCGCGGACGGCACGCTGAAGCGCCCCGGCGACACCCTCCGCAACCCCGACATGGCCCGCACGCTGGAGCGGATCGCCGAGGGCGGCGCCGAGGTGTTCTACGGTGGCGACATCGCGCGCGAGATGGCGGCCGACATGGCCGCCCATGGCGGCCTGATCACGATGGAGGACCTGGCGGCCTACAGCGTGCGCGAGAAGGCGCCGGTGTGGGGTAGCTATCGAGGCCTGCGCGTCGCCTCCAATCCGCCGCCCGCCGGCGGCGGATCGCTGATCGAGCTGCTGGGAATCCTCGAGCACTTCGATCTCGCCGCCATGGAGCACGGGAGCCCGGAGCACCTGCGCGTGTTGGCCGAGGCGATGAAGTGGATGACCGTGGACAAGGACGCCCATATGGGCGACCCGGACTTCGTGGACGTTCCGCTGGATCGCCTGCTGTCGCGCGAGCACACCGCCGCGCTGGCGGCACGCATCCGCGCCGGGGAGAAAGCGCGCGTGATCCGTGCAGACGAGCCGCGCGACCCGCCCGACACCACGGTGGTTTGCGTGGTGGACGGGGAGGGCGGCGCGGTCGCGCTGACTCACACGCTGGGCATTCCCTCAGGTGTTATCACGAATGGGCTGGGCTTCATGTACAACGGCTGCATGAGCGGCTTCGACCCGCGCCCTGGCCGTGCTGCCTCCATCGCCCCGGGCAAAAGCCGCGCGAGCGCCATGGCACCGACCATCCTCTTCGACGGCCCGCCCGAAGGTGGGGCGCCCTGCATGGTGCTGGCCGCGCCAGGGGGCACCTACATCGTGCCCGCCTTGGCGCAGGCCATCATGAACGTGGTCGATTTCGGCATGAGCATGAGCGACGCGGTGGCTGCGCCGCGCATGGTGGCGCTGAGCGACACGATCGACTTGTGCAACCGCATCCCGCACGCCACCCAGGCCGCGCTGGAGACCATGGGCTACCCCGTCGCCCGGTCGTATCAGAGCCACGCCTTTGGCGCGCCGCACGGGCTGCTGATCCGGGAGGGCCGTTGCACCGGCGGCGCCGACCCGCAGCGGGACGGGGTGGCGATGGCGGCCTGACAACCCCCTCCAGGTCGCCGCGCGCGCCGTGCGGCTCACGCCCGGAGCTAAGCCGGCGGCCCGGAGGCGCTCGACGGCCGGCCCGTCACCGGGCCACAGCCCTCAATGCCGCTCGACGGCACCTCCCATCTCCTGGGGGCCATTCCGGCCGGCTCCAGGGAAGTCGGCGCCGCTCTGTCCTTGCATGAGCCAGACGATACGGCTGCCAGCCCATAGTTCAGCCCCCGCTTCGGCAGCCACGAGGGCCAGAGCGTGGTCGAGAGCGGCAGTATCGTCAGGGCGGTCAAAGTCGATGGGAGGATGTCGTCGACCATCCTGCCCCATCCCGTAAAGGCGATAGGTCGGCATGGCTTGAACCACGATGCGTCCGGAGGCCTTGTTACCACAGGCGGCCGGAATACCCGAGTCGAATCGTATGTTATTCCCGCGACACCGCCCGGATTTGTTCCTGGTGCTCACCGACCGAGGGATCCGATGCGTGTCGCCGGACGACCAACGGCGGGGAGGGGGTTGGTAGCAGCAGAGCTTCGTTGTAGGTCCGCCGGACACTCAGTCCGGCCGCGCAAAACCCGGGCGGTCGCGCCCGCCTCCGGGTAGGTGACGATGCAGGGCGAATGACCGGTTCAGGCACATCAGTGACACGGGACAACTCGCTTCCCATCGTTCTCTTCTCGTGCTGGCAGCATCGTCCTGGAAGCAGCCCCGCAACTTGCGCTGCGCCATAGCGGGGGCGCACTCCGCGCAGCAGTGACGGAACCCCCTTGTCCGGCTCAGAGTTTTGTCCGGCCTGCAGCGCTTCGAGCCCTGCTGGAATCTGGAACAAGCCGAGCTGCGTGCTGCAACGCACAACAAGATCCAGGGTTATAGGACTTCCTGCATGACCTGCGCTGATTCCGATCGCGCCGCAGGGTTGTTGGTGAGGTGAGTGTTGCTTCCTGGCCTGCACCCCCTGGATGGCTGGGGCCCGCGCGCTGCTCCGGGAGACGGATCGCGCCTGGGCAACGCTGGATCCGGCCGCGGCGGCGCTGGACCACGGGGTCGGCATCTTCACCGAGATGGCCGATCCCCCGACCGGCGAGTATCTCGGCAGCCTGCCGCAGGGGCTCGCCCATCTCGCGCACATCATGGCCCTCAATGTCCTTGAGGGCCAACGGGGGTGTTGAGATTCCCTGTGTCCGAGCCTCGGTTCCGGCCAGGAGACGCTCGAGCAGGCCGAGGAGCGGTCCTGACAAAGGCCGCATGGCAACACATGGCGCGTTGCAACTGCCTAACCTGCTGCTGGGACACGGTTCAAAAACCCTTGAAGGGAGCTTTCGATGTTCGGTCTCAAGAAGAAGATCCGCTACGCGGTGGTCGCGGGCGGCCAGATTTCACAGCAGGCCTTCATGCCGGGCATTGGCCGTACCGACAACTCCGAGCTGGCCGCGCTCGTCACCGGCGATCCGGTGAAGGCCGACAAGCTCGCCAAGCTCTACGGCATCTAGGCCTGGACCTATGATCAGTATGACACGTTGCTGAAATCGGGCGAGATCGACGCCGTCTACGTGGCAACGCCGAACTTCCTGCACGCGCAGTACGCGGTCCCGGCCCTGGAAGCGGGCATTCACGTGCTCCTGGAGAAGCCTATGGCTTCCAGCGTGCGGGAAGCCGAAGCGATCCTGGCGGCACAGAGGAGCAGCGGCGCCAAGCTGATGATCGCCTATCGCCTTCACCACGAGCCGGGGACGGTCGAGATGATCACACGGGCTCGGGGCAACGAGTTCGGCGAGCTACGCAGCTTTGTATCCACTTTCACCCAGGACGTCGCGGAGGCCAACTCTCGGGGTCACAACGGCTACTGGGGTGGTCCGGTGCCGGACATGGGCACCTACCCGCTCAATGCAGTTCGCAACCTGTTCGGCCTGGAGCCGGTCTCGGTGCATGCGGTGGGAACCAAGACACCCGGCCGCGGCTTCAACTTCCACGATACGGTGGCGGTGACCTTGCGCTTCCCTGGGGAGCGCGTGGCGCAGTTCACGGTAAGCTACGCGACCGCACCGTCCGAAGGGTTCGACCTCGTCGGGACGAAGGCGAGCATCCACGCCTCACCCTGCTTCATGTTCGGCGCAACCACCGGCATCGCCTATGTCGAGAATACAAGTGAGGGCAGCAAGGAGCACAGCTTCGACCCGGTCGAGCAGTTCGGTAACGAGACGCAGTATTTCTCTGACCGTATTCTGAACGACCGCCACCCCGAGGCGGATGGCGAGGAGGGGCTGCTGGACATGCGTGTCCTGGCGGCCGTCGAGCGCTCGCTCGAGACAGGCGAGACGGTAACGCTGGATCCCGCCCAGCGCAGCCGCCACGTGCAGCCCGACCAGGCTCTCAAGCTCAAGCCTGCCAAGGAGCCGGGCGAAGATGAGCTGATCAGCGTGATCCCGCAGTCGGCGTAAGCGGCCGACCGGAGGCGGCGTCACCGCACGCCGCTTCCAGCGCGATTACGTCCGCGGCTTGGCCTGTCTCGCCAAAAGCTGTGGAGCCGCTTGGCGTGCAACATGCAGCACGCGCCAGCTTCCTGTCAGCCGAACATGTCGCGGGTGATGCTGGCGTACCAGCCATCGGCGTACAGGGCCTCCAGGCGCCGCTGCTCCGGTAGGTCGCCGCGGGGGGAAGTGCCTCCAGATCCGGGGACCTCCACGAAGCTCTGGCTGCCTGCCGCCGCGCGGAAAATGTTCGCGACCGAGATCGCGTAGTCCGGCCCGACATGGGAATAGCAGGTGTTGACGAAGACCGACGCCGGCGGAGCCTCTCCGCGGAGCAGGGCGGCGGCGGCGGCCACCGCGGCTTTCGCCTCGGAATTGGCGAGGAAGCCGGATTTCGGCATGGGGCCGGGAAACATAGCGTCCCCAACCACATGGACGCCCGGCGCCGTGCGCGACTCCAGCGTCTGCGAGTTCACGGGCACCCAGCCCGTGCCGTCGGCCAGTCCGGCATCGGTCGCGATGGCGGCGGCTGATTGCGGTGGGATGACGTTCGCCACGTCCACACGGTGACGGGTGCCGAACTCCGTCTCCAGCTCCATGGCCCCGGGATCCACACGGACCACGCGCCCGTCATTCGCGGCGGAGACCCACTCGATCATACCGGGATAGAGGGCTCGCCAGGCGTCCTGGAACAACGACTGCTTGGAGAAGGCGTCCTTCGCGTCGAGAGCAAGGATCTTGGAGCGCGGCTTGTGCCTGGAGAGGTAGCCGGCGATGAGGCTGATCCGCTCGTAGGGACCCGGGGGACAACGGTAGGGGTTCGCGGGAATGACGACGCCGACGACGCCACCGTCCGGCATGGCTTCCAGTTGACGCCGCAGCAGCGAGAGCTGGGCGCCGTCGGCGGCGATCCAGGCATGGGGCATCCGTTCCGCGGCAGCCTCGTCGTAGCCGTCGAGGGCATCGTAGCGCAGCGCGATCCCGGGGGAGAGGATGAGGCGGTCGTAGGAAAGAACCTCCCCGCCGCCGAGCCGCACGCGACGCGCAACGGGGTCGTGGTGGATGGCGCGATCGTGGATCACCCGCACGCCACGGGCGCGCAGGCCATCGTATTCGTGGGTGATGTCGGCCAGGGAGAGGTCACCCGCGAGGACGCGGTTGGCGTAGGGGCAGGTGATGTACCGGGTCCGCTGCTCCACCAGCGTCACGTCGAGCCAGGGGTGTTCGCGGCGGGCGTAGGATGCGGCCGTGGCGCCGCCGAACCCGCCGCCGATCACCAGCAGGCGGGCCGCGCCCTGCGCGCGGGCCAGGGGGGGCGCGCCGAGGGCGGCGCCGAGGAGGGCCCGGCGGGAGACGGAGAAGGTCATCGCAGCCCCGCGAAATAGGCGGCCACGGCGGCAGTCTCCGCCTCTGTGTAGCCGCGCGCGATCCGGTTCATGATGGTCGCGGGCCGCTCGTTCGCGCGGAAAGCGGCCATGGCGGCGGCGAGCTCCGACGCGTCACGGCCGGCGAGGGGCGGCACCGATCCGGACCCCGCGCCGCGTGGGCCGTGGCAGGCGACGCAACTCTCGGCCACGCCACTCACGGGCTGCGCCGCGGCGGCGGTCGAGAGGAGGATGAGGGACAGCGCCGCGCGGATCATCGCCGCAGCCCCGGCGCCTCGACCGGCAGCCCCTTCGCGCGGCTCGCGAGGAAGAGCTCCAGGGTGAGGTACTCCCGCGATCCCAGCGGGAACTGCTCCGCCCGCACGCCGAGCGAGCAGGCCCGCAGGCGGCGGTGGAGCGAGCCCATCGTGTTCCACTCCAACCGATAGGCCGGATAGCCGGTGCCGAGGCCGTTGGAGATGATGTCCCCCCGGAGTCTTCGCCCCGCATTGTCGTCGTGGCATCCCCCGCAGGACAGGTTCAACTGCCCCTGCCGGGTCTCGTAAAAGCGGCGGCCCTCCTCCAGGAACGAGGCGGCCGGCCCATCCGTCGTGACCGCGACGGGCATCCCGCGTGATTGCAGCGCGATCGCCGATGCCAGCGCCAGCAGCGCCTCGCTTTCCCGGCCGAAGGCGGGCTCGCGCTGTTGCTGCGTGCGGCATCGCTCGATCCGTCCTTCAAGGTCCAGCAGCGCGCCGTCCGCCGCGACCAGGGGATAGCGCGCGGCCACCCCCGCCATGCCGGCGATGCTCCCGTGGCAGGCGGCGCAGGATTGATCTCCCGCCCGCCATAATGCCTCGCCCTCGTCCACCCAGAGCCAGCCTGGGTGGCGGGAGGGGTCTTCCTGCGCCGCGCGGATTTCCGGCGAGAGATACTCCTGCGTCGGCCGGACCTCCGCGGCCCCGAGGAGGAGGGCGATGAGCGGCAGCAGCCTTCGCCAGCCGAGAGTCACGTCACCACCAGGCGCGCCTCGCGCCGGTAGATCGTCCCGCCGTCCTCCTCCCACGCGAAGACGAGGTCGCCCGTTTCCGTGGCGACCGTGGTGAACTCCAGGTAGGGGTTTGCCGCGATGCCCGGGGAAAGCGCCATGCGGAACACCTCCTCCCCGGCATAGGTGACGCGCAGGGTGTGCAGGATCTTCCGGGGCACCGGCGTCAGCCCCGGTGCGTCCACCGCGCGCTCCATCGGGTGGCGGACAAGGACGCGCACCGTCACCACCTCGCCGCGCTGCGCGGAAGGCGGAAGCGTGATGCGCGCGGTGATCGGGACCGTACGCATGGCTATCCCGTCTCCACGCAGGCGCCGAGCACGACGATCACCTCGCGCGTCGCGCGGTGGACCGCGCCCCGGCTCGTCTCGGCGATCGCGACGATCGTCTGGCTGGTGGCCAGGCGGATGCGGGTGGCAACCTCTGCCCGCCCGGCCCGTGGTGTCAGCGAGAAGGTAGCGACGAGGGGGAAGGGATTCTTCTCCGCCAGGATGTGGATGGCCGTGATGTGGTCCTCGGCCGTCATGGGGCTGTCGACCCGGACAGAGAGGTCCACCGAGTTCCCGTTTTCCGACAGCGGCGGGATCTCAAGGAAGATCCCCCCCTCGGCCGGGGCGCGGCCGGCGAGGATGGCGCGCGTCGCCGCGGCGAAGTCCTCCGCCGCCGCGCCTGAGGCACCGGCGACCGCCAGGGGAACCGCCAGCACGGCGCGGCGGGACAGCACCGTCATCGCTCCGGCGCCTCCAGCGCGCTCAGATACGCCACCACGTCCTCCACCTCCTGTGCTGTCAGCACCGGGCGGCCCCGGTATCGCGGGTCCACCCGCACCAGCCCCTCCGTGCGGTGATAGGCCGGCATGATCGCCTGCGGGTTCCACAGGGTCGGGTCCACCACCCGGAGCCGGATCTGCCCCGGGCTCAGGCGCGATCTGACTCCCGCGAGCGGCGGCCCCACCTCTCCCATGAAGCTTTCGGCCGCGCCTGGTATGGAATGACAGATCAGGCAATTCGCCGTCTCCCGGTTCCGGACCACCGCCTCGCCCCGCGCCGGGTCGCCGCGTAGCCCGTCCAGCGGCGCCTCGATGGCGTCCTCCGCCATCGTGAAGGACGCCACCTGCCCCACCGCGGGGGCGGCGAGGAGGGCCAGGGCGAGCACCAACGCGGCCGCCCGCACCTCAGCCCCGCTGCCGGAGCTGATCCCCCAGCGGCATGTCGCGGATGCGCCGGCCCGTTCCCGCGAAGACCGCGTTCAGCACCGCCGGCGCCGCGACCATGATCGTCGGCTCGCCCACGCCGCCCCAGAAGCCGCCGGACGGCAGGATGATGGTCTCGACTTTCGGCATCTCGCCGAGGCGCATCACATTGTAGGTGTCGAAGTTCGTCTGCTCGATGGCGCCGTCCTTCACTGTGCAGGCGCCGTACAGCATCGCGGAGAGGCCGTAGACGAAGGATCCCTCCACCTGCATCTCGATCTGGCGGGGGTTCACCGCGTGCCCGCAATCCGTCGCCGCGACGATGCGGTGCACCTTCAGCTCCCCACGCTCGACCGAAACCTCGGCCGCTGCGGCGACGTAGCTGCCGAACCCCATCTGCTGCGCGAGGCCGCGGTGAACCCCGGCCGGCGCCGGGGAGCCCCAACCGATCCGTTCGGCCACCGCGTTGAGCACGGCGAGGTGCTTCGGGTGGTTCGCCATCAGAGAGCGGCGCAGCGCCAGCGGGTCCTGGTTCGTCGCGTGCGCCACCTCGTCCAGGAAGCATTCGAGGTAGATGGCGTTCTGGTTGTGGTTCACGCCCCGCCAGAAATGGGCGGGCACGTGCGGGTTCCGCATCGCATGGTCGATCAGCAGGTTGGGGAAGGTGTAGCCGATGGCTCCTTCCGCACCCCCGGCGTTCAGCCCCTGGAACTGCACGGGGTCGCGCCCGTTCTGCAGGCCGCCCGGGAAGGCGGTGGACAGGATGGACTGGCCGGAGATGCGCATGTGCAGCCCGACAATCCGGTTCTCCGCGTCCAGCCCCGCGACGAGCCGGCACTTGGTGACGGGGTGGTAGCGCCCCTGCACCATGTCCTCCTCGCGGGTCCACATGGTCTTGATCGGGGTGCCCGGCACCTGCCGGGCGATCAGGATCGCGTCCGCCAGCCAGTCGTGCACCGTGCGCCGGCCGAAGCCGCCACCGAGGTCCACGCGGTGGATGTCGCAGGCCGTCTGCGGCAGGCCCGCGGCCTGGGCAGCGGCGGCCAGCGCCGCCTCCCCGTTCTGGGTCGGGCACCAAACGTCGCAGCGCGTCGGCGTCCAGACCACCGTCGCGTTCATCGGCTCCATCGGCGCGTGGTTCTGGTAGGGGTAGGAGTAGGTCGCCTCGATCCGGCGGGCCGCGCCGGCGATGGCCGCCCGCGCATCGCCCTGCTGGTTGCCGATGAAGGCCTCGGGCGCCGTGAGTCCCTCGTCGAGTATGGCGGAGATCGTCTCGGAGGAGACGCGGCCATTCTCCCCTGTGTCCCACTCCACCGGTAGGGCGTCGAGCGCAGTCTTGGCCTGCCAGAAGGTGTCCGCGACCACGGCGACGGCGGAATCGCCCACCTTCAGCACGTGGCGCACGCCGGGCTTTCCGGACACCGCCGCCGCATCGAAGGACTTCACCGTGCCCCCGAATACGGGGCAGCGCCGCGGCACCGCCACGAGCATGCCGGGCATCCGCAGGTCCTGGCCATAGACCTGCTTGCCCGTGGTCTTGTCAGCAGTGTCCAGACGAGAGACCGGCTTGCCGATCACCGTCCATTGCTGCGGGTCCTTTAGCGGAACGTCGGCCGGAGGGGTCAGGCGTGCTGCCTCCGCCACGACCTCGGCGTAGCGCAGCGTGCGCCCGCTGCCGCTATGGGTGATCACGCTGTCCTTCGCGGAGCACTCGCCGGCCGGCACGCCCCAGCGGGTGGCCGCGGCCTGGGTCAGCATCATCCGGGCCGCCGCGCCGCCCTTGCGGACGATTTCCTGGCTCGACCGGATCCCCTGGCTGCCCGCGGTCAGGAAGTTACCCCACACCCGGTTCCGGGCAAGGCTCTGCCCGGGCGTGACGTACTCGGTGGAGAGCTTGGACCAGTCGCAGTGCATCTCCTCCGCGAACATCTGCGCCAGGCCCGTCCGGACGCCCTGGCCCATCTCGGTCTTCGCCATGCGGAGCACCACGCGGTCGTCGGGGTGAATCACCACCCAGGCGTTGAGTTCGGGCGGGGCGCTGGCGGGCGCACTCTGCGCGGCAGCGTGCCGGGAGGGCAGGTGGAACCCCAGCAGCACGGCCCCGGTGGCACCCTTCAGCAGCCCCCGGCGGGATGGGCGGACGGTGTCAAGCGTTGTCATGTCGCGCCCTCCCTCAGCCCGCGGTGCCGCCGAGGGCAGCCTGGCGGATGCCCGCGCGCACGCGGTTGTAGGTGCCGCAGCGGCAGATGTTGGTGATGGCCTCGTTGATGTCCTCGTCCGTCGGGCGCGGCTTCTCGGCCAGCAGCGCGGCGGCGGCCATGATCATGCCGGACTGGCAGAACCCGCATTGCGGCACGTCCAGCGCGCGCCAGGCAACCTGGAGGGGATGCGTGCCGTCGGGCGACAGGCCCTCGATCGTCAAGATCTTCTGGTCCTCGGCCACGGCCGAGAGCGGGAGGGCACAGGAGCGGACGGCCACCCCGTCCAGATGCACGGTGCAGGCGCCGCACTGGGCGATGCCGCAGCCGTACTTGGTACCGGTCAGCCCGATATGCTCGCGAATGGCCCAGAGCAGGGGAGTTTCCGGATCTGCATCCACCTGCACGCTTCGCCCGTTGATGTTCAGCGTCGCCATCTTGGTGCCCCTTCCCGCGCGAACTTCCGCCGCGCTGCTGCCATGACTATCGTCAGGGTCCTGCCCGGGCCGCAACGATGAAGTGTGCCATCGCCACTCCGCGCACCGAAATATTCGCTTGAGGCAAAGGGGTGCCGGATGCCGGGGTATCAGGGGGCCGAGCCCTGATCGGGACTGCAGCTCGGGTGTGCCTGACCGCCGACAGGCGCCCAACCCTGGGCGGTCGCACCCGCTTTGCCCTTCTCGGCCCCGGCGAAGGCAACGGCCAGGCGCCGTAGCGCAATGCGCCGTCACATCCCGGGAACCAGGCATCCCTCCCGGTGCGGCCGTTTCGTCCGCCCCTTCACTTCGGCGGATAATGTTCCACGCGGATACGGACGCCCTGCGCGCTGAAGATCTGCCGGAGCAGCTGCGTGGCCTCCGGGCTGGCGACGCGCCAGAGGATCGGCGTGTTCCCCGCAGCCTGCATCTGGCGCTGCGCCTCGGCCATGATGCTGGTGTAGCGCTCATTGTACCATCGCTCGGCGAAGCCGCTATGGGGATTGGCGATGTACGCGTTGGCGCCTTTCACGAAGAAGCCGTTCGCGAGGTAGTACTTGGCATCTATGAGATAGCCGTCGCGGAACCCATCGAACTGCACGGGCACGTCCGTGCCCGGGCGGGGCACGTAATAGCCCTGCCCCATCCGAAGCCCGGCGGCGTGGAGTTGGTACGCGGCGTCCTCGCGCCTCATGTTGTTGACCGAGAAGTCCCGCAGGACAGTGCCGGGCCCGCCCGGATCGGCCCCCGGCCTCCGTGCCCCGGCCCCACCCTGTGGGGTGGAACGGGCCGGGGAAGGTGGCGCTGGCGCGGCCATGCTCGGTGCCTTTCGCGGCCCGGTGGGCAAGGGCACGGGAACGGGCCGTGGCGGCCGGCCCGGTTGGGCGGGGTCGTCGTCCCGGGGCGCCGGCTTGCGCGCGACCCTGGTGCTTTCCTCCAGCGCGGGATCCGCCGCTGCCTCATGCGGACCGCTGGAGTTGACGGCGGTGGTGGGCGGGCGTCCCCGGCCCTCGCGCCGCGTGGATGGCGGCTCTGCCGGCGCGACGACATCGGCCGCGGTGCCGGTGAAGCGCTTCTGGAAGCCCTCGTACTGCTGCATCTCCGACCACCGGCGGGTCTGCAGCGTGCCGTCCAGCGCGCGATAGGTGAGGGAATAGGGCTCATTCACCGTCGGGTCGGGATCGTAGGCGAAGCGCGTGCGGTGCCGCTGGCCCGTCACCGGGTCGGTCCAGTCCAGGACCGAGTGGACAGGCTTCATCGATCCCTGCCGCTCGTGGGCACGCCGCAGCGCCCGGTAATCCGCCACCGAGGGGAGACGCCGCCAGATGTCAGCCGCGTCCGCCGGCGGATGGTAGTGCCGCTCCAGCACCCACTCGCCCCCTGCCAGATCGGGGTCCGTGCGAAGCATGGCGTAGGAGTTCCAAGTGGTGTCGCCCTGCGTGATCACGCGCTTGCCGCTCTTGCGGTCCCGCCACAGGTCCAGCTCCATGTGCGGCTGCTCGCGGATCATGCGCTCGCGCGTCCGCACGGCGTCGCGCGCCGAGGTGATGTTGTGGAGATAGTCCTCGGGGCTGAAGTGGCGGATCACGATCGTCCCGTCCGGCAGCGTGTCCGGCGGCGCGCGGGCCGGGCGGGGCGATGGTGCGGCGGCTCCGCCGCTGGACTGGTGCGGCGTTGCGGTCGCCTCCGCCGTGGCCGGCGCATGGGGCTGCGCCGCGGCGGGGTGCGCCGCGCCGCCTGGCGGCTCCGCCATCCCCTCCGCGGGCGGTTCAGCGGCGCGCGGGCGCTTCGCCCCGGGGCGGCCAGGCGCCTCCGACGCCACCCGCTGCTGCCGCACCCCGTGCACCACCTTGCCCAGGGCGGGCGCCACAGTCTGGGCGGCGGCGCCCATCGCCGCCACCCGCTGGCGGTTCGCCTCCAACCCGGAGATGCTGCCGCTCGCCTCGGCCTTGTTGATGGCGGCGATCTGGTCCAGCAGGTCTGCCCCGGCGATGAAGAGCTGCACCTCGTCCAGCGCCCGCTCGGCCAGGGCGGTTCCCCGCTGCGCCAGTACCACCACGCGCGAGCCTTCCCGGACGACCCGCAGCCGGCCGAGCTGGCCCGCCGCCCCGCTCAGGCCGCTGGCCGCCGCGCTGAGCAGGGCGAGCACGTCGCCCAGCGCCTCCGGGTCCGGGTTCTTCCAGTCCAGGCGGCCGTCCCTGTAGCGGTCGATGAGCCTGTCCGCCGCCACCGCCGCGCCCAGCACCCCGCCGACCGCCCCCAGGCCGGGCACCACGATCGCCACCGTTCCCACCACGGTCGCCAGGTCCCGCAGGCGGCTGCGCGCGAGGGCGTCACCGCGGTTTGCGTTGCGGAAGGTCTGGCTCTCCCCGGCGAAGGGCGCGGCGCCGGGAAGCCGGAACTGCAGCCAGCCCCGCCCGTAGTCGTTTGAAGCCGCCAGCTGCTTCGCCGCGGCGAAGGCGGCCTCGGCCGCGGAAGCGCCCTCGCCCACGGCGTCGCCGCGCCCGGCGGGGGAGGTCACGTCGGAGATGCGGGCGCGCCAGCCGCCGCCGGGCCGCGGCTCGGCGACCATCTGGAGCAGCAGGGGATAGGTCTGGCCCGTCACCTCGCTGGCGACCAGGGCGCGGGGCTGCAGGACCGTTCCTCCCAGGTCCGCGCGGCGAGCGGCCGCGAGACTGCTCTGGCGCTTCAGGGTTTCCACTTCCTCCCGCAGCGCGCGCTGGCGGAACGGGTCCCCTTCCCGCCGGGCTTCCTCCAGCTCCGCCTCCAGGTTGGCCAGGCGCAGGGCGAGGTACTCCTCCGGCGGCCTGGTCTCGAAGGCGTCAGCCTCGTCCACCCGGCGCTTCAGCCTGGCCAGCTCGTCAGGGTCGGCCGCCTCCTCCATCTGCTTGCGCAGGGCATCGCGCTGCTGCGCCATGGCCGCCTCGCCCTCACGCGCGATCTCCTGCGGCGGCCGCACCTCCACCTCCGCCTCCGCCACGGAGGGCCGGCGGCGGAGCACCGTGCCGTCGGACTGCGGGCGGTCGGCGGGCGTCGCCACCACGCGCAGCGTGTAGCGGCCGGGCCGGGTCGGCCAGACCACCTCCCGCTCCCAGTCGCGCGGGGAGGTGGCGGAGCCCACAAGGTTGATCGTGGCACCGACCGTCTCCACGATCGCGGTCGCGCCCTCCAGCCTCGCCGCCGCCTCGCTGGCCATGGCCGCGCCGTGCCGGCCCTCCGCCTCGTGCCGCTCCGCGTCGGCGCGGGCGGCGGCCGTGTCCTCCGCCCGCGCCCGCGCGTCGCGGCCGAACTGCTCCAACGCCCCCTCCGTCCTGGTCACGGCGCGGGCGGCGCCGCCGGCCCCCTGGACGGACCAGGCGTATGAGACCGCGTTCGCGGCCTCGAAGACCTGCAGCCGGGGGGAAGCGAAGGAGAGGGCTGCCCCGTACTGCAGGTTCATCGTGTAGATGCTCTTCCCCCCCGTCGCCTGCAGGCGCGGCCCGATCAGGGTGGCGGGGTAGGGATCAGCGACGACCACCGCGCCACCGCTGGAGGCGTCCCGCGTGGCGGAAGGGGGCGGCCGGCGCTGTGCGCCCGCGCCGCCGCCGGGCGCCACCACAAGCGGCACCGTTACCGGTCCCGACCTTGCCAGGGCATCGCCGTCGAGCTGCGTCGTGTCCACCGAGACCTGCAGGTCCCGACCGGTCATGCGGGCCCTGTCCTCCGGCCCGGCGGGGGCCAGCCCCAGGAACCACTTCGGTCTGCCCGCCCCGCCCGGCAGCGGCATGAAGCGCAGCGTGACGTGGTAGGTGCCGATGGGCAGGGTGGTCCGGGCCACCGCGAAGCGGCGCGGGCCGCCGGTGGTTTCGATGACCAGGGCGGGCTGGCCGCCCAGCAGGAGGCGCAGCCCGGTGATCCGCCCCTCCGGCGCCTCCAGCGCCAGGACGGCCGGGCCGCGTTGCACGGCCACGGGGCCCGTGGCCGAACCGGTTCCCTCCGCCAGCCGGCGCGCCTCCGCCTCCTGCGCCAGGCTGGCGCGGGCCGGCTCCGGGCTATTGGCAGCGCCGCGCTGCTGCAGCACGTGGACCAGTTCGTGGCGCAGAAGCCGCGCCCCGTCCGGCGTGCCCGGCGCGTAGCGGCCCGCCGCGAAGCCGACATGGTGTCCCACCGCGAAGGCCCGCGCGCCGAGCCGCGCGGCCAGGGCCGCCGCAGGGCCGTCGGCGTGGACGCGGACGGCGGCGAAGTCGTGACCCAGGCGCCTCGACGCGTCCTCTCGTGCCGCGGGGGGCAGGGGTGCGCCGGGCCGGGTGAGGAGGCCGCGCAAGGCCCCCCCGATCTCCGGCGCCGGGCGGGCCGGAACGGTGCTCGCCGCCCGCTGCGGCGGCGCCGCGGCCGGGCGCGCGACCTTCACGCTGCCTCCTCCCGGGGGCAGAGCGCCAGGCAGCGCCGGAACAGGTCGGGATGTTCGCGCTCCACCCGCGCCGCAAGCCGCGCGCGCACCTCCGGGTGGTGCTTGGTGTCCGCGATGACGTGGGTGAAGCCGGCGCGCCCGCCGCTCTCGAAGGCCTCCGCCTCGCTCCCGAAAAGGTAGGAGACGCCGATCCCCGCGAAGGGCGAGCCGGGCCGGTTCCGGTGGTAGTCCAGGCAAGCCGAGAGCAGGTGCTGCTCAAAGATCAGCATGTCCGTCGTCAGCGGGCGTCGCCGCGCCCAGACGGGCTGGTTGGCCGGGTGCTCCAGCATCCGCATCGCCTGGTCCACGTAGTGGGCGACGAAACCGGGGCAGGAGCCGCCGAGAACGCCGCAGTTCTCGGCCCGCAGCACGCCGCCATGGGGCATGTAGGCGTCCAGTTCCTCCGGCAGCCAGCCGCCGGCGGCGTGGATGTCGGCCCTCAGGCTGGCGCAGCGATAGCCGGATGCGCCGTAGCCCACGAACTCGGGATAGGCGGCGAAAAGCCCGGCTCCGGGCCAGTCCAGCGCCGGCGCGTCCCAGAGGTAGACGTCGCTGTCGATGTGCAGGAACGGCGCGGACTGGGCCCGGTAGGCGTGCAGCTTGCCCAGGGCCCAAAGGTCAGGGTCCACCCCCTCCAGCGCATCCAGTTCCAGAGTCACCTCGTCGAAGGCCAGGCCGAGCCCATCGACGAGGAGCTCGGCGCCCGGCCCGTCTGCCACCAGCCGGGTGCGGCCGAAATGGCGCCGCCCGCTCTCCACGGAGAGGATCCAGGAGAGGAGGTGGTCGCGCTCCGTCGCCCAGCCGCTGCGGCGCCCGCCCGCCCGCATTGGCCGGGTCCAAAGCGACCACACCGCGGCGGGTGCGGGGAGAGCAGGGCCAAGCACCGCAGGCCCGGCCGCCGTGGATCGGGCGGCCGGCATCACAGCCTTTCCGTCCCGATGCCGGGCAGGCCGCCCGCTGCGCCCGCCGCGCCGTAGCGGCCGTAGTAGCCGGACGCGGCCGTGACCATGAAGCCGGTCTCCAGGTCCGGCTCCGGTGCAAGGGCGGGCGGTGGGGCAATCCCGCGCATCGCCTGGGCCTCCTCGGCCGTGCGGAGCAGGGCGCGCTTGACCACCAGCCGCACCGGCACGGGCGCACTGGCCCCCAGCGGCAGCACCGTCTGCCTCTCGTCGTCCTGCGTGGTCCATTGCAGCCGGGTGAAGCGCGCATCGCCCTTGGCGCGACTCATGACACCGATCCGCCCCCCGGCAACGAAGGCCGTGGGCGGCGCGACGGTGCCCGCCGGCCCGGAAAAGGGCGGGATCGTGTCCACGATGCCGTTCGCCCAGGTGACGCGCGCGCCGAAGGCCAGCCCGTTGGACCGGGCGGTGATGTCGAGATCGGTGGTCCAGGCGAGCGTGCGGCCGCTGGTGTCCGTCCGCACGAAGGGCACTGTCCCCAGCACGGGCGGCGAGCCGGCGAGCTGGCCCTGGACGTAGTGGACGAGGTTGAACTCCATCACGGCGAAGGCGCCGGAGAAGCCGACGGTCCGGAAATAGAAGGAGTGGAAGAGAACCCAGAAATCCGCGTTGCTTCGCCAGTTGAACACCAGCCCCGCATCGCCCGTGCTCTGCGAGGTGAAGGATGCCCCGGCCTGCATGACCGTGCGGTCCGCCGAAGTCAGGCTGAGGGCGAGGGCCGGCGCTCCCGGCTGGAACGATCCCAGCATCCCCGCGCCGCTCTCGGCCTGCAGCAGCGTCCCGTCCGGCTGGACCTGCCATCGGGCGGCCGCGCCGGAGAGGTCGGCCGTGGTGAACTGCCGCGCGAACTCCGCCTGCGTCCCTCCGCCCGTGCGGCGGGTCAGGGTGGCGCCCAGCATGTCCTGGGCCGCGGGCAGGGGCGTGATCACCAGGCGACGTGCCGAGACAAGGGCGATCTCGGCGGCCAGCGCCACCTCCTGCGTGCCGACCACGCGGGTGTCCTTTGAGCCGGGCACCACCTGGTCCATGGTCACGGGCACGTCGGCGACCAGGCGCACGCTGGCGGGCGTCACGGAACTCGGGTCCAGCGCCGCGCCGCTCGCCACCATGATGCCGCGGCCGAAGGCGTCGAGCCGAACGGCCTGCCCCGGCGCCAGGTCCGCCAGCCGGCCATCCCGCGACCAGCGCGCCCGCAGGCCCGGCAGCCGCCCGGCGGCGGGCACGAAGAAGGTGCGGCAGTCCTCCACCAGGAAGAACAATCCGCGCGCCGCGTCGTAATCCACCAGGGCGAGGGGGACGTGGTGGTGGGGCGTGCCCTGCGGCGGGATCGCCTCTCCCTCCGGCCCCGGCCAGAGCAGGTTGCCGGTCATGGCGTCGATGGCGGTGCGCGCGGCGAAGCTCCACCAGTCGCCAACGCGGTAGTGGCCGGGGGTGAAGGCCACGGTGATGCCGGCCTCCAGCGGGACCGGCGCCTCCGCCAGCGGCACGCCGGCGGCGACCTCGGCCGGGTGATCCCAGCGGCGCAGCAGCACGGGGCCGGAGAGGTCGAGCGGCGGCACCGGCGTCGCCGGGTCGATCGTCAGCGTCCCCGCGTCGGTGTCGATGGCGGCGATCCGCAGCAGCGCGCCGCGTCCGCCCTCCAGCTCCATGCGCGCATCCAGGATCTCCGCCACGCCGTTCGGGCGGAAGCCGAGGAGGTCGTCCGCGCCGAGGTCCGAGACGGTGAGCTCCTGGCCGGAGACGGCGGTGACAGGGGTGGCGACGCTGCCGTTCTCCCGCGACCACTTGAAGGTCGGCGCCCCGGCCGCAGCGTCGTCCGGCGCCGGGCCGAGCCAGCCGCCCTGGTGCACCTCCACCCGGTAGAGCTGGTTGGAGAGCGCGGTGTAGCGGGCCTGGGGCGGGAGGGTGCAGGGGCCGGGCGCCTCTCCGGCCGGCAGCGTCTCGGCCAGCATGCGGCCGCGCGGCCGGCCCAGGGATAGCGGCTCCCAGCCGGCCGGGAAGTCCTCGGCCGCGGCATCGGGCGCGGCCTGCTCCAGCCGCAGTTGCCAGACCAGCCGCGTGCGCGTCGCCGTGTCCGGGCCGCCCAACGCCGTCTCGCGCAGGGATGGGTCCTGCAGCGCGCTCACGTCGCGCTCCCAGACATCGAGGAAGGCGAGGTAGCGGCCGGTGACGGTTGGCCAGTCCAGCCCGGCCAGCCCGTCCCGCGCGAGGGGGAGGTCGGGCTGGGTGCCGAGCGTCACGCCCGGAGCGTCGTTCTCGCAGAGCAGCCCCTCGACGAAGAGCCGCCCCGACCCGAGTATGAGGTCCTTGCCCGAGGCTGCGAGCCCGACCGCGAAGCCACCCCCCACCGCCGGGACGCCGGAGGCGCCCAGGGTTTCCGCGATCGCGGCGCGCCCGAGGTAGCGGTCGATCTCCTGCCGCTCGTTCCAGTCTGAATCGAGCTGGACGCGCCCCTGCTGCATCAGCACGCGCGTGAAGCGGCGGCCTGGGTCGAAGCCGAGCCGGCTGAAGTCGCCCTTCATGACAACGGTCCTCTCGCCGGGTGCTTGGCGGCCCGGGTGGCTCTGGGAAAGGTCGGCGCGCGGCGGTCAGGCGTCGCGGACATGGAACACCCCGCTTTCCAGCCCGAAGGGCGTGTACTCCGCCAGGCGCAGGCGCAGCCCGTTCTCGGCGGGCGTGTCGAGCGCCGCGTTCCAGGCGCCGATCTGCCCGCCATTGTCCGCCCCCGCCAGGATGGCCGGGTCGGTGGAGGCGAGGAGCCGCGCGTAGCCCGCGGCGCCGAAGCGCAGCGTGCGGAACATCGGCGCGGGCCATGCCGCGCCCTCGGCCGGGGAGACGCAGGCGTGCCGCCGCGGCGTGCGCGAGCCCGGCGGCACGAAGGAGAAGCGGACCACCCCATCCTGCAGCCGCTCCGCCGAAACGGGGCCTAGGAACAGCGTGTTGGAGGCGAGCGGCAGCGCGAGCGCCGCGACGCGCCCCCGGATCGTGGCGTTGAAGGCCCAGAGGGACGGCCCGGCACCATCCCCCGTTGCGGCGGCGATGGCGGGGGCCTCGGCAATGCCCGCATCCAGCACGCTGTCGCTGATCCGCAGGGCGGCGTGCGGCCGGGCATGGATGGGGCCCGCGATGCTGTTGCGGAGCGCGAGCGTCAGCGGCGCCTCCACCGTGACGCTGGGCGCGCCGGGCGAGGCCTGCGCGCCGTCGGGGTTCAGGCGCAGCCCGGGCACGAGGGTGCAGTGGCGGATTGTCACCCGCCGCAGCCCGTTCGGCTGCCCGTCCGCGCGCTGCGCCGGGATCTCCAGCCCCGCGCCGAGGACGAGGAAGCCGTCCAGCACCAGCTCCGAATCCTCCCCGCCTTCCAGCGCCAGGGGCTGCGCCAGGTCGAGCACCGGGCGGCTGCCGCTCGCCGCGCGGATCTCCAGCACCCGGTTGGCGGCCACGGCAATCGCGGCGGGGGCGGCGTGGCGGAGGCTGCCGGCCACCTCGATCACGCCCTGCGCCGGGCCTGCGCCGAGCGCCGCCGTCAGGTCCGGCGCCCCGGCCGGCACGCGGATGGTCGCGGCGGCCTCTTCCTCCCGCGGGTACGGGCCGCCGCCCAGCAGGCCCGGCCAGGCCAGGGCGTGGGTGACCCGCACGGGGCCGGCGGGGGGCGCGGCAAAGGCGATGCGGCCCCGCTCCGGGTCCAGTGCCACGCCCTCCGACGGCATGTTCGCCCAGCCCGGCGTCGCCCCGCCCGTGTCCGAGAGGTCGCAGAGGTGGAAGGGCTGGACCACCCCGCCCACCTCGATGCGGACCGAGCGCGCTGCCCGCGCCTCCGCCGCAGGGCCGCGCAGGCGCAGCGGCGAGGCCACCTCGTCCGGTCCGGAGAGGCGGCCGGAGAACGGCAGGGGCATGTTGAACAGCGGCATATCGCAGCCCAGGGGGCTGACGGTGAAGCGCCGCGCATCCAGCTCCCCCGGCGCCGCGTCCAGCAGCTGCCAGATGCGCCAGGGCCAGAGGAAGCACCCGACATTCATCAGGTTCCAGCGCCCGCCCCGGTCGATGCCCCGCAGCTCCGCCCCGTGGGCCAGGGTGTCGAAGGGACCGCCGGGATCGGCCATCGCGGTGGGGTCGCGCAGGGCGGCGTTGTGGATGCCGGGGCGGCGATGGTTCAGGTGCTGCGTCACGGCCATGCGGCGGCGGAACTCGACCACGGCGGCGTCCCGCCCGGTCACGTCCCGCGCCACCCCTTCCAGCGCCACCGCGGTGCCCTTGGCGCGGCGATGGCGGATGGTGTTCGCCACCTCCGTCCGCGACACGGGGGCGCTGCTGTCCGGCCGGATCGGGAGGTAACCGACGAGGTCGCCGATATAGGGCACCACCCAGTCGGCGCAGGTCTCGATGAACTGGTCGTCGTAGAGCTGGTCGAGGTTCTCCTCGATCGCGGCGATCACCTCGGCCAGCAGCAGCACGAACTGGTGCAGCGGGCCGGTCCGGGTGCCCCGCGCCTCGGCCAGGGCCGCGTCCCGCATCCGGTGTATGGCCGGAAGAAGCGCGAGCAGCCGGGCGGCCGCATCGGGGACCGGGCGATCGCTCATGGCAGGACCCCGAAGGCGATGGGCCGCGGATCGAGCAGCAGGATCTCCGCGGGGCGGGAGGTGCCGCCCCCGGGTGCCGGGACATGGGCCTCCAGCACGGGGTGAACGCCGGGGGCCATGGCGCCATCCAGCCGGTACAGCGCCTCCAGGTCGCAGGCCAGCACGCCGGGCACGTCCTGGATCACCGCCACCACCTCGCTGTGCCGCACGGGCTGGCCGAAGTCGCGGCGGGGCAGGGCGAAGGCCTCCGCCAGGGCGGCGCCCACCGCGGCCTCCACGGCGCCGCGGATCAGGGCCGGGTCGGTGCGGAGCGAGGCGGCGACCTGGAAGAAGACGGGAATGGCGCCACCGAGCGCCACGGCCACCCTGGGGTCGCTCGCGCCGCGCAGGGCGGCGAGGAGGCCGCGGGCGAAGGGACCCGTGGGGTCCGGCGGCAGCCCGCCCGCCCCGGCCACGGTCAGCAGCACGCCCCGCCGCCGCGCCCCGGCCCGCCAGGTGGCGTGCGCCTTGAACACGCCGGGATAGGCGAGCGCGAAGTTCCGGTAGTCCTCCAGCGAGACGACGCGGTCCAGGGTCAGCACATGAAGCGGCACGGTCTGGCGCAGCATCGCCGGCGCGTCGGGGTCGGCCGCGTCGGCCGTCGGGATGGGGTTGGTCACGCTCCGCACGCCCAGCGGCCGGGTCATCAAGAGGGAGACCGCCCCGGCCCCCACCAGCCCTGGGGAGCCGATCCCGGCGCGGTAGGCGGCACCGACGTTGCCCGCGCCGGTCGGCAGGCGCGCGCCGGTAACGCCGTCGCCGAAGGCCACGCGGGTGCGTCCGTCCTCCTCCAGCCAGGTGGTGAAGACCCGGTCCTCCGGCCCAGCCCCGTAGAGGCTGGGGACCTCCCGCCAGGCCTCGCCGTTCACCCGCACCGTCAGCGTGGAGCGGCTGCCGCCCTCCACGGGGTCGGTGACATGGGTCAGGGCGGGCTGGCCCAGGGTGAAGGCCTGGAAGAGCCGGGCCGCGTCGCCGCTGCCCAGCGTCTCCGCCACCGCCGCGCCGTGCGTGGCCACTACCACATTGGCGTTCACGCGCAGGGAGGCGCGCTCGTAGGAATGGGCGAGCGGCCGGGCGAGGGTGAGTGCCGTGCTGTTGCCGCTGACCGCGACGGCGGCAAGAGCTGCGATCTCCGCAGCCATCACGCCGGGCAGGTCGGCGCGCTGCCCGACAAGGGCGACGTACTGGCCGGCGCGCAGCCCGAGGTAGATGCGGTCCAGCAGGACCGTGCCGCCCGCCACCGGCTCTTCCACTGGGGCGTCCGCCAGGGCCAGGGGCTCGCTGTCGCAGTGCACCGCCGTGCCGCGCCGGCCGAAGCCGCCCAGCGCGACGCCCTCGCCGAGGTTCAGCTCCGTCACCCGGGCGGAAAGGGAGAAGGCGACGGCGCTGCGGTCCCCCACGGCGGCCACGCCGAACACGGTCGCCGTCCCGCCCTCCTCCAGCAGCGCCAGGCTGCCGGGGCCGATGCCGGAATAGGCGTGGTCCAGCGGGACGCGGGTGTTGTCCCGCCGCGGCGCGCCGTCCCCGTCCCGCACCAGGGCATTGCCGTCCCAGAGGTAGTCGAGCGTCCGGCCGACGCTGTCCCAATCCACAGGATGCGGCGTGCCCGGCGGCGCGCCGGGCACCACCACGCCGCCCTGCACCACGCCGCCCACCAGCGGCAGCCCGGCGGCCCCGCCCGGGCCCGGGGGCAGGGGCGCGCCGGCGATGGTGGCGTTGACGAGGGTGACGTTCGACACGCTCGCCCCGACGACGAGGCCCGGCGCGTTGGGCACGCGCTGCCCCGCCGTCAGCAGCGCCGTCGCCGGGCCGCCGGGGCCTTGCCGCTGCGCCTCGGGCAGGGTGTTCCAGGCCGGGGCGTTGTGGCCGAACACGGCGGCGCGCTGGCGGAAGCGGAAGGCGCCGGGCGTGCCGTCCAGCCCGGCGGGCGGCGGCGCCGGGCGGGTGGCGGCGTGCATCACCCCCGCCATGACCGCCGCCGCCGGCCAGGACTTGGAGCGTACATAGGCGAGCAGGTCGCCATGATCCCAGCGCCGGGTAATCACGTCCTGGTCCAGCGCGGCGCCGGTCAGCGGGCGCTGCGCCAGGTTGAAGGCCGCCATGGGCAGGGCGATGGGCTTGAAGGGCGGCGGCCAGGGAGCAGGCTTCGGCACCTGCAGGGCGATGCGGGTGGTCCCGGCCGCCGCGTCCGGCTCCGCCGCCGTCACGGTGCGGACCCAGTGGCCGCCGGGCCCGGTCAGCACCAGCCTGTCGCCGGGCCGCACCCCGGTGGCGATGCCGCGGGCCAGGATCACCGCCGTGCCGGAATCCGGCACCGGATGGGGCTGCCGGGTGACGGCGCGCATGGCGTTCCATTCCGGGCGCCCGGTGAAATCGGCCAGCGTCTCGAAGGTCTGGGGCAGCGCGCCGGCGGCGGGGATGCTCTGCACCCGTGTACCGGCGGGGATGGGGGACTCCTCCGGCGCGCCCGCCGCATCCTCCAGGGTGAAGGCCAGGTAGGCGGTGGCAGCGATGCCCGGCGAGGGCTCGAACCCCGTTAGCCGGCCCAGTGCGACGAGGGAGCGCCGCTCGGTCGCGGTGCGGAGGTAGCTCTCGTTGGCGATGCGCTCCTGGTAGAAGGTAAGCACGTCCGCCATGGCCGCGGCGGCGTCCAGCAGCGCGATCGCCGGGTCGGAATCCGCGCGGCTGGTCAGCCCGTGCAGGCCGGGGAAGCCGGCATCCGACAGGCGCGAGAGCAGTGTGGCCTTGAAGCTGCCATGGGTACCGATGCGGTAGGCGATCGCGGGCAGCCCCGCGCGGTTCCACAGCTCCGCCGGGGTCTCCGGCCCGGCGCCGTCGCAGCAGCCGCAGCTCTGCTGCCCCGGCCGGCCGGTCGCGGCGGCGCTCACTGCCCCCCCCACAGTTGCAGCCGCAGCACGCCGCGATCAGGGAAGCTTGGGTCGTTGTCCAGCCGCGCGATCTCGTTCGCGGCCAGGGGCAGGACACCGGCGGCGGCGGCATCCGTGCGCGGCTGGGCGTAGCGGCGGAAGGCCGTCGCCTCCACGCCCACCACCCCGGGCACGGACTGCACGGCGGCCAGGATGGGGCTGAGATAGACCGCCTGGCCGAAGGTGAAGCGGTCAGGGTGGAAGAGCCCGCCGGGGCCGGTGTCCAGCACCGCCAGCAGCGCCTGGCGCAGGGCTGCGCGGAAATAGGCCGGGCCGATCTCCACCGCCAGACCGATCTCCAGCGCCACATGGTTCGGCGCCACCACCTGCACGTCGTGGCCCAGGAGGCGTAGCGGCTCCAGCGCGTCCGTCAGCTCCCCCGCGAAGGTCTCGTCCACCTCCTCCCCGCCCAGGCGGTCCACGGCGACGACATGGGTGTGCCAGCTTCCCGTCCAGCGCAGCGCGGCAGCGGCGCGCTGGATGCCGGGCAACCGGCGGCCTCCCTCGGCGTAGTCGGCCGGCGTCACCGCGCGCTGCTGCACGCGAAAGGCGGCGGGAGCGCGGCGGCGAACCGACTCGATGCTCTCCGCCTCGGCCCCGCCCGTGGCGGGCATGGGATTGTCGGGCTTCAGCGCCACGGCCCCCAGCGCCGCGACGAGGTGCGCGATGGCGCCGGCGCCGACATTGCCGGCGACCCCGTTGCCCACCCGGTAGCGGGCGGAGAAGGCGGCGCCCTCCGGCGGGCGCAGCCCGTGCCGGCCATCCCCGAAGCGCAGGTGGCCGCGCAGGTCGTTGTCCACCTCCACGGTGAAGGCCGCCTCCGCCTGTGCGCCGAGCAGGTCGGGGTAGCGCAGCACCCAGTCCGCGTCCGTGCCGTCAGGTGCGGCGCTGGAGACGCCGAGCACCGCCGGCCAGGCCTCGGCCGGACCGTAGCGCGTGGCGGCGGCGGCGGAGCCGCGCTGGGCCGGGCCGTAGGGCGCGGCATGGGTCAGCGGCCCTTCCCGCAGCACCGGGTTGAAGCGCGGTGGCAGCGCCGTCCAGGCGCGGTGCGCGCAGGCCGCCTCCGGCGCGTCGGTCAGCGTCTCCGCCGGGCGGGGCGCGGCGAGGGCAAGGACCGTGGCTGAGGGCACGCGGCCCAGCGCCTCCGGCTCCGGCAGCGTCATGCCGTGGTCGGCCAGCACCACGTTGCCGCAGGCGGTGCTGACATCCTCCACGGCCACGGCGCCGCCGGGCGCATCCAGCAGGGCGGAGACGCAGACGGGAAAGGGCAGCGCGTCCTCCGCGGCCCACTCGATTTCCGTCACCGGCAGCGGCGCCTCCGTGGGCGGATCGTCGAAGGCACCGCCCAGCGGGTCCACCCCCGCCGTCACGCGGGTCAGCCGCACGGCGCAGCGATGCGCGGGGTCCGCGCCCTGCGCGTCGCCGGTCGCGGGGTTCAGCCGCTCCTGGATCACCAGCACGCGGCCGGGGGCGAGCACCTTCGTGAGGTCCCCGCGCAGCGTGGCGCCCAGCGCGCCCCGGGGCAGGCAGCACTCCCGCCCGCCCCAGGCGTGGAAGCGCAGCAGGTCCAGCTCCGGGCGGAGCTCCACCGCCTCCATCGTCTCGAAGGGCACGGCGCCGGCCGCGACGGCCTCTGCCACCACCTCCGGCCCGGGGGCGAGCAGGCTGCCACGCCCGGGCAGGCGGGTGAGCAGCGCGGAGCCGGCTGGCAGGTGAACGGGCGCGGCGGCACCCGCGCCGAAGGTGAAGGCGACCCAGGCACGGGCATTGCACCCGTTGTGCATGACGTAGTCCACCAGCCGGGCGTGGCGGCGGGCGGAGATGCGCTGCCGCACCGTGTGCAGCGCCGCCTCCGTCGCCACCGCGTCCTGCCGGTAGCTGAGGTGGTCGCCCACCGCGGCGAGCATCTCGATCAGCGTGATGCCGAGATCCGCCAGGTCGTCCCCCGGCATGGCCGCGCCGAGCACGGCCACGCGGTCCAGCATCAGCTGGCGCAGGCTGGCGTAGTCGCGCGCCAGGTAGTCCAGCGGCGGGGTGGGGCGGGCAGGGGGCGGGCAGGGCGCGGGGGCCACCGCGTCGAAGTCGCTCTCGCAGCCCGGGCGGAAGGTGAAGTCGATGCCCGAGAGAACGGGGTCCATGCCCAGCGGCGGCCCGGCCTCGCCCGGCGCCGCCCGCAGACGGAGGTGGTAGACCGAGAAGTCCCCCGCACGGTCCGTGGAGACGACCAGCGCAGGCCCCGCCTCGTCCTCCTCCAGCCGCACCGCCGTCACCCCGATGCCGCGGATGCTGCCGCCGCCCGTCAGGAGGATGTTGGCGGGGGAGAGGGCGGGCAGCGGCGCGGTGTTGACGAAGCGCAGCACCAGGGTTGTCAGCGGCGGGCCGCGCGGATCCTCTGCCGTGTCCACCACCTCCAGGCTGTCCAGCCCGTTGAGGTCGGCGCGCCCGGCGATGGCGCCGCGGCGGCGGTCGTCGCAGCAGGTGTAGCGGGTCATGCCGGCACCGCGCGGGCAAAGCGGGCCGTGACGGGCTGCGCCGCCCCGGCGGGCTGGTAGCGCACCACCACGGTCAGCACCGCGTCCTCCGCCGCGACCTGCACATCCAGCACCTGCGCACGCGCGCCGAGCCAGCGCTGCAGCGCGCTCTGCACCAGGAACTGCGTCGCCGTCGCGATCTCGCTGCCGTTGGGCGCGAAGATGAGCTGAAACAGCCCGCTGCCGAAGTCCGGGCGGTTCACCCGTTCCCCGGCCTGGGTGAAGAGAACGGTCTCGATCGCCTGGCGCAGCGCCTCCGCGCCCTCCGCCGTGGCGGTGCGCCCGGTAGCGTCGAAGCGGAAGGGCTGGCTGATGGCCATGGCTCAGCTTCCCAGCGCGCGCGCCTGGGCCGGCGCGATCAGCGGCGGCCCGGCGGGAATGCCCTCGGCGGAGCGGCACAGGCCGGTGGCGGCCTGCACCAGCGCGGGCTGGCCGCCGATGAGGACCCGGGCGGCAGCGACGAACCAGGCCGCGGTGACGCAGGGCTGCGGCTTCGGCCCGACCGCGAAGGCGCAGCCCGCGACGATCGCCGTGTCCGCCAGCACGGCAACCGGCGCACCGCCCGCCAGCACGCGCGCCACGCCGGGCAGCAGCGTGGCCGGCGCGCCGTGCGGGCACTGGACGGTGCCGGCCGTGGTCACCAGGGGCGTCATGGCAGCACCACCAGGGCGTCGTTGTTGAGCGTGATCTGCAGGCCGGACAGGGCGAGAATTCCGCTCGGCACGGCGAGGGTGGCGCCGGTGGGATCGACGGTGAGCTTGGTACCGCCCTGAAGTTCCAGCGTGGTGATCGTGGCGCCCGGCACCGTCTCGTTCACGGTCAGGCTGAAGGCCTCGGTCTTGAGGGTCTTGATGGAGGGGATGGCGGGCTGCGGCGCCTCGCCCGGGCCCCAGAAGCAGCCGGTCCACACGGGGTAGTCGGGGTCGCCGCCCTCAAACTCCACCCAGACATGCGCGCCAACCGGCGGCAGGAAGAGGAAGCCGACGCCCGGCCCGGCATAGGGCACGCAGGGCATGGCCCAGCCAGGAACCTCGGTGCCCAGCACCGCCGGCACGCTGACCTGCAGGCGGCCCTGCATCAGCGGGTCCAGATTGCTCTCGACCTTGCCGCGGTACTTGCCGAAGAAGGGGGTCACGGCACCACCACCGGCAGCAGCGCCGTCTCCCCCTCGCGAGTCAGGGTCACGTCCTGGGTGTAGGTGCCCGGGCCGATTTTGTGAGTGACGCGCTTCACGTAGTAGAGCCCGTCATGCGTGTAGCCGGCGCCGCGGACACCGACGAGGCCGCGCGCCCGCAGCGCCCGGCCGTAGCGCAGCGTGTCCACCTCGCCCCGCGCCGTCACCACCGCGTCCGAGGCATTGTCGGTCACGGCCTGCGCCCGGCCATAGGCCTGCACCATGTTGAGCCCGCCCGGGGCAGAGGCCAGCACGCTGCGGGTGGTGTGGAGCGGCGTCGTCGCGGGATCGAGAACCAGCGGCGGCAGGCGGGTGCTGGCGAAGGTCCGCACCGGAAGCCGCGCGCCCGTGACGCTGTCCTGCACCGTGTCGCCAACGACGGCGGGCGCCAGCGCGTCGTACTCGAACTGCAGCTTGGCGCCGTTGCTGTCCCGCCCCATGCCGATGTTCAGCGCGGGTTGCGGCAGGTCCAGCCGCTTGGGCGGGCCCCAGTAGCCACGGTTGGTGCCGGGCACCGGGCCGGGCTCGACGTAGAAGACGAACCCGTTGCGCGCGGCGAGGCCGCGGAGCATCTGCAGGTCCGTGCCGACCTGCATCGGCACGCGCATCACCGGCAACGGCATGTCCAGCGCCATCGGCGGCCGTACGTCCGGCACGATGGCGTACTTCGCGTAGCCGAGCATGATCTTCGCCGCTATTGCCATGTCCGGCAGGCAAGGATGCGCGGCGCGCTTCTCCTCCAGATCCATCATCACGGAGACGTCCTCGCCGGTGATGGTGACGAGCGCGCTGCCTGGCTCCGTATCGGGCGCGTGCTGGCGGTGGGTGACGACGCCGTCCATGAGCACGGCGGGGAGGCCGTTATGCGTCACGACCAGGATCACCCGATTGAAGGGCTTGAGGACGGGGCCCAGCAGCATCCCGTAGTCCAGCACGTCGGCCAGGCTGCCGCGCCCGAGGGAGAAGGAGATCTGGAAGCCGTTCGGCCCGTCGTCGCGGTGCGTCACCTCCACCGATTGCAGCGCCTCCATCAGCGTGGGCGGTGCGGGCAGCGGCAGCGTCGGGCCGATCAGCATTGTCAGGTGGACGGAATCGAGGAGCGCCATCGCCTCAGCCTCCCGGCAGGGGAATGGCGAGCGGCTGGCCGGCGACCGGCAGCGCCGCCGGGTCCATCGCCGCGTTCGCGTCGCAGATGCGCCAGTAGAGGAGGGGATCGCCGAGGGTCCGCGCGGCGAGAATGTCTAGCCGCTCCCCCTCCGCGGGATTGACGCGGGCGAGCAGGGGGAGGGAGGCGGGATCCGGCAGGATCCGGCGCAACGCGTAGGTCACCGCGCGCCCGTCCGGCATCGTGTGGACCGCGGTGGGCAGGGCGGCGTAGCGGCTGGCCGGGTCGAACATGCGGGCCTCAGAGGAGCTTGACGTTGCCGCCGGCCACGGCGGTGATATCCGTGACCGTGTTCAGGGCCGCCATCCCCTCCTTCATCACCTGGTGCGCCAGGAAGACGTAGTAGCCGGGGTTGGTGACGGAGAGGTCGTCGTAGCCGAGCACCGTCAGCCCGAGCGCGACCTTGGCGCGGATGGGGTTGAGCAGGCTGTCATGCGCCTCCTCCGTGATGGTGAAGTCCGAGAGCTGCACGGGCACGATCCGCTTGGCGCCCCAGACCAGCAGCGTCAGCGGCGCGGGCGGCGGCAGCAGCTCCACCGTGCCGGCCGCGAGCAGCACGGCGTTCGCGATAACCTGGATGCTGCTGGGGTAGAGCAGCATCTCCAGAAGGCTGAGCTGCGGGTAGATGCCCAATCGCGCGGCATTGCCGGGCGCGTCGCCCGCGTCGGCAGCGTCGATCTCGATGTCCATGCGCAGGCTCTCCTGCGGGGCGCCGGTCAGGCGCGGCGCGGAGAGCCGGGTTCCCTTCTCCCCGGCCGTGCGGGAGGCGAGGGTGCGGGTCACGCTGTCCGGATTGTACTGGAAGACCACGAGCTTCGGGACGGGCACCACCGGGTCGATGCTGACCAGGGCGCCGCGCAGCAGGCGGGGGCCGCGTGGCTCGGCGTCGCTCATGCCGGCCTCCGCAGCGCGGCCAGGATGCGCGCCGCCGCCTCGCGCCCGCGCCCGGCCGGGGTGGCCGCGCGCAGGGTGCCGCCGGCCGGTGCAACGGGCGCAGGGCCCCGTGCTGGAACGGCGGATGCGGCGAGGCGCGCGAGCTCCCCGCGCAGTGCTGCCTCCATCGCGGCGGCGTCGCCGTGCGGAACGCCCTGCAGCACCAGCCGCCCGATGCGGATCCGCACCGGCGGGGCGGCACCGGGGGCATTCCCGGGCGCGGGATCCGCGAGACCGCCACCGGGACTGCCGGGCATCGGTGCTACAGCCATCCCGCCACCTCCGCCGGGGTCAGCGGCCGTTCCAGCTTCGCGCATTCCCGCCGGGCCGCGCGCAGCAGGTGGGCCATGCCGATGGGGGTGCCGTCCTCGGCCGCGAGGAAGGCGGCCGCGAGGGCGATGTTGCGGATGTGCCCGCCAGCGAGATTGGCCTGGGCGAGCCGGGCGAAGTCCAGCGCACCGACCGGCGCCGCGGGCGGGAAGGCGCCGCGCCACAGCCGCTCCCGCTCCGCCGGGCCCGGATGGGGGAAGCCGATGACGAAGCGAAGGCGGCGCAGGAAGGCGTTGTCGATCGCCTCGCGGAAGTTGGTGGTCAGCACGGCTAGGCCGCGGAAGGATTCCATCCTCTGCAGCAGGTAGCTGGCCTGCTGGTTCGCGTAGCGGTCGTGGCTGTCCTTCACCTCGCTGCGGCGGCCGAACAGGGCGTCGGCCTCGTCGAACAGCAGTACCGCGCCGCTCGCCTCGGCCGCCTCGAAGGCGGCGCGCAGGTTCTTCTCGGTTTCGCCGATGTACTTGCTCACCAGCGCGCTGAGGTCCACGGACCAGAGGTCCAGCCCTAGGGCGCCGGCCAGCACCTCGGCCGCCAGGGTCTTGCCCGTGCCGCTGGGGCCGTGCAGCAGCGCCGTCACGCCGCCGCCCCGGCCGGCGGCCCGGAAGCCCCAGGCGCCGTGCACCAACCCGCGGTGGCGCACCTCCGCCGCCAGCTCGCGCAGGGCTGCTTCCTGCGCCGCCGGCAGCACCAGCGCGTTCCAGTCCGCGGCGGGACGCAGCCGCGTGCCGTGGGGGAAGGCGGTCCGGCCCGCGTCCCGGCAGGCGGCCCAGAGTCGGTCGGGGGTTCCCGCCGCGGCCGCGGCGGCTCGCAGGGAGGCAGGGCCGAGGTCGAAATGGACGGCCGCCTCGTCCACCGCCGGGGCCGGCTCCTCCGCGTCCAGGCCCAGCGCGGCGCGCAGCAGCACTGCCCGCTCCTCCGGCCCGGGGCGGGCGAGGTCGATCCGCGCCACCGAGATACCAGGGAGGGAGAGGGGGGCCTCGGCCAGGAGCAGCAGCGGCGTGCAGCACTCCCGCACCAGCGCGCCGAGCGCCCGGAGCGCCGCGGGGCCGGCGACGCCCTCGCAGTCGATCAGCAGCGCTTGGCGGCCGAGCAGCGCCTCCCGCTGCCAGAGCCGCAGCAGGGCGGGGTCGAGATCCGCGGCATGCGCCGTCGCCAGGGTGCAGCCGAGCCGGGCCGCTGCAGCGGCGGCGACCTCGGCCGCACCGTCCGCCAGGGAGCCACAGAGCTGGACGGCACCGACCGGCGAGGCATCGCGGGTGGCGCCTGAGGAGGCCAGGAGCTCGGCCAGGGCGGCCGCGACGGCAGCCTGGCTCGGCACCAGTTCCTCCGGCGCGGCGACGTCCTGAACGCGCGCGGCCACCCGCTCGTCCCGGTAGCCCGCACCGGCCAGGGCGTGGAGTATCCACTCGTCCGGGCGCAGCACCGCCTCCACCAGCGGGCCCGGGCCGGGCTCCACCAGCCGCCACCAGCGCAGCGGCGAGGAGGGCTGCAGGGCCGTCCAGTGCGGGCCCGGCAGGGCCGCCAGGGCGAGACCGAAGCTCGGGGCGGGGTGAGCGCCGCCGTCCAGCTCCGGCGCGATGCTCATCAGGAGCACGTCCCGTTCGAAGGCGCTGAGGCCGAAGACGGTGCGGACGGCTTCCAGCGCAGTACCCGGCGTGTCCGCCTCCGTCAGCCCGGGCTCTCCAGGGGGGCGGCCCGCCGCGTGCTCCGCCAGGCGCTGGCCGACACGGCGCACGGCCGCCATCAGGGCAAGCTGGTTCTCCTCAGCCCAGTCCGGCCCGGCATCCGGATCGTCCGCGGGCCCGATGGCCGGGGCGGGGCCGAAAGGCGCGTTCACGGCAGCACCAGGCGCGGCTCGGGCTCGCCCGCCGCGTCCTCGCCCAGCGGGGTCTCCGCCCCCTCTACCCGCACCCGCAACCCGTAGGTGCCTGCCACCACGCCGCGCACGGCGAAGGCGACGCTGCCGGCCGCCTCCGCGCGAAGCGGCGCAGGGAAGACGTGGCGCACGGCACCGGAGGCCTCCAGCAGCTCCAGGGACGCGCGCTGGCCCGGAGCGAGCGGGGGCACCAGCCCGACCGTGACGGTGGCGTTGCGCGGCGCGGCGCCCGTGCCGCTGACCTCCGTGACGGCCACCGCGAAGGCGCCGCCGGGCCGGGCGACGGCGGGGTGCAGCACGAAGGGCACGAGGCGCGACGCCTCCCCGCGCCGGGGTGAGGGCGGGTCGCCCACCAGCACGTCCTGGCGCACGCGCAACCCCACCGGGCCCGCCGGAAGGCCGGGCGGAAGAGTGAGCAGGAGGCGCCGCTCCGCGACGGCATCGGGCGCGACCTCGACTCCACCCACCTCCGCCCGTACGGCCGGTCCGGCCAGGCGCTCCCCTACCACGGCGATCTGGCTGCCCGGCGCGATCGGCGCCGCCGGATCCGCGGCGTTCTCCACAGTCGTCACGGCGGGCCGGAGGAGCGGGGCAGTGGTGAGCTGGGGCAGCGTCACGGGCGGGGCGGCGACGGTGGGCAGTTCGGCCTCCAGCAGCACCGGCCCCGCACGGTAGGCGACGGAGAGCGCGTAGCTCGTCTGGAAGAACACGGACCAGAGCTTGGCCATCTCCTCCAGCGGCAGGGGCAGCGGTGTCAGCCGCACCCGCTCCGCCTGGTCGGCGAGGCCGGAGGCCAGGCCGGACGCGCCCTCCGCCGCGGTGATCATCGCGTTCGTCAGCACGGGGGCGGCGTGCAGGTCGCGCATCACGCTGCCCAGCAGCAGCTGGGCGCCGCCGTTCTGCTCGCCGTAGAAGCTGATGAGGTAATCGAGGTCCAGCGGCACCATCGGGCGGCTCACGGCCTCCCCGCCGGCCCGGCGGAGCGGCAGCTCGCGGTTGCGGTGAGCCGGGTTCACGTGGGCGGCGAAGAGGAACAGGTTCACCCCGAGGGAGGGAATGCCGCCGCCGCCCGGCTCGGCCGGGCGCAGCGCCGTCACCGCTGAGCCGGGCACGTCGGCCTGCGCGACCTCGAGCAGGCGTTGCCGCAGCGTCGCGGTGACAGTGGCAATGGCCTGGAACGTGCTCATCCCGGCCGCCTGTCACGGCGCGCCAGATAGTCGCCGAGCGACAGGGCGGGCCGGCGAGGGCCGGGGAGTGTGGCCGGGGCGGCGGGGGGCGGTGCCCGGAACTCGATGGCGCCGATCTCGATCACCACCGGAGCGGGGGCAGCGGGCATGGGGCTGGGCTTGGCCTGGGGCTGCTCCGCCTGCCCTGCCGCGCGCGGGCCGGAGGGGAGTGCCTCAAGGGGCGCTGTCCGGACCGGCGGCCGATCCGGGGCGGGGGTGTCCGGTGCCGGGCGGGGCAGAAGCGGCACTGCGACGGAGCCGGGGGCCGCTGGCGCGGGCGGGGCGGCGGAGACGGCCAGCGGCAGTGCGGCTACGGCCGGAGCGGCCATCGGGGCGTCCATCGGGGCGGACTGGAGCGGGGCCGCCTTCCCAGCCGTGCGGGAGCCCTCCGTGGCGCGTCTTCCTTCCGGCTCCACCTCTGGCTCGGACCGCCCTGGCGGTGCGGAACCCCGGGCGATCGGAACGCCGGGCCGCTGCTCCTGCAGGGGCGCCGTGGCGGGTGCCGTGGGCGCGGCGGCCCCTCCATGCCGGCCGGGCCCCTCCGCGCGCGGGCGGCCGGTTGCGCGCGGCGGTGCCGGGTGCGGCCGCTCCGGCGCGGCCCGCGAAGGGGGCTCCCCCAGCGTTGCCTCGGCCGGGGCGGGGCCGAACAGCAGTGGCGCGCGCGGCTGCAGGGCCGGCGTCTCGCGCAGCGCGCGGGCCACAAGCCGGTCCAGGTAGTTGCTCACGCCGACACCATCGAGACGTAGCGACCGCGCCGGGACGCGGGCATGTCGAGGATCGTCGCCTCCTCCCAGTGATAGGCGCTGGCCAGGAGGTGGACATCGGCCAGCAGGCGCCCGGCCCGTCCCTCCAGCTCGTCCAGGAGGAAGAGGGTCACGTCGAAGGGGAGTTCCCAATCATGGCCGCAATCCGGGCAGGCGAGGGCGACCGACACGTCGCTCTGCGGCATCGCCGCCTCGAGCCCCGCGGAGACCAGGGCCTCCGCGGCCGGCGAGGCCTCCCCATGCAGCAGGCAGCGCTCCAGCAGCGCGCGCTTCATGGCGGCCGGGCCCCGTTCCGCCTCGACGGCCAGGAGGTCCTCGCTCGTCGGCAAGCGGAAGGCCAGGTCGTCCGGGCCGTTCGCGGTCTCCGGGGGAAGGTGAGGTGGCTCGGGCTGGCGCAGCGCCCGGGCGCTGAGCGCGACGTCCAGCCGGGTGCCGCAGGCCGGGCAGTCCGCCGCGGCCTCGAACCCATCGCCGAAGCAGCGCGCGCGGGCTTCCAGCAGCCGGGCGTCCCGCGCGCCGAGGTCGAGCGCCATCGCTTCCGCCGGATCGAGCGACGGATCGAGGGCCGTGAGCAGGAGCAGGGCGGTCCGTGCGGGGGAGAGCCCGCGCGCGGCCTCGCAGAGCTCCAGCAGGGCCCGGCCTTCCGGCACCCCGGGCATGTCAGGGCTGGAAGGAGAAGCTGGGCTCGACCGGCGGGGTCAGCGCCTCATCGCGCTTCCAGCCCTCGTTCTCCAGCTTGATGGATTGGATCGCGATCCCGTTCGCGTTGGCGTCCAGCTCCGGCAACGGCGTGTATTCCGAGACCCAGCAGCGGTACAGGAAATAGCGCTGAACTGCCTGGCCCGCGTCGTTGTACAGCTCGATCGTCACGGTCTTGCGGAAGTTGGCCGGCGAGGATTCACGACCCAGTCCGGCCTGGAAGGCCCAGACCGCGCTGGCCCACTGGTCGAAGGCGGTGTCGAAGGTGACGCCGCGCTCCAGCGTCACCGGCTCGTACTCCGTCCGCCCCGGCGACTTGCGGCTGCTGGAAGGGTCGCCGCCGCTGCGGTGGCGGACCACCTCGGTGACTCGCTTCAGCCCCGTCACCTTGCTGACGGCCGCGACGGTACGCTGGTCCCAGAGCACCAGGAACTTGAAGTTCTTGTACGGGTCGGCGGGTGTCGTGGTGGCGAGCACGGGGGGCATGGTGGGTTTCCTGCGCGGGGACGGGCGGCGGGGCGGGCGTCAGCTCGTCTGGCCGGCGATCTGCTGCAGCTTCAGCACCACGAACTCCGCGGGCTTGAGCGGGGCGAAGCCGACGATGAGGTTCACGATGCCGCGGTCGATGTCGCCCTGCGTCGTGGTCGTGGCGTCGCACTGCACGAGGTAGGCCTCGCGCGGGGTGGCGCCCTGGAAGGCGCCCTGCCGGAACAGGCCGTGCATGAAGTCGTCCACGCTCATCCGGATCTGGGTCCAGAGCGGCTCGTCATTGGGCTCGAAAACGGCCCACCGCAGGCCCTGGAACAGGGTCTCCTCGATGAAGAGAGCGGTGCGGCGGACGGGGACGTATTTCCATTGGCTGGCCATCTGGTCCGCGCCGACCAGCGTGCGCGCGCCCCAGACCACCGGGCCGTAGATGGGGAAGGTGCGCAGCGCGTTGACGCCGCGCGGGTTGAGGTTGCCGTTCTCCGGGTCGGTCAGCCTCAGCACCGGTGTCGCGCCGGCCAGCGTCGCGTCCACGCCAGCGGGTGCCTTCCACACGCCCCGCGCCGCGTCGGTGCGCGCGTAGATGCCGGCGACCGTGCCGCTCGGCCCGACGGTGCGGAGACGGAAGCCGTTCAGCGGATCGGGGATGGAGAGACGGGGGAAGTACACGGCCGCGTTGGCGTCCCGGATGTTGGCGGACTCCACCCAGGCCGCCATCTTCGCCTCGTCCTCGGCGCCCTTGGCCGGCGGGTCCACCAGCAGGAAGGCGCGGTGGGTCCGGCAGAAGGCCTGAGCCTTGCTGATCACCGCGCCGAAGCCCGTGGAGTCCAGCGCGGAGGCCCGAGGCAGGCAGAGCAGGTTGAAGATCGCGGGGCTGATGCGCTCCAGTGCGTAGAGGCCTGTCCCGGCGTCCGGGCTGCCGGTCAGCGCCTTGGCGTCCGGCAGCGCGCCCTCCGTGCCGCCGGCCAGGGGCTTCCACGCCGCGTCCGCCACGCCGCCGCGCGCATCCACGGGGGCAAGCGTGGGAAGCTGGCCGGGCGGCTGTACCTCCAGCCGCACGAGGCGGGACCCGGTATTCACCACGTCCGGCGCGAAGCCTGCCTCGCCCGGCACCATCGAGAGGTTGAGGAAGGTCTCGCTCTCCAGCACGGAGAGGTTGCCGGCCGTCGAGACCACTTCCTGGACCATCAGGTTGAACAGCTTGGGCGAGCCGGCAACGGCGGTGGCGACAACCCGAAGACGGTTGCCCCACTTGCCCGGATCAACGGCCTTCACCATCAGCGACTTGCCCGCCGGCTCCATCGAGAGCGCAGCCGGGGCGGCGGGAGGAGTCGCAGCGTCCGGGGGTTCGGGGACGCCGGCAACGCGAACGATCCAGGCCGTGCTTCCGCCGTTAAGGAAGAACTGCTGGACCGCGTAGCTGCCCTCGCTGTCGGCCCGTAGGCCGCCGAACACACGCTCGAAGGCAGCCCAGCTCGTCACCTGGACAGCGGTGTCGAGCGGACCGCGCGAGAAGCTGTCCACGAAGGCGGTGCTGGATGTGCCGACGCCGATGATGGTGCGGACGCCGCTCGGCAATTCCTGGACATAAACGCCAGGGTAGGTGAGTGCATCCGGCATGTAGCCTCCGCAGCCAGGGTGAGCCGAGCGAGAATGCGGTCTGCAAGGACTGGCAGCGGGCCTGGTGAACAGGGTGAAACGTGCACCCGGCGATGCCAGCTGGTTTTAGTTCCAGTTCCCAAACATACGCTAAAGCGAAACAAGACGGGGTGACAAGCAGATCGTTCCGGGCACCGGAGCGTGTCATGCCTCGTGAAAGCTGGCCTTCCCGCCGGACAGGCTGCTGAGGGGCACTTCACGAAGCAGTGTGAAGCGGAGCGTCGCAACTGTGATCTTCCATCGAGCACGCGCTTACCATCGTGAGGCACAGCGTGTTTGCGGAAGAGGGCGCACCGATTTTCACCTGGGCCGAAAGTGTCTCTCTGCCGCTTGGCAGCGTTCGGGTCGGGAGGTCAGCCATTACCCAGAGCAGGTCCCGAAGCGCTGGCCGACGATCAGCGCTCGGATTATCGGTTCCGGATCGACGGATCATCATGGGCGCCTGGCCTGGATGGTGCGGGAGGATGGGCGGCAAGGATGACGCCGGGGAAACGAGGCCGGGCTTCCTGGCGTTTCCGGCGCCACGCGGCCTGCGGCGCGGCCACAAGGCGCGCGACAGCAGGAGGGTGCCGAGTAGAGCCAGGCCGCACGCAGTCCAGAGGGCGATCCCATGGCCGGCCGCGGCAGCAAGGGCGGCCATGCCAGGAGCCCCCAGGAGGACGGAAAGAGCCCGCCCGGTGAAGAGCATGCCGATGAGGCCGCCTGCCGAGCGCCGCCCGTACAGGTCCACCACCACGCTCGGCAGCAGCGCGACGAACCCGCCCTGGCACAGGCCGAAGCCGAGCGCGAAGAGGATGAACCCGATGGCGCTCCGGGTTTCCGCCCACCACGCCATCGTCGCCGCGACGCCGATGCAGCAGGCCAGCAAGGTCCGGTCGCGCCCGAACCGGTCCGCCACGGTGCCGAGGGCAAGGCGGCCGAGGATCGAGCCGATCCCGATCAGGCTCAGGAGCCAGAGCGCATCCGAGGCGGCCAGGCCGGCTCCGCGCGCCGTCGCCACCACGTCGGCGTAGGGGAGCGCGACAGCGACGGAGAGGAGGAGGCTACCCGCCAGCAACAAGTAGTACTGTCTCTCCCTCAGTGCCTGGCCGATGCCGATGCCTTCCGGCACCGGCGCATGGTGCCGGCGTGCGGGTTCTGCCGTTCCATCCGGCTCCAGGCCGCAAGCCTCGGGCGAGCGGGCCAGGCATTGCGCCGCCAGCAGTCCGGTGACGGCGACAAAGACCGCCGTGATCAGAAAGGCCACCCGCCAATCCCCGCAGAGGGCCAGGAGCGAGGCCGAGACCGGAACCAGCGCGGTGCCGACTCCCACCCCCGAGGTGGCGATGCCCGAGGCCAGGCCGCGCCATGCCACGAACCAGCGCTGCACAGCCGCGACCGCCGGAACGTAGGCCATCCCTGCGCCGGTCCCCACGAGCAAGCCGTAGCAGAGCAGCACCTGGGAGAAGTTGCGTGCCACCGCCGCGAGGAGGAACCCGGAGGCCATGACGACCATCCCCAGCGCGATCGGCCAGCGCGCGCCGAAGCGATCCGCGAGCGGACCGCTGACTCCGCCGATGGCGAAGGCCATGGCGCCGCTGACGGCATAGATCAGGCTGACCGAGAGGTCCGAGACGCCGAAACTGGTCCGCAGAGACGCGGCGAAGGCAGGAACGGAATAGATCGCACCGAAGCAGAGCGCCTGCACGACGAAGGAGCCCCCGACCACCGCCCAGCCGCGAAATCTCAGTGGCGGCCGGGGCACGACCGGTGCCGGCCTTCTGGCGGGAACCGTCGGCAGGGGCTGTTCTGGCAGGCACGGGCGAGCAATCAACGTCATCGTGGCCCCCTTTTCGGAACGCCACGAAGCTGACCTCTCCACCCCGCGACGCGCGGTGCCGAAAGTCACATCGCGCCACGCCGCAAGGGCGGGAAGCTGGGTCCCGGTCGCGAGACCTCCGTGCCAGGGGTGACATCCCGAAGATGGTCATGCATTTACGGCGCGCTGAAGCGGCGGCACTGTGGCTGGATGAGCCATGCCCCATGGATGATCTGAGCCACCTGCCCTTTTTTCGGCCCTTCGACCGGACGGCGCTGGAGCCCCTGGCGGCCGTGGCACGCTGGCGGGGCTTCTCGGCAGGGCAGGCGGTGCTGGAGGCGGGCGACCTGACGCAGGAGGTCAGCTTCGTCTCCGAGGGCGAGCTGCGCGTGGTCTCGCGCAGCAGCGGCGGCCATGAGATGATCCTGAACGAACTGCGTCCGGGCAGCCTCTTCGGCGAGATCGCGGCGATCGATGGTGGGTACCGCTCCGTCAGTATCGTCGCGCTGACGCGGGCCCGCCTATGCACCGTTGCGGCGGCGCCCTTCATGGCCTTCGTCCTGTCGACGCCCGAGGCCTCGCATCACCTCATGCGGAGCCTGACCGCCCTGGTGCGGGAGAAGGACCAGCGCCTGCTGGAACTCGCGGTGCTGCCCGTGCGCGCGCGGCTGGCGGCGCTGCTGCTGCGCCTCTCCCGCCCGCGGGAAGGCGGCGGGCGCATCGTTTCGCCGCCGCCGCCGCACCACGAGCTCGCCTCGCGCATCGGCACGCGGCGCGAGGTGATCTCCCGCACGCTCGGCGCCATGGGGCGCGACGGTGTCATGCAGGTGACCAGGGGCGGCCTTGTGCTGCCGCGACCCGCGCTGCTGGAGGCTGAGGTGGAGGCCGGCTACGGCACACCCTCCGGCCAGGGCGGATGACCGCCGGGGAACGGAGGCGGCCAGCGCCGGGGGCTGCTCCGCCGAGGATCAGAGGACCGTTGCGGCCGCCAGCTGAAGGATGACCTGGCTGCGGCCGGCCGTGTAATCCGAATCCCGGAAGGCCATCAGCGCCTTGACCGCCTGGCCCCACTCATCCCCGGCATCCGCCACGCGCGCGCTCATCTCCTCCATCTGCGACAGACGCTGAAAATCCCAGAGCGTGCGGAAGCTGCCGAGGCTCCGCTCGCTCTGCTGGAAGACCGTGTAGGTGCCGAGATAGCGCAGGCCCGGCACGGAGGACGTGCTGAGCAGGCCGTTGTTGTCGCGCAGAAAGGCCTGGAACTCGACGTGCTGCGCGCGCGGGACCTCGTACCCCCATTCCAGCACGAGGCGGCCGAGCGGGCCGAGATCCTCCTCGCTGCCTGCCGCTGGCAGGATCAGGAACTGCTCGCCGCTCCGCACGACGGAGACGAGCGGCACGGCGCTGGCGGGCGCCACGCGGCCTTGCGCCCTTAGCAGCGCCTCGGCGGCATCGGCCGGGTTCGGTGATTCGGTCATGCGGGGTCCCTTTCTTCCCTGTCCAATCCGGCCACTCGCAGCAACCCGCAGGCGCGCAGCCCGGCGAGCCCATCCTCCAGCGTGCGTCTCGCCGCCGTCGCTGAGAGCGCCTTCGCCGTGCGCGCGGCGAAAGCCTCAGCTAGTGCCGCGTCGTCCCGCCCATCGGCGAGCTCCAGGATCAGCCAGGCCGTCGCGTTCAGCTGGTGCAGCCGCGGTGCGGCCGGTGTGTAGGCGAGGCAGGCTCCCAGCTCGGGCAGGGGACGGAGCCGGAGCCCCGGCGAGCGCTCATGGCGCATCGTGGTTCGCCCCCAGTCCAGGTCTCAGCCCAGGTCCCAGTTCCGGCTCCGGCCCTGGTGCCGGCAGGACCCGCAGGTCCACGCCGCCGTTCAGCCCGGAATCGAAGGGGTCCGGCGCGTCCCAGCGCCCGTGGAAGGCATAAGCGGTGGAGCGGCAGCCGCCATGCGTGTGCTGGGTGGAGGCGCAGCCGCCGCAGCTCGCCTCCACCTTTCCAGCGCGCAGGTGGCGGTAGAGTGGATCGTCCCAGGTCGCCAGGAAGGGCATCGTCGTCACATCGCCGTAGTCCACGTACTCGCGCAGGTACATGCAGCCGATGGAGTGCCCGTAGGCATTCACCGCTGCCATCTGCCAGCAGCAATTCGCGTCGTTCGGGTGCCAGGACTGCATGAGCCGAATCCCCTCCGGCGGACGCAGCGCAGCGATCGCCGCCATCATCTCCTGAAGCGAGAGCGAGAGCGTCCCCCAATCCCGGCGCATCCGACCCAGCGGGTAGGGGCGCAGCACGCCCACCGCCTCCGCGCCTTCCGCCTTCGCCAGTTCCAGCAGCGGCTGCAGTTCCCGATGGTTCCCCCGGTTCATGATGACCAGCACTGTCACCGGCAGCCCGGCACGCCGCAGGGCGCGGATGCCGGCGATGCTGCGGGCATGACTGCCGGGCACGCCGGTCAGCGCGTCATGCGTCTCCGGCGTCGCGCCCAGAAGGTCCACCATCGCGTCGCCGAGGCCGATGGCCTTCAAGCGGCCGGCCATCGCGTCGTCCACCAGCGTCGCGTTCGTGCGCAGCCGCGTCATCGCTCGCGGCGCGGCATGGGCAATCACCTCCAGCACGTCCGGCCGGTGCAAGGGCTCCCCGCCCTCGATCATCACGGAGATCACTCCGGCCTCGAAGAACTCGTCCAGCAGGCGGATCCAAGTCGTCGCCGGCAGCTCCCGCGGGGAGGGCGCGCGCGTGCAATCGGCGTAGCAGACGCGGCAATCCAGGTTGCAGGACTGCGTGTAGCCGATGGTCACCTTCATCGGGCGGTGCAGCGGCGGGGAGCCCCCGATCAGGCGTGCTGCCGGGCTCGTGCCAGTCGCGCTCATTCCGGCTCCTCCAGGGTCATGGCCATGGCGGCGGCGGCATCCACCCGGCCGGCGCCGATGTCCCGCTGCCACGCCGCGCCCGGATCTGCCTGCCTCTCCCGCGTGGTCGCGCGCAGGATGGCGCGAATTCGTTCCGCCGTCAGGCGCGGCCTTGCCTGGAGCATCAGCGCGATGACGCCCGCGACCTGGGGCGCGGCCGCGCTCGTTCCGTCCATGCGGATGCCCGCGGCGAAGGTCTGCCCCGCCCCGTCGCGCAGCCCGCCGAGGCCGGAGGCGCCGGGCACGGCCAGGCCCGGCGCCGCCACGTCCGGCTTCTCTCCCCCGATCCGCGTGCCGCCCATGGAGCTGAACGGCGCCGGGCCGCCATCCGGAAGGGCGACGGCCGCCACGCAGATCGGCCCCTCCGCGCAGGCCAGAGAGCCGAGAGAGCAGCCCGGCCCCTCATTCGCGTTCAGCGTCTCCTCCCCGGGGTCCGGCGGCTCGAAGCGCGAGCCGCTGTGGCGCCGCAGGTCGTCTCGCTCGATCCAGGCATCGAAGAATGCGTGGTTCGAGACCGCCTCCGGCCCCAGGCTCAGGGTCACCTGCCAGACCTCCTCCCGCCCGGAGGGCCGGAGGCGCAGCTCGAAGTGCTGGACCGGCTCTTCGGTCGTGGGCGGGCGCGTGGTGGAGGCGGCGGTGCCGATCGGGTCTTCCCCGGCGGCGTCCTTCAGCACCAGCACGGCCTGCCCGCGCAGATCCTCCGGCCTCAGGGCGGACGCCGGTGCTCCCCCCGGCCGGCCCAGCGCCAGGTCCAGCGCCGGCATCCCCTCCTGCATGGGCGCGTAGATCCGCAGCATGTTCGGGGTCGGGTCGCCCGCCTCGAACCGCCAGCGCAGCGTCGCGGGCCGCCCCGCCGCTACGCTGCCGGAGCGGTTCAGCCCGGCATCCCGCATGTTCCCGGCCGCGACCGTGATGGCACGGCTCGGCATCCTCAGCAGCGCGTCCAGCGCGCGGTCCATCAGCCCCTGGCCGTCATGCGCGCCCGTGTTGGCGCCGACGCTGAGATTCACCACCGCCGGCATCCCCTCCCGCGCGGCGAGGTCGAAGAGGGCGCAGACGCCGTCGAACACATCCACCGCGTCGCCCTCCGAGACGAGGGCGCGGGGACGCAGGTGCACGAAGCCCAGCGCCGCGCCGGGCGCGATTCCGGGCGGGGTGCCCCTGGCCCAGGCCCCTTCCTGCGGCCGTCTCCCCGCGGCCACGGAGAGGACGTGCGTGCCATGGACCGAAAGGCGGCGGCCCAGCTCGCTCACGGGGCGACCGGCCGGCTCTGCCGCGTAGCCGTTCTCCCAGGGGACATAGCCGTCCTCGGGATAGGGATCGCCGCCCGAGAGTAGTGCGTCCAGCTCGGCCGGCCCGTAGCGGCGGCCCGGCACCATGGCCCCGCGCGGTGCCGGGCCGTTCTGGTCCCAGAGCAGGCGCAGCCGCGTCCCGCCCAGCCCGTCCGTGCCCAGGCGAAAGGCCGGGTGGGCGAAGGCGCAGCCGAAATCCACGGCGCCGACGAGGACGCCCGTGCCGTCCGGCGCCCCGCCGGGCAGGGGCGGAAGGTCGTCGGGGCGGGCGTGCAGCGCCTCCATGGCGGCGGAGAACGGGCTTCCGGGCAGGCGCTCGACCCGCATGTCCCAGCCCTCCCCGGCAAGATCCTCCAGCCGCGCAAGAAGCTCGGGTAGGGGATCCTCGGCCGCCATCCCGGGCTGCAAGGCGAGGTCGATTCGCAGCGCGGCGAAAACGGCGCCCTCCGCGCGCGGAGGGTGGCCATCCGGCGGCAGGATCGTACCGTCCGCCTCCTGCACGGCGTAGCCGAAGCGGACATCCGGCCGGGCGCGGATCGCCGCGCCATCGGGAATCCGGGCCAGCACCCCAAATTCAGACTGCGATGGTGCCAGGGCCAGGGCGAAGGCGGCCGCGCGCAGCACGGGATCGAGGGCGGATGATCCGCCAACCCCGTTCGAATCACCGGAAGACAGCGCCATTCCTCCTCCTGCGAAACGAAGGGTAGCAGTGCCGGCTGTTGCGCTGCGGTGATTTCGATCACGATCACGTCGTCTTGCCGCATTGCCGGAGAAATTCGCCTGACCCCGGTTCTTCCCTGCCCTGCATGTGGCTTCGTCAGCCCTCCCGGAATGCGGTTCTGCGGTGCCTGCGGGGAGAGGCTGCGGCCGTCGCCCGACGCGCTCGCCGCCGAGGCGGGGGAGCGCCGCCCCGTGACCGTCCTCTTCGCCGATCTGGTTGAATCCAGCGCCCTGACCGCGCGCCTGGACCCCGAGGATCTGCGCGCCGTCCTGCTCGCCTACCGGGAGGCGGCGGGGGCAGCGGTGCTGCGGCAGGGCGGGAGCCTGGCCCAGCACCAGGGTGACGGGCTGCTGGCGCGCTTCGGCTTCCCTTCCGCGCGGGAGGACGATGCCGCCCGCGCCCTGCGGGCCGCGCTGGACCTGGTCTCGGAGGTGGAGGCGCTGCGCGGGCGGCTGGGCATCGCCCTGCGGGTACGGGTGGCGGTGCACAGCGGCATCCTCGTCGTTGCCACCCTGGGCCACGGGGTTGCCGGCGAGCCTGGCGCCATGGTCGGCGAGGCAACCACCATCGCCGCGCGGTTGCAGCACGCGGCCGCCCCGGGGGAGGTCCTGGCGAGCGAGGCCACCCGTCGCCTCGCGCCGCGCCGGTTCCGGTTCGTTTCCCTCGGGGAGATCGAACTGCCTGGCCTGCCACGGCCCGTCCTCGCCCACCGGGTCGAGGCGGAGCTGCACGCGGGTTCCACCATGGCGCCGCCCACCGCCGCCCTGCCCCTGGTTGGGCGGGAGGACGAACTGCGGAGCCTCTTCTCGGCCTGGCGGGACGCCGGGGCGGGCGCCGGCACCACGGTCCTCGTCGAGGCCGAACCGGGCCACGGCAAGAGTCGCCTGATCGAGGAGTTCCGCGCGCGCCTCGGCGCCCCGGGCCAAGAGGCGGTGGCGATCGCCTGCAACGCCCAGGAGGAGGCCAGCGCCTTCCGCCCGCTCCTGGCCTGGATCGCCGCCGCAGCCGGGATCCCGCCCCGCGCGGCACCCTCCGAGGCCCGCGCCGCCCTGGTGGGCTGGCTGGCACGCCACGGCCTGTCCGGCACGGATCATGCGGCGCCCCTGGCCGTGCTGCTGGACCTCGCCTCGCCCGCCCAGGTGGCCGAGATGGAGGCGGCCGGCCGCCGGCGGCGGCGGCGCAACATGGCGGCTCTCCTCGCCGCGCTCCACGCCGCCGCTGGCCCGGTGCCCCTCTTCATCGCGGAGGACATCCACTGGGCCGATGACAGCACCTTGGCCGTGCTGCGCGCTCTGGCCGACAGCGTTGCCGCCCCGGACACGCCCGGGCTGCTGCTGCTGACCCGCCGCCAGGAGGGTCGCAACCTGCCCGGCCCAGCCCCCCTCACGCTGCGCCTGGCACCTCTGGGAGAGGCGGCGGCGCGCGACCTCGCGGCCGCCGCAGCTCCGGAGGGGGCGGATCCCGCCCTCCTGCGCCGCATCATCGCGCGGGCCGGAGGCGTGCCGATCTTCCTGGTGGAGGCCGCGCGGGACGCCCAGGCGGAGGCGGAGCTGCCGCTCAGCCTGCGCGCTGGCCTCACCGCCCGGCTGGACGCCCTGCCGGAGGCCAAGGCCATCGCCCAGCTCGCCGCCGTGATCGGGCGCTCTTTCCGGGAGGACATGCTGGCGGCGCTGGCCGAGACGGTGGGGCTGCCGGCCACGCGGCGCCCCCTGCGCCGCCTGGTGGAGGCCGGGCTCATGGAGCCGGAAGGCCCGCCCGAGGCCCCCACCGGCTACACCTTCCGGCACGAGCTGATGCGCGACATGGCCTACGAGACCCTGCTGCGCAGCCGCCGCGCCAGCCTGCACCTGGCGCTCGGCCGCCTGCTGCCGGAGCGCTTCGCGGAGACAGTCACGGCCCGGCCGGAGCTGCTGGCGCGGCATCTGGCGGCCGGAGGCGCGGCGGCCGAGGCGATTGCGGCCTATGAGCGGGCTGCCATCCGCGCCGGCCGCGCCGGGGCGCATGGGGAAGCCGCGGGACACTTCCAGGCCGCCATCGCCCAGCTGCCGAACCTGGAGGCGACGGGACAGGACGCGCTGGAGGCGCGCCTGCATATCGGGCTGGCCGCGCAGGTGACCCTGGTGCGCGGCAACGCCGCCCCGCAGGTGGGCGAGGCCTTCGCCACCGCCCATGCCGCCGCCCTTCGCCTTGATGACCGGCCGCTGCTGCTGCGCACGCTGCGCGGCCTGCAGACCTTCCACCTCGTGCGCGGCGCCGTGGCGGAGGGCCACGCGATCGGGGAACGGATCATGGCGCTGATGGACGGCGAGCGGGACGAGGCCGCGCTCCTCCAGGCGCATCGCCCCTTCGGGCTCGGCCTTCTCTACCTCGGCCGCCACGCGGAGGCGCGCTGGCATCTCGAACGGGTGCTGGCCCTCTACGATCCCACGCGGGACGAGCCGCACCGCTTCGACTACGGCTCAGACCCGGCTGTCCTGGCGCGGGCGCATCTGGGATGGGTGCTGTGGTTCCAGGGCGAGGCCGAGGCGGCCTTCGCCATCGACAGGGCGGCCGTGGCGGCGGCGCGCGAGCTGGGCCATGCGCACAGCCTCTGCTTCGCCCTGGCCTTCCGCTGCGTCCTGGCGCAGCTGGCAGGACGGCCGCAGGACACCCTGGCCGCTGCGGAGGAATTGCAGGCGATCGCGGCGGCCCAGGACTTCGCTTACTGGTCGGCCTGGGGAGCCATCCTGGGCGGGTGGGCGCGCGGGCGGCTGGGCGACCGGATGGCGGGCGAGGCGGAGATGCGCCGCGGCCTCGGGGCTTATGAGGAGATGGGGGCGGGGCTACTCCGGCCATTGGGCCTTGCGCTCCTGGCGCAACTTCTCCCGCCTGATGAACGGGCCGAGGCGCGGCTTTTGCTGGCCGAGGCGGTCGCGCGGAGCGCGCGGGGCAGCATCGTCTTCTCGGACGCGACGATCGCCGGACTGCAGAGGCAATTCGATGCCTGAGGATGTTGGCACCCCGCCCTGACTGCCGCGGCAGCAGGCGTTTCCGGGCCGGCGCATGGACGGGGACCGTGCGGTCCGCAACCATCACCCCGCCATCATGCGGGTCGTTCGCCGCGGCTCCATCGGCAACGACTCTTCCGGCTCCGCTCGCGTTCAGGATGGGGCGGCGGCGGGTCGGAGAAGCCCTGGGCGCCCGTCAGGATGCCTGGATCGGTTCAGGCGCCCGCCCCGCGATCGGAGCGCCTGTCCGTGGCAACAGTGCTCCTCATGCTTTTCGGTATGGCCGCGTACCGGAGAGAGTCCGCCAGCCTCGCGAGACGCGGGCCGACCTCGGAGCGTAACCGGGCCGCGGACAAGGTCACGGCGGCTGAACCGCAGTTCACGGCGAAGGGCACCGACCCATCGGGTGCCAGCACGGGCACGGCGGCCGTGTTGTAGCCCTTGTGCAGCACTCCCGCGTTGATGATGAAGCCGCGCTGCCGGTACTCGGCCAGGGCTTGGGCGAAACCGGCCTTCGCTTTGCCCCATCGCACGCCGTCCTTCTCCTCCAATTCGGCCGTCGCACGGGCGCGCTCGTCCTCCGGCACGCCGGCAAGCCAGGCCCAGCCGAAAGCCGAGGTCGAGAGCGGCACGCGCGAGCCGACGTGCAGGTTCATCAGCAGGCGGTTGTCACTCTCGCACCGCTGCAGGATCACCATGTCGATCCCGTCCCGTGCCGCGAGCCCGCCCGCGCCCTGGAAGGCATCGGCCAGTTCCTGCAGGTGCGGGCGCGCGACTTCCGCGATGCCGAGGCCCGCGATCGCGCTGTGCCCGAGGCGGAGCGCCGCCAATCCCGGCCGCATCTTCTCCCCGGAGATGGTGACCAGCACGCCCATCTCGATCATCGTATGGCAGAGGCGCCACACCGTCGGCTGGGGCAGCCCCGTGAGCCGCGCGAGGTCGGAGCCGCTCATCTCCGGCTGCTCAGGCGTGAAGCACTGCAGGAGCTGCAGCCCGCGGGAAAGGGCAGTGACGAACTGCCGGTCCTTCTTCTCGTCCGAGGGCGTCGGGAGTGGTTTGGTCGATGCCAAGAAGCGGTCTCCGGGTACGGCAGGGCGGCGGCATGCCCCGTGGGGGGCAGTTTACGGCAGGTCCAAGAGCGCGTTAGCATCGCGCCAAGACGATTATATAATTCGCACTGCGAGTGAAAGAAAGGGTGCGGGGTACGGTCCCGCATGGGGCTCCATCGTCCAGGGCCCGAAAAGCTGGGGAGATAAACGCGTCCATGCAGCAGACTCCCCTCCTTTTCCAGCCCATGGCGCTACGGGGCGTCACGCTGCGGAATCGGATCGTGCTGTCGCCCATGCTCACCTACGCCGCGGAGCGCGGCCACGTGACGGACTGGCACCTGATGCATCTCGGCAAGTTCGCCGCGGGCGGTGCGGGGCTGGTCTTCATGGAATCGACGAAGGTCGATCCGCGCGGCTGCACCACGCCGCGCGACCCGGGCCTCTGGAAGGACGAGTTCATCCCAGGGCTGGAGCGCATCACCCGCTTCATGAAAGGCCATGGCGCGGCGATCGGGATTCAGCTCGGCCATTCCGGGCGCAAAGCCCGCAACTCCGTGCCCTGGGAGGGGCGCGCCCCGCTGGCCAGCCATCCCGGCCTGGAGGATGACGGGGACTGGGAGCTGGTGGCACCCAGCGCCGTGGCCGCGAGCCCGGCTGCCGCGGTTCCGCGCGCCCTTGCCTTGCCGGAGATCCAGGACATGGTCGCCGCCTGGGGCGCTGCCGCCGGCCGCGCGCACCGCGCCGGCTTCGACGTGCTGGAGGTGCACGGCGCGCATGGCTACCTGCTGCACCAGTTCCTCTCCCCCGCTGCCAACATGCGGAACGACGCTTATGGCGGCTCCCCGGAGAAGCGGATGCGGTTCGCGGTGGAGGTGGTGGAGGAGGTGCGGCGGCACTGGCCTGCGGAGAAGCCGCTCTTCTTCCGCGTCTCCGCGATCGACGAGGATGGCGGTACGATCGAGGCGACGGTGGCGCTTGCACGCGTGCTGGGCGGCAAGGGCGTGGACGTGATCGATTGCAGCACTGGCGGGATGACGCCGCGCTCCATCACCGAGGCGGACAGGCCGCGGCTGGGCTACCAGGTGCAGCACGCCGCCCGGATCCGGGTCGAGGCCGGGGTGGCAACCATGGCGGTCGGGCTCATTGTTCATGCCGACCAGGCCGAGGCGATCCTGCGCGAGGGCAGCGCGGACCTCGTCGCGATCGGGCGGGAGATGCTGCACAACCCGAACTGGCCGCTGGACGCCGCGCAGAAGCTCGGTGTCGCCGACGCCTTCGCCGCCATCCCGCCTGCCTATGGCTACTGGTTGGAGAAGCGGGACAGGTCCGGCTTCGGCAGCTCCCCCTCCACCTGGCAGGCCGGCAGCGCGCCGGCCGCCACCCGCTAGGCCCGGAGGTCCCGATGCCGAAGCTTCCTCAGCCCGAGATCGAGGTTGTGCACGAGGGCGCCGATATCGTTGGGGAGAGCCCGATGTGGCACCCGGCGGAAGGGCGCCTCTACTGGGTGGACACGCGATACCCCGCGCTGCAGCGACTGGAGGCGGACGGCACGGTCCGCCGCTGGGTGATGCCCAACAACATCGGCTCCTACGTGTTCCGGCGCGGCGGCGGCGTGGTGGCGGGGCTGAAGCAGGGCTTCGCGACGGTGGAACTGGAAACCGGAGTGGTTACGCCGGTGCTGGATCCGGAGCCGGACCGGCCGGAGAACCGGCTGAACGATGGCCGCTGCGACCGGCGCGGGCGCTACTGGTGCGGTTCACGCGACCCAGGTGACGAGAACCCAGGCGGCTCGCTCTTCCGCCTCTCCCCGGACATGGCCTGCGAGCGGATGGACACGGGCTTCATCGTGTCCAACGGCATGGCCTTCAGCCCGGACGACCGGACGATGATCTTCGGCGACAGCCGAGGAGAGGTGATGTGGCGCTACGACCTCGACATCGAGAGCGGGCGCATCTCCAACAGGCGCGTCTTCCTCTCTACCGCCGGCCTGCCCTGGCGCGTGGACGGTGCGACCTTCGACGCCGAGGGCTACTACTGGTGCGCCCTGATCGGGGACGGCGCGATCGGGCGCTTTGACCCGGAGGGACGGCTGGACCGCATCGTGCGGCTGCCCGTCTCGCACCCCACCATGTGCAATTTCGGCGGGCCCGACCTCGACGTGCTCTACGTCACCTCCGGCACCGTGTTCCTGGGCGAGGCGGAGCGGGCGCGGCAGCCGCTGGCCGGTGCCCTCCTCGCGCTGCATGGCCTCGGTGTGAGGGGCGTGCCCGAGCCGCTGTTCGAGGGCTGATGCAATGACGGAAGACGTGGCGGAAGGGCCCCTGAGGGGCATACGGGTTCTCGACCTGTCACGGCTCGTCTGCGGCAACATGCTGACGATGCTGCTCGGCGATTTCGGCGCCGATGTCGTGAAGGTGGAGGAGCCGGGGCCGGGCGACCCGCTCCGCGCCTGGATCGCGGACGGCATCGCCGCGCACTGGAAGGTCTATGGCCGCAACAAGCGCAGCATTGCGCTCGACCTGCGCTCCGCCGAAGGCCGTGCCGTGCTGGAGCGGCTGGTCGCGCGGGCGGACGTGCTGGTGGAGGGCTTCCGCCCCGGTACGCTGGAGCGCTGGGGCCTGGCGCCGGCGATGCTGCTGGAGCGGCACCCCGACCTTGTCATCGTCCGGATCTCGGGCTTCGGCCAGTCCGGGGAGTACCGGATGCGGGCGGGCTACGGATCGCTGATCGAGGGCCTGTCCGGCTTCGCCTCGCGCAACGGGTTCCCCGACCGTCCGCCGCTGCTGCCGAGCTTCCCCCTGGCCGACATGGTCGCGGGCATGATGGGCGCCTTCGCCACCGTTTCGGCCGTGCGCGCGCGGGAGGCAGGCGGGCGGGGGCAGGTGGTGGACCTCTCGCTGCTGGAGCCGATGGTGGCAATGTTCGGCGCCGACGCGGTGCTGCAGGGGTTCAAGGGCACGGTGCGCGGGCGCACCGGCAGCCGGGGCTCCTCGGCAGCCCCGCGCAACACTTTCCTGGCAGGCGACGGAAACTGGCTGACCATCTCCGCGCCCATGCAGTCGATGACGGAGAAGCTGTTCGACGCGATGGGGCGGCCGGAGTTGAAGTCCGACCCGCGCTTCGCCACGAACACCGTGCGGCTGGAGAACGTGGAGGCCCTGGAGGCGGAGATCACCGGTTGGCTCTCGACGCGGAGCGCGGCGGAAGCCTGGGCGACGCTGGACGCGGCCGGGGTGACCGCCGCGCCCATCCTCGACGCGGCCGGGCTCGCGGCCGACCCGCACGTCCTCTCCCGCGGGGTGTTCCGCGCGGTGAAGGACACGGAGCTCGGGCAGGTGACGATGCCGGACGTCGTGCCGCGGTTCTCCGCGACGCCGGGCGCCGTGCGCCGCCCAGCGCCGGCCGTGGGCCAGGACAGCCGGGCCGTCCTGGCAGAGGCGGGCCACGACGAGGCGGCCATCGACGCGCTGATCGCGGCGAAGGTGGTGGCCGAGAGTTAGTCGGACGCGTGAGAGGTCGGAGGGGCGCAAGACCCCCCGGAGAGGAGGGACGTATGACGTGCATCCTGAGGGTCGCCCTGGCCGCGGCGGTGGCCTGGGCCGGCTGGCCCGGCACGGCCGCGGCGCAGCCGGCGGCACCCTATCCGGACCGGCCCGTGCAGGTGGTCGTTTCCTGGCAGGCGGGCGGCGTGGTGGACACGATCGGGCGCGCCCTGGCCCAGGCCATGTCGGACGTGTCCGAGGGACGCTTCGTGGTGGTGAACCGCGACGGGGCATCGGGCATCGTTGGCGCGCAGGCGGTGGCCTCGGCCAGGCCGGACGGCCTCACCATCGGCTTCGGGCCCATCACGCCGATCACCACTGCGGCGCACACGGTGCGCAACGTGCCCTTCGACGTGGAATCCTTCGACTATGTCTGCCGCGTCTTCGAGAACGTGCTCGCCGTGGTGGTGGCGGAGGGTTCCCCGTTCCGCACCATGCCGGACCTCGTCGCCGCCATCCGCGCGCGGCCGGACACGATGACCTACGGTCATTTCGGCACGAACAGCCTCGGGCACCTCTCCTTCGCCAACATCGTGCGCGGCCTGTCCCTGCGTGTGACGGACGTGCCCTTCCGCGGGGAGACGCCGATCTACCCGGAGATGCTCAGCGGCCGGCTGGACTTCGGCATGGGCACGGTCGGCGGCGCGCGCGGGAAGCCGGTGCGCCTGCTCGCCGTGTTCGGGGACGAGCGCAGCGTGGCCGCCCCGGGCGTGCCGAGCACGCGGGAGCTGGGCCTGCCGACACTGCAGCCCGTGCTGGCCGGCATCACCGTGCCGCGCGGGACGCCAGCCGCGATCACGGCGCGGCTGGACGAGCTGTGCCGCAAGGGGACCGAGGAGGCCTCGTTCCGCACGGTGATGGGCCGCCTGGGCGAGCCCATCATGTATTCCGGGCGCGAGGCCTTCACCGCCCAGGCGCGGCGCGACAATGCCGAGAAGGTGGAGGTGGTGCGCTCCCTCGGGTTGACGCCGCAGTAGGTTGGGGGCGGACGGGCCGCCCCCTTTCCTTCAGGCTGCCTTGCGGAAAGCGTCCAGGCTGCCGGCGTGAATCAGCTCGCTCGGCAGCTGGTGGCCGACGATCGCCTCTGCCATGCGTCCCACCTCGATCAGCGCGTCGAGGTCCACGCCGGTCTCAATCCCCATCTCGTGGCAGAGCAGCACCAGCTCCTCGGAGCAGATGTTGCCCGCGGCGCCCTTCTGGCCGGCGAAGGGGCAGCCCCCGAGCCCGCCCACCGTCGTATCGAAGCGGTCAATGCCCATCTTCAGCGCGGCGTGCGCATTGGCCACCGCCAGGCCGCGCGTATCGTGCAGGTGAAGCGTGATGCGCTTCTCCGGCCAGCGGGACCGCACCTCGCCGAGCACGCGCTCGATCCGTGACGGCATGGCCCAGCCCATCGTGTCCGCCAGCGAGACGTCCGTGATCTCCGCCCCGGCCTCGGCCGCGATGGCGAGCCCGTCCTCGATGGTGGAGATCACCTGTGCGGGCGAGATGTCACCCTGGTAGTTGCAGCCGAAGGCTGCCATCACGCCGATGCGCCGGACGGGCACGCCATGGGAGAGGTGTAGCGCGGTCTGCTTCCGCATCGCCGCGAGGTTCTCCTCATGCGTGCGGTTGAGGTTCTTCTTCGTGAAGCCCTCGCTCGCGGTGAGCGAGATGGAGCCGGAGATGGCGAGCTTGTCGCGGAAGGCGAGCGCGCGGTTCAGCCCGCTCTCGTTGAACCACAGCGCTGTGTAGCGGACGCCGGGCTTCGCCTTGAAGCCGGCCACCGTGTCCTCGGCGTCCGCCCAGCCCGGCACGATCTTGGGGCTGACGAAGGAGCAGACCTGAATGTGTTCCAGGCCCGTCTCGGCCAGCGCCTCGATCAGGCGGATCTTGTCGGCGGTGGGGATCGGGCCGGGCTCGATCTGGAAGCCCTCGCGCGGTCCCTCCTCCTGGATGTGGACCCGCTTCGGAAGGTCGGACATGGCTTTGCTCCCCGTGCTCTGACGCCCCGGCCCGAGGCGGCCGCCTGCCGTGCCTCGGATCGGGACCACTCCTGCAAAGTCGTTGATCACCTCACGGCAAACAAGGCAATCTCAATCTCAAACAATCAACTCGCTATGCGAATTCTGATGCGAGTTGACGCCGACTTCCGGGATGGGACGGCGAGAGGGAGGGAAAGTGCGCATGCTGACAAGACGCCAACTCGCGGCCGCGGCTGGCCTGGCCACGCTGGGCCAGGCCACCGGCGCGCAGGCACAGCGGGAGGCATTCCCAAGCCGCCCGATCCGGCTGATCGTGCCGTACACGCCAGGCGGCTCCGTCGATCTCATGGCGCGGGCCTTCGGCACGCGGCTGTCGAGCTACACGGGCCAGCCGACCGTCGTCGAGAACAGGCCGGGCGCCTCTACCATGCTCGCGACCGAGTACGTCGCGCGGTCCGACCCGGATGGCTATACGGTGCTGTCGGGCGGCACACAGTTGGCGCTGATGTCGCACCTGGGCACCCGCACGCCCTATGACGCCGAGCGCGATATCACCGCCGTCGCGGTGCTCACCATCGTGCCCTACCTGCTGGTGGTGAACGCGAAGCTTCCCGTCCACAACGTGAAGGAGCTGATCGCCTACGCGAAGGAGCGGCCGGGGGTACTGAACTACGCATCCTTCGGTGTCGGCGGAGCCGGGCACCTTGCGGCCGAGATGTTCAACCTGCTCGCCGGTACCGAGACGGTGCACATCCCCTACAACGGCACGGCGCCCGGGCTGAACGACGTGATGGGCGGGCGCGTCGCCATGAGCTTCTGCACCATTCCACCTGCGCTACCGGCGATCGAGGCCGGCCGGCTCCGGCCGCTTGGGCTGACGGGGCGCCAGCACCTCTCCGCTTTGCCGGGCGTGCCGACGATCGAGGAGGCCGGGGTTCCGGGATACGAGTGCGTCAGCATGAACGTGATGTTCGCGCCCAGCGGCGTGCCGGCCGACCGGCTGCAGCGGCTGAACGACGCTGTGGTGAAGTCGCTCGGCGATGCCGAGCTGCGGAAGCTGCTGGAGGAGCAGGGCTTCGTGCCCGCCGAGCCGATGACGCCCGCCCAGGCCAAGGCGAGCTTCGATACGTCCGTCACCAAGCTGGTGGACATCATTCGGCGGGCGAAAATCCAGACCTGATGGAATGCTGGCTCCCCGCCCCGGAACGTCGGGGCGGGGAGCCGCGGAGCTCAGGCCACCCGGCGTTCCCGCTCCGGCTCCGCGGCCGCACCGGCCACGGGGACGGGCTGGCCGAGCACAACCTCGCCGGGATGGTCGATCAGCGCCGCCGCGACCCGCGCGCGATGATCGTAGGTGGTGCCGAGGCGCATTCCCCAGGCGGCGATGCGCCGGTACCAGAGGTGCAGGTCCAGCTCCATCATGAAGCCGATGCCGCCATGGATAATCTGCGCGTTGCGAGCGGAGGCGAGGCACTTCTCGTTGCAGAAGGCCTTGGCCTGGGAGACCTCGACCTGGTGCGGCAGGCCCTCGTCCATCCGCCACAGCGCCTCGTAGGTCAGCAGCTCGCCGCCGTCGATCCAGATGACCATGTCTGAACACATGTGCTGGATGGACTGGAAGGCGCCGATGGGCTGGCCGAAGGCCTCTCGCATCTTGGCGTAGTCGAAGGCCATCTCGGCGTCCTTGCGCGCCGCGCCGAGCATCTGCGCGCAGAGCAGCGCCGCGGCCCGGTCCAGCATCCGCTCTACCACCGGCCAGGCCTCGCCCGCGCGCCCGATCATGTCCGCGGCGGGGACGCGGACGCGGTCGAAGACGACCTCGCTCTGCTTGTCCTTAGCGGTGGTAACCAGGGGCGTGTGCGAGACGCCTTCCGCCTTCGTGTCCACGATGAAGAGGGACAGGCCGGCGCTGCCGCCGCGGGCCGGCGCGGTGCGGCACACAACGAGGCACCTGTCCGCAGCGACGAAGTCGTCCACGAACATCTTACGGCCGGTGAGGACGTAGTGGTCGCCCTCCTGCGCGGCGCTCATCGCCACGGCTTCCGGCCGCAGGCGCGGGTCCTCCTCGGTGAAGGCCCAGGTCAGGATCGTGTCGCCCGACACCACGCCGGGCAGGATCGCCTCGCACTGCGCCTTGCTGCCGGCCTCGGCAATCGTGAGCGCCGCGACGGCGGTGCTGTGCAGGGGCAGAGGCGCGACGGCGCGCCCAACCTCCTGGAGGACGAGCCCGAGATAGACGAGCGGCATTTCCGAGCCGCCATAGGCTTCCGGCAAGGAGAGGCCCTGCCAGCCTAGTTCCGCCGCCTTGCGCCAGAGCGCGGGCGGGTATCCGACCGGGTCGGCCTCCATGGCGCGCACGAGCTGCGGCGAGCACTCGCCTTCCAGGAAGCTCCGCGCGGTCTCGCGGATCATCTCCTGTTCGTCGGTCAGCAGGACATCCATGTCAGCGGTCCGTCATCTCGTTCTGTCGGGGGGGCGTCAGTTCGCCGCGGCCTTCGGCCGGCGCATGGCCGGCAGGCCCAGGCCGCGGCGCGCCACCTGGTCCCGCATGATGGTGACGCCGCCGTGGTTCACGCCCGACTGGAAGGCGCCGAGGACATTGTGCGCGAAGACGCCATCCTCCACCGCGTGCGGCGAGCCGCGCAGGAGCTGGCCGTAGGGGCCGAGCATCTGCGTGATCGCCTCGGTCGTGCGGACGCCGTGCTCCGGCGCCCAGACCTTCTCGGCGGAGCCCTCATAGGTGAACTCGCGGCCGCGCTGGACGATGGACATGCTGCGCATCGTCATCAGGCGGCAGACTTGCGCCTCGATCCACAGCTCCGCCACCTTGTCGCGGACCGCCGGGTTGTCGGCGTAGCCCTCCAGCTCCGTCGTCTTGACCCAGTTGACCATGTCCTCGTCGCGCCGGATCGACATGACGTAGCGGAAGGCGCCCACCCGATCGAGGTTGAGGCCATCCGCCGCCACCTTCCAGCCCTTGTTCTCCCCGCCCAGCAGCGTGGATTCGTGGACGCGCACGTTGTCGAAGAAGGTCTCGTTCGTCCGCGCCTCGCCATAGGTGGTGCCGAGCGGGGCGCGCGGGTTGTTCTGGATGGACCAGAGCGGCCGCACGGTGATGCCCGGCGTGTCCATAGGAAAGATGAAGATGGACAGACCCTCGCGCTTCGGCAGGCTCGGGTCCGTGCGCGCCATCAGGTAGATGTGGGAGGAGAGGTGTCCGGAGGTGGTGTAGATCTTCTGCCCGTTGATCACGAAGTGGTCGCCGTCCCGCGTGGCGCGGCAGCGGATATTGGCGAGGTCAGCGCCCGCATGGGGCTCGGTGAAGCCGAGGGCGAAGGTGACCTCGCGGGTGATCAGGCGGGGGATGTAGTAGCGCTTCTGCTCCTCGGTGCCGGCAGCCATGATCGCGGGCGCGCCGCTGCCGCTGAGACTGATATTGAGGCCGACCCGCATGAAGGCCTCCTCGACGATGTACTGGCTGATGCGGTCGCCGCCCTGCCCGCCGTACTCCTTGGGATAGGCGATGCCGAGCCAACCGCGGGCGTGCAGCTTTCCGTAGAGTTCCCGCATGCTCGGCCCGAAAGGGTCGGCCACGCCGGAGCCGTGCATCTGGTCGTCCTGGGCCTCCTTGTCGTGGAGGACCTCGGGCGTGACATGCTCCGCGATGAAAGCGTTGACCTCCCGCCGCAGCGCCTCCTGCTCGGGCGTGTAACCGAAGTTCATGGCGTTCCCCGTTCTGCGGGGGCAGGTGAGCCCCGCACCCGTCGCGCATCGCTTCTCGGAGACAGGCCCCGTTAATCGCAGCGCGAATAACTTATCCTCTATCGACGGTAGCCGATCCGCGATAAGGGGGTCAAGGAGATGCGCCGGCCGTCAGTCCAGGCGCACCGCCGCTTCCTCAATGATCCGGCCCCATTTGCGGGCGTCGCTCCGCTGCAGGGCGGCGAGCGCGGCCGGGGTGTTCTGCAGGGCTGGCGGAATGACGTAGCCCTGCTCTCCGAAGAAGCGTCGGACTTCCGGCAGGTCCAGCGAGGCCAGCATCTCGGCGTTCATCCGCCGCAGCGCGGCTTCGGGCGTTCCCGCGGGCGCATGGACGGAATTCCAGCCGGCCGCCTCGAAGCCGGGCATCCAGGCCTCCTGCATCGTCGGCAGCTGCGGCAGCGCGCTCACCCGCTCCGGCGTCGTGACCGCCAGGGCGCGCAGGCGCCCGTTCCCGATCTCCGGCACGGCGGGGAGGATGGTGCTGAAGGCGAAGGCGAGGCGGCCGGCCATGAGGTCGATGAGCACGGGCGACGAGCCGGGATAGGCGACATGCGTCACCTCGACCCCGGCGGCCCGGCCGAAGAGCAGCCCCGTGAGGTGGGCCGTGCTGCCCGCCCCGTAGGAACCGAAGATCAGCCCGCCCGGCGCCGCGCGGCCATGGGCGACAAGATCCTGCACCGAGCGCACCGGCAGCGCCGGGTTCACCACCAGCACGAAGGGCACCGTCGCCAGCAGCGCCACCGGCACCAGGTCGCGCTCGGCCTCGAAGGGAAGGCGGCGGTAGAGGAAGGGGTTCATCGCCAGCGAGGACGTGCCCACGACGAAGTTGTACCCATCGGGCGCCGACTGGGCGATCTGCTGGGTTCCGATGATCGTGTTCGCGCCGCCGCGGTTCTCGACCACGATCGGCTGCTCCAGCCGTTCGGAGACGTGGCGCATGACGGTGCGGGCCAGGATATCGGCGCCGCCGCCGGGCGCGTAGGGAACCACCAGCCGCAGGGGCCGGGTGGGCCAGGGCTCGGCCGCGCGGCCCGTGGCGGCGGGCAGGAGCAGGCCGCCCCCTGCGCCGAGAAGGTGCCTTCGCCGCATTTTCCGTTCCTCCCGTTCAGGGGGCTTCCAGGAACTCCCGCAGCGCGGTGTCCAGGCCCTCCGGTTCTTCATAGGCAATCCAGTGGCCGGCCTTCGGGACGACGCGGATGCGTGCCCGGGGATGGAGGGCGTACAGCGCCGCCTGGCGCTCCTCCAGCCCGCAGAGGGCTGGCTGGTCCTCGGCGCCCCAGATCGCGTCCACCCGGACGCGTAGCTGCCCCAGCGCGCGGAGGAGCGCCCCCTCGGCGTAGAAGCCCCGTGTGTCCAGCCGCGCGCGCTGCGAGTTCCAGGCCTGGACCGCGAGGGCGAGGTCGTCGATCCGCGCGGGATCGGCGATCATGATGCGGGACAGGTTGGTACGATGCGCCTCGGTCAGCGCCGCCCCGGTCTTGCCGCGCACCTTCTCGAGCACGATCGGCCTGCGCATCGGCACGAGCCCGCCGGCGCCGACGAGGGTGACGGAGCGGGCCCGCGGCCCCAGTTGCAATGCCGCATGGGCCGCGACGGTTGCGCCGAAGGAGAAGCCGACGATGTCACAGGCCCGGCCCGGCGGAAGCAGCGCGTCCAGCCCCGCGACGACGACGCCCGCGATGGTCTCGATGGATCCGGGTGCCGGCGGCAGGTCGGATTCCCCGAGGCCTGGCAGGTCCGGCACGAGGAGGAGACGCCGGCCACTCCAGCGGGGGATGGTGCGGAGCCAGTGGCGCCAGGAGCCGGCGCCGCCGTGCAGCAGCAGCAGGGGCTCCCCTTCGCCCCAGATGTGCCAGACCAGGCGGCCCCCGCCGCAGGGCGTCTCGGCGCGCTCTGCCGCGCCCAGCAGCGCCGCAACCTCGGGGGGATCCCCAGCGGGTGCGGGCCCGTCCATGCTCAGCCGGCCGCGGGCGGCACGAAGGGATAGGGCACCGGCGCCCGCCCGCGATAGGGCAGCGCGACCACGGCCGAACCCGGGGTGGATTCCACGCCCTTCTCGTTGCTGATGCCGACATCGAGATCGACCAGGCCGTAATCTGGCATCTCGCGCTTGTCCGTGACCCTGGCCCAGACGGAGAGCGTCTCGCCCACTACATTCATGGCACGGAACTGGAACCTCACCTTCCACATCCAGCCGTCACGCCCTGCCCAGTCCTTCAGGAGCTGCGCGATGAACTGCTGCTTCAGCGAGCCGTTGATCAGCAGGCCCGGCAGCTTGTCGTGGCCGGTGGTGAAGGGCTGATCGTAGTGAATCTTGTGCCAGTTCTCCATCGCCGCCGACCACCGCATCAGGTGCGGTGTCGTGAAGGGGCCCTTGCCGAGCGGCCCGACAGTGTCGCCGACCGACACGTCCTCGAAATTGACTCTCTCGCGCATGCCGCTCACCGCCGGATGATGGTCTTGCGGGAGCGCAGCAGGAGCTGGCCCGCCTCGTTCGTGAACTCGGTCTCGAAGATCACGAGGAGCATTGGGCCCGATTTCGTCTGCTTCTCCTGGATATCGGCGAAGCGGGACTTCTGCAGCACGCGCTCGCCGTGGCGGGCATAGGCGAAGAACTCCACCTCCGCGCCGCCGTTCAGCAGCGCCAGGCCGTGCAGCGGCAGCTCCGGCAGGCCGTTGCCTACGCCCATCACGATGCCGTCGAAATCCGGGTCATGCGCGCGCTCGGTCAGCACGTCCGGCGCGCCGAAGGGCGTGCGGAACATGAAGGAGGGATAGAGCGGCGGCGCCACGGCCCCGCCATAGCGCACGCCTTCCTGGTCCGAGGCATAGGCCGGGTCCGGATCCATGATGGCCTGGGCGTAGCGGCGGACCGCGCCGGGCTCCACCGCGTCGCAGGCGGCGAAGGTCGGCCCTTCCCGCCCGATGTAAGACCGTATCTCGTCCGTCAGCAGCGCCATGCCCGATGTTCCTCCCGCTTCCTCTCCCGCACGGCGCTCAGCCGGCGCGGCGCGGCTGATCCCCCTCGCGCCAGCCCTCGTCCAGGCCGATCGCACCGCGTCTCGCGAGGGCCTCGATCTCCGCGTCCGCGTAGCCGGCATCGCGCATCACCTCGGCCGTGTGCTGCCCCAGGCGCGGTGGCGGCAGGCCGATCGCGGCGGGCGTCTCGCTGAGCTTCACGGGGAGCCCAGCCATTCGCATGGCGCCGAGCCCCGGCAGATCGATCTCTGTCACCATGCTGCGCGCCGCGACCTGCTCCTCCGCCACGACCTTGTCGATGCGGTTGATCGGGCAGCACGGCACCTCGTTCGACTTCAGCAGCATCTCCCATTCCGTTACGCGCCGCGTAGCGATCACGGCCCCGATCAGGTCGATGAGCTCGAGCCGGTTGGCCACGCGCAGCGCGGCGTCGGCGAAGCGCGGGTCATCCACCCATTCCGGCCGCTCCAGCGCCGTGCAGAGGCCGCGCCACATGCGCTGATTAAAAGCGGAGATGACAATCCAGTCGTCCGCGGCGCGGAAGGCGCGATAGGTGGGGCTGGTCAGTGCGCCACTGCCGCTCGGGCCCGGTACCTCGCCAGAAGCGAAGTAACGCGTGACGAAATGGGCGAGCATGGACATCTGTCCCTCGAGCAGCGAGGTTTCCACGCGCTGCCCGCGGCCGGTGCGGTGCCGCGCCTCCACCGCCATCATCACGCCTATGGTGGCGAGCATGCCCGCGCCGATATCGGCGACCGACATGCCCATCTTCACCGGGCCGCCGCCCTCCTCGCCCGTGATGCTCATTCCGCCGGCATAGGCCTGCATGAAGAGGTCGTTCGCCGGTTCCTCCGCCCGCGGGCCGGTCGCCCCGAAGCCGCTGACGGAGCAGTAGATCAGGCGCGGGTTCGCCGCGCGCAGTACCTCCCAGCCCAGCCCGGCGCGGGCGAGGGCGCCGATGCGGTAGTTGTCCACCAGGATGTCCGCGCCCTCAATCAGCTTGCGCGCGATCGCCGCACCTTCAGGTGACTTCAGGTCGAGCGCGACGCTGCGCTTGTTGCGATTGGCGGAGCCGTAATAATAGCCCATCGCGCCGTGGAAGTGCGGCGGCCAGGAGCGGCTGTCGTCGCCGGCGCCGACGCGCTCGATCTTCACCACCTCGGCGCCGAAGTCGCCCAGTGTCATGGCGCAGTAGGGACCAGCCATGGCGACGCCGATCTCGATGACCCGAAGCCCCGCGAGAGGTCCGCTCGTCGGTGGGGCGTCGAGGCTTCCTGGCTGGGTCAAGCGCGTCTCCCGGTAGGAAGGGCCGGCTGGTGCTGGCCGCTTCCATTCGCTGAGCGAGTTATCTTCTCGCTGTCACGACACGCTAGTCTCAACCTGCACGGCCTGTAAACCGCCCGCGGCGCGAAGGTGCGCTCAGGCCGCCGCCTCCAGTTCTACCGCCGCACCGAGCGTGGCTATGTCGTTCAGCCGTTCGAACAGCGCGGCTGCGCGCCGGCCTTCCCCGGCGGATTCTAGGCAGTCCATGAATTTCGCGCGCAGCTCGGCATCGGTCAGCGGCACGGCGGCGTGGCCGCGCGCGCGCCGCACGGATTCCTCCAATCTCTCCCCGCCCCGCAACGCCACCCGGACGGTATCGAAGGGCGCGGCACCGGGCAGCGCCGGATCCGTCTCGTCGGTGGGCGAGACGGTCACGCGCGCCATCAGGGCCTGCACGTCCGGGCGCTGCACGAAGGAGTCGGTCAGCTCGGCCAACCCGACCTTCCCGGCGATCACCGCGGCAGCCATGTCGAACTGCGCGCTGAACTTTGCCTCCAGCCCGGTCGAGGGACTGGTGTTGCGGAGCGTCCCGGCATGGGCGCGGCTCGTCACCACCTGAACCGCCTCGACGTCCTCCGCCCTGAAGGGCCGGCGCGCCAGAAGGGCAAGCATCGCGTCGGTCGCGCGGTGGCCGCAGTAGCATATCGGGAACTTCTTGATGCTGAGCCGATGATCGAGGATTCGCCAGTCCTTGCCGAAGCCCTCGGTCGGCGCATCCAGGCCCGTGACCCGCCCGCGCGGCGAGATGGCGTAGAGGAAACCGCGCGGATGCTCGATCGCGTCGAGGGAGGCCGTCATGCCAGCCTGCGCCAGGCGCGCCGACATTACGCCGGCCTGCGCGGCTCGGCCGGCGTGGAAGGGCTTCGTCATGGTGCCGAAGTTGGCACCTAGCCCCGCGCTCTGCGAAGCGCCGAGCGCGATGGCGTGGGCCGCCCGCTCGGCGTCCAGCCCGCGCAGCCGGGCGCAGGCAGCGGCCGCGCCGACAGCGCCGAACACGCCGGTCGGGTGCCATCCCTTCTCGTGGTGGAAGTCCTGATCATGGGCGATCAACTCCGCCCAGACCTCATATCCCGCGACATAGGCCGCCACCATCTCCGCTCCTGTCGCGCCGAGCGCCTCGCCCTCCGCCAGGATCGCAGGCACGAGGACTGTGCTGGGGTGGCCGCGCAGGGCCACGTCGTCATAGTCCAGCGCGTGGGCGGCGGTACCGTTTATGAGGGCTGCCTCGGGCGCCGGGGCGCGCAAGGGGCCGAAGGTCAGCGTCGCCTCGCCCCTCGGCCCGGCTACGCCGACCGTGTCCCGCAGAATGCCGACCACTGGCTCGTCCCGCCCGGCAATCATCACGCCGACGCAGTCCACGAAGCCCATGCGCGCGACGGCCGCGGCCTCGGCCGGGATGGCCTCGAAGCGCAACCCGCTGACGAAGGTGCCGAGCGCGCGCGTGATGGAGGTGGCCATGGCTCAGCCCTCCTTCGCGTCGCGGCAGGCGGAATCGGCGGCAATCAACATTTGGGCATGGCTTATCATTCAACGGTCCTCCGGCGTTGCCGCCACCCGACGATGCCGCCGTGACGACCCATTTGCTCAGCGAATTTTTTATTCGTCTTTTCCAGCGTTACTCCCGCGGGAGGCACGGGGTCAAGGAACGGCGGCAGGCGGCCCTTTTGCGCCCGGAGATGGGCCTTGTAATTCGCACACCGAGTTATCATCCGCATTGCCTGAGTTGGGGCGCAGCCCTAAGGTCGCCCCAACGATCCTGCCCGGCTTCGGAGAATGGGATCGGGGGACGGAAGCCGCCGTGATACGGAAAGCTCTGATCGATACCCGCGCGCCCTGCCGTGCCGGTGCCCTGCACCGCGGGGCGGCTCGGCAGTGAGCGCCGCGGAGCCGCTGACGGTCACGCGGCGCCTCGCCGCGCGCGTGGCCGGGCTCGATGCCGACGCCCTTCTCCCGGAGGAGCGCCTGCTCGTTGCTCGGGCGGTGCTCGACACCGTTTCGGTGGGGATTGCCGCCCGCGACGAGCCGGCCGCGCGCCTTGCAACCCGGCGGGCCCGCGCGCAGGGCGGCGGCCCCTGCACGCTCTGGACCCTTTCAGGCACGGCCCGTGCGCGGCAGGAGGAGGCAGCCTGGGCAAACGGGGTCATGGCCCACGTGCTCGACTTCGACGATGTCACGTCCTCGATGCGCGGCCACCCTTCCGTCGCGATGCTGCCGGCCATCCTTGCCCTGGCGGAGGCCGAGGGCCTCACCGTAGGCGATGTCACGGTCGCCTATGTCGCGGGGTTCGAGGTGATCGCCGCGCTTTCGGTAGCCATGGCGGCGCCGCACTACGCCCTGGGCTGGCATAGCACGGCAACGATCGGCGCCATCGGGGCCGCGGCGGCCTGTGCGCGCCTGCTACGGCTGGACGAAACGCAGGTCGCGCATGCGCTTGGCCTCGCCGTTACCCAGGCCGCGGGAACGCGGGCCAGCTTCGGCACGATGGCCAAGTCGGTGCAGGCGGGGAACGCGAATCTGACCGGGCTGCGAGCCGCGCGGCTGGCAGAGATCGGCTTCGACGCAGCCCCGGACGCGCTGGGCGGCGCCCTGGGCTTCGCGCGCCTCGGCGGCGGCAAGTCACTGGCCCTTCCGGAGGAATGCAACGCGCGCGCTCTGATCCGTCACGGGCTGGAGGTGAAGAAGTACCCGCTCTGCTACGCGACTCACCGCGCGCTGGACGCCGTGCTGCATCTGCGCGCAGAGCACGGGGTGACGCTGGACGAGGTGGAGGCCGTGCACGTCCACGCTTCCCCCGGCGCCCTGGCGCCGCTGATCCATCACCGCCCGACGACTGGCCTCGATGCAAAGTTCTCCATGGAGTACGCGATCGCGGCCGCGCTGGCGGATGGCGCCCTGCGCCTCGCCAGCTTCGACGATGCGGCGGTACGCCGGCCCTTGATTCAGGCCTTCCTGCCCCGAGTCACCGCTGACGAGGACGTGGGCGATCTCCTGCCGCGCTGGGCGGAGGTGACGCTGCGTCTGAAGGATGGCCGCACTCTCTCGATGTGCCGCCACGCGCTGCGCGGCGGTGCGGAGGATCCGCTGAGCGAGGGCGAGCTGCTGGCCAAGGCTGCCGACTGCTTCGCGCATGGCGGCGGTGAGGCGACGGGGGCAGCCGCCCTCCTCGCCGCCTTCAAGGATCCGCGCCGCGCGGCCAGATCGGCGTTGCGCGAGGTGCTGTGCGGCGCCGTACTGGAGGAAGCGATCTGATGCCCCACCGCAGACATGTCCTGGCGGGCGCCGCCGCGCTCGCCCTGCCCGCGGTGTGGCCCGCCCGGGCGCAATCCTGGCCGAACCGTCCCGTGCGCCTGATCGCCACCTTCGAGCCCGGTGGCGCCGCGGACCAGCTCGCCCGGGCCATCGCGGCGGGAATGGGGCCGGAGCTCGGGCAGACCGTGGTGGTGGAGAACCGCACCGGCGCGGCCGGCAACATCGGTACGGAGCTGGTGGCGCGGGCCAATGACGGCCACACGTTCCTGCTCTGCAGCACTGGGCCGATGACCTACCACACCATCCTGTTCCGGTCCCTCCCATTCGACCCGCAGAAGGACTTCACGCCGATCGGCTTCGCCGCCTGGTCGCCGAACATCTTTGCCACCCGCAACGACCTGGGATGGAAGCGCCTGGACGACGTTGTGGCCGCCGCGAAGGCGGCGCCCGGGAAGCTGAACTTCGGCAGTGCCGGCACAGGCACCACGCAGCATCTCGCCGGGGAAATGCTGCAGGCGGCTGCCGGAATCCGGCTGACCCACGTTCCCTATCGCGGCGGCGCTCCGGCCTTGCGGGACCTGCTGGGAGGGCAGCTGGAACTGCTGGTCACGACGGGCTCTGGGGCGAACATGATGCGGGAGGGGAAGATCACCCCGATCGCGGTGATGGGCGAGAGGCGGATCGCCGCCCTACCTGACACGCCCACATTGCAGGAGGCTGGACTGCGTGACTTCTCCGCTACCGCCTGGTACGGCGTTGTCGGCCCGGCCGGCCTGCCCGCCCCTGCGGTGGCCCGCATGTCCGCCGCGCTTCATACCGCGCTGAAGGACGAGAACCTGGTCGCGCGGATGCGCGACCAGACCATGGATGTTCAGTTCAGCACGCCGGACGACTTTGCCTCCTTCATTGCCGACGAGCGGCGAAAGTGGAGGCCGGTGGCGCAACAATTCGCAGGCACTATGTAGAGCCGGCCTTCCGGTGCGTCGGGGCGAGGGTTTGCCGCTCGGCCTTTAAGTTCCCGGCGCCGTCGAGGGAGCAGGAGCAGGAGAGACCCCTACGCCCTCTAACGGAAGCAAACCGTCAGATCAGGGCAGCTCCTCGCTCCCGGGCACCACGCCCTTCGGCAGGCCGCGCACATAGGTCACCAACTCGCCTGGCCGGGTGATCCACAGCCTGTCCCGGTGCTGCAGCACATGCTCCAGCGCGCGGCGCAGCTGCCGCAGGCGGTAGGGCTGGCCCACCACGAAGGGGTGCAGGACGATGCTGCACACCAACGGGTACTTGGCCGACTGGTGCAGCAGTTCATCGAACTGGTCGGTGATCATGTCCGCGAAGTCGCGCCCGGTATGCTGCCGGTACACCTGGGCGGGACTGTCGTTGATCTCGACCGAGTAGGGGACGGAGAGGATGGGACCGGAACGCGTCCGCATCCAGAAGGGCTGGTCGTCGGCCGGCCATTCCATCACGTACTCGAAGCCTTCCTCCGCCAGCAGGTCGGGGGTGACGTTGCTCTCGGCGAGCCAGGGCCCCATCCAACCCTTGGGGCGAGTGCCGGAATGGCGGCGGATGCCCTCGGCGCTCTCGGCGATCAGGCGGCGCTCATCCTCTTCCCACAGCCCGTCCTGGCGCTCCGAGTTGGTGCGCCCGTGGCCGACGAACTCGTCCCCGCGCTTCAGCAACGCCGGTGCGATCTCCGGGCAGGTATCGAGGGCAGCGGTGTTCACGTTGTGAGCACAGGGCAGGCCCAACTCGTCCAGCAGGTCCAGCAGATACCAGAGCCCGACGCGGTTGCCGTAGTCGCGCCAGGCGTAGTTGCGCTGGCTCTGCGGCGCCCCGATGGTCGCGCTATCGCTGCCCAGACCGGCGCGGAAGGCGTGATGCTCGATGTTGTTGCAGACGAGGAGCGCGAGGCGCTTGCCACCGGGCCATTCATAGGTAGGCCGTTGCGGGATGGCGCTGTGGTCGTAGCGCTGCTGGGACGGAAGCTTCATGCATTGCTCTCCCGCTGGTGGCCGGACATTGTCATCACGATGCGCTCCTTCACCTTCCGGTCCAGAAGAGCGGCCAGCGCATCCCGGGCCTGGAGGAGCGGAAAGGTGCGGAAGACCGGGGCGTGGAGCTTGCCTTCGCCGTGCAACGCGAAGATCTCCTCGAAGCAACGGCGGGCGAGCTCGGGCATTCGCTTGCGGTAGTCACTGATCTGGAGGCCGCTGACCTCGATGTTCTTCACCAGAAGATAGTTGGCCTTCACCGAGGGGATGCGCCCGGCCGCGAAGCCGATCACCACCAGCCGGCCGCGCCAGGCCAGCGCCCGCAGTGCCGCGTCGAAGATGTCGCCGCCCAGCATGTCCAGCACCACGTCGGCACCCGCGTCGCCCGTCTCCGCGTGGACCTGCTCGCGCAGGCCGTCGCGCAGGTTCTCGCGCGAGAGGTCGATCACGGCGTCGGCACCGGCCTCTCGCACCAGGTCGGCCTTCGCCATGGAGGAGACGCCGGCGAGGACTCTGGCGCCGAAGGCCTTGGCGAGCTGGAGGGCGGCAATGCCCACGGCGCCGGTGGCGCCCAGCACCAGCACCGTCTCCCCTGGCTGGACCCGGCCGCGCTCCCGCAGGCCAAACCAGGCGGTGTCGGCGGCCAGGGATGTTGAGGCCGCTTCCTCGAAGCTCATGGAGGCCGGCAGGGCGTAGCACTGGCTCGCCGGGGCCAAGGCGTACTCGGCATATCCGCCGATCTCCGCCATGGCGAGGACGCGGTCCCCGACGGAGAGGCCGGTCACGGCCTCGCCGAGCGCCGCGATCGTCCCGGCAGGCCCCTTGCCGGGGGTGAAGGGGCGCTCGGGCAGGAACTGGTAGGTGCCGCCGATCACCAGTGTGTCCACGAAGTTCGCGGCCACGGCCCCGACGCGCACAAGCACCTCGCCCTTCCCGGGCACGGGCACCGGCCGGTCCTCCACCGAGATGCGGTCGATTCCACCGAACTCACGCACCACCACGGCCTGCATCGGCATGTCCATCCCTCTCAGGCGCGCGCGGGCAGGCGCACGGGGCGGGGAGTCAGCTCCCCCGCCTCCAGCCGCGCGGCCACGGCGCGCTTGAGGATCTTGCCGCTGGCAGTCAGCGGGATCTCATCCACCAGCAGGAAGTACTCGGGCTGATCGTATTTGGAGAGGCCGGATTCATCCAGGTGCAGAAGCAGCGCCTCGGCCTCGACGGACGCGCCGGGCCGGGGCTGGATGGCGAGGCACACCTTCTCGCCCAGCCGATCATCCGGTACCGCCAGGGCGGCGGCGCGGAGCACGGCGGGGTGCTGCATCGCCAGCGTCTCGATCTTCGCGGGGAAGATGTTGTGGCCGCCGCGGATGATCACGTCCTTCTTGCGGCCGGTGATGCGGATGTAGCCCGCCTCGTCCACCCAGCCGAGGTCGCCGGTCATGAACCAGCCATCGGCGTTGAAGCTGTCCTCCGTCGCGCCCTGCTCGTCGAAGTAGCCGAGCATGAGGGAGGCGCCGCGGCCGCCGATCTGGCCGGTCTCGCCGGCGGGCAATTCCTGCTCCGGGTTGTCGCGGGAGAAGACGCGTACCTCGTAGCCCGGGCAGCACTTACCGGAGGTCTCCGTCATCCGTTCCGGCGGATCGTTCGGCAGGGTGTAGTGGTGGGAGGAGGCCTCGGTCATGCCGTAGCCGCTCTGGGGCGTGACGCCGTGCTCCAGCAGCCCCGCCACCACGGCCTTCGGCACGGCGGCGCCGGAGACGCGGAAGCCGCGCACCCGGCCGAGGGTCTTCATGCCGCGGCCCCGCATCTCGTGCAGCAGGTCGATGGCGTGGGTGGGCACGCCGACGAGGTAGGAGGTGTCCGTCTCCACCAGCCGGTCCAGCAGGGACTTGCCGCGCGGCAGATCGTGGATCACCAGCTCCGCCCCGCAGAGCAGGGCGATGACGAGGGAGCCGAAGCCGAGATTGTGGGAGAGCGGGGAGAGGGTGGCGATGACGTCCTCCTCCCCCAGCGACCAGTCCGCCACGATGGCGCGGGCATTGCCGAGCAGCGTGTTGTCGCTGTGCATCACACCTTTCGGCTGGCCCGTGGTGCCGGAGGTGAAGGCGAGATAGACCACGCCGTCCGGATCGGGCACAGGGAGCGCGTCGTTCCGCTCGCCGTCATAGGGCCAGAGGTCCTCGCCGTTGGACTTCTCCAGCCGGATCACGCGCTTCAACGTCGTCAGGCCCTTCACCGCCTCGAAGATATCGTGGCGGTCGGCATCCGCGCCGTGGCCGGGCTCGGCGATGAGGGCAGCGGCGCGCATGCGCTCCAGCAGTCCTGCCACCTCGGCCACCGTGTGGTCCCGGTGCAGGGAGGGGCAGAGGACAAGCCCATCCCGCGAGCAGGCGAGGAGGGCGACGGCCACTTCCACCCGGCTGGGCAGCCAGGCGGCGACGCGCTGGCCCCGACGCAGCCCGGCGGTGCGGAGATCGGCCGAGAGCCGGTCCGCGGCGGCCACCAGGGCACCGATCGTCACGCGGCGGCGGGCATCGCGGATCGCGGGAGCGTCGGGGGTGCGGGCGGCGCGGTCGGCCGCGATCCGGTAGATCGTCTCCTCCCGCCAGAAGCCGGACTCGTAGCCCTGGCGCAGACGCTCTCGGCTGAGGGTGGTGAGGAGGGTGTTGCTCATGCGCCCCGCCGGTCCAGGTAGGATGTAATGTCAGGACATTAAGGCGGTGGCCCGTTTCCATGTCAAGGCAGGAGCCATCCGGATCGCCGCCGCTTCGGCCCGGCGCCGTGATGCTCTAGAGAGGCGCCCTTCCGCGGAAACGCCCGGAGTCATGCCTTGATGCCCACCACCGTCGCCCGCGCCGAAGCCGATCCCGCGATCCCGGGCCGCGATGCGCCGAGTGCGTTCGGGCTGGAGAGCCTGCCGCCGCTCGACACGACCAGCGCCATGCCGCTCTACACGCAGCTTGCCGAACGCCTCTCCGCCCCCATCCAGGCGAACCACGCTGCCCTCGTCGGCCATGCCCTGCCGACGGAGCTGGAGTGCATGGCCTATTTCGGCGTCAGCCGCCCCACGGTCCGCCAGGCCATGGCCCAGCTTGTCTCGATGGGCTTGGTGGCTCGGGGGAGGGGGCGCGGCACCTTTGTCGCGCCTGAGCGACTGAACCACGACGTCTCCCTCGCCTTCGAGGACGAGATGCGCGCGGCCCACCGCACCGTGCGCTTCCAGATCCTGTCCCGCGCGGAGATCGCGGCGCCCGCGGCGGTCGCCGCCCGCCTGAACCTGCCCGCCGGGGAGAGGGTCGAGCACATCGAGCGCCTGCGCTTCCTCGACGATGAGGTCTTCGCCTTCGAGCAGCGCTACCTGCCCCTCTCAGTCGCCCGCCACGTCACCGCCCGCATGCTGGAGGAGATGGCCATCATCTCTCTCCTCACCGAGGCGATGGGCCAGTCTCCGGCCCGCATCACCAACACCGTCCGCTGCATTCCCACGGAGGCCCGCATTGCCCGCGCGCTCGGCGTACCCGGCCGCACGCCGCTGCTGCATACGGAGCACACCTACTTCGCCGCCTCCGGCGCGCCGGTGCTGCACGGCACGGTGTGGTTCAACGGAGAGCGCTTCCAGTTCACCCTCGACTCGCCCATTCAGGCGGGCCCGCGCGGCTGAGTTTCGCTTGACGCGCGCCGAGGGCCTCGCCTTAATGTCAGGACATTAAGGCGAAGTGGCCCTCCGTCGGGCCCGGAGGAGCCCATGGCCAAACCTTGGCACCAGGAGGCGGGGCCGGCCGCATGAAGCCGCCCCCCTTCCACTACCACGCCCCGCGGACCGAAGCGGAAGCGCTGGCGCTGCTGGCGGAACTGGCCCCGGAGGAGGGGCGGATCCTGGCGGGCGGCCAGAGCCTCGTTCCCGCCATGGCGCTCCGTGTTGCCCGCCCTTCGCACCTGATCGACATCAACGGGCTGCCCGGCCTCGACCGGCTGGAGGTCGGGGACGGCCAGCTCCGCGTCGGTCCGCTGGTCCGTCACGCCATGATCCGGCGGGAGAGCGTGCCGGGCCCGCTCGGCGCCCTGCTGGACAAGGTGCGTGGCCACATCGCCCACCTGCCGATCCGCACGCGTGGCACGGTCTGCGGCAGCCTGGCGAACGCCGATCCGGCATCGGAGTGGTGCCTCGTCGCCGCGACGCTCGGCGGGGCGATGCTGGCCCGCAGCATGCGCGGGGATCGCATGATCGCGGCGGAGGATTTCTTCCAGGGCTTCATGACCACGGCGCTGGAACCGGACGAGCTGCTGGCCGGGCTGCACCTGCCCGTTCTGCCGGAGGGCACCCGCTGGGGCTTCCACGAGTTCAGCCGCCGCGCCGGCGACTACGCCCAGGCTGCCTCGCTCGCGGTGCTGGAGATGCGCGCCGGCACGATCGCCGCCGCCCGGATCGGGATCGGCGCCGTGGAGGACCGGCCGCGTCGCCTGCCGGAGGCCGAAGCCCTGCTGACCAATCGCGCCCCCACGGCCGACCTGCTGCGCCAGGCCGCAGCCGAGGCCCGCGCCACCCTCCTGCCCACCGACGACGACCCAACCCGCCCGGCCCTCGCGGAGACGGTGATCCGCCGCGCTCTGGCCGATGCCGCCGGGATCGAACTGCCATGACCGAAGCCCCCGACGCGACCCTTGCCGTCATCCTCACCGTAAACGGGGAGCGCCACGCGATCCGCGTGGAGGCCCGCCGGACGCTCGCCGACGCCCTGCGCGATAATTGCGGCCTCACCGGTACCCATCTCGGCTGCGAGCACGGCGTCTGCGGCGCCTGCACCGTGCTGATGGACGGCGAGCCGGTGCGCGCCTGCCTTCTCTTCGCCGTGCAGGCGCAGGGGCGGGCGATCCGCACGGTGGAGGGCCTGGCCGAGGGCGGCGAGCTCAGCCCGCTGCAGCGCGCCTTCATCGACAACCACGCGCTGCAATGCGGCTACTGCACGCCGGGCTTCCTCATGCTCGGTACCGCGATCCTGGACCGCGACCCGGACATCTCCGACGAAGCGCTGGTGGACGCGCTCTCCTCCAACATCTGCCGCTGCACCGGCTATGCCAACATCGTGAAGGCCGTCCGCGCCGCGGCGGCCGAGATGCGCGAGAAGGTGCCGGCCTGATGGATGGCTTGTCGCCCCGCCCCGGAGAGGATGCCCCCGCCCTGGCCGCCGGGCCCGGCCGCGTCGTCGGCCGCCCGGTGACTCGGATCGAGGACCTGCCGCTGGTGCGCGGCGAAGGCCTCTTCGCTGCCGATGTGAACTTCCCCCGCCAGCTCCACATGCGCGTGGTGCGGGCGGAGATCGCCCATGGCCGTATCGTTTCCGTGGATGCGGAGGCCGCCCGGGCCATGCCGGGGGTGGTGGCCGTCTGGACCGCCGCCGACGTGGCGGACATCCCGCTCATCCCCTTCCGCGCCACGAAGGTGCGGGGGCTGGAGCCCTATTGCCAGCCCGTTCTGGCGCGCGACCGCGTGCGCTACGTGGGCGAGCCGGTGGCCGTCGTCTTCGCCGACGATGCCTATCGCGCCGAGGACGCGGCGGAGACCGTGATGGTGGAGCTGGAGGAACTGCCGGTGGTGCTGGACGCCGCCGCACCCCCCGGCGAGTTCGCCCCCGGCCATGACACCGAGCCGACGGTCGTCCGCAAGGAGTACGGCGATATCGACGCCGCCTTCCGCAGTGCCCACGCGGTGGTGGAGCTGGAGCTCTCCGTGGGCCGCCACTCTGGCGTGCCGCTGGAGACGCGCGGCGCCATCGCCCGCTACGACGCGGCGCACGACGTGCTGGAGTTGCACGGCACCGCGAAGAAGCAGCACTGGAACCGCGACGAGATCGCCCGCCTCCTCGGGCGCCCGCCGCAGGGCGTGCACCTGTTCGAGGGCCATGTCGGTGGCGGCTTCGGCGTGCGCGGGGAACTCTACCCGGAGGACCTGCTGGTCTGCGCCGCCGCCCTGCGCCTGCGCCGCCCGGTCAAGTGGATCGAGGACCGGCGCGAGCATCTGGTCGCGACCAATCACTCCCGCCAGCAGAGCCACCGCATCCGCGCAGCGGTGGATGCGGAAGGGAGGCTGCTTGGCATCGACGACGCCTTCTTCCACGACCAGGGCGCCTATGTCCGCACCCACGGCGCGCGCGTGGCGGACCTGGCGGCGGGGATGCTGCCCGGGCCCTATCGCCTGCCGGCCTATCGCGTCGCCGGCCATTTTCGCCTGACCAACAAGACCCCGGCCGCCACCTACCGCGCCCCCGGCCGCTACGAGACCACCTTCGTGCGCGAGCGCCTGATGGACGCCATCGCCGCGCGGCTCGGGATCGATCCCGTGGAGATCCGGCGCCGCAACCTCGTCGCCGCCGCCGAGATGCCGCACGCGCGGCCGCTGGACGCGCTCGGCACCGATGTCGTGCTCGATTCCGGGGACTACGAAGGGCTGCTGGACAAGGCGCTTGCCCGCTTCGGCTGGGACGCGATGCAGCAGGAGCTGGCGGCGCGCCGCGCGGCCGGGGAATGCGTCGGCGCCGGCCTCGCCTTCTTCGTGGAGAAGAGCGGCCTCGGCCCTTCGGACGGCGTGCGCGTCACGGTGGACGCGACGGGCGCGGTGGAGGTCGTCAGCGGCGCCGCCTCGGTGGGGCAGGGGGTGGAGACGGCGCTTGCCCAGATCTGCGCGGAGGCGCTGGGCGTGGACTACTCCCGCATTCGCGTGGTGCGCGGCCGCACGGACCGGATCGAGTTCGGCAACGGCGCCCATGCCTCCCGTGTCACCGTCATGTCCGGCTCCGCCACCTGGCAAGCGGCTCTGGCGGTGCGGGAGATGGCGCTGGAATGCGCCGCACAGCTCCTCCAGCTCAGCCCCGCCGAGCTGACGATCCGCGAAGGCGTGGTGACGCGCGCCGACGGCCTGGCCGGGCCGAGCCTCACCCTTGCCGAGATCGCGCGGGGCAGGGGCCCCAACTCCCCGGCCATGCGGGGCCAGACCCCTGGCCTGACCGCCGAGCGCTGGTTCTGGTCCGACCACATGGCCTATCCCTACGGCGTCCACCTCGCCCAGATCCGGATCGATGCCGGCACCGGGGGCGTTACGGTAGAGCGCTACCTCGTGGCCAACGACATTGGCCGGGCGATCAACCCGATGCTGGTGGAGGGCCAGATCGTCGGCGGCCTCGCCCAGGGCCTCGGCGGCGCGCTGCTGGAGGAGTTCCGCTACGATCCCTCCGGCCAGCCCCTCTCCACCACCCTGGCCGATTATCTCATCCCCACCATCGCCGAGATGCCGGAGGTGGACGTGCTGATCGCCGAGGACGCGCCGAGCCCGCTCAACCCGCTCGGCGTGAAGGGCGCGGGGGAGGGAGGTACGAATGGCGCGGGCGCCTGCATCGCCTCCGCCGTGGATGATGCCCTGCGCCGGCCCGGCGCGATCACCTCGCTGCCCGTCCTGCCCGCCCATCTCCGTGCCCTGCTGACGGAGGCACCGTGAAGGCCGCCCCCTTCGCCTATCATGATCCCCGCAGCGTCGAGGAGGCGTTGCACCTGCTCGCCACGCTGGAGAACGCGCGGCTGCTCGCGGGCGGGCAGTCGCTCATGCCGATGCTCAACATGCGCGTCGCCTTCCCCGACCACCTGATCGACCTCAATCGCGTTGAGGGGCTGGCGGGGATTACGGCGGAAGGGGGCGCGCTGCGGATTGGCGCCATGACTCGCCAGCGCGACATCGAGGAGAGCCCCCTCGTCCGCGCGCACCTGCCGCTGATGGCCGAGGCGTTGACCCATGTCGGCCATCGCCAGACCCGCAACCGCGGCACCATCGGCGGATCGCTCTGCAACCTCGATCCCTCGGCCGAGCTGGTGGCGGTCGCCACGGCGCTGGACGCGGTGCTGGATGTGCAGGGGCCGTCCGGGGTCCGCGACCTCTCCATCCACGACCTTCCGCTCGGCTTCATGACCCCTTCCCTGGCGCCGGAGGAGATGCTGACCGCCATCCGCATCCCCCTGCCGCCTGCCGGCCACGGCGCCGCCTTCGAGGAGTTCGCCCGAAGGCACGGCGACTACGCCATCACCTCGGCCGCCGCCGTGCTGGTGCTGGAGGGCGGGCGGATCGCCCGCGCCTCCCTCACCCTCGGCGGTGTCGGCGCCGGCCCGCTGCGCCTGCGTACCGCCGAGGCGGCGCTGGCCGGGCAGGCGCCGTCCGAGGCGCTGTTCCGCGAGGCCGCCGCGGCCTGCGGTTCCATCGAGGCCATGTCCGATCCCCAGGCCCCGGCCTGGTACCGCCGCCGCCTCGCCGCGACCCTCGCCCGCCGCGCCCTGGCGGCCGCCGCGTCGCGCGCCACCACCCCCGCCCGACAGGGAAGCCTCGCATGAGCACCCGTCGCATCGCGCTCACCGTCAACGGCACGCGCCACGAGGCGGAGGCGCCTGTCCGCCAGCATCTCGGCGACTTCCTCCGCGGTACGCTCGGCCTGACCGGCACGCATCTCGGCTGCGAGCACGGCGTCTGCGGCGCCTGCACGGTGCTGCTGGACGGCCGCGCCATCCGCGCCTGCCTCGTCCTCGCTGTCCAGGCCGAGGACCGGGCGGTGACGACGGTGGAGGGCCTGGCGCCCTCGCCCGAGGCGCTGCACCCGCTCCAGGCCGCCTTCTGCGCCAACCACGGCCTGCAGTGCGGCTTCTGCACGCCGGGGATGCTGACGACCCTGGAGGAGTTCCTGCGGGACTGCCCCGACCCGACGGAGGAGGAGGTGCGCGTCGCCATCTCCGGCAATCTTTGCCGCTGCACGGGTTATGACAGCATCGTCGCCGCGACGATGGAGGCCGCCCGCGCCATGCGCGAGGCTGCGGCATGAACGCCCAGAGCCCGCATCAGCCCGGGGCAGGCCGCCTCGTCGGCCGCGACGTGCCGCGGGTAGAGGATTCGGCCCTCATCCGCGGTCGTGGCCGCTACGTGGACGACATCGCACCGCCCGGGTTGCTGCACGCCGCCTTCCTGCGCTCGCCCCACGCCCACGCCGCGATCCGCGGCATCGACACCGCCGCCGCCCGTGCCCTGCCGGGCGTGCACGCCGTGCTCACCCTTGCGGAGCTCGCGCCGCACCTGACGGACACGCGGCTCGTCGTCGCGCTCCCCAGCCCGGCCTACCGGCTGGAACTGCACCGGCCCGTCCTGGCCGATGCGGAGGTGACCCATGTCGGGGAAGCCGTGGCCGTCGTGATTGCCGACACGCGCGCGATCGCGGAAGACGCTGCTGCCTTGGTCGAAGTGGATTACGATCCCCTTCCGGCCGTGGCGGATTGCGTGGCGGCCCTGGAGCCCGGCGCCCCGCTCGCCCATTCCGGCGCCGCCTCCAATCTGGCGGCCGAGCTGACTCTGGAATACGGCGCCGTGGACGCCGCCTTCGCCACCGCGCCCCACCGCTTCGCCGAGCGCCTTTCCATTCACCGTGGCGGCAGCCACTCCATGGAGTGCCGCGGCGTCCTCGCCCGCCACGACCCGCTGGACGACCGCCTGACGGTCTGGAGCAGCACGCAGACCCCACACACGGCGCGCCGCATGCTGTGCGATCTGCTCGGCCTGCCCGAAGAGGGCGTCCGGGTGGTCACCCCCGACGTGGGCGGCGGCTTCGGCCCGAAGCTCATCTTCTACCCGGAGGAGGTGGTGGTCGCCCTCGCCGCGCGCCTCCTCACCCGCCCCGTGAAGTGGATCGAGGACCGCGCCGAGCACTTCGTCGCCACCACGCAGGAGCGTGACCAGCTCTGGGACGTGGAGCTGGCGACGGACGGGGAGGGCCGAATCCTCGCCGTGCGCGGGCAGATGATCCATGACCACGGTGCCTACACTGCGCGCGGCGTGAACGTGCCGCAGGGCGCGGTCTCCGCCATGCCGCTCGCCTATGTCGTGCCCGCCTTCCGGGTGGCAATGAAGGTCGCGGCGACGAACAAGGTGCCCGTCACCCCCGTGCGCGGCGCCGGCCAGCCCCAGGGCGTCTTCGCCATGGAACGCCTTCTGGACCGGGCGGCGCGGGAGCTGAACCTGGACCGCGCGGAGATCCGCCGCCGCAATCTCGTTCCGGGCGATCGCATGCCCTACGCCACGCCGCTGAAGACCCGCGGCGGCATGCAGGTCGTGCTCGATTCCGGCGACTACCCGCGCTGCATGGCGATGGCGCTGGAGGCCGCCGGCTGGGACGCCTTCCCCGAGCGGCAGCGCGCGGCCCTCGCGGAGGGGCGCCATATCGGCATCGGCGTTGCCAACTACGTCGAGGGTACGGGGCGCGGCCCCTTCGAGCACGTATCCGTCCGGATCGAGCCCTCCGGGCGCATTGTCGTCGCGACCGGCGCGGCCGCTATGGGCCAGTCCACCCACACCATGCTTGCCCAGCTCGTGGCCGAGCATCTTGGTGGCGACATGTCCCGCGTCCACGTCATTGCCGGCGACACGGCCGCCGCGCCGATGGGGATCGGCGGCTCCAACAGTCGCCAGGCCGTGCTGGCGGGCAGCTCCGCCCATGTCGCGGCGCTCCGCGTGAAGGACAAGGTGCTGCATGTCGCCGCGGGACTGCTTGAGGCCGACGAGGGCGACCTGGAGATCGAGGGCGACGCCGTTCGGGTGAAGGGCGTACCGGAGATGAAGGTGATGCTGGCGGAGATCGCCCGTGCCGTCGCCGGCGCGCCCGGCTTCGCCATCCCCGGTGGCCGCGGTCCTGGACTCATCGCGGCAGAGGAGGTGGTGATCGATGCCATGGCCTATGCCAACGGCACCGCCGTGGCCGAGGTGGAGGTGGACGCCGAGACCGGCGAGGCCCGGATCCTGGCGCTCACCTTCTCCCATGACTGCGGCAACGCGCTGCACCCGCGCATCGTGGACGGCCAGCTCATGGGCGGCATCGCCCACGGCATCGGCAACGCGCTGTTCGAGCACATGCGATACGACGAGGAGGCACAGCCCACCTCCACCACACTGGCCGACTACCTCCTGGTTACCGCCACGGAGATGCCGCCCGTTCGCATCCTGCACATGCAGTCGCCCACGCCGCTGAACCCGCTGGGCATCAAGGGCGTCGGCGAGGCCGGCGTGATCCCCGTCCCGGCCGCGATCGCCGCTGCGATCGAGGACGCGCTGTCGCCCTTCGGAGCCCATGTCACGAGGGTGCCTCTCTCACCCGTGGATATCGTGGCCCTCATCGATCCTGCGGCGGCCGCGTGATCCTCACCGCGACCGAGGCCGCGCGGCGGATCTCCGCGGGCACGCTCACCGCCGAGGCCTATGCCCGCTCCTGCCTGGAAGCCGTCGCCGCGCGCGAGCCGGTGGTGCGCGCCTTTGCCGCCCTCGACGCGGAGGCTGCCCTGCGGGCCGCACGCGAACTGGACGCGGGCCCTTCGCGCGGCCCCCTGAACGGGGTTCCTTTCGCTGTGAAGGACGTGATCGACACCGCCGACCTGCCGACGGAGATGGGCTCCCCGATCTGGCAGGGTTACCGGCCGCGCGTGGACGCCGCCTGCGTCGCCCTCTCCCGCGCCGCCGGCGGCGTGATGCTCGGCAAGACGGTGACGGCGGAGCTGGCCTATGTCGCGCCCGGCCCCACCACCAACCCGCACGATCCCGCCCATACGCCGGGGGGATCCTCCTCCGGCTCGGCGGCGGCGGTGGCGGCGGGCATGGTTCCCCTGGCACTGGGCACCCAGACCGGCGGCTCCGTCCTCCGCCCCGCCTCGTTCTGCGGCGTGGTCGGCCTCAAGCCGAGCTACGGTGCCATCGCCCGGCCTGGCATGAAGCTGATGGCGGACAGCCTCGATACCATCGGACTCATGGCCCGCACGGTCGAGGACGCAAATCTTTTCCTCGCCGTGCTGACCGCCGAGAGGCCTGAGCCGCTGCCGGACATCGCGCCGCCTCGGATCGGCCTCTGCCGCACCCACCTATGGGACCTCGCCGAGCCGGCTGCGCGCGAGGCCGTCGAGAACGCCGCGCGCCGCCTGGAGGCCGCCGGCGCCGTCCTTCGTGACGTGGCGCTGCCGCCGGACTTCGCTGCCCTCACAGAGGCGCGGGTCACGATCAACGACCACGAGATCTCCCGCGCCCTCGCCTGGGAATGGGAGCATCGCCGCGCCGGGCTGAGCGGCCGCCTGGCGGCGACGGTGGAGAAGGGGCGCGCCATTCCCCGCGCTGCCTACGCCGCGGCTCAGGGGGCCGCTGCCGCGGCCCGGGCCCGCTTCCCGGAGGCCATGGCGGGCTGCAACGCCCTCCTCACCCTCGGGGCCGCCGGGGAGGCGCCGGAAGGGCTGGCCTCGACAGGGGATTCCCGCTTCCAGGGTCTGTGGACCCTGCTGCACGGCCCCGCTGTCGGCCTGCCCACGCATCGCGGGCCAAAGGGGCTTCCGGTGGGTATCCAGCTCGTCGCCCCGCGCCATGCGGACCGCCATCTCCTCGCCGTTGCGCGCTGGGCTATGGACCGCCTCGGGAGTCCCTCGTGAAGGTTCCGCTCTCCCTCTCCTGCGTCGCCTACGACCGCACCCGCGCTCTCTTCGACGGTCGCGCGACGGTGGCGGGGGCCGACCTCTATCCCGTGGCCATGTCGCCGGAGGAGGCGTTCCACCGGAACTTCCGACACCAGGAGTTCGACGTCACGGAGCTCTCCATGTCCAGCTACATGGTGCAGCTGGCGGAGAGACGGTGCCCCTATGTGGGCATCCCCGTATTCCCCTCGCGCCTGTTCCGCCATTCCTCGGTCTACATCCGGACGGATCGCGGGATCACGCGGCCGGAGGACCTGCGCGGCAAGGTCGTGGGCGTGCCGGAGTACCAGATGACCGTCGCGCTCTGGATGCGCGGTATCCTGGCGGATGGGTATGGCGTGAGGCCCTCCGACATCAGCTGGCGCAATGGCGGGCTGGAGGAAGCCGGGCGTGCCAACGTCGTTGCTCTGAACCTGCCCGGGGACGTGGAGCTGCGCCCCATTCCCGAAGGCGAGACGCTGTCCGGCCAGCTCGCCTCCGGCGCGATCGACGCCCTGCTCTCCGCCCGCGCGCCCTCCTGCTTCGGCCGGGTGAAGGAGGTGGCGCGCCTCTTCCCCGATTACCGCGCGGCGGAGGAGGAGTATTTCCGGCGGACGCGGATCTTCCCGATCATGCACCTCGTCGGTATCCGCCGCTCCCTGGTGGAGCGCTTCCCCTGGCTCCCGGTGAACGTCTTCAACGCCTTCGAGGAGGCGAAGCGCCTCTGCCTGATCGACAACGCGAAGATCGGCCACCTCTACACCACGCTGCCCTGGGCGGTGGACGAGCTGGAGCGGACGCGGGCGCTGATGGGGCACGATTTCTGGCCCTACGGCCTGCAGGCGAACGCCCATGTGCTGGAGCGCATGGTGCACTACGCGGCGGAGCAGGGCCTGACATCGCGCCGCCTGGCAGTGGAAGAGCTCTTCCCTGCCTCCGTCACGGATCCGGCGAAGGTCTGACCGCGGCGGCGCTGTCTTAATGTCTTGACATTACGTTCCGCTGGATGCTCCGATCGCCGGACATACACGGGCCGCCCCCGCGAGGGGACGGAAGGCGGACGGCCGGAAGAGCCGACGCAAGGTACTCGCGGGAACGCAGTGGCACGGTTGGCGACACCTCCGGGGCGGATGACCTACCGATGTTGAGCTTGAACAGACGCACCCTGCTCGGCGGCGCCGTTGCGGCCGCCGGCGCGCGCAAGGCCTGGGCGCAGGATTTCCCGGACCGTCCCATGCGCCTCGTTGTGCCCTACGCGCCGGGCGGCGTGGTGGATTATGTCGGCCGCGTCTTCGCGCAGGGGCTGAGCGAGCCGCTGAAGCAGTCCGTCGTCGCGGAGAACCGGCCCGGCGCGGGCGGCGTGGTGGGGGCGGACTTCGTCGCCAAGTCCGCGCCGGACGGGTACACGCAGCTCGTCATCGATCCGGCCCTCGTCATCAACCCCTCGCTTCAGGCGAGGGTGCCCTACGACGTGTTCCGCGACTTCAGGCCGATCTCCATCCTCACCAGCTCGCCGCTCGTTCTCGTCGTACCTCCGGAGCTTCCCGCGCGCGACATCGGCGAGTTCGTCACCCTCGTGAAGACCAGCCGCGCGCGCTTCAGCTACGCTTCCGCCGGCGTGGGAACCACGCCGCACCTCGCCGGGGAGATGTTCTCGCTGCGCACGGGCTGCGAGGCGACGCACGTGCCCTATCGCGGCATCGCGGCGGGCTACGCCGACATGATGACGGGCCAGGTGCAGTTCTGCTTCAGCAGCATCGCGGGGGCTCGCGGTCTGGTCGCGGATGGCAAGCTGCGCGCCCTGGCCACCACCGGCGCGCGCCGCAGTGCCGTGTTCCCGAACCTGCCGACGATGCAGGAGGCGGGAATGGAGGGCTTCGTCGTCGATCTCTGGCTTTCTCTCCTCGCCCCGGCCGCCACGCCGGATGCGGTGGCGGCGAAGATGCATGCGGCGGTGATGTCCGTGATCGCGAAACCCGAGACGGGGCCGAGCCTCGACCGCGTCGGGGCCGAGGTTCGCGGCACGACGGGCGCCGAGGCCACGGCCGCGCTGCGCGTCGAGTACGAGACCTGGCGCAAGCTGATCGCCGACGCGAAGATCACGGTCTGACGGGGATGCCGTCTCTCCACTCCACCCGCCGAGCCCTGCTGGCCGGTGGAGCATCCCTTCTGGCAGCGCCGGCATTAGCACAGTCCTGGCCCAGTCGCCCGATTCGCATGATGGTTGGCTTCGCGCCGGGCGGCGCGGCGGACACCATCGCCCGGCTGGTCGCGCCGGGCATGGGTGCCGCGCTAGGGCAGACTGTCGTGGTGGAGAACCGCAGCGGTGCGAGCGGAACGAACGCCGCGGGCGTCGTCGCGGCTTCGGCACCGGACGGGCACACGGTGCTGCTCTCCACCCTTTCGCACCTGTCCAATCCCCATCTCTTCAATGGCCTGTCCTTCGACTATGCCACAGCCTTCGCGCCGGTCTCGCAGGTGGTGCTGTTTCCGACCGTGCTGGCGGTGCGGAAGGACTTTCCGGCGCGAACAATCGCGGAGTTCCTGGCCCTGGCGAGGGGGCGGCAGGAGCCGATCACCTACGGTACGCCGGGCAACGCCACGGCGCAGCACATGGCGGGCGAGCTGTTCCAGATCCGCACGGGTCTTCGGCTGGAGCACGTGCCCTATCGTGGCGGCGCCGACGCGGCCCGGGACTTGGCCGCGGGCGTGATCGAGACCTCCTTCAACTCCGTCGGCAGCTTGTCACCGGCCTTCGGGGCCGGCGCGCGGGCGGTGGTGGCCGTTACGCCCTCCCGTATCCCTGGCCTGCCGGAGGTGCCCACGGGCGCGGAGGCGGGGATAGAGGATTTCACGCTGAGCGACATCTGCGGAGTCTACGCGCCCTCGGCGACGCCGCCGGATCGGGTGGAGCGACTGCAGCAGGCCATCGTCGCCGCGCTGGCCACGGAGGAAGTGCGCGCCCGGCTGCGCTCGCTGGACGCGGAGGGCGTGGGCAGCACTCCATCCGAGTTCGCGCGCTTCAATCAGCTCGAGAGTGCGCGGCTGGGCGCGCTGATCCGCACCGCGGGGATCAAACTTTCCTAGAGCCGACCCCGTTCCGGCGGAGTCACCGGAACGGGTTACCTGGGGCACTTCTTTTCGGCATCTACGCTCTCCCGCGCCCTGCTGGACGCGCCGCACCCTGCCGGGGCGCTTCTGCTTGTCACAGGCCGTGCGAGGTGTGTGCGCCAGATAAGAACCTAGGTACTCGGCTTTTCCGTGCCGGTATGGGTGGCCCTGCTCCGCCCGGCAGGCCGCGACGGAGGCGATGTAGGCGATCGCCACGAAGGCGAGCAGCAAGCTGAGGATCGGAGTGATCGCATCCACGCCGCCGAAAATGGCCCGCGTGCGCAGCGGCTGCTGGGATTCATGGTCCCGCTCGAAGTAAGGCCCGATTACGCGAACAGAAATTCCGGAGGAGCGTGCGCCCGGGCACAGCAACAAGCCATATCGTCGAGGGCTCTGACAATCTGACCCGGAAGATGCCTGGATACCGGACGCGGCAGTTCGGCGCTCGTTCAGTCTTGGCCATTGAAAATGCGCGCGCCAGTATCGAGGCAGTTGGGTGATGAGACCCAAAATCTGGGGGTTGCGGGGGATAATCCACAACACGATCTCAATCGGCCATCAATGTTCCGCGTGCAGAACCAGTACAATTCAGATGCTTACATCTACTATTTTGTTCCGCCTCCGGCTTGGCATGACCGATGCAGAAGAAGGTCTGTCGCAAAAGCGTGCGGCACGACTTTGTAAAGGGATCTGTCATGACCAGGAAGACGCTTCATACCGTGATGCTCGGCCAGGTCATTCACATTTCGGAGTGGCAGACGCAGAGCTTCTCTCGTCAGGCTCATCCAAAGGTAAGCTTGCGATTGCGGTAAGTTAAAAAATCGCAAGAGCCGAAACGCGGCGAATGCTGCCGAACCATCGGCACGATCCGCTTCTCTTCCCACGCTGCAAGCAACGAGTTGTTCAGAACAACCCCTGCCACGGCCTGGGCTTCCACCATCCCCGCATTTGGCGACGCTCCATCGTGCGCGAGACATTGATGGACGGGGCAGAGTTGCTCGTCGCGCCGCCCTTATCGGAATTCTGTATGAACCCGAAGAGAGAGGCCGCGATAGCGGCCAAATGGCTGACGAAGGCAGAGAGAAGGGCGATCGAATGGCTCCCATATGGCGGTCAGTCGCGCGACCTGCACGCTCCGGGCAGACCGAAGCCACGCCGAGACACATTGAATTCGCTTCGCGAACTCCACGCCTGCGAAGCGATTGATGGAAGTGGCGGCTCTGCCTGGCGCCTCACACCTCTCGGCCAGCAGATCCGCACCCTGCTGACCGGCAGCTTAGACTTGGATGAGATGCTGAAGCTGGCCGAGAACGCCGAGGCGCGGACGGACATGGAGAAGGCTCGGCAGCCTTCAGATGACGACGAGGTGCCGGAACCGGGCAGCCAAGGACCTCTATCTGAGGAATATGGGAATTGAGGGCGTCCAGCACACTTCAGCCAGCCTCCCCGTCGAACGCTCAGTTGGGCAGATCAGGGACTAGGGCATCGAACCCGCTTCCCTCTTCCGAGGGCAGCTCCGGCTCTAAGAAGCTAGGCAGATGAATTTGCCACCCGTGTTCGGTACGTTGGCTGAAAAGTTTTCAGGCCGGATATCCTGCCTCAAAATAGATCCAGTGCTGTCGTCACACCGCTGCTATCCTCGGAGAGCCGAAGCCAAGAAATCTCACGGCTTCACGCGGGAGAGCAGCGCCTATGGGCGTTCGTACGGTTTACCCTCGCCATTCCTTTCGAATGAACACTGACTTGCGCCATTCCACGAAACAGCGGGATGCTACCCTGAATCTGCCAAATGAGGTGCATTCCATCATGAGTTGGAGGGGGACAATCCTAAGGCGCAGGCGCGCTTCCGATTTCCGTTCCCGCGGCATCACGAGATTCCGCATCGCACGGTGGTTCGGAGCCTTGAGCCTTGTCTGCGTCCTTATTTCAGCCAGTGGGACCGCTTGGGTATTGAGTCGTTTCCTGACCATTCACATGCTGGAACGGGATGCGGCGGTGAGTGGGGAATTCATCGAAAGTATCGTCCGCGCTGAGGGCACTTGGTCGTACTTCGACAACCCCGCCTCCGCGGGCTCCCGGCCCGCGCTCGAATCAATCTTCTCCCACGTTGCCCGTTTGCCAGGGGTGGTACGCGCCAATATCTATTCTTCGGACGGGATCGTTTTGTGGTCGAGCAACCCTGATCTTATTGGCCGACGCTTCACGGATAATCACGAACTGGATCGGGCCTTGGGCGGCGAAATGATTGTTGAGTCCGGAACAGTGGAGACCCGGCCAAAGACGGAGCACCAGCTGTTGGATTCCGAGACGGGCGGATCCCGGTTCATGGAGGCCTACCTGCCGGTTCAGGATGACACCACGAAGCGGGTCGTCGGCGTTGTCGAGATTTACCGCCTACCGCTCGCCCTCTTTGCCGCCATAGACAAAGGAACACGGCTCGTCTGGCTCAGCGCTCTCGCCGGCGCCGCCCTCCTCTATGCTGCGTTGACCGGCTTGATCTGCCGGGCCGAGTGCACGCTGCGTTACCAACAGGAACGTCTGGTGGAAGCGGAAACGCTGGCCGCTGTCGGCGCCGTTGCCTCTGCCGTGGCGCACGGCATCCGCAACCCGCTGGCCTCCATCCGGTCCTCGGCCGAGCTTGCCGCGTTGGAGGATGACTGGGACTTGGTCCGAGGGTCGCTCGCCGACATCGAGCGCGAGGCTGACCGCGTGGAAGGTTGGATAAGAGAGCTGCTGCTGACGGCCCGCGGCGATGCCGTCGCACCTGTTGCCGTGGACATCCCGGCCCTGCTAGCCGAAGCGGAGCGCCGTTTCGCGGTCAAGGCGGAGCGGCAGGGGGTGAGGCTCACCGTCAGGACGGAGGCCGTGCCGCCCGCGCGGGGCAATTCCGGACCGCTAGGCCAAGCGCTCGACAGCTTGGTGGCCAACGGCATCGAGGCGATGCCGGATGGCGGAGAACTGCGCCTCGAGGTTCGGCCGGCCGAAGGAGGGCGAATGGTCGAGATCCGGATCTGTGACACTGGGGCGGGTCTGCCAGAGCTGCTGGCGCGCGGGCGCAACACGTTGTTCTTTTCGACTAAGCCGCGCGGCACAGGTCTCGGGCTCGTCCTCGCCCGGCGGATCGTCGGCTTGTACGACGGCACGCTAGAGCTGAAGAAGGGACCGGGCGGCCAGGGAACCCGGGCCACCATCACGCTGCCGGCAGCAGCCTGAGGCGCCGCCATGCCGCAAGCCGTTCTGCTCGTCGAGGATGAGTTGATTTTGGCACGCAACCTGCAGCGCTATTTGCAGCGCCAGGGATTGGAGGTGCGATCGGCCAGTACGCTGCGGGAGGGGCTGCGCGAGCTCGAGGAATTCCGCCCCGATGTGGTGCTGCTGGATCTTGCCTTGCCGGACGGTAGCGGGCTGACTTTGCTCGCCGAGGTTCGGGCCCGAGATCCCCAGGCGAAGGTCATCGTCATGACTGGGCATGGCAGCGTGCAGGTCGCGGTCGAGGCGATGAAGGCCGGTGCTTGGGATTACCTCGGCAAGCCCGTGGCTCTGGCCGAGGTCAAGATGCTGATCGACCGCGCAGCCGGAGAAGAGCGGCTGGAGGGAAGCCTTTCTTACTACCGGGGCCGGGATGCGCGGCAGAGCGGTCTTGAGCAGTTGCTCGGGGAGTCTCCGCCGATACAGGCCCTCAAAACGCAGGTCATGCGGCTTCTGGAGGCCGAGCGCCGAATGACGGATGGGCAGCCTCCTGCAGTGCTGGTGCGCGGTGAAACAGGCTCCGGCAAGGAGTTGGTGGCCCGGGCCGTTCACTTCGATGGCCCACGCCGCAACGGGCCGTTTATTGAACTGAACTGCGCGGCCCTGCCGACCCATCTGCTGGAAGGAGAGCTGTTCGGGCATGAGCGCGGCGCCTTTACCGATGCACGGGAACGTCGCATTGGGCTGGTTGAGGCAGCCCATGGCGGGACGCTGTTCCTCGATGAGATCGGCGATCTCGATGCCGCCGTGCAGGTGAAGCTCCTTCGTCTTCTGGAGGATCGCACCGTCCGGCGGCTTGGCAGCGTGCGTGACCGTGAGGTGGATGTACGATTCATCACCGCCACGCATCGACCTCTGGAAGAGTTGGTGGCGGAGGGCCGGTTCCGCGCTGACCTCCTCTATCGGCTGCGTGTGGTGACCTTCGCCGTGCCGCCGCTACGAGAGCGCGGCGAGGATATTCCCATGCTCGCCGAGCATTTCCTGGCCCTCAGCGCGCGCCGTTACGGCAAGCCGGTGCCGCGGCTGGACGCGGCTGCGCGGGCCGCAGTTGCGCGACACCCATGGCCTGGAAACGTGCGGGAGCTACGGAACGCCATGGAGCAAGCGGCCCTATCCTCCGAGGGAGGGGTTGTTTCGCCGGATGATTTCGCCCTCGTGGCAGTCCGAGTACCTTTGCCCGGGCCGGCTCCTTCCAATGTTGATGTGGCTGAAGACGCGACGCTGGCCAGCGCGGAGCTGGCCCTGATTCAGCGCGCAATGCGCCGGGCAGAGGGCAACGTCTCCCGCGCTGCGCGAGATCTCGGCATCACCCGCGACACCCTTCGGTATCGCTTGGCCAAGCACGGCTCGGAATCGGCTGGTGGGGGGCGGGCGCCTGAGGACGAGCGCGGCTTTGGCTGAATGTGCACCGACCTCCTGCAGTCGCGGCTGAGACAGGCTTGCGAGCAGGTGGCCATCTGATACGGCCAGAATGAACCAATCCTGCACGGCTGGGGCAGGCGGATCGATGGAGAGCCCGGCTTCCTTCATCGCGGCGACGCTGGCCTGGGTAGCGCGGGCCAGTGTATCTTCCTGGTGAATGGCGCGTAGCCGGTCGGATCGACAGCCGGGCGCTACGCCGCCTTCAGGCCGAGCGGGATCGGCTTCGGGAACTGGTGCAGGCCGCGCGGATCACCGTCGAGCAGGGAGCCTCATCGGACGGGCGGCAGGCCTCCCCACCCCGCAGGAGGCGGCGTCTGTGCCGGTCGGGCGGCAACTCAGCTCAGGAGGAGACGTGACACGGCGTCCTCGTCCAGACTGATCCGCCATTGGCTTGCGCGGCCGGCTCGGCCATGGCGTGATCCCAAAACGATCAAGCCCCGCGGAGAACCACATGGAGGCGAAGGCTCTCATCTTCCTGCACTACACGCAGGATGAGCTTGACCGTGCCTACGACCAAACTGTCTGGGCCCCCGATATGGCGGGAACCATGAAGCGCTACGCGGCCGAGAGCGAGAGGCAGCGCGGCGTGACCGCTCCTGTCGTGCTGCGCTACGGCGAGGGCGCGTTGCAGGAAATCGACCTCTTCCCCGCCGGGCCCGGTGCGCCGCTGCTCTTCTTCGTGCATGGCGGCGCGTGGCGCGCCGGCACGCGCGACCTCTACAGCTTCATCGCCTCCCGTCTGGTCGAGCAGGACGTGGCCGTGGCGATCCCGGACTTCCCCAAGATCGGAGATGTGACGCTGCCTGGCATGGCACGGCACGTCGCGTCCGCGTTCGCCCACACTGTCAAGGAAGCACCGAAGCACGGGATCGACCCGACCCGGGTCGTGCTCGCCGGGCACAGCTCCGGCGCTCACATCGCAGGCTGCCTGCTGGCTGGGGCAGAGGGAGCGGACATCCCACGCCTGCTCCGCTCGGCCCTCCTGATCTCCGGCATGTACGAGATGGAGCCCGTCCTCCTCTCCTCGCGCAGCAGCTACGTCACCCTGTCCGCGGCGGACCGGCACCGCCTCAGCCCGATCCGCCATCTGGCATCCCCACATTCGGGACGCATCGCGGTCGTCTGGGGTGAGGGGGAGAGCCCGGAATTCATTCGCCAATCCCGGGAGTACGCCCTTGCCGCCGCCGCCGCCGGGGCGCGATGTGAGGGCCAGCAGATCGCTGGCCGCGGCCACTTCGATATCCTGCTGGACTTCCTGGACCCGAGCAGTGCCCTGACCCGGACAGCCCTGCGGCTCTCCCGGGAGGACGGCCCGGCCGTCGCCCCCTGAGCCGCGCTGTCCTGACATGCTCCGGAAGGCGCACCGGCCCAGCAGACTATTCCCGGGCGCAGCCGCTCGGGTAGCATGAGATCCCCGCAGCCTGCTGGAGAGCTTGGTATTGGCAGCTGTCCCACAATCAGCGGCGTACCATCCGGACGGCAGTACGGCACCGCCGCTGCCTGAGACCCGCTTCATCGAGTTGGACGCCGCCGCGCTAGGGCTGGAGCATGGGCGACTCTCGTTCATGGAAGCCGGGGAGGGGCCGGAGACGGTGCTGCTGCTGCACGGCATCGGCTCCAACTCCACGGGCTGGCGCTTCGTCTTGCCGGCCCTGGCGCAGCGGGCACGGGTGATCGCCTGGAACGCACCGGGCTACTGGCTCTCGGCCGATTTCGCGGCGGATACGCCCTCGGCCGGGGATTATGCCCGTGTCGCAGTGGCGCTGCTGGATGCGCTGGGGATCGAACGGGCCCATTTCGTTGGCTCCTCCTTCGGCTCGATGGTCTCGATCGTGGCGGCGGCAGAGCATCCGGCGCGCGTGGGGCGGCTTGCCCTGCTCGGCGCATCTCGGGGGCAGCGTTGGAAGCCGCCGGAGGAACGCGCGCGGATGCTGGCCATGCGGCGCGACAGCATAGCCGGCGGTGGCATGGTCCTGGCGCGGGAGCGGTGGCAGAACCTCGTCGGGCCCGGCACGCCGGATCTCGTGCGGAAATGGGTTCAGGAGACGCTGGCTGCCACTCATGCCAAGGGGCTGATGCGCTCGGCCCGGGCAAGCGACGAAACGGACTCCCTGGATTTCGCCCCGCAGATCCGTGCCCCGACGCTGATCCTGGTGGGAAGCGAGGACCGGGTGAACCCGCTAGACGTCAGCAAGGCACTTGCAGAGGCGATTCCCGGGGCTCGGCTGGTGCTGCAGGAAGGGATCGGGCACCAAGCAAAGCTGGAAGCGCCGAGAGCCACGGTAGCAGCACTGGAAAAGCATTTGTTCTGATGCGGCACGGCCGCAGATTTGCAAGGCTTCACACATGACGCTCTCCCGCCGTGCCGTACTGGCCCTGCCGCTTCTGTCCTGCCCCGCCCTCGCCCAGGCGCCCTGGCCGGTAAAGCCAGTGCGGATCATTGTGCCGTATCCACCGGGCGGGGGCCTGGACGCCCTGGCGCGGGCTGTTGCGGAGCGGTTGATGCCGCAATGGGGTCAGACTGTTACGGTCGATAACCGGCCGGGAGGTGCGACGATTCCCGGTACGGACGCGGCGGCGAAGGCGGCTCCGGACGGGCACGTGCTGCTGATGACCTCGGATTCATCGATCACGTCGAACCCGCATACGCACGCAAAGCTGCCGCACGACCCGATGAAGGATCTGGTGCCGGTCTCCTACCTGCTCGACGTGCACCAGATGGTGCTGGTGCATCCGTCCCTCCAGGCGAAGGACATGGCCGGGCTGGTGGCGGCAGCCCGGGCGCGGCCTGGGGCGCTGAACTACGGCTCCTACGGTCCGGGAAGCCAGCCGCACCTGCTGTTTGAGGCCCTGAAGGCGCGCGAAGGCGTGGAGATCGCCCAGGTGACCTATCGCGGGCTGACGCCGGCGGTGCTGGCGACCGTGGCGGGCGAGGTTCAGGGCACGCTCTCCGGCGTGGCCTCCTCCCGCGAGTTCCTGACGACAGGGGTGTTGAGAGCGCTGGCAGTGGGGCGGCCCGCGCGGCTGCCACAGTTACCCGACGTGCCGACCCTGCTGGAGGCTGGGTATCCGGAGATCGATCCGCGCACCTGGTTCGGGATCTTCGCGCCCGCGGGAACCCCGGAGACGCTGCGGGAGCGCATCCAGCGCGATGTGGCGGTGGTGTTGGAGGATCCGGTGATCCGAGATCGGCACCTGACGCCGAACGGCTACACGGTCCACGCGGCGACGCCGGCGGATTCAGCGCGGATGGTGGCTGCAGACTTTGCGTTAAAAGCAGAGTTGGTCCGGGTATCCGGCGCGCGAGTGGATTGACGAGCCTTCGCTGCACTGTCGCGTAGAGGAGGACGGTCGCTGACCCCTCCACCGCCGGCCCGCAAACCATGGCGCTCCTGGCGTGTTGGCGCGCTGCCAGGCAGTGCTACGCCAACACGCCCCGGAGTGATGCCTACTCCACTCGAATATTCAAGTCCCGCACCACGCGGGCGAAGCGCTCGAAATCGGTTCGATTGACGTCTGCCAGGCGTGACGGCGGCCCGCCTGCCGGTACGCCGCCGAACGCTGCCAGCCGCTCCTGCACGTCGGGGAGCGCTAGCACGTCGTTCATGTGAGAGTTCAACGTTTCCACCATGGAGGTCGGCAGCCCGCGCGGACCGAACAATCCCCACCATGTCGTCACGTCCAGGTCGTATCCAGACTCCTTGTAGGTCGGGACCTCGGGAAGAACCGGACTGCGTGCGCCTTCCGAGACTGCGACCGGGACGAGCGTTCCCGCCTTGAAGTGATCATACACGGCGCCGATGGTGACCAACCCGATCCCGATGGAATTGGAGAGCAGGTCGTTCACCACCGGGGCGACACCTCGGTAGGAGATCTCAGCGAGCTGCAACTTCGCGAGGTGATTGAACATCTCGGCGAAGATGTGCATGGGCGACCCGGAACCGGGTGAGCCGTAGCCGACCAGATGCCCGGCTCGCGCCTGAGAAACAACGTCCGCCAGGGAACGGATGCCGCTCTGCCGGCTGGCCACCAGGACCATCGGGTTGGTCGCGATCATGTGGACGGGCGTGAAGTCACTGACGGGATTGTAGGTGACTCCCTGCTTCAGAACGAGCGGCGCGAGCGGGAATGTCGAGGGAGCGAAAAGAAGGATCGACCCGTCCGGCGGCACGCGGGCGACGTACTGGGTGCCGACAACACCGCTGGCTCCGGATCGGTTCTCCACGATGACCTGCCGGCCAAGGCGAGGCGCGAGGCGGTCCGCAAAAAGGCGCGCCAGTGCATCCGTGTCGCCGCCCGGTGGATAGGCAACGACGAGGGTGATCGGCCGCGCGGGTTGCGCGACGGCGGGGGCGGATAGGGCGGCGAAGCCGAGCGTGAGAGCGCGTCGTCCGAGGGTCTTCATGAACAGCCTTCCGATATGGCGGACAAGAGGTTCGAGCGTGTTTGGTGACATCGTCGCCCGCCGCGGGACTGCCTTCCGCGCCGTGAGCGGCGGCAGGCATCCACGTCGTGCAACGATCCGGGAGACGGCGCAGAATAGTTCTTATTTGAACGTTGTGTTCGGATTTAAGCCAGCGTGCGAGAAGATCGGCTGGGAGGTCAAGCCGTAATCTTCACGCTCCCGAGTAGCGGCATGTCGCAACTCTCCGACGGGAAGATTGCCTTTGACAACCTGGGGTGCCGCCGCCATGCTGCATCCATGAACACTACGTTCTTATATGAACGGCCTGCCGACAGGACGGCCGGGCACAGCAGCCTGAGCTCCCGGTGGGAACGGGCCCGGTGAGCGACGCAATGCGGACGCTCGCCGGCCGCACCGTGGTCGTCACGGGCGCGGCGCGGGGAGTGGGGCGCGCCATCGCCCTGGCTTGCGCCTCCGCCGGGGCCCGGCTGATCCTGGCCGACATCCTTGTGGACCAGCTGTCGGAGACGGCCGCCCAGCTCGCGGCGGCCGGCCATGTGACCCGTGCCGTGCCGCTGGACCTTGCGGATCCCGAAAGCATCGTTGCCTTTGCCGCGGATGTCGCCGCGCATGAGGGACGGGTCGATGGGCTGGTCAACAACGCCGCCATCGCCACGGGCATTGGCGGCCCCGAATTCGACGCCATTGAAATCGATACCTGGGACCGGGTGATGCGCGTGAATGTGCGCGGCACCTGGCTGGTCACGCGCGCGATGGTGCCACTGATGGGGGCGGGGCGTATCGTTAACGTCGCGTCCGACACCGCCCTCTGGGGTGCGCCGCGGCTGCTCGCCTACACGGCCAGCAAAGGCGCCGTGATCTCCATGACGCGATCACTGGCGCGGGAACTGGGCCCGCGCGGCATCGGCATCACGTGCATCGCGCCGGGGATCATGCGCAACGAGGCGACGGAGTACGTGCCCGCGGAGCGCCACCGCCTCTACGAGACCGGCCGCGCCGTTCCCGGCCCGCAGATGCCGGAGGACATCACGGACACGGTGACGTTCCTTCTCACCCCCGGCGCCCTTGCCCTCACCGGCCAGGTGCTGCCTGTCGATGCGGGCTTTGTCTTCACATGAGCGCCGAGATCACCCGGACCGAAGCGGCCGGTCTTTCCCTGCTGCATCGCCCCGGCCCGGACCCGGCCCTGCCGTTGATCCTGCTGCACGGCATCGGTAGCAACGCGGAGAGCTGGCTCCCGCTCATGAACGCCCTACCGCAGGACCGCGCCCTCTGGGCCTGGAACGCGCCGGGCTACGCCAACTCCGCTCCCGTCGTGCCTCGGACTCCCACGCCGGACGACTATGCCGTCGTGCTGGAGCGCCTGCTGGACGCGTTGGGATTGGGCCGCATCACTCTCGCCGGCCACTCCCTCGGCTGCCTCTTCTCCGCGCGCTTCGCGGCCCGCAACCCCGCCCGGGTGGAGCGCCTGGCGCTGATGTCGCCCGCCCTCGGCTACGGCGTCACCGCCGGCCCGCTGCCGCCCGGCGTGCAGGCGCGGATCGACGACCTGAACGCCCTCGGGCCGCAGGACTTCGCCGCCCGCCGCGCCGCGCGCTTGGTCCACGACGCGGCGAACCGCCCGAAGGTGCTGGACGGAGTCCGCCGCGCCATGGCCGCAGTGGACCCTGCCGGCTACGCCCAGGCCGTCCATGCCCTCGGCGCCGGCGACCTGCTGGCCGATGCCGCGCGCCTGCCCATGCCCGTCCTGGTTGCCACGGGGCTGGAGGATGTCGTGACCCCGCCCGACAACGCCCGCCGCCTCCACGCTGCCCTGCCGAACCCCATCCGCCTGGCCGAGTATCCCGCAGCAGGCCACGCCTTGCCGCAGGAGTTCCCGGCCGAGGTCGCCGCCCTGCTCGGGGAGACGATCCTTGCCTGATACCGATTCCGAAGACTCGGCCTATCTTTCCCCGCCCGTGCAGCGCGCGGCGCGGTTGCTACGCCACATCGCTGAGGGCGACCGCGTCACCAACATGGCCGCAACCGCCCGCGCCCTTGGCATAAACCGCACCACCCTGCTCCGCCTGCTGACGACGCTGGAAGCCGAGCGCTTCATCGAGCCCGCCCCCAATGGCGGTTGGCGCATCGGCCTCGGTCTCATCGGCGTCGCGGCGCAGGCCTTCTTCTCCCAGGATCTGGTGCAGACCGCCGCCCCCGCCATCGGCCGCCTGGCCGATGAGGTGGAGCTCTCCGCCCATCTTGGCGTGATGGACGGAACCGAGATCGTCTACGTCGTCCGCCGCACGCCGGAGAACGGGCGCTACGTCAGCAACATCCGTATCGGCAGCCGCCTTCCCGCGCACGCCGCGAATATGGGCCGCATCATCCTGGCCTACCTGCCCCCCGCGCGGGTCCAGGAGATCTTTGGCCACGCGGCCTTGTCCGCCAGCACGGCCCAGACACCCGTCACGATGGAGCAGCTTCGTGCCAGACTGGACGAGGACCGAGAGGAAGGCCTGGCCTGGAGCGACGGCTTCTTCGAGGCCGGCATCAGTTCTGTGGCCGCAGCCATTTTTGATTCCTCCGGCACTCCCATCGCCGCGCTGAACGTCAGCGGCAACACCGCGGCCTTCGAAGGCCCGGCGCGGCGCGAGCGCATCGGCACCCTCGTGCGCGAGACGGCGGAGGAGATCTCCCGCCGCCTTGGCTGGGCCGGGCCGGCAGCTTCCCCCAATCCGACAAAACTGAAGGTGGTGGTATGAGCGAGAAGGCGACGGTCGATTTCATGCGCGGCATCGCCATGCGCGCCCCCGGCGTGACCGCGACCCGCGACTTCTACGAGAAGAGCTGGGGCCTGCGCACGGTGGCCCAGGGTAATGACGGCACGGTCTATTTCCGCGGCACCGGCGCCGAGCACTGGATCTACGCCCTGCGCGAGGACAGCACCTTCGGCATCGAGTACATCCACTTCGGCATGAACAGCCGCGCCCGCGTGGACGCCCTGCACGCCGGGCTGGTGGCCGAGGGCATCGCGGTCAGCGGCGCCCCCGCCGAGCTTTCCACCCCGGGCGGTGGCTACGGCTTCACCGCGCTGGACCCGGAGGGCCGCCGCCTGCGCTTCTCTGCCGACGTGGCGCGGCACGAGGACACGGATGACAGCCGTGCCATGCCGCGCAAGGTCTCCCACGTCGTGCTGAACACGCCGGGCATGGAGGCGCTGAGCGGCTGGTATCAGGAGCACCTGGGCTTCCGCATCACCGACTATTCCGCGGACATGATGGTCTTCCTGCGCGCCGCGACGGATGCGGATTTCAGCGACCACCACTCCATCGCGCTTAATCGCGCCCAGTACTCCTCCGTGAACCACGTTGCCTTCGAGATGCCCTCGATCGACAGCTTCATGCGGGGGATCGGGCGCATGCGCGTGGCCGGCCAGTCCCCGGCCTGGGGCCCCGGCCGCCATGGCCCGGGCAACAATCCCTTCGCCTATTTCGTCTCTCCCTCTGGCTTCGTCATCGAGTTCACCTCCGAGGTGCACAAGGTGGAGGAGGCCACGCACCAGCCGGAAGTCTGGCCGCGCGACGTGCCGGAGAAGATGGACACCTGGATGACCGCCGGCCCGCCCACGCCGGCCATGCGCACCGTCATGGCCGGCCGCCCCGATGCCGGCTGGCAGACGGCGGGCTGAACCCATGGATCTCGGCTACTCCAACCGCGTTGCCGTCGTCACCGGCGGCACCTCCGGCATCGGCCTCGCCACCGCGCGGCTTCTGCTGGAGGAGGGCGCGCGCGTCGCCATCTGCGGCCGCGACACCGGCCGGCTGGAGGCCGCGCGCGCCGAGCTGGGCGGCGACGTGCTGGCGGTGCAGTGCGACGTGCTGAAGCGCGACCAGGTGCAGTCCTTCGCCGCCGCCGTTGCCGAATGGGGCGGCGGCGCGCTGGACCTGCTGGTGAACAATGCCGGCCAGGGCCGCGTCTCCACCTTCACCGACACCACCGAGGCGGCGTGGCGGGAGGAGCTGGAGCTGAAGTTCTTCTCCCAGATCCACACCCTGCACGCCTTCCGCCCGATGCTGGAGAAGGCAGAGGCCCCGGCCATCGTCGGGGTGAACTCCCTCCTCGCGTTGCAGCCCGAAGCCCACATGGTCTGCACGTCAGCTGCCCGCGCCGGCGTGCAGAGCCTGCTGAAGTCCCTGGCCACGGAATTCGCGCCGAAGATCCGCGTGAACTCCATCCTGCTGGGCCTGGTGGACTCCGGCCAGTGGCAGCGCCGCTACGAGGCACGGGAGGACCGCTCCCAGACGCGCGAGGCCTGGTTCGGCGCCCTGGCCGCCAAGAAGGGCATCCCGCTGGCCCGTCTCGGCCGGCCGGAGGAGCCGGCGCGCGCCATTCTCTTCCTCGGCTCGCCAGCGGCGAGCTACGTCACCGGCGCCAGCCTGGAAGTCTCCGGCGGCGTCTCGCGGCACATCTGACGAGAGCGATCCATGGACCACTCCCCCCTCGCCGCCGCGCGGATGACCACCGAGGAGTCGGTGGGCGACCTCGTCGCAAAGGCGCTCGCCGATATCGGCGTCACCCACGCCTTCGGCGTCATCTCCATCCACAACATGCCGATCCTTGACGCCATCGCGCGCCAGGGCCGCATCCGCTTCGTCCCCGCGCGCGGTGAGGCGGGGGCCATGAACATGGCCGATGCCCATGCGCGCGTCTCTCGTGGGCTCGGCGTGGTCATCACCTCCACCGGCACGGGCGCTGGCAACACGGCGGGCAGCCAGGTAGAGGCGCTGACGGCCGGCACCCCCGTGCTGCACATCACCACCACCATCGACCGCGCCTTCATGGACCGCGACCGCGCCGCTATCCACGACGTGCCGCGCCAGCCGGACATGCTGAAGGCCATCAGCAAGGCCTATTTCCGCGTTTGGGAGCCGGCGAACGCCGTGGACACGCTGCTAGCCGCCGCCCGTGCCGCGCTCACCGCCCCGACCGGCCCCGTGACGATCGAGTTCCCCGTGGACGTGCAGCGCGTGAAGGTGCCGGGCCGCGCCCTGCCGGCCAGCCTGCACATCGCGCCCCAGCAGCCCGACCCCGCGCAGCTCGACGCCCTGGCGGAAATGATCCTGCGCGCGGAGCGCCCCATGCTCTGGCTCGGCGGCGGCGCCCGCGGAGCGTCGGAGGCCGCCACGGCCCTGGTGAACCGCGGCTTGGCCGCCGTCACCAGCACCCAGGGCCGCGCCACCGTGCCGGAGGACCACCCCCGGTCGCTGGGCGCCTTCAACATGACGCCCGCCGCCCAGGCGCTCTACGACCGCTCCGACCTGATGATCGTCCTCGGCTCCCGCCTCCGCGGGAACGAGACGCGCAACAACGCCATGCCCCTGCCCCGCCCCCTGGTGCAGGTGGATGCCGAGCCCTCCCAGGCCGGGCGCAACTACCCCGTGGACATGTTCATCGCCGGCGACGCCCGGCTGGTGCTGGAGGGCCTGCTCGCCCGCCTGCCGGAGACACTGGCCACCGACGCCACCTTCCTGCATGACGTCGCCATCGCCCGCGCCCAGTCCGAAGGCGCGCTTCGCTCCGCCCTCGGCCCCTACCAGGTGGTGGCGGACGCACTGCTGGCCCGCGTGCCCGCCGGGCGCCACCCCTTCGTGCGGGACGTCACCCTTTCCAATTCCACCTTCGGCAACCGCTACGTCCACCTCGCCGCGCCGCATCTGGGCGTGCACGCGCTGGGCGGCGGCATCGGCCAGGGCATCGCCATGGCCATCGGGGCCTCCATGGCGTCCGAGGCGAAGACCGTCGCCCTGGTGGGCGATGGCGGCGCCATGCTGATGATCGGGGAACTGGCGACGGCGGCCGATATGGGCGCCAACGTCGTTTTCATCCTGATGAACGACGGCGGCTACGGCGTGATCCGCAACATCCAGGACGCGCAGTATGGCGGCCGTCGCCACTACGCGGACCTGCTGACCCCGGATTTCGGCCTGCTCTGCCAATCCATCCGCCTGCCGCACGAGAAGGTTCTGGAGATCGATCGCTTCGAGGCCGCGCTGGACCGCGCCCTGGCGAAGGACGGCCCCTGCGTGCTGGAGGTGGACATGACCTCCATCGGCCCCTTCGCCGAGAGCTTCGCCGGCCCGCCCGCCGGTGCCGCCGGGAGCGTGAAGTGATGGCAGAGATGCAAGAGATCGGACTGCCCGACGGCCGCATCTACGTGGCCGGCGAGTGGCGCGAGGGGCGCGGGGCGGAGATCACCTCGATCTACCCCGCCGACCGCAGCGTGAATCTCACCCTGCGCGGCGCCTCCCGCGACGACGTGGAGGAGGCCATCGCCGGCGCGCAGAAGGCCGCCGAGGACCCGTCCTGGCGCAACCTCCTGCCGCACCAGCGCGCCACCTACCTTCACCGCATCGCGGACGGCCTGACCAGGCACGGCGAGCGCATCGCCCAGGTGCAGAGCCGCGACACCGGAAAGACCCTCGCCGAAACCCGTGCGCTCGCCGCCAGCGCCGCCGGCACCTTCCGCTACTTCGCCGCCGTGCTGGAAACGGAGGAGGAGGCCCTCACCCCCTCCCGCGGCAACTACATCACCATGTCCGTGCACGAGCCCATCGGCGTGGTGGCGGGCATCACGCCCTGGAACTCCCCCATCGCATCGGACGCGCAGAAGCTCGCCCCCGCCCTGGCCGCGGGAAATGCCGTGCTGATGAAGCCGGCCTCCTGGAGCCCGCTCGTCTCCCTGGTGATGGCCCGCATCTGCGAGGAAGCGGGGCTCCCCCCCGGCCTCCTCTCCGTCCTGCCCGGGCGCGGCGAGGAGGTGGGTGACACCCTCGTCACCCACCCCGCCATCGGCAAGGTCAGCTTCACCGGCGGCACGGAAGTCGGCCGCGGCATCGCCCGCAAGGCCGCCGAGAAGCTGATGCCCGTCTCGCTGGAACTCGGCGGCAAGTCCCCCACGATCGTCTTCGCCGATGCCGACCTGGACCTGACGATCGCGGGCATCCTCTTCGGCATCTTCTCCTCGACCGGCCAGTCCTGCATCGCCGGCTCCCGCTTGCTGGTCCAGCGCACTATCTACGAGAGCTTCGTGGAGCGCCTGGTCTCCGCCACGAAGGCACTCCGTGTCGGCCACCCCGCCGATCCCGCCACCCAGGTCGCCCCCATGATCCGCGATCCGCACCGCGACAGCGTTGAGCGCGCTGTGGCTCAGGCGGTTGGCGAAGGCGGCACGATCCTCTGCGGCGGTCGCCGGCCGGAGGGCGCGGAATACGACGCCGGCATCTACTACCTGCCCACCATCATCGCCGGCCTGCCCAGCGCCGCGCGGACCTGCCAGGAGGAGATCTTCGGCCCCGTCCTCCACGTCCAGCCCTTCGAGGACGAGGCGGAGGCGATCGCCCTCTCCAACGAGAGCAGCTACGGCCTGGCATGCGGCATCTGGACGCGAGACTTCAACCGCGCTTGGCGCATCGGCCGCGGCGTTGGCACGGGCACGGTCTGGGTGAACACCTACAAGCAGTTCTCCATTTCCACCCCCTTCGGCGGCATCAAGGACAGCGGGCTGGGGCGGGAGAAGGGGCGGCAGGGCCTGCGCGCCTGGCAGCGGCAGAAGTCCTTCTACCTCGACACCTCCGGTCAGCCCCATCCCTGGGCCGGGATCGCCGCATGAACGCCATCAGCAGCCCCATGGCGGGCGCCGCCGCTGCCCAGACCTTCCCCGCCCTGCTGCGCCGCATGACCTATGTGGCGCCCGGCATCCTCGCCCTCGACTTCGAGGCGGAGGACGGAAGCGGGTTGCCGCCGTTCGAGCCCGGCTCGCATGTGGACCTGCACCTGCCGGACGGCTCGGTCCGTCAGTACTCCCTGTGCGGCGATCCGGCCGACCGGACCACCTACCGCATCGCCGTTCGCGACGTGAAAGGCGGCCGCGCCTCCCGCTTCGTGCATCGCGGAGAGCTGCGCCCTGGTGTGGTCGTCACCCTGGGCCTGCCGCGCAACAACTTCGCCTTCGACGCGGCGGCGAACTACCTCTTCGTCGCCGGCGGCATCGGCATCACCCCGCTGCTGCCCATGATGCGGGCCGCCACCCAGGCCGGTGCGCGCTGGACCCTGCTCCTCTGCGCACCCCGCAGCGCCGACGCCCCTTTCATCCGCGAAGCTCGCGCCCTGGGTGGCGAGGTTTCCGTTCATGCCAGCGAGGAAGGGACGCGCCTGGACGTTGCCGAGCGCCTGCGCGACGCCCCCTCCGACACGCTTCTCTACTGCTGCGGCCCCGAGCGGCTGATGCTGGCCGTGGAAGAGGCCACATCCCACTGGCCCGAAGGCAGCGTCCGCTTCGAGTGGTTCACGGCCCGTGCCCGGCCGGAAGGCGAGGTCTCCGACACGTTTGAGGTGGAGTGCGCCCAAGCCGGCATCACGCTCACCGTCCCGGAAGACCGCACCGTGCTCCAGGTCCTGAACGACGCCGGCCTTTCCGTACCCTGCTCCTGCGAGCAGGGAGTCTGCGGAACATGCGAGGTGCCGGTGCTGGAAGGGGAGGTGGATCATCGGGACAGCATCCTCTCCGCGTCCGAGCGGGCAGCGAACACGACAATGATGACCTGCGTGTCGCGCGCCAAGTCGTCGCGGCTGGTGCTCGACCTGTGAGTCCGTCGATCAACGTGCGGTCCCGGTTGTGCGTTGGCGCGACGCGGCTCACCCCGGGGTATCGCCCCGGCCGGACGGCATTCGACCCGTCATGCCGTCCCTGCCCGTGCAGAGCGGCCGGGCGGACAGCGATCTAGGCGAGAGGAGAAGGCATCGTGAACGACACCTATCGCTTCCCTCATCTTGAGGAGCGGCAATCCATCAGCCGCCTGCCGACCGAATGGGAGGGCAGCCTAGCAGATGCGATCGAGGCCGCATTCGCGAAGGGCAACTGGGAGTTGGACGACCTGGTGGCGGCCCTGAACCGCTCCCGCATCCGCCCGAAGTCCGGGGGACAGTGGACTGCCGAAAACTTCCAGGCCACGATGCAGGAACTGGGAGCCTAAGCCGATGAGCGCTACCACCATCTCCCCTTCCGCCGCCCGCACGGCCGCACGCGCGCCAGCACCGACCAACAATGGCCCGGTCACGGATGCAGAGATCCGGGAGGCCTTGAAGCTTGGCGTCCGTAACCGCTGGTGGCCTGTCCTGCCCTCCCGCTTTGTAAAGCCGGGCGAGAAGCCCGTAGGGCTGACGCGGCTCGGTGAGCCCATCGTGCTGTGGCGCGACGCGGCGGGCGCCGTTCACGTGCAGGTGGACCGCTGCCCGCACCGCGCCGTCCCGCTCTCCCGCGGACAGAACGAGGGCGACCGGCTTCGCTGCAACTACCATGGGGTGGAAGTGGGGCCGGATGGCACGGTGCTCTCGGTACCCGGCCAGCCGGGTTGCCCGCTCGAGGGCAAAAGGGCCGTGAAGACCTACCCTGCAGTGGAAGTTGCGGGTGCCGTCTTCGTCTGGTTCGGCGACGCCTTGCACGAGGAAGCACCCGAGTTCATCCCGCCGCCACAGCTCGCCGCCCCCGATTGGGAAAGGTTCGTCTGCTACGCCGACTGGGAGATGTACTGGCGCTATTCTCTGGACAACGCGATGGACCCGATGCACGGGACCTTCCTGCACGCCAATTCGCACACCATGTACCAGGGAGACACCCAGGCCCACTTCGTTACCCGCGACACGCCCACAGGATTCTTCTTCGAGAAGGAGGGCCAGCGGGACGTGAACTTCGACTGGTCCGAGCTCGTCGATGATGGCGCGATCTATGTCCGGCTGGAGATCCCCTATCCCCCTTCCGGAGGTCCGGGCGGCAACTTCGCCATCATTGGCTTTGCCACTCCGATCGATGAGAACAACACCGCAAGCTTCTTCTGGCGCTGCCGGAAGGTGCAGGGCTGGCAGCGTGACGTCTGGCGCTTTCTGTACAAGACCCGCATGGAGCCTCGGCACTGGGCGGTGCTCGAGCAGGATCGCGAGATGCTGGCCGGCTGTAAGCCGGGGCTTGAGAAGCACGAAATGCTCTATCAGCATGACGCCGGACTGATCCGCCTGCGGCGCTACCTTGCTCAGGTCACGCGCAAGCAACTCACGGAGCTCCGGGCAGCCGGCAAGGCTTGATCCGCAGACCCGCCGCTCCGCTTGAGGCAGAGCGCTTGGCGGTGGGAAGTACGCTATGTCCCCCGCCTGCCATTGCCCAACACGGGATCGCGCGGCTCGCCCCGCGATCCTGGCCGAAGAGTCCCAGGCCCTCACTGCCGCCGCAGCCGGGCAGGCACCGAGAAGGGAGATGATTGCTGGATGGACGGCATGACCTGGCCAGGAACTGAGGGGAAGGCCGAGATGGACCCAGACACAAGGCGCATTGTGGCGGTCGTGGCGCATCGCAGTCGCGCAGGCCGCTGTCCCGTCCTGGTCCACGCGCTCGGCACTGGCGAGAGCTTTGTCATCGAGCCTCTCCCGGACGGCTTCCGCGACGTCGCCTCAGGTCAGGTGGTGCGTCCCGGACCCGACAGCTTCGTCCTGGATGGCGCCGGTCCTGTGGATCTGCAGGCCACGGGTGATCTCGATTTCGAAGGTTTCGATCACGCCTCGGGTGAACGCTTCACTGGCCGTGCTGGTGGGGGTGCCTCTGTCACGATCTACGGTGGCGGGCAGGCAGACTACTTCCAGTACGCAATGTCATACCGGCCGGACGGATCTGTCTCCCAGCCGGGATGATCCGAAAGGTGTAGCCCTGCCAAGCGCCTGGTCGTGGTTCAGACCGGGCGCGAAGCTGACACGCCAGGCGATCTTGGCTGGCATTGCGGCCCCGCGCTGCCGCTAGCGCAGACTGGCGGCCAGATACACAGACAGGGACGAGTTCATTTTAGCACGTGTTCAAGCACGTTTGTCGTTGCGGGCATCAGATGTGCCACCTAGAGTTCATGAGCCGCGTCCCATGCACCCCGGCGAGGGAAGTGCACCGCAGTGATGAGCCTGGACGAAGATGACCATGACGACACAAGCCCGGCTTGACGGTGATGCTTCCACGATCGGCCGGCCAACGCCGCAGGTGAACGCGCAGGAGAAGCTGACGGGCCGGGCGCTCTATGGCGGCGACTTCAGGACGCCGGGCATGCTGCATCTCAAAGTGCTGCGTAGTCCCTACGCTCACGCCAGAATCATCTCGATCGACACCGCCGCTGCCAGCGCTCTTCCGGGCGTTCACGCCGTACTGACAGGCGATGACACGCCCGACCGCCTGACCGGCGTTCATCGCAAGCAGCATCGCATTCTCGCCACCTCGAAGGTCCGCTTCGTTGGAGAAGAGGTGGTCGCGGTAGCCGCCATCGACGAAGATACGGCCCGGGATGCGCTCGACCTCGTTCGCGTCGAGTACGAGCCCTTGCCTTTGGTCCACAACATGGATGAAGCGCTGTCTCCAGGAACCATCGAGGTTCACGAGAGCACCGGCAATCTCTCGATCGAGTACAAGGTGGAGCGCGGCGATGTGGACTCCGCCTTTGCGCGTGCTGCGCTGGTGCACGAGGCAACTTACGAGACCACCTCGCAGTATCCGGGCTATCTGGAACCCATGGCGACCGTGGCCTGGGTCGAAGGTGACGGCAGACTTGTGGTACGGGCATCGACTCAGACGGCGTTCCTCCAGCGCAACCGCTTCGCAGAGGCGCTCGGCCTGCCGGTCTCCGCAGTGCGCGTCATTCAATCCACCGTCGGGGGCGCTTTTGGCGGCAAGACGGTCGAGGAATGCAACAGCCTCATCTGTGCCTGGATGGCTTACAGGCTGGGGAGACCAGTCAGGTTCGTCAACAGTCGCCTTGACGACTTCCTCGGCGCCCGATCCAGCCCGGCAGAGCGCATCTGGCTGAAAATGGGTGTCGACAACCAAGGCCTCATCATCGCCAAGGAAGTCAAAATCCTGGCCGATTGCGGTGCTTACGAGGGGCTCGCTACCCATGTCCTGCAGGTGTCGTTGGTGCGAAGCGACAACATGCACCGTTACCTCAAAGACGTCCGGCTCCACGGCCGGCTCGCCTTCACCAATCATCCGCCACGCGGTGCGGTTCGAGGCTTCGGCGGTCCACAGGCCGCTTTCGCGCTCAACAGCCATATGGCCGAGCTGGCGGAGAAACTGGGCATCGATCCTGTAGAGTTCATGAGGCGGAACGCCGTACGGGCTGGCGACACCACCGTACATGGGTTCGAGCTGGGGAGCGCCGGCCTCACCGAGTGTCTCGACCAGGTGAGCGAAGGCATCGGCTGGATCACCAAGAAGGCGCGCCGGCCTGACACCGGATTGAAGCGCCGGGGCATCGGGTTCGCGGGCGCCATACATGTCAGCGGCAATCGGGAGATGGGAAACTGGGACGGCTCCATCGTGACGGCCCGGATGACGACGGACGGGCGCGTCACTCTCTCGACAGGAGAGTCCGATATGGGGCAGGGGGCCTACACGATGTTGGCACAGTGCTGCGCCAGTGAGCTGGCGATCCCTGTTTCCCACGTCACCGTGCTCCCGACCGACACGGACGTGTCGCCGTACGGGCATGGCTCCATAGCGTCCCGAGTGACTATCCTTGCGGGCAATGCGGCGATCCGGGCCGGCCGCGAGATCCGAGGCCGGCTCCTGGCCCTGGCCTCCGAGACGCTCGGGGTGCCGGAAGGCGACCTGACCGTCTCCGGTGGTGAGATTTTCGCGACCTCGGCCTTACCCAATCGGCGACTGACCTTCGGCGAGCTCGCGCGCATGCACATCTACCGGCACGGTGGCGAGGAACTGAGGGTCACGGCGACCTATGACCCGCCAACCTTCCTGGCCATGTCGCGGCCCGATCAGTACGGCAACGTAGCCCCTGGCTACTCCTTCGCGGCGCAGGCCGTCGAGGTCGAGGTGGATACGGAAACTGGCCAGGTGGAGATCCTGGAGACCTTCGTCTCCGACGACTGCGGCAAGGCAATCAACCCGCTGGCCGTGCATGGTCAGACCTGTGGGGCGGCCGCCATGAGCATCGGGTGGGCTCTCTATGAAGAGATGAAGTTCCAGGACTGCCAGCTGCTGAACGGCAACTTTGCCGATTATACGATGCCTACGGCGGAGTCCCTGCCGAACATCCAGTCCGGGATCATCGAATCGCTGGAGCCAAACGGCCCGTACGGCGCCAAGGGTGCCAGTGAGACGGCGATGCTGCCGGGGGCAGCGGCTATCGCCAACGCGGTCTATGATGCCGTTGGCGTGCGCATCCGCGAGCTTCCGATCACGCCAGAGAAGATTCTGGCCGGGCTGCGAGAGCAGGAGGCAACAGCCGCCGCACGGGAGCGGCGCCATGCGTGACTTCGACTACCTGATGCCCGAAACCGTGGGGGAGGTCAGCGGCCTGCTCGCGCGACTTGGGGACGACTGCCGGATGATCGCTGGTGGTACGGCCCTGCTGCTCGCGTTGCGGCAGCGCATGGTCACGCCGACCCATCTTGTCTCACTTGCGCGGGTTCGCGGCCTGCGCGGCATAACCTACGATCCACGGGATGGCCTCCGTATAGGCGCGCTGACGACGCACGCGGCCGTGGCACGATCGCCGTTGGTTCGGCAGCGCTACCCGGTGTTGGCGGACATGGCGTCCCGGTTGGCGAACCCACAGGTCCGCAACCAGGGAACGCTGGGCGGCAATCTCTGCTACGCGGACCCCACGACGGACCCGCCGACCTGTCTTGCCGCGCTGGAGGCAATGCTGGTGCTGGGTAGCGCCCGCGGGTATCGGTACCTGCCGGTTACAGATTTCCTGGTGGACTACTATGCAAGTGCACTGGAGCCTGACGAGGTCCTGACCGAGATCCGCATTCCGGCGCCGCGCTTCGATTTCGGCTACCACGCTCGCTTCCATCGGACGGCGGCCGAACACCGCCCCCTTATCAACCTCGCTCTCCTTGCTCGACGCGACGGCGACGTCGTGGGCGAGGCACGGTTGGTGGTGGGGGCGACCACGGTTGTGCCAACCCGCGTTGCAGCCGCCGAGGCCGTCCTTGCCGGCCGCAGGGTCACGGCCGCGCTGGCACGGGAAGCGGCCGACATCGTGGCAGAGGCGATCGACCCTGTGTCCGACATTCGCGGTGGCTCCGCCTTCCGTCGCGACATGGTGCGGGTCGTTGCGCGTCGTACGATTGAGCGCCTGGTGGAGCAGGACAGTGAAGGCAGGATCGTTGCATGAGCCGGGTTACGATCGAAGTGGTCGTTAACGGCCAGCCGCACCGGGCGGAGATACCCGCACGGCGGCTGCTGGCGGACTTCATCCGAGATGACCTGTTCCTGACAGGCACAAAGCGCGGCTGCGAAACCGGCGTGTGCGGCGCCTGCTCGGTTCTTCTGGATGGGGAGGTCGTCAAGTCCTGCCTTTCCCTGGCTGTTCAGGCCGAGGGGCACGAGATCACGACGGTCGAAGGAATCACCTCGGGCGGGGAACTGCATCCGTTGCAGGCCTCGTTCGCCGAGCATGGTGGATTTCAGTGCGGCTACTGCACGCCGGGCATGCTCATGGCCGCCATCGCAATCCTGAACGAGTCGCCGAGCCCAACCGAGGCGGAGGTCCGTGCCGGACTGAGCGGCAACCTGTGCCGCTGCACCGGCTACGTCGGCATCGTCGAATCGATCATGGCTGCCGCGGAGAAGATGCGTGGAACTTGAGAAGACACTGACCATCGCAGCGCCGGTGGCACGGGTTTGGGCGCTGCTGCTCGATCCGAAGATCATGGCTGGCTGTGTCCCCGGTACCGGATCGGTCGAGGTACTGAGCGATACCGAGTACCTGGCGGAGATCAAGGTCAAGATCTCCTTCATTGCCGCGCGCTTCAAGGTGAGGACACGGATCCTGGAGGCTCGGGCGCCGGAGTACCTGCGCATCGAGGGCACGGGTGAGGATGCGTCCGTCACGAGCTCAATGCGCCAGAGCAGCGAGTTGTTCCTGACCGACCTTGGCGACGGCAGCACTGAAATCCGCGTGAAGGCAAAAGCGGATGTACTGGGCCGGCTCGGATCCTTCGGCCTTGCCATGATGAAGACCAAGGCCGATCGCATGTGGGAGGAGTTCGGCGCGAATTTCACTGCTGTCGTGCTGCGCGACATGGAATTGGGGCACGGTGCGGACAGCGCGAAGCCGGATGGCCAGGCCTACGCTCCTCCGGGCTCTCCGGCCCTCACGCCCGTTCAGGATGCCGCAGGCGATGCAGCAGCCGAAGGGCTCGGTCCCGTCCTGGCGCCGCAGCCCGTGGGCACGGTACCGCAGGGCCAGCAGGAAGGCTCGACGAAGCCTCGCTGGTGGCAGCGCCTCGTTGGAACAACCCTTTCGCCAACGGGGCTCGGGGAGCGTCGCCTGGCGAGCGACATCTACGTCGAACTGCATCGCGCGGACGGCGTGGTGAAGGTGCTCTGGCCCGCTAGCGCTGCGCCCGAGGCTGCCCGATGGCTCAAGGATCTACGATAAGGGCCGCCGTCAGTCGAGGATCGGAGTCGCCTCCCGCGCAACGTGGTAGACGTTCCGCATCATCGTCCGCAGCACGCGGAACAAGGTCGTTCGGTCCTCGTCGCTGATACCTTCGAAGGCATTGGCGATTTGCGCGGCCGTGGTGGGCAACAGCACCTCAGCGAAACTCGTGCGGCCTTTCTCCGTCAGATTGACCCGCGTTGTCCGGCGGTCGTCCGTGGGGGAGGTTCGGCGGACGAGGCCGCGCTCCTCCAGGGTGCCTACGACGCGTCCAACGAATGAGCGCTCCAGCGTCGTGATGCGCGCCAGCTCAGTCAATGTGAGGTTGTCCGAGTACTGCAGAGTCGAGATCAGGCGCCAGTCCGATTGGGTGAAGCCGTGCCGACGAAGGTCCACGACGACGTTGCCGTCGAACCGGGTGAGGATGTGCGCCAGGAAGAACATCGGGTGGTCAAGGAGATCGAAGCGACTATCATGCTTCGTGTCCATGCTGGCCGTCCGGTCCGGCCGCTCACGTGAACGGGCCCCGTTACCTTTCATTTCGCATCGTTCCCGCTGCGGTGCGTCGCGGCTTGGTCATGTGGCCGGCGGAAGCGCCGGCCGGGCGATGCGCGTCCAACTGCGTACTCAAACTCCAGCCCTCTGCCGCTCTTCCCGCTGAAGATCGCAGAAAGCTATCGCATATCGCTCATCATCTTCCCAGCGCCCCAGGCTCGCCGCGCTTCGCCTTTGCTCCTAACCGGCGCCGATTGACCGTCATTGCTTCGTCGGCCGGCCGATCTCACGGGTGGCGGCGGAGCGGGGGAAAGGTGCCTGGGTGGGGCGGGCAGGTGCCCGACCCACCCACCTGCACTTACGCCGCCTCGAAGCGCACCGTCTCCGGCTCGGCGGTGCCGATCACCTGCCACACGGTCACCGGTCCCGCGCTGTTGTTGCGGAACCAGTGGCGGCGCCCGGCCGGGTTCATCACCAGGTCGCGCGGGCCCAGCTCAACCTCTACGCTGTTTCCGGCCTCATCCTCCCAGCCCACAGTCAGGCTGCCCTCCAGCACCAGGAAGGCGTCCTCCACATCGCGGGAATAGGGCTTCACGCCGGCGCCCACCGGGATGCCCAGCATCTCCTTGCGGCAGGTGTCGCTCTCGATGCCGCCAGGGCCGACATAGACCTTCCGGGTAAAGCCCGCCGGATCCCAGAGGGTCGGCTGCTCGCTGTGGCGGATCACGTAGCGCGCCATGTGCTGGTTCAGCGGGTGCTCGCCGGTGGGGCTGAAGGGGATGGTGTGGCCCGGCTCCGCACCGAAGCTGCGCGCCAGCTCCGGCGCGGTGTTCTTCGGGTGGTAGAGGTAGCGCGGCGGCAGCGGCTTGCCGACATCGACGCTGATGGACATCAGCACGGGCTCGATCCCGTCGTTGCGGAAGCCGTGGCCGATGTCGCGGGCGTTCAGGATCATGTCCTTCGGGCCGAGCTTCACCTCGACCACCTCGCCGTCCTTCTCCCATCCCACCGTCAGCACGCCGTCGATGATCAGGAAGCTCTCCTCGATCTCGTGCGCGTGGCAGGCCGCGTACTTACCGACGTGCTTGTAGATAAGGCTGACCGTGAAGTGCTCCGGCTTCAAGGTGGAGTTGTCGCCCACCTTCGGCGACCCGCCGGCGCCGATATAGCGCATCTGGGCGCGCTCCAGGTCCGGGAAGCCACGATTGCTGGGGAAGGCGTCCCAATCGAACGTCTTGGCGACGTGGCGGCCCACATGGGCGCGGAGCTCGGCCTCGAGGGTAGAGGGAACGGGGGCAAGGACGTTCATGGTGCGCTCTCCGGCTGCTTCCGGCCATCGCCGGCACAGCAAGACTATTCACCGCCCGTTTTGAATGCTAGACACCGTTTTATGGACAAACAGAGTAGCGCAGTCGGCGAGAGTGGCGGCCCGGTGGACGACCGCTACATCGTTCCTGGGCTTCAGCGCGGGCTGGAGGTGATGCTGGCCTTTACGCCGGAGCGGCGACGCATGACGCTGACGGAAATGGGGCAGGTCGTGGGCGTCACCCGCTCAGCCGTGTTCCGCATCGCCTACACGCTCGATCAGCTCGGCTTCCTCACCTACGATCCGGGCACGCGCACCTATGCGCTGGGGCCTCAGGTGCTCCGGCTGGGCTACGGCTATCTCGCCTCGCGCGACCTGCTGGAAGTGGCACGGCCGCAGCTCGAAGCGCTGCGCGACCGAACTGGCTGGTCCGCCCACCTTGGCGTGCTGGAAGGGCGAGAGGTGGTCTATCTGGCGCGGCTCCCTACGCGCCGGTCACTGTCCAGCGTGGTGCAGGTGGGCACGCGCCTGCCGGCGCACGCCACCAGCATGGGGCGCGTGCTGCTGGCCGCTCATTCCACCGCGGAGTTGCGGGACCTCTACGCCGGTGTGGCTCTGGAACAGCACGGGGCACGGACGCCCACTACCTTGCCAGCGCTGCTGGCCCAGGCGGAAGCCGATCGCAGCGCCGGCTTTGCCGCCCATGTCGCGGGTTACGAGGCCGGTGTCGCCAGTGTCGCCGCTCCTGTGCGCGACGTGACCGGCGCGACAGTCGCGGCCATCAACATCTCCACCGTCGCCCTTCTCACCTCGGAGGAGGAGCTGCGTGGCCCCCTGATGCGGGAGGTGGTGGGCACTGCCGCCCGCATCTCTGCCGCCCTCGGCTCCCGATCTGCCGATCCCCGCCCGCGCCAGGCCTGACCCCCTTCCTGCGGCACCATCCTTGCCACCGAACCTCGGAACAGATCCGCCCCTTCATCCAATGAGGTCCCCATGATCCACGTCCAGCCCACCCTGGCGCGCCGCGCATTCGCGCTCGGCGGCCTCGGTCTCCTCGCCCTCTCCCGCACCGGCCGCGCGGCCGAGGCCTGGCCCACTCGTCCCGTCACGGTCGTCGCCCCTTTCACCCCTGGTGGTCCGGTGGACGTGCTGGCACGCGTCATCGCCCAGGGAATCCAGGCGAGCACCGGCCAGCCAGCGGTGGTGGACAACCGCACCGGCGCCCAGGGCAACATCGGCATCGATGCCGTGCGCCGCGCCGCGCCGGACGGCAACACGCTGCTGCTGGTCCCGGCCGGGAACCTGACCATCAACCCCACGCTGATGAGAGACCTGACCTTCGACGTCGAGCGGGACTTCGCGCCCATCAGCCTTCTCGCCACCGCGCCCAACGTCATCGTCTGCGCCAATGATCTGCCCGTGCGCACGATCCCGGAGTTGATCGCCTATGCGAAGTCGCAGCGAGACGGCTTGACCTACGCTTCGCCCGGCGTCGGTAGCCAGCTGCACCTGGCGGGCGAGCTTCTGGCGCAGAAGACGGGCATGCAGATGCTGCATGTTCCCTACAAGGGCTCCAGCCAGGCACTGACGGACGTGATCTCCGGCAACGTGCAGCTGCTCTTCACCAACCTGCCCGCAACGCTGGCGGCGGTCCGCGGGGGGCAGGTGCGCGCCCTGGCCCTGACCACCGCCGCCCGCACCCCCGCCGCGCCGGAGATCCCGACACTGGAGGAACTGGGCGTGGGTGGGTTCGACATCACCTCCTGGTACGGCCTGCTCGCGCCGAAGGCGGTGCCCGGCACTACCCAGACGGCGATCTACGAGGCCATCCGGAGTGTGCTGCACGCCCCGGCCACGCGCGCCGCGCTGGAAGCCCAGGGCCTGGCCGTGAATGACGAGGGACTGGCCGAATTCGCCGCCCGCATCCGCAAGGAGACCGCGACCTGGGCCGAGGTGATCCGCAGCCGCAACATCCAGTCCGGCCTTTGACCGGCCGGCATCGGGAACGCCCGCTGCCTACGCCATCCTGATAGGCGGCAGAGCGCCAGTTCCATATCAGAGCCGCTGACCCAGGCGGTCAGCGGCAGTCGCGCGCCAGAGTGCACCCGCCCCGACGGCGGAACCATGCTGATGCACGTTGCAGGCCCGCAGGTGGTGCTTACCGGCGAGGTCTCGCCGCCGCCGAGGCAACGCCCGCCGCCGGGAAGCACATCCTCGCCGGCACGCTACGCGCGCTCGTCGCCGCGGCGCCGGAGCGACCGGCTCTTCGTTTGAAAACCCCAGGCACGGCCGAGAAGGGCATGCTCGGCCCCATGAACGGTTCATCCGCGAGCATCGTCGTGCCGGGCGCCGCCCCGGGGCTGGTCCGCGCGGCACCGGGGGATGGTTCCTCGCCACCCGCAGCCGGGCCCGGCCGCGGCGGTGGATTTCCGTTGCCTCACTACACGTTAAAGTTGTACTAACCGGGCGTTTCCACAACCTGCCACGGTCTTTCATCGAGCGGATCGCCCAACGTATGTTCATCCCCGGCGTGTCACGGCTTGGAGCAGCATCTTTCGGCGCCGGCCTCTTCGCGGTCGCACTGATGGCTTGCCCCGCATTTTCGCAGACGACCTAGACGGCGACCAGCACCTTCCAGGTCACGGCCACCGTCCTGAAGCTGTGCTCCGTGACGGCCACGAACCTCGCTTTCGGCGACTACACGCCGACGACGGCGCTCGACCAGGCCTCCAGCCTGTCGGTGCTCTGCACGACGAACACGCCCTACACGATCGCCCTGAACCTCGGCTCCGCCACCAGCCCGACCGCGCGGCAGATGACGAGTGCGAGCGCGACGACGACGCTGAATTACCTTCTATACCGGGACTCTTCGCGCACGGCGATCTGGGGCGAGACGACGGGCACCGATACCCTGGCAGGGAACGGGACCGGCGCCACCCAGACCATTCCCGTCTACGGCCGCATCCCCGCCGACCAGCGCCCGCAGCCCGGTGCCTACACGGACACCGTCACGGTGACCCTGACCTACTGAGGGGGGACAGGGATGCTGCCACCGCAGATTTCGCGGTTCCTGGCCGCTCTCGGGCTCGCCGGGGCCGCCTTGCTGCCACCCGGCCCGGCCCGGGCCGGTTCGCTCGAGGTTGCGCCGGTTTCCACGGACCTCATGCCGGGGCAGCAAACCTCCGTCGTGACCGTGACCAACCGGGACGCCACTCCGACCTCCGTCCAGGTGCGCGCCTTCGACTGGAGCCAGGACGCGACGCGTGACCGGCTGACGCCGACGCAGGACCTCCTGGTCAGCCCGCCCGCCTTCCAGCTCGCGCCGGGCGGATCGCAGGTGGTGCGCATGGTGCTTCGCCGCCCGCCGGCAGGGGGGGAGCGGGCCTTCCGCCTGCTCGTGGATCAGATTCCGAGCCCGGCCGATGCCGGGCAGCAGGTGCGCTTCGCCCTCCGCCTCTCGCTGCCGGTCTTCGCCCAGACAAGCGCGAACGGCCGCGCGCAGCTCGAATGGCGCCTCCAGCCGGGCGGGGATCTCGTCATCCTGAACCGTGGGACACGGCGCGCCCAGCTGGCCGGGTTGAGCCTGGCCGCGCCGGGTGGGGCCAGCATTCCGCTCGCCGCGCCGGAAAACCCCTACGTGCTGCCGGGGGTGGAGCGGCATTGGCGCCTGCGTGGCGCCCCGCCCCGCCCGGGGACCACGCTGCGCGCCACCGGAAACGGCGAGGCGGGGCAGTTCGCAGTGGATGTTCCGGTTTCGGGGCGCTGAGCCGGGCCGTACGGGTCGCGCCCTCCTGATCCTCGTCGCGCTGGCTCTTCTGCCCCTCCGCCCGGCCCGGGCAGAGGAGCGGGTCCTGCTGCTCGACGTGGTCGTCAACGGGCGGTCCGTCGGCATGATCGGCACCTTCACGGAGCGCGACGGCGTCCTTTCGGCGCGCGCGGAGGACCTGCGGAGCCTCGGGATCGCGGTCTCCACGGGGATCGCCGGCGAGACGCCGATCCCGCTCTCCAAGCTGCCGGGAATGAGCTTCCGCCTGGACGAGCCGAACCAGCAGATCAGCTTCACCGCCGGGGATGAGAGCCTGATCCCCTCCGAGCTGGGCCGCGGCGGGAGCGCGGCGCCTCCTCCTCGGGCTGAGGCCACCCTCGGGGCCTTGCTCAACTACGACATCAACGTGACCTCGGCGGCCGGCCGCACGCTGGGGGCCGGGTATTTCGAGGGGCGCATCTTCGGCTCCGCCGGCGTCTTCTCCTCGGATGGGCTCGCCTACAGCAGCACGGGGGAGGGGAGGGGGGATCCCTTCGTGCGCCTCGAGACGAGCTTTGTCCGGGATGATGAGGAGGCGTTGCGCCAGTACCGGCTCGGGGATTTCATCAGCGGTGGCCTGGCCTGGACGCGGCCGGTGCGCCTTGGCGGGGCGCAGGTGTCGCGCAGCTTCTCCCTGCGCCCGGATCTCGTGACCTTTCCGGTGCCGATCGTGTCCGGCTCGGCGGCCGTGCCGTCCACCGTGGACGTCCTGGTCAACGGCGTGCAGCAGCTCTCCACCACCACGGGAACCGGCCCCTTCGTCGTCCGCCAGCTTCCCGTCATCACCGGCGCGGGAGAGGTCTCCGTGCGCGTGCGGGACGCGCTGGGGCGCGAGACGACGAGCACCCTGCCGTTCTACGCCTCGTCCGCCCTGCTGGCCCCTGGCCTGTTCTCCTACTCGGCCGAGCTGGGCTTCATCCGCCGCAACTACGGCATCCTCAGCAATGATTATGGCCCGCTCGTCGGCGTGGGCACGCTCCGCTACGGCGTGACGAACTGGCTCACGGCCGAGGCGCACGCCGAGGGTGGTGCGGACCTGCAGATGGGCGGTGCCGGCGCGGCCATGTCGATCGGTGCGCTCGGGTCGGTCACCCTCTCCGCCGCGGGAAGCCGGGCGCGGGGCAGGGCCGGGGGCGACGAACTGGGCTGGCAGGTCGGCGCGGGATTGGAGCGCGTCTCCACCGGCCTCAGCCTCGGCGCGTCCGTCACCTGGGCGAGCGCCCGCTTCGCCGACGTCGCGGCGCTGGAAGGCGCCTCCTATCCGCGCCGGATCACGCGGGCAAGCGCGTCCGTGCCGCTGCTGGGCGGCGCGCTCTCCCTCGCCTACGCCGATGTCCGGCGGGACAAGGGATTGCGGCCCCGGGAAGACGAAAGGGGATTGTTCTTCGCAGATCTGCCGAGCGCCTCGATCCTGTCCGCGACCTACAGCCGCAGCCTGTTCGGCCGCGCGAACTTCTACGCCACCGGGTACACCGACCTGTCCGGCAACAGTGGCGAGGGCCTGCTGTTCGGCCTCTCCTTCGCCCTGGGAGATCGGACCACGGTGGCAGCCACTGCTTCCATGGACCAGGGCCGCGCCTATGGCGGCCTGCAGGCGTCGCGCTCCGCCGTGGCGGCGGGGGACCTGGGGTGGCGTGCCTACGCGGCAGAGGGAGGGCTGTCCCGCCAACTCGGGGAGTTGGAGTACAAGGCCCCGACCGGGCGCGTGCTTGCGGGGGTGGACCGCTTCTCCGGGGAGACGGCCCTGCGCGCCGAGGCTCGCGGCGCAATCACGGCCGCCACCGGTGGGCTCTTCCTCTCGGATACTGTCCAGAACAGCTTCGCGATCGTGGAGACCGGCCAATCCGGCGTCGGTGTGCTGCAGGAGAACCGGCCGGTCGGCCGGACCGACAGCCGAGGCAGGCTGCTCGTGACCGACCTGCGGGCCTACGAGCGCAACCGGATCGGGATCGTGCCGGGCGATGTGCCGCCGGATGCCACGGTCTCCGAGACGAGTCGCTTGGTCACGCCGCGGCAGCGCGCGGGCACCGTGGTGCGCTTCCCCATCTCCCGCGGCGCCAGTGCCCGCGTGCGGCTCGTCGATGCCGCCGGGAAGCCACTTCCGCTCGGCAGCATAGCCCTGCCCACCGAGGGGGAGCGCCTGCCGGTCGGGTACGATGGCGAGGTCTTCATGACGCGGTTGCAGCCCTCGAACAGCGTGGAAGTCCAGCTGCCCGATGGTGGCAGCTGCCAGGCGCGCTTCCCCTTCGTGCCGGTGGAGAACGACCTTCCCCTGGTCGGGCCGGTCCCATGCCGCTGAGTGCCCATGTCCGGCGGTGCGCCCTGTCGGCCTGGCTCCTTCTTTCAGTTGCTGGAGCTGCGCAGGCGGCCTGCTCCGTGCAGGCAACGCCGCTCGCGTTCGGGAACTACTCGCCGGTCAGCACAAGCCCGACGCAGTCGGTCGGAACGGTCACGGTGCGCTGTGCCACGCTGCTTGGCCTGAACCTATCCTACACCATCGCGCTTTCGGCGGGGATGAGTGGAAACCCGGGAAACCGGTACCTCAGCAGCGGCTCGGCCAACCTGCGATACCAGCTCTACCAGGATGCTGCCGGAAGTATTCCCTGGGGTGACGGCTCGTCGGGGACGACCCCCCTAACGGACCGGCAGCTTCTCGTGCTGCTGGGCACAGGGAAGAGCTACTCCATCTACGGGCGGATCATGGCCAGGCAGAATGTTCCGCCGGGAACCTATCAGGACACGATCGTGGTCACCGTAACGTACTGAACTGCTGCGCAGCTTTTGGGTGCGGGCTGGCCTTGCAGCCCTGGATCAGTAGGTCACCGCCACGACGATGACCCCCTGGCTCTCGGGCAGTGTCGCGAGCGTCCAGGGTATGCTGGCCCCCGATCCCGCTGGTACGGCTTGCGGCAGAGAGGTGCCCGTTGCTCCCGGGCGGAGCCGTGGGGCGGAGCCACCTGATGCGTGCGCCACGAAAGGCATGCTGCCGGCACAGGAAACGGCGAGGGCGGCCCGTTCCGTCGCGGACGCGATGCAAGAGGGCGCACGGACCACCGCGCTCACAAGCAGGGCATGGCGCACCTGCTCGGCGCGGAGATCGCCGCCTGCCATGAGGCCGGTCGAGAGGATCAGGCCTGTCAGCCACCGCGTGGCGTGTCGCATCTCAATAGACCTGGAAGGCGGGTGGGGGGCTCATTTCTTATCGGCCCAGGCTAGATGCACAACGTTAATCCGAAGTGTACGGCTCCGATCTCACAGCGAAGTCACCGGGCAACCCTATCGCCCGCGGCCGCGGCGGTGGGAGCGCCCTTGGCGCGGGTGGCAGCATCCGCTGGCCCCTGGAAGCCGACCGTTGCGGAGTTGACCAGCCAAAACGGGGCGCCCAACCTGATCAGCGCGGGAGGACGCACGGCTCAAGATGGCGGACGCCATCTGGACGCCGGCATGATCCGGCGATCCGGGGAGGCATGACAACGGACATGGAACTGTCGGAGACGCATCTGGCGCTGCGCGCGGCCGCGCGCCGCTTCGCTGAGTCCAAGATCGCCCCCCAAGCCTCCGAACTCGACGAACAGGAGCGGTACCCTTCGGAACTCTATGCTGAACTTGCCTCGCTAGGGCTCTTCGGCATCACGGTGCCCGAAGCGCTGGGCGGTGTCGGCGCCGATGTCCTGTCCTATGCGCTGGTGATGGAGGAACTGTCGCGCGGCTACGCCTCCGTCGCCGATCAGGTAGGGCTGGTGGAGTTGCTGGGCACGCTGCTCACGCAGCACAGCACGCCAGCGCAGCAGGACCTCTATCTCCGGCCCCTGCTGCGGGCGGAGCGGCGCTGCGCCTACGCACTGACGGAAGCGGAGGCCGGCTCGGACCTCGGCGGGCTGAAGAGCACGGCGCGCCGGGACGGGGATGGCTGGGTGCTGGATGGGGCCAAGCTGTGGATCCACAATGCGCCTGTGGCCGATTTCGCTGCCGTCCTCGCACGCACGGATCCGGGCGCGGCGCATCGTGGCATGTCCATCTTCCTGGTGGACCTCGACCGCCCCGGCGTCGCGCGGGACCGCAAGGAGCACAAGATGGGCCAGCGCGCCTCGCCCGTGGGGGGGCTGCACTTCGATAGCGTGCGCCTGCCGGGAGACGCGATGCTGGGGCCGGAGGGCCGCGGCTTCCACATGATGATGTCGGTGCTGGACAAGGGGCGCATCGGCATCGCTGCCCTCGCCGTCGGGATTATTGAGGCGGCGCTGGAGGACAGCATCGCCTATGCGAAGCAGCGGCGGCAGTTCGGTCAGCCCATCGCGGATTTCCAGGCAGTGCAGTGGATGATCGCCGACATGGCCAAGGACGCGCATGCCGCCCGACTCATGGTGCATCATGCCGCCCGCGTGCTGGATTCGGGCGGCCGCGCGACGCTGGAAGCGAGCATGGCGAAGTGCTTCGCCTCCGATGCCGCCGTGGCGCGCACGGCGGATGCCGTGCAGATCCATGGGGGCAGCGGGTACATCCGCGGCGTGCGGGTGGAGCGCCTGTTCCGCGATGCGAAGATCACGCAGATCTATGAGGGGACGAACCAGGTGCAGCGCATGATCATGGCACGGGCGCTTCTCGCATGAGTGCGCGTCCTGCGGCCCTCGTCACCGGCGCGCGGCGCGGCATCGGGCGGGCCACCTGCGCGGCGCTGGCGGCCCGGGGCTTCGACGTCTTCGGCGCGGATCTGTCGGATGATGGCGTGGCGGAAACAGCAGCCGCGGTGGAGGCAGCCGGCGGCCGCTTCACCTTCCGGCAGGCCGATGTTGCGGCGCTGGAGGGGCATCCGGCGCTGCTGGATGCCGCCTGGGAAGCGTTTGGCGGGCTGGAGTGCCTGGTGAACAATGCCGGGGTCGGAGCCATGCGGCGCGGCGACCTGCTGGAGGTGACGCCGGAATCCTGGGACCGTGCCTTCGGCGTGAACGTGCGGGCCGGGTTCTTCCTGGCGCAGGGCGTGGCGCGGCGGATGTTGTCGGAGGGCGCGCCGGTGCGGGGAGCGCGCAGCATCGTCTTCGTTTCCTCGGCCAATGCGACCCTCGCCTCCCCGGAGCGGGGCGAGTACGCAGCCTCCAAGGCGGCGGCCTCGATGGTGGCGCGCGTCTTCGCACTACGCCTCGCGGAGGAAGGGATCGCGGTGCACGAGATCCGGCCCGGGGTGATCCGGACCGACATGACGGCGCCCGTCGCCGCCGCCTACGAAGCGCGGATCGCGGCCGGCCTCTCCCCCATTCGCCGTTGGGGTGAGGCCGAGGATGTGGGCCGCACCATTGCTCTTCTGGTGGCAGGCGACCTGCCTTTCACGACGGGCGACGCCTTCCACGTGGATGGCGGCCTGCATCTGGGGCGGCTGTAATGCCGGACCACCGCCTGCATTACGAGGAGATCCCGGAGGGGCTGAACTGGGAGACGCCGGGCATCACGGTGACGGAGGCGCATGTCCTCGCTTTTGCCGGGCTGACGGGCGACTTCTACGACCTGCATGTCGACGACGATTATGCCCGGTCGCTCGGCTACCCGACGAAGGTGGCGCACGGGCTTCTGGGCCTGGCGCTGGCGGATGGGTTGAAGAACCGGTCCTCCGTGCAACTGGCGGCGATCGTTTCCTTGGGTTGGCGCTGGAGCTTCACCGGCCCGATCCTGCCGGGGGACCGGATCAGCGCCACCATCCGGGTGACGGCCCGGCGGGAGACGAAGCGGCCCGAACGCGGGATCGTCACGCTGGATCTCGACCTGCGCAACCAGCGCGGGGAGACGGTGCAGCGCGGCGAGAACGACATGATGGTGCATCGCCGGCCCGGTTGAGCCCCCGTCAGCCCTCCCAGCCCGCAATGCCCAGATAGGCGGCGGCGAGCCGCGCCTGGCCCTCATGCATGGACCGCCCGGTGACGGTGGCACAGCCGGCGGCGCGCGCGGCGGCGATCAGCGGCGTCACCTCGGGATGGGGGATGACATCGGCCACTACCTGCGGCGGGCGCAGGCGGGAGGTGTCGAAGGGAAGGGGATCGCCCTCCCTGAGCCCGAGAGGAGTTGCGTTCAGGATGATGTCGTGGCCCGCACTGTCTACCGCGCCTTCGGCGGCGGAAATGCCGGGATAGGTCTCCGAGAGCGCCTGGGCGAGCGCCGCCGCGCGGCCCGGGGAAGCGTCGTGCAGCACCAGCCGCGCTGCGCCGGCGCGGGCCAGGGCATGGGCGATCGCGCGGCCGGCGGCGCCGCAGCCCACTTGCAGGATCGCGGCGCCGCGCACGGCGTGGCCGGCGCGCTCCAGCCCCTCGCGAAAGCCCTCGCCATCGAACATCTCGCCCTCCCAGCCGCCCTCAGGGCGGCGGCGGACGGTGTTAACCGTGCCGGTGCGCCGGGCTGTGGGACCGAGGGCATCCAGCAGGGGGATCACTGCTTCCTTGTGCGGCATGGTGATCACGAGCCCGTCCAGGTTCCGCAGGCGGGTCAGTCCGGCCCAGGCGGCGGGCAGTTCGCCTGCCGACACCTCGAAGGCGATGAAGGCCACGTCCATGCCGAGCCGTGCGAAGGCCTGGTTGAACAGGGCCGGGGAGCGGAGCGGCGCCACGGGATCCCCGACGATCGCCATCAGGCGGGTTCGGCCGGTGATCGTCACGCGCGGCGGTCCGGGTCGGCCAGCGGCGACTGGACCCGGCGCTGCACCGCCAGGGCAACGCGGCCGCTGCCGGAGGGCTTGCGGCCAGCCTCGATAGGGCCCTGCCCGCCGGTGATCCGGACCCGCCCGGTCCGCTCCGGATCGCGCAGGGGGCCGCGCAGGGGGCCGCGCAGGGGGCCGCGCAGGACCGGCGCTTGCGGCGCAGCGGCCATGCCGGGGCCTGCGAGGCCTCCGCCGGTGGACATCGTCCTCGCTCCCCCTGGTGCTGCCTTTCCGCTTCCCAGGCGCGGCGGCCGCAACCTATCGTTTCCGTGCGCGGGTTCGTCCCGCGCCCACAACGATCCGGCGGAACTGTCGGACGCCCCTGAGGAATTGTCCATGACCGTGATGTCCCTCTCCCGGCGCGATCTCGCGCGGCTGCTCGGTGCCTCCGCGGCACTGCTTCCTCTCCTGCCTGGCGGGCGGGCGCTGGCGCAGTCGCGGCGCGACACGCTGGTGCTCGGCATCGACATCAGCGACACGATCACCCTGGATCCGGTCCGGCAGGCCCAGTACACGCCGCCCCTGACCCTGGCCGCCTGCTACGACAGCCTGATGACGCTGGAGCCGGACGACCTTGTGAACCCGAAGCCCTCGCTGGCCACGAAGTGGGAGCGGCGGCCGGGCGGCGACGGGTGGCGCTTCACGCTGCGCCAGGGCGTGAAGTTCGTCTCCGGCGTGACCATGACGGCGGAGGACGTGAAGTTCACCTTCGACCGGCTGATCAACATGAAGGATCAGACGCAGCAGTACATCAAGGCGGTGGACCGGGTGGAGGTGGTGGACGCCGGCACCGTCGATTTCATCATGAACTCGCCCAATGCGCCAATCCTCTCCATCCTGTGCAACCCGGGCTGCGCGATCCTGGAAAAGGCGGTGCTGCTGCAGCACGGCGGCGTGCAGGGCGTGGAGGCGAAGGACCAGGACAAGGCGACGGACTGGCTGAACAGCAATTCCGCGGGCACCGGGCCCTATCGGCTGGTGCGCTGGGAACGCAACGGGCAGATCCTGCTGCAGCGCAACCCGAACCACTGGCGCGGCGCGCCCGCCTTCGAGCGCGTGGTGATCCGCCACCTCTCGGACAGCGCGGCGCAGCTTCTCGCGGTGCGGCGCGGCGACGTGCACGCCGCCTTCAACCTGATCCCCGAGCAGATCGCGACGCTGCGGGGCGACCCGAATCTTCGCGTGGACCGGCTGCCAAGCCTGGACCACGTCTACATGGCCGTGACGCAGAACCCGGCCGCGAACCCTGCACTGGCCAGGAAGGAGGTGCGGCACGCGATCGGCCACGCCATCGACTATGATGGCATCCTCAACAACCTGCTCGGCGGCGCAGCCTTGCGCGCCGCGCACTTCCTGCCAATCGGCGTCAATGGCAGCACGGAGGCGGTAGCGCGCCAGGTCGGGTTCCACCAGGACCTGGACAAGGCGAGGCAGCTCCTGCAATCCGCCGGGCTGGCCGAGGGGTTCGAGATGGAGATCGCCTACGGCCAGGCCGCCGTGGCCGGCATCTCCTACCAAGTGCTCGGGCAGAAGCTGCAATCGGACCTGGCGCGGGTGGGGATACGGGTGCGGCTGAACCCGATGGATCAGGTGAACCTGCGCACCGTCTATACCCAGGGCCGCATGGCCGGCGGGCTGCTGACCTTCTGGAACCCGCCCGCCGTCTCCAACGACCTCTGGGCCAGCGCCATCGTGGAGCGGGTGGCGAAGCGCGTCGGCTGGGAGGTGCCGGCCGACATGACGGCCCTGACCAAGCGCGCCGCCGAGGAGCAGGACCTGGCGAGAGCCGCCAGTCTCTGGGTGGAGTGGCAGCGCCGGGCGGTGGACCAGGCGAACCACTTCGTCCTGTTCCAGCCGATCTACCAGATCGCGGTCCGGAACACGGTGAAGAACTTCCCCCTCACCGCCGCGGGCTGGCAGCTCGACACGGGGAAGGTGACGCTGGCCTGAAAGCGGAGCGGAGCGGGGGGGGGGGGACGCCTCCCCGCCGCATCTACCGTTTCAGCCGGGCCAGCCGGTGCGCGGCCTCCGTATTCACGGCGCCTTCCGGCACCTGCCCTGCGGCCAGGGCCGCCACCTGCCGCACGGTGTCCATGGCCTGATGCTCCGCCGCCTCCGGCGTCAGCCCCGCCAGATGGGGCGTGGCGATCACGTCCGGGCGGCGGGCGAGGCCGGGGGAGGGCATCTGATCCGGCGCGCGGCCGACATCCATCGCGGCACCGGCCAGGTGGCCGGAATCCAGCGCCGCCTCCAGCGCTGCCTCGTCCACCAGCTCCCCGCGGGACAGGTTGATGAAGAAGGTGCCACGCCGCATCGCCGCGAACGCCTTCCCATCCATCAGGTTCTCGGTCTCTGGCGAGGCGATCGCGAGGCAGACGACGAAGTCCGCCGACAGCGCCTCGGCGAAGCTCGCGGCCTGCACGCCCGGATCCTCCGGAGGAGCGTAGGGGTCGTAGGCCAGGACACGCATGCCGAGGGCGCGCGCGGTAATGGCCATCCGGCGGGCGATGCGGCCATAGCCGATCAGCCCCAGCGTGGAGGCCGAGAGCTGCACGCCCACGGTGGGCGCCGGGGTCTCGCCGCGGTGATAGGCGCTGGCGGCCCGGGTCACGCCGCGCGCAAGGTCCACGAGCATCCCGATGCCCAGCTCCGCCACGGAATCCGTGAAGCCGGGCGTGGCACGGGTGACGAGGATGCCATGAGCCGAAGCGCCGGGCACGTCGATCGTGCTGATGTCCACGGCGCAGCGCAGGAAGGCGACGAGATCCGGCGATGCAGCAAAGGTGGCGGCGGTGCCCGGGCTTCCGCGATAGGCGATGATGGCCTGGCATCCGGCAGCGGCCTGGGCCAGCTCGCCATCCCGCAACTCGCGGTCCGTCATGTTGCGGACAACCTCCGCGTGCTCCTTCAGCGCAGCAAGGGCACGCTCTCCGAAATATCCGGGGAATGTCGCGGTGGAGTGGGAGAGGAAGACCTTCATCGGGCGAACTCCGCCGGGCGCTTCTCGTTGAAGGCGCGGATGCCCTCCAGGTGGTCCCCGGCCGAGAAGCAGAGCACGTTCATCTCGTTCTCATAGGTCAAGCCTGCGGAAAGCGGGGCTTCCAGCGCCATCCGCATCGCCGCCTTCACCGATTGCACCGCGACCGGCGACAGGGCGGCGAGTTTGCGGGCGATCTCCCTCGCACGATCCAGCAGCGCGGATTGCGGAACCACCTCCTCGACGATCCCAAGGCGCAGGGCCTCGGCGGCCTCGATCGGATCGCCGAGCATCAGCAGGCGCGCCGCCTGGCCCTGGCCGATTAGCCGAGGCAGGAGCTGCGAGGCGCCGCCGCCGCCCACCCAACCCCGCTGCACCTCGGGAAAGCCGAAGCGCATAGTTTCCGAGGCCACGCGCAGATCGGCGGAAAGGGCGGTTTCCGCGCCACCCCCCAGGGTCCAGCCCTGCAAGGCCGCCACCACGGGCTTACGGATGTTGCGGATTGCGGTGGCGTACTCCACGCGGTTGCGGAAGTGCCAGGCCGAGGGATAGGCGGCCAGCGCGTTGAGGTCGCTGCCCGCGCAGAAGGCGCGCTCTCCCTCGCCCCGGACCAGGACGGCCCGGACCGCGTCATCCGCGTCCAGGGCGCGGGCATGGTCCAGCAGGCGCCTGGCCATCGCCGGCGTGACCGCGTTGTGCTTGGCGGGGCGGTCCAGCACCAGCTCGGCCACCCCGTCCTCGATCGTCAAGCGCACGTCACCATCCATGGCGATTCCTCCTGTCTTGATCGTATCTGTCCAGCAGGCGCAGAGTGAGCGCAACAAGGAGGAATGTCCGCGTGCCGCGTTACATCGCGACGCGACTGCTTGCGGCCGCCGTCATGGCACTGCTGGCAAGCCTGGTCGTGTTCCTCATCTCCGCGCTGGTGCCCGGCGATCCGGTGCTGGCACAGCTGGGCGACATCCTGGCGAGCAATCCCGTCACCGTCGCGGAATGGCGGGCCCGATGGGGCCTCGACCTGCCCCTGTGGGAACGCTACGGGATCTTCCTGAACGGGCTGGCCCACGGCGATCTCGGCATCTCCATCGCAACGCGGCGGCCGGTGCTGGAGGATATTGCCCAGTACGCCCCGGCCACGCTGGAACTGGCGACGGTCTCCTTCCTGCTCACGCTGGCCGTGGGCGTCCCGCTGGGCATCGCGGCGGCGGTGTGGCGGGACAGCTGGGTGGATTCCCTGGCGCGCGCGATCTCGCTGCTCGGCGTTTCCGCACCCACCTTCTGGCTCGCCTTCATCATGCTCGCGATCTTCTACGGGGGGCTGGAATGGGCGCCGGGGCCCGGCCGCATGGACCCGATCGCCTTCCCGCCCGAAGGTCCGACCGGCCTGTTCCTGGTGGATACGGCGTTGCAGCAGGACTGGGAGGGCTTCCGGGACTGCGCAGCCCACCTGGTCCTGCCCTCGATCGTGCTGGCGGCCGCGACCATCGGCCTGATCACCCGGACGACGCGCGCGGCGATGTTGGACAGCCTGGGGCAGGACTACGTGCGCGTCTCACGCGCCAAGGGGCTGAAGGAACGGGCGATCGTGATGCGCCACGCCCTGCCCAACGCACTCGTGCCGGTGGTGACACTGGGCGGCTTGGCCTTCGCGAACCTGCTGGCCGGCGCGGTGATGACGGAGACGGTCTTCGCCTGGCCGGGCCTCGGCCGCTACACCTTCCGCTCCGCGGCGGCGCTGGACTTCCCGGCGATCATGGGAATCACCCTCGTCGTCTCCGCGACATACCTTCTGGTCAACCTGCTGGTGGACCTCTCCTACGCGGCGCTGGATCCGAGGGTGCGGCGGTGAGCGCGAGCACGATCCCCCCTCTCGCCGTTCCGCCCGCCATGCCGGTGCCGCGGCCGCGCTGGCGCCGCCGGCTGCGCCGCTACGGGCCGGCCTGGCTGGGCGGGGCCGTCGTCCTCCTCTGGATCCTTGTCGCGCTCCTGGCGCCGTGGATCTCGCCCTATTCGCCGGATGCGCAGGAGGTGGCGAACCGGCTGCAGCCGCCGGGCGCGGCGCACTGGCTCGGAACGGACGTGCTGGGGCGGGACGTCTTCTCGCGGCTGCTGCATGGGGCGCGGCTGTCGCTGCTGGCGGGCTTCACCGTGGTGCTGCTGGGGGCTGCCATCGGGACCACGATCGGCATCGTCGCCGCCTGGGCACGCGGCTTCTGGGACGAGGCGCTGATGCGCCTGACAGACCTCGTGCTCTGCTTCCCGCCCATCATCCTCGCGCTGGCCATTGCGGCCGGGCTGGGCATCGGCACGCAGAACACCATCCTGGCGATGCTGGTCGTGTGGTGGCCGAAGTTCGCGCGGCTGGGGCGGGCCCTCGCCCTGGTGCAACGGGGGCAGGAGTACGTGGAGGCGGCGACAGTGCTGGGCCTCAAGCCGAGCCGCATCCTCGGCCGCCACATCCTGCCGAACACGCTGGGGCCGCTGGCCGTGCTGGTGACGCTGGATCTCGGCAACGCGATCCTCACCTTCGCGGGCCTGTCCTTCCTTGGCCTCGGCGTCGTCCCGCCCACGCCGGAATGGGGCTCCATGGTCGCGGAGGGGCGCGAGCTGGTGGAGCAGTGGTGGATCGCCGCCTTCCCCGGCTTCGCCATCCTGACGGTTGTCGTGGGCTTCAACTTCTGCGGCGACGGACTGCGCGATTGGCTGGATCCGAGGGCGAGGTCGCGCTGATGGACGGTTCCCTGCCGAAGCGGGAGGAAGCGGCCAGCACCGCCGCCCCGGTACTCGATGTGGAGGACCTCCGCACCGTCTTCCTAACTGATGCCGGGGCGGTGCGCGCCGTGGACGGCGTTTCCTTCTCTGTCGGCCCTGGCGAGACGCTGGGCATCGTCGGCGAGAGCGGGTCAGGCAAGAGCGTGACGGCCCTCTCGCTGATGCGCCTACTAGAGGAACCCGCCCGCATCATCGGGGGCGCCGTGCGCTTCCAGGGCCGCGACGTTCTGGCGATGAGCGGCGCCGAGCTTCGGGCATGGCGCGGCGACCGGGCCGCCATGGTGTTCCAGGATCCGATGACCGGGCTGAACCCCGTGATCCGCATCCTTCGCCAGGTGACGGAGCATATGATCTCCCACGGCCGGCAGACGCCGGCAAAGGCGCGCGTGCGGGCCGTGGAGCTGCTGCGCCGCATGGGCGTCGCGGCGCCCGAGCGCGCGGCGGCCTCCTTCCCGCACCAGTTCTCCGGCGGGATGCGGCAGCGCGTGATGCTGGCGATCGGCGTCGCCAATGATCCGGTCCTCCTGATCGCGGACGAGCCGACAACGGCGCTCGATGTGACCGTCCAGGCGCAGATCCTGGACCTGCTGCGGAACCTGAACGCCGAGTTCGGCACCGCGATGATCCTGATCAGCCACGACCTCGGCGTGATCGGCACGGTCTGCCGCCGTGTGGCGGTGATGTATGCGGGCGAGGTGGTCGAGGAGGCGGAGACGGAGGCCGTCCTCACCGATCCGCGCCATCCCTACTCCTGGGCGCTGGTGAACGCCGTGCCGCGGCTGGACAGCCCAGCGGGCACGCGGCTCACCAGTATTGAGGGCGCGCCGCCTGATGCCTTGCATCCGCCGCCTGCCTGCCGCTTCGTGGCGCGCTGCCCTTTCAGGATCTCACGCTGCGGGCAGGAGCATCCGCCACTGATGGAGGTGGCGCCCGGCCGCCGTGCCCGCTGCTGGGTGACAGCCGATGGCCGCTCCCTTCCGCCTCCGCCCGTGGCGGCGGAGGCCGCCGCGCGGGAGCAGGAGGCCGATGCACCGCTGCTGCTTGAGGCCAATGGCCTGGTGAAGCACTTCCCCGGCGCGCGCAGCTCCTTCTTCGGCCCGCGCGCCGTGGTGCACGCTGTGAACGGCGTGGACCTGCGCCTGGTGCGCGGTGAGAGCCTGGGGATCGTTGGCGAGAGCGGTTGCGGCAAGTCCACCCTCGCGCGGCTGGTCACGCGCCTGCACGAGCCGACATCGGGCACCGTGCGTTTCGAGGGACAGGACATCACCCATGCCTCCCCGGCCGAGATGCGGCCGCTGCGGCCGCGGTTGCAGATGGTGTTCCAGGACCCCTACGCCTCGCTCAATCCAAGAATGCGCGTGCGCGACATCCTGGCGGAGCCGCTGATGGCGCACGGGCGCGCCGGCAACCGCGCGGAGGCGGACCGCCGCGTGCTGGACCTGATGGGCACGGTCGGGCTGAAGCCGGAATGGGCTGCCCGCTTCCCGCATGAGTTCTCCGGGGGGCAGCGTCAGCGGATCTCCATCGCCCGGGCGCTGGCGCTCGATCCAGCCCTGGTGGTCGCGGATGAGCCTGTCTCGGCGCTGGACGTGAACGTGCAGGCGCAGGTGCTGAACCTGATGCTGGACCTGCGGCAGCGCCTGGGCCTTTCCTACCTGTTCATCGCGCATGACCTGGCCGTCGTGCGCGCCTTCTGCGACCGGGTGGCGGTGATGTATCTCGGCCGCATCATGGAGGAGGGGCCGGCTGTCGCCCTCTTCGCACGGCCGCTCCATCCCTACACCGTCGCCCTGACCAGCGCGGTGCCGGAGCCGGGGCGGGAGCGGGTGATCCTGGGCGGCGAGCCTCCCTCCACCCTAAAGCTGCCCACCGGCTGCGTCTTCCGTGGCCGTTGCCCTATCGCCCAGCCGGTCTGCGAGGAGGCGCCGCCCCTGGCGGAGGTCGAAGCCGGCCGGCGCGTGGCCTGCCACTTCCCGGGCGCCTTCGCACCGCCGCGGGGAATGCCGCAGTGAGCTCCCCGGGGCTCTATCCTCCTTCCCGTCGAGAGGGTTCTGCATGAGGCAGATCACCGCTTCCCAGGCCGCCGCCCTTCTCCAGGATGAGGACACGCTGCTGATCGGCGGATCCGGCGGCGGCCACGCCGTGCCGGATGCACTTCTGGCGGCTGTCGGGGAGCGCTTCCGCGCCACCGGCATGCCCCGCCGCATCACGGCCGTGCACCCCGTGGGGCTGGGAGATGGCAAGGCGCGCGGGGCCGGCCATTTGGCCCAGAAGGGCCTGCTGAGGCGCGTGGCCTCCGGAACCTTCGTCAATTCGCCGGGCATCGCGCGCCTGGCACTCGACGAGGAGATCGAAGCTTACACCCTGCCGCAGGGGGCTTTGTCGCAGCTCATGCGGGAAATGGCCGCTGGCCGGGCGGGGCTGTTGACGAAGATCGGGCTGCACACCTTCGTGGACCCGCGCCTGAACGGCGGGCGACAGAGCGCGCGCGCCGCCGAGGACCTGGTCGAACTCGTGCAGTTCCAGGGGGAGGAGTACCTCTTCTACAAGCCGTACCAGGTGAACGTCGCTTTCCTGCGCGGTTCGGCAGCGGATGAGGACGGCAACATTTCGATGGAGCACGAGGCGGTCACGTTGGAGATGCTGAGCATGGCGCAGGCCACGCGCCGCATGGGCGGGATCGTCGTCGTGCAAGTCAAGCGCATCGTGCCCGCAGGCTCCATCCATCCGAAGATGGTGAAGGTTCCCGGCATCCTGGTCGATGCGGTGGTGGTCGATCCCGAGCAGTGGCAGACCTACGGCACCCAGGATAGCGCGGCCTATTCCGGGCATTTGCGTGTGGCGCTCGAAGACGTTCCCCGCCTGCCACCCGGCCCGCGCCGCATCGTCGCCCGGCGGGGCGCGATGGAACTCTTCGAGGGTGCGATCTGCAATCTCGGCTCCGGTATCTCCACCGGCATCGCCAACGTCGCGGCGGAGGAGGGAATCCTGCGCCGGATCTGCCTGACGAACGAGCAGGGCAATATCGGCGGCGCGCCGGCCAGCGGCAACGAGGCGGGTGCCGCGATGAGCCCCGACGCGCAGGTGGACCAGCCCTATCAGTTCGACTTCTACGATGGCGGCGGCCTCGACCTCGCCTTTCTCTCCTTCGCGGAGTTCGACAGCTCCGGGAACGTGAACGTCTCCCGCTTCGGCGGGCGCATCGTCGGGCCGGGCGGCTTCATCAACATCAGCCAGGGGGCTGGCACCGTGGTGTTCGGAGGAACGCTCACGGCGGGCGCCGCGCCGAAGGCGGTGGAGAGGGTGGAGCAGGTGACCTTCTCCGGCCCCTATGCCCGGAGCCGGGGCCAGCGGGTTCTCTACGTCACGGAGCGTGCCGTGTTCCGGCTTGCCGAGAGCGGGCCGGAACTGATCGAGATTGCGCCCGATGCCGATGTCGAGGCGGATGTGATCGGGCAGATGGGCTTTCGCCCGCGCGTATCCCCCGCGCTGCGACGGATGGACACAGGGCTGTTTGCCGAAGGGCTGATGGGGCTGGCCGCGCGCCTTCCGGCGCGCCCGCCGCGCCCGGCGCTCGATCGCTTCGCGACGGCGCAGGCGGCGGAATAGCGGGCTGCAGGATCGGCCTCCTTGTCGGGGGAGGCGGGGTTCAGCGGGACGATCGCGGCGGCCGACATCGCGGCCGTTCATGGCCCGGAGCGGGACGGATGACGCCCGCTCCGGCGCCTCGCGTCAGAGGTTCTTCTCGAGCAGCCCCGTGATCGCCTGCGTGCGCTCCGTCACGTCGCCGGTGTTGGCGTAGGGGCGCCAGTTGATGCCGAGCGTGCCGCCCTGGAAGGAGAGCCCGTTCGGGTAGTTGGAGGCAGGCGCTGTCTTCTCGTCGTAGCGGATGTGGATGCGCTGAAGCTTCGCGCGCAGCGCATCGCGCCCCATCGCGTCCGCGGTGATGCTCCGCAGCGCGGTGGTCAGGGGCTCGAAGATCGTCTTCCCGAAGTAGTCGTCGCGCGCGTAGTACTGGGCGTCGCCCGGCAGGGTGAGTTGGTCCCACTCCACCTCGACCGGCACGGCGAAGCCGGCGGCCTGCTGGATCCCCGCCTCGATGGCCGGGTACTTCTCCTGGCGATAGGCCGCGATGGCCCGGCGCTCGGCGAGACCGATGCCGCCCTGCGCCCGGGCAAGGCCGGGCGCTGTGGCGAGGGCGGCCGCGAGGCCGAGGGTGCTGCGCCGTGTGATCATCGCGTTCTCCCGGTGGGCGCGGCGGCAGCGGCGGTGCGGGCCGGTTCGCGCGGCGGGAATGGAGCCGGGCCGCACCATTCCGACAAGAACGCTTCCCGTGACAATTGCGCGAGGCTTTCGCGTGACGAAAGGGCGAAGTGCAGTCGGCACCGCTCTCCCGGCCGCACCGCCACTTGGCTTGGCGCCGGTGGTGAGCGGGTTCCTGCCTTCCAGAGCCTGTCCTGAGGACCGGGCGGAGCCAAACCTGGTCGCTCTCGGCCCACGGTGCTGCGAGGCGCGGCGATCGAGGGCTGGATCGCCCCCAACCACCGGCAGAAGCTTGGCCGCCTAGCCTTCGCGCCACTCGTGGACTCGGCCAGCCCTCCTGCCGGCACGACAGCCACTGATGTTCGGCCAGTCTTCTTGCCGAAGACAGCGCCGCCGCCCTGCACGGGAGCTTGGCGCAGCGCCCGCACGGCCCTGCGCGGTCAGCCGTTCGTCACGCCGGCCTGTTTCACGATCGGCCCCCAGCGCTCGAACTCCGCGCGGACGAAGGCGTCCGTGTCAGCCGGTCCGGCCCAGATGTTCTCGGAGCCGCTCTCCACCAGCCGTTCGTGCGTCGTCGGCTCCGCGAGCAGCAGCTTCACCTGTGCGGCGACGCGCTCGATCACCGGTCTCGGCGTCCCGCGTGGGGTGAAGAGGCCGGTCCAGGACTGGATCTCATATCCCTCCACGCCCTGCTCGCCGATGGTCGGCGTGTCCGGCCGGCTCGGGAGGCGCGACTTGCCGCCAATGCCGAGCAGGCGGACCTGCCCAGCCTCGACAGCCGGCATCACGGTGGGAAGATTGAGGAAGGCGACGGGGACGGTGCCGGCGATGAGGTCGCTCAGGGCCGGCCCGCCACCCCGGTAGGGGATATGGTTCAGCTCCACCCCGGTACGCAGCCGGAGCAGTTCCCCGGCAAGGTGGTTGCTGCTGCCGACGCCGGTCGAGGCGTAGCTGAGCCCGCCGGGAGTGGCCCGGATCTTCGTCAGCAGCCCCTGCACGTCGCTCACGCCGAGTGAGGGATGCACGGCCAGGGCGTTCGGCACGTCGACCATCATGCAGATGGCGGACAGGGCCTCGCGCGGATCGTAGCCCTGGTCGGGAACCACGAAGTGGTTGAAGACGTGGTTCGAGGCGGAGGAGACGAGAAGCGTGTACCCATCCGGCCGGGCGCGCGCGACCTGGCCCATGCCGACGGCGCCGCCGCCACCCGCGCGGTTCTCCACCACGAAGGACTTCCCGAAGGCCTTCTGCAGCCCGGGCGAGAGCAGCCGGGCCACCACGTCGTTTGAGCCGCCCGCGGCCCAGGGCACGATCATAGTGACGGAGCGGGAGGGCCAGCCCTCCTGCGCCCGTGCCTCGCGGCCAGCGGCCCCGCCGAAGGCCAGGGCCAGGGCGGCCTGGCCGATGCTGCGCCTCCTCATGGGTGTCATCGTCTCTCTCCCGTGTTGTTTTTCTGCTTGTGGTCAGGCCGCCGCGGAACCCGCCAGCTTCTCGAGCGCGGCGAAATCCTCGGTGGCGATGGAAACGCCCTCGCGGCGCTGGCGGTGAAAGCCTTCGAACTCCATGTCGCCGGGCAGGCGGACCGGACGCGCGGCATCCGCGGCCGGGGTGGAGCGGATGATGCTCTTGAAGTCCTCCATCCGCCCGGCCAGCACCTCCGGCTGCGCCAGCCGCTTCGTGTCGATGAGGATGAAGAAATGCCCGAGGTCCTGGTGCGCCTCCGGCTCCTTGTCCCAGGCCTTGACGCGGGTGAGGTAGGACGCGCCGGAGAGAAGGCCGGACAGCAGGTCCACCATGAGTGACAGGCCATAGCCCTTGTGCCCGCCGAAGGGCAGCAGGAAGCCCGCGAGCGCGGCGGCCGGGTCGGTGGTCGGCTTGCCTTCGGCGTCGGTCGCCCAGCCCTCGGGCAGTGTGGCGCCGTCCTTCAGGGCGCGGCGGATCTTGGCGCGGGCGGCCACGCTCATGGCGAGGTCGAGCAGGATGGGGTCGCCGCCCGGCGTGGGCACGCCGATCCCGAGCGGGTTGTTCCCCAGCCGCGTGTCGCGCCCGCCCCAGGGAGCGATGGTAGTGGTGGCATTGGTGCCGATGATGGAGGCGAAGCCCTCCTCGGCCGCGATCAGCGCGTAGGGCATGATCGGCCCGAAGTGGTTGGAGGCGCGCGCGAAGGCCGCGCCGATGCCGACCTCGCGCGCCGACTCCATGGCCGCTTCCAGCGCGCGCATCCCGACCAGCGGGCCGATGCCGTTGGCGCCGTCCACCAGGGAAAGGCCGGGTGCCACGCGCGTCGCGCGCACCGGGGCGCGCGCATCGACACCGCCCACCTCGACGCGGCCGAGATACTGCGCCACGCGGCTCACGCCGTGGGTGCGCAGGCCGAAGAGGTCGGCGAGCACGAGGATGCGGGCCGTGGGCACGGCATCCTCCTCAGTCATGCCGCCGGCGACGAGGGCACGGGTGGCGAGGGCAAGGAGCGCGTCCTCCGCGATCACGGTGTCGGTCATGGCTGGCCCTCGGTCAGGTCGATGGGGGTGGTCACGGAGAGGTCCTCGTCGAACCAGGCGGCGATCGCCGCCCGGCGCTCGCCGAGGTATTCGGGGCGGCCATCGGCATCCAGGCGCATGGACAGGTCGTGCCCGGGCACCACGATCATGCCCGGCGCCTCCCGCCAGAGCCGCCAGACGGTTTCAAGCGAGGCGCGGCTGGCATCGGCGTCCATGGTCATGTCGGTGCGGAGCGACAGCAGCTCCGCCCGGTTCTTCGCCGCGTCGCCGGTGAAGAGGACCGGCGGCTCGGCCGCGTCCAGCCGGAAGAGCAGGCAGCCCGGGGTATGGCCCGGCGCCGCGACGGCGGTCAGCCCGGGCAGGAACGTCGCGCCGTCCTCGATCAGCCGCACCCGCGGGGAACGGGCCATGTCCTGCACATAGAGTTCCGGCAGCGGGTTGAAGCCGGGCGGAACATCGCGCGCCCACTCCAGTTCCGTGCGGCCGATCCACACCGTCGCCGAGGGGAAGAGCGTGTAGTTCACGCTGTGGTCGTAATGCGCGTGCGTCAGCACGACGTCTGTCACGGCATCGGCCGAGACGCCGCGCGCGGCCAGCTGCTTCTCCAGCTCTTTGCGAATGCCGAAGGCGCCCACGTCGATCAGGATGGTGCGGCCCTCACCGCGCAGCAGGGCAATGGTGCTCCAGCCCAGTCCGCCGTGGCACACGCTCTTCCCGGGATAGCCCTGCACGAGCACATCCAGCCTGTACATCTCAGTGCTCCTCAGTTCTCGGGGCGGATATCCGCCTCCCGGATCAGCTGAGCCAGCTTTGCGCTCTCGGCCGCGACGAAGCCGCGGAACGCGTCGGCCGACATCGGCGCGGCCTCGGCGCCTTGCTCCGCCAGCTTGCGGATCAGCTCGGGATCGCCGAGCGCCCGGGTGGCCGCCGCCTGCAGCCGCTCCAGCACAGGCGCCGGCGTGCCTGCAGGCGCGAAAAGGCCATACCAGTTGACCAGCTCGTAGGAGGCGAGCGCCGGGGTTTCAGACAGGGCGGGGATGTCGGGAAGGCCCGGCACCCGGTTGCGCGAGGTCACGCCGATGGGCCGCAGCTTCCCGTCCCGGATCAGGGGCAGCAGGGCAGGGGCGCCGGCATAGGTCATGCTGACCCGGCCCGCCGCGACGTCCGCCAGGGTGGAGCCGGTGCCGCGATAGGGGACATGGACCGTGTCCACCCCGGCCAGCCGGTTGAACAGCTCGCCGTTGAGGTGCTGGAGATTGCCCACGCCCGAGCTGGCATAGCTCAGCGCGCCCGGCTGGCGCTTCGCGCGCTCGATCAGCTCCGCCGCGTTGCGGATCGGGAGGGTGCTGGAGACGACCAGCAGATTCGGCACCCGGACGACGAGGGTGATCGGCACGAGGTCCTTCGCCGGATCATAGGGAAGGCTCCCGCCGTAGAGGGCGGGCGCTGCCGCGATCTCCCCCGCCGAGGCGAGGAGGAGGGTGTAGCCGTCCGCCGGCGCCTTCGCGGCCGCCTGGGCGCCAAGCTGGCCGCCCGCACCGCCGCGGTTCTCGACCACCAGGGGCACGGCGCCGCTGGGGCTCAGGGCGGCGCGCATCGGCTCCGCGAGAAGGCGCGCCACGATGTCCACCCCGCCGCCTGGCGCGAAGGGAACGATCAGCCGAACCGGCCGGTCCGGGTAGCCGGACTGGGCCCGCGCAGCGTGCGGGGAGGAGAGGGCGACGGAGAGAGCGCCCGCAAGGATTGAGGCGGCCACGCGGCGTCGGGTCGGCGGGCAGGGCGGCGTGTTCTCGGCCCCGGGCACGGCACAGCTGGTCAAGGCACGTCCTCCTCGTTTTGCTCTTGCCGAATTTGTGCATTTACGCCGCAAGAAATGCAAGTATCGAATGCCTGCCGGGGCGCTCAGCCACGGGCGGCACTCCTCAGGCCAGGACGGCACCGTGCCCGGCCGCCCTGCGCCCACGGTCTTGCGGAGGGTTGCCGGATGGGGAGAGAAGGCACTCACGCCGCCGGCCGGAGAGGAAGCCGGCACGAAGGAGCGGTTCCGGTTCAGCCGATGAGCGACGCGACGAAGCGCCTGCCCGGGCGCGTGGTGACGGAGGCGACGGCGGCCATCGCCGCGCTGGTCGCGGAGGGGACCCTGAAGCCCGGGGACCGCCTGCTCGCACAGCGGCTCGCCGACAGGCTGGGGATCTCCCGCTTCCCGATCGGGCAGGCGATGCGAATCCTGGCGGAGCGCGGCCTACTGACCGCGGACCCCGGCCGGGGCTTCAGCGTCGCCACCGACGGGCCGTGCCATGCCGCCAGCTTTCGCGCGGAACGCGGCGGCGGCGACCTCGCATCGGCCTATTTCCGCATCGCCGAGGACCGCCTGAGCGGGGCCCTGCCCGAGCACATCTCAGAACAAGCCATGCGGGACCGCTACGGGCTGGGGCGGGGCCAGTTGGCACAGCTCCTCAACCGGATGGCGGGGGAGGGCTGGGCGGAACGGCGCCCGGGCTATGGCTGGCGCTTCTCCGCGGTGCTTACCACCCCCGCGGCCCTGGAGCAGAGCTACAGGCTCCGCCTGGCCATCGAGCCGGCGAGCCTGCTGGAGCCGGGCTACCGCCTGGACGGGAACCTGCTGCGCCAGTGCCGCGAAGTGGAGCTGCGGATGCTCGACGGGGAAATCGAGACGGCCAGCGCCGACACGCTCTACGAGCGTGGCGTGCGCTTCCATGAAGCCATCGTCGGCGCCTCGGGCAATCCGTTCTTTCTGGACACTCTGAAGCGGGTGAACCGGATCCGGCGCCTTCTCGTCTATCGCTCGCTGGCCGATCGCAGCCGGTACCGGCAGCAGGCGGCGGAGCATCTCGAGCTTCTCGCCACTCTCGAAAGAGGTGCCCAGGCCGAGGCGGCGGCGCTGCTGCGGGCGCATCTGCAGGGCGTGATGGAGAAGCTGTCCGCCGTCCGCCCCCTTCTGGAAGCGAAGTCGCATCCGGAGGGCTGAGGCCACGCCCCCGGCCGGGGAAGGTCCTTCTCGCGTTTCGCGACCCTCAGGCCTCGATCGCGCGCCTGGGCCGACCGCATGCCGTATCACCTCTCCAAGAACTGGAAGATCAGTTTGCCGGGTCACAGATCTCCCTTGCGGTCTTATAAGCTTATATAATACAAATACGGCCAGGGCAGATCGGGAGCGCTCGGGAAGTCATGTCTTGGACCGGTTCCGTCCCTCCCACCCGCAAGCTGGTGGGGCCCTTCGGCCAGCGTCGAATCGTTGATCTGCCCGCCGCCGCAGGCGGTGCCGGGATGTTGGCCCGGCTTCCCTGGTGCCTGCGCGTTCTGCTCGAGAATGTGCTGCGCCAGCCCGAGGCCGATGTGCGGGACGCCGGGCGGGCCGCCCTGATGGCTTGGCTGGAGACGGGCCGCTCGGAAGCGGAAATTCCCTTCGCCCCCGCCCGCATTCTCATGCACGACACAACCTGCGGCCCAGCACTGGTGGACATCGCCGCCATGCGGGACGTGCTGGCTCGCGCCGGGGGCGATCCCGGCCGGCTGAACCCCGCCGTGCCGGTCGCCACCTCCACCGACCACTCATTGCCGGTCGACGTCTCCGCCATTCCCGGCGCGCTGCGGACGAACATGGCGAACGAGATGGCCCGGAATGCGGAGCGCTACCGCTTCATGAAGTGGGCCGCCGGGGCGGTCAGCGGCTTCCGCGTCTTCCCGCCGGGCACCGGCATCATGCACACGATCAACCTGGAGCGCCTCGCGACCGTGGTTGCGACGGAAATTCACGACGGCGAACCCTGGGCCGTGCCGGACACGCTGGTGGGCACGGACAGTCATACGCCGATGGTGAACGGCATCGGCGTGCTGGGCTGGGGCGTCGGCGGGATCGAGGCCGAGGGCGTGATGTTCGACGTGCCCGTCTCGCTGCGCGTGCCGGAGGTGATCGGCGTGCGCCTGTCCGGGGCCTTGCCGGAAGGGAGTTTCGCGACGGACATGGCGCTCGCTGTCACGCAGATGCTGAGGGGCTACGGCATCGCGGGCGAGTTCGTGGAGTTCTTCGGCCCGGGTGTTGGGACCCTCACCGCCGGGCAGCGCGCCGTGGTGTCCAACATGGCGCCTGAATACGGCGCCACCACCGGCATGTTCCCGATCGACGCCCACACGCTGGACTACCTGCGGGTGACAGGGCGCGAAGCGGCGCAGGTCGCGCTGGTGGAGGCCTACGCACGGGCGCAGGGCCTCTGGCACGACCCGGACAACGCCCCGCGCTACACGGACGTGCTGGAGCTGGATCTCTCCTCCCTCCGGCCATCCCTCGCCGGGCCGCGCCGGCCGCAGGACCGGCTGGCGCCCGCGGAGGTGCCGGCCGCGTTGCAGGCGGCAGGAACCCGCATCGCCGCGGCTGGGGAGGGGGGGATTCCCTCCGACGCGGTGGCGATCGCGGCCATCACGTCCTGCACCAACACGACCGATCTCGGCCTGCTCGTCGCGGCGGGGCTGGTGGCGCGCAAGGCCCGTGCGCTCGGCCTTTCCGTGCCGCCCTGGGTGAAGACGTCGCTGACGCCCGGCTCGCCCAGCGCGGAGCGGCGGCTGCAGCGCGTGGGCCTGCTGGAGGACCTGGAGGCGCTCGGCTTCGGGATCGCCGGCTATGGCTGCGCGACCTGCATCGGCAACTCGGGCCCGCTGCTGCCGGCGGTGGCGCAAGCAGTGGAAGGGGCCGGCCTCCGGCCCATCGCCGTGCTCTCGGGCAACCGCAACTTCCCGGGGCGGGTACACGCGCAGATCGAATCTGCCCTGCTCGCCTCCCCGCCCATGGTGGTCGCCTACGCCGTAGCGGGGCGCGCGGGGCTCGACATCACGCGCGACCCATTGGGTGCCGCCCCGGACGGCCGCCCCGTCCACCTGACGGATCTGTGGCCGCACGCGGCGGAGATCGAGGCCGCTGTGGCAGCGGCGAGCGACCCGGCCGACATCGCGGCGGCGGGAGAGGCTGCCGACCTCTCCCCCGCCTGGGCCGCGCTGGAAGCTCCGGCCACGCCGCTCTTCCCCTGGGATCCTGCCTCCACCTACCTGCGCCCGCCGCCCTTCGTGTCCTTCGGGCCGGATAGGCAGGAAGTGGGCGTGCTGGCCGCGCACCCGTTGCTGGTGCTGGGCGACGACATGACCACCGACCACATCTCCCCCGCCGGCGCCATCCCGGCCCGCAGCGACGCCACCATCTGGCTGGTGGAGCGTGGGGAGGATCCGCGCGACCTGAACGTTTACGCCTCCCGCCGCGGCAACTGGGAGGTGATGCTGCGCGGGCTGTTCACGAACAAGGCCGCCGTCAACCACCTCGCACCGGGCTTCCCGGCCGGGCAGACGGTGTTCGCCCCCACGGGCGAGGTGCTGCCCGCGTGGCGCGCCGCGGCGCGCTACGCTGAGGCCGGGCTGCCGGTAGTGATCGTCGCCGGCGAGCGCTACGGCACCGGTTCCTCGCGCGACTGGGCGGCCAAGGGCGCGCAGCTCCTCGGAGCGCGGGCAGTGCTGGCAAACAGCTTCGAGCGCATCCACCGCTCCAACCTCGTCGGCATGGGCGTGCTGCCGCTGCGCATGCCGGAGGGATGGCGCTTCGACGCACTGGGCCTGCGGCCGAGCGAGGTGCTTGAGATCACCTGGAATCCCGCGGCGCTGACGCCCCGTGCCGAGGTGCCGGTCACGCTGCGGCGGGCCGATGGAACCGCCCTGCAAGGCGTCGCCACGGCGCTCCTCGATACGGCGCGCGAGGTCCGCCTCATCCAGGCGGGGGGCATGATCCCGACGATCCTGCGCCGCGCCCTCGTGGCGACGGGGGAGAGGGCGGCCGCGCCCGCCTGAGGCGCCGCCCGGCCCGGTTCAGACAAGAAGGCCGGCGGAAAGCACGGCCGCAGGAGGAATGTTCCCGATGATCCAGAAGCGCGCGCTGCTCGGCGCATCGCTGGCCGCCTCCCTCGTGCCCCTGGCGGTACGGAGCGCCCGGGCGCAGGGCGGCTATCCCGATCGCCCGATCAAGCTCGTCGTCGGCTACGCGCCGGGTGGCGGCGTCGACATCGTCGCGCGGCTGGTCGGCGAGGCCATGCGAAGCGCGCTGGGGCAGGTCCCGATCGTGGAGAACCGCCCGGGCGCCAGCGCCATGATCGGTGCCCAGACGGTCGCGCGCGCGCCGGCGGACGGCTACACCCTGCTGATGGCGGCCGCCGGCGAGATCGCCGCCAACCCCGCCCTGCTCAAGGGCAAGATGCCCTATGATCCGGCACGGGACCTGGTGCCGGTCTCGCTTGTCGCCACCGTGCCCAACGTGCTGGTGGCGGCACCAAACGTGCCGGTGCGGGACCCGGCCACCCTTGTCGCCTATGCCAAGGCCAATCCGGGCAAGCTCAGCTACGCGTCCTCCGGCATCGGCAACCCGCAGCACCTGGCGGGGGAGCTGCTGAACCGGATGGCCGGGATCGACCTGCTGCATGTCCCCTATCGCGGCGCGGCGCCCGCGCTGACCGACGTGGCCTCCGGCCGGGTGACGCTGAACTTCTCCTCCCTTGGCCCTGCGCTGCCACTGATCCGCGACGGCAAGCTGCGCGCGATCGGCGTCACCTCGAAGGAGCGAATGCCGCAGCTGCCGGACTGTCCGTCGCTCTCCGAAGGGCCGGGCCTGGAGGGCTACGAGCTGCTGAACTGGTTCGGCCTCTTCGCCCCGGCCCGCACGCCGGAGCCGGTGGTGGCGCGCCTGGGCAGCGCCGTCGCCGCCGCGCTGCGCGACCCGGGCCTGCGCGCGAAGCTGGAGGAGCAGGGCGCCATCCCGCGCGCCATGCCAGCCGCCGAGTTCCGCCCCTTCGTGGCGGAGGAGACACGCCGCTTCACGCACATCATCGAGGAGGCCGGCATCACGGCCGAGCTGTGATCCGCCCCCAACACCGGAGCAGGGCCGCCCAGTGACCGACGCCTACCACGTCTATGTCGGGTGCCGCACCACGCGCGAGCGCAACGCGCGCGGTGACGGCATCCAGGTTTATCGGATGGAGGCGTCGTCCGGGCGCTGGACGCATGTGCAGCTCGTGGAAGGGCTGGTGAACCCGTCCTTCCTCGCGCTCGACCGCACGGGGCGCTTCCTCTACGCCGTGCACGGCGACCGGGAGGAGATCAGTGCCTTCCGGGTAGAGCCGGGGAGCGGGCGGCTCACCTTCCTCAACGCGGCTTCGACCGGCGGGCGCAATCCCGTCCACCTCGCCGTGGACCCCACCAACCGCTTCATCGTGGTTCCCAACCACGTCACCTCCACCCTCGCCGTGCTCCGGATCGACCGGGAAACGGGGCATCTCAGCGAGCGGACGGACCTCGTGGCGCTGGAGGGAGCGACTGGGCCGCACAAAGTGGAGCAGCCCTTCGCCAAGCCGCACCAGACCGAGTTCGACCGCCAGGGCCGCTTCGTCATCGTCCCCGACAAGGGCCTGGACCGGGTTTTCGCTTTTCGGCTCGATCCTGCGGCGGGGAAGCTGGCGCCGAGCGGGCAAGGCTCCGTCGTCGCGCGGGAGAATGCGGGGCCGCGACACGTGGCGATGCACCCCGGCGGGCGGCTCGCCCATGTGCTGAACGAGCTCGATTCCACCATCACCACCTATCACTACGACCCGGACACGGGAGCGCTGGAGCCGTTCCAGCTGCTTCCCTCGCTCCCGGACAGCTTCACCGGCAACAGCCGGGCCGCGGAGATCACCGTCTCGGCGGATGGCCGCTTCGTCTATGCCTCCAATCGCGGCCATGACTCCGTCGGCGTCTTCGCGGTGGAGAAGGCGACAGGGCGGCTCGCGCCCGTCGAATGGGTTTCGGTCGGCCGCACGCCGCGCTTCATCACGCTCGACCCTTCCGGGCGCTTTCTCTTCGTGGCGAGCGAGGATGACGACGCCATCGCCGCCTTCTCGGTCTCGCCGGAAACCGGCCGGCTCGCCCCCGCCGGGGAGGCGGCGCGGACAGGCAGCCCGGTTTGCATCATCTTCCTGCCCGCCTGACTGACGCGGCGGCCTGGGCTAAGCTGCGACGGCTATGCCACGCCCGCCCGCCGCCATCCTGCACCGCGAACTCGCCCGCGCCATCGTGGAGCAGCTGCGCGCCTCGGCCGCCCAGCCGGGCGAGAGGCTGAGCGAGAACGACTTGGCCGGGCGCCTTGGTACTTCGCGCTCTCCCGTTCGTGGCGCACTCCAGCTTCTGCTGGAAGCGGAAGTGGTGACACGGCAGGAGAACGGGCGGCTGGTCCTGCGCCACCTGCCAGCGGTGGGGGAGGAGATCGGGAGTACCGACGCCGAGGCGGATGCCGTAGAACGCGCCTACTGGCGCCTCGCGGCGGACCGGCTGGCCGGGATCCTGCCGGACGTGGTGGGAGAAGCGGACCTGGTGCGCCGCTACGAGATCCCCCGCGGCCCGGTCCATCGCGCCCTTCTCCAGGCCATGGGAGAGGGCTGGGTGGAGCGCGCGCCCTCCGGGACGTGGCGCTTCCTCTCGCTCATCGACGGCCCGGAGAGCTACGATGAATCCTACCGCTTCCGCCGCGCGATCGAGCCGGCTGCCCTGCTGGACCCTGCCTTCGATCTGCCCCCGCTCACCCTCGCGCGGCTGCGGCGGGAACAGCGCGACCTGCTGGAGCGCGCCGAGGTCGCGAGCCCGCGGGAGGTGTTTGAGCTGAACTCAGGCTTCCACCTCGCCCTCGTGCAGGCGTCCAACAACCGCTTCTTCGCCGACGCGGCGCTTCGCATCACCCGCCTGCGGCGCGTGGTCGGCTACGTGATCGCCCTGGACCACGGCCGGCTCGCCGCGCAATCCACCGAGCACCTGGCGATCCTCGACCGGCTGGAGGCGGGGGATCGGGAGGAAGCCGCCGCGTTGCTCCTGCGGCACCTCGATGCGGGCCGCGCCTCGAAGGCGCGGCTGCTCGCCGATGCGCGGCTGAAGCTGGAAGGGCTGACTTCGGCCGCGCAGGAAGCGAGTGGCCTTACCCCGCCAGGCCGAGCTGCCTGAGGACTCCCTCGATAGAGCCTGTCTCGGCCTTCAGGAACGCTGCGAACTCTGCCGGCGGCATGTAGAGCTCCTGCCAGCCGCGGTTCTTGCACTCGCGCTTCCATTCCTCGGAGCGCACCAAGTCCTCCATGAGGGAGGCGAGCTGCTCCCGATGCTCCTCCGGAATGCCCGGCGGAGCCCAGACGCCGCGCCAATTGTAGAGCACGGCATCCAGCCCGCCCTCGCGCATGGTCGGCACATCCACATCCGGCAGGCGCTCCGTGCCGGAGAGGGCGATGGCGCGCATTCGGCCGCTCGCGACGTGCGGCTCGAACTCGCTCCAGTTGCTGATACCGGCCTTGACCTGCCCGCCGATGATGGCAGTGACCGCCGGACCCCCGCCGGAGAAGGCGACGTAGGAGAGCTGGGTTGCGGGGATCCCGAGGGCGCTGCCCATGATCCCGAGCAGCATGTGGTCCGTTCCCCCGGCGGAGCCGCCGGCCACCGACATGCCTTTCGGGTCCGCCCGGAAGGCCGCGACGAAATCGGACAAGGTGCGGATGGGACTTTCCGCCGGCACGACGAGGACGTGCACCTCGCCGATCAGCCGCGCAACCGGCGTGAGCTGCGAGACGGCGATCGGACTTTTGTTGGTGATGGCCGAACTGATCATGGTGAGGCCGCTGACCATCAGCAGGTTGCGGCGCCCGCGCATGCCAACAAAGCGTGGCAGGCCGACCGTGCCGCCCGCGCCGGGAACATTCTCGAACTGGAGGGAGGAGGCGGCCCGCGTTTCGCGCAGAACCTTCTCAGCGGCCCGCGCCGTGCCGTCCCAGCCGCCACCGGGGGCGGCGGGAACGAAGAGGCGAAGGTCCGGTGGGCTGGAGAAGCGAGCGCCGGCCAGGGTGGCTCCGCTGGTCGGAATCATGGATGCGGCAAGGAGAGTGCGCCGGGAGATCATTCGAGGTTCTTCCTGGACGTTTTGGGATTTGTATTACGATAAAAACCCGAAAGTCCAGTGTCGTTCAGCGCCGTGCCTGAGCGCCGATACCGCCCGTTGATGCCATAGACACGCGGTCACGGTGGCCATGCGAAGCCACGGCCGGGTCCGAGCTCTTGAGGTAAAGGCACGGAAGTGCGGCCGGGCACCGCGAAGGTGCCCAGCTGCATCGGCGCGGATCGGAGCGCGTGGAACTACCTGGCCGACCAGTTCTAAGCCGTGTGAAAGCGGGCTTGGATCGGGGCATCGGCCTGCCCTGTTTCCAGTTCTGCCTTCCGTAGCGAGAAGACGGCCGTGTAGAGCGCCGGGGCTTCTACATCCGTGCCGAGCGCGGCGATGGCATGCCGGTGGCGGGAGAGCGCATCGCGAAGCCCGTCGACTCCCGTGGCCTCGATCAGAAGCAGGCCGGCGAAGCTCCCATCCCCGCCGCGCAGCGCCTTCTCGCTCGTCGGAACGCCCGAGCCCTGCTGGTCGACCTCCAGCAGCCGGGCGGCGCAGACCCGATCCTCCGCCGCCAGGGTGTCCAGCAGGGATTCCGCGCCGCCGGCCGGCCGATCGAGCCGGAGCGGCAGGAGATGCGCGCCGCTGCCGGTCCCGCGCGCGGCCCGCACCGGCCCGCCGCCGCGCGCGAAGTTCCCCAGCGTTGGCATGATGCGCCGGGACCAGGGCGTCGGCTCGTTCAGCCGGGCCATATAGGCCGCGCTGGTCAGCACCGAGGGCGCCGCGAGATCGTAGAGGATCAGGTAGCGGCACGTCTCCGAGAGGTCGGCGCGGAACACGCGCACAGCCTCGAAGCCGGGGATGCCCACGCGCTCCGCCGTGTGCTCGCGCGTCAGCCAGTGCAGGTAGTCCGTCTCCTGCTCCCTCGTCACGTCGCTCCAGATCGCGAGCATCGCGCCGGTCATGATGCGTCCCCCTCCTGCGGCCGACTATTCCATCTTGATGTTGCGGCGGCGGATCAGGTCGCCCCAGCGCCGGGCTTCCTCCGCCTGATAGGGCGGGAAGGCCTCCGAGGTGCCCGCGTAGATGTCGATCGAGGCGGCATCGAGCCGCGCCTTCACCTCCGGCATGGCGAGGATCTCGCGGGCGGCCTCGGAGAGCTGCCTCACGATCGCCGGCGGCGTGCCAGCCGGTGCGAAGAAGCCGAAGTCGTTGGTGGCGCGGTAGCCGGCCAGGCCGCACTCCGCGAGGGTGGGAACCTGCGGGAGCTGGGGGCTGCGCCCGACGCTCGTCACCGCCAGCGCGCGCAGATCGCCGGACTGGACGTGCGGGATGGCCGTCACCGTGTCGATGAAGCCCATGTTCGCCTCACGCCCGATCACGGCCTGCACCTGCAGCCCGCCGGACCGGTAGGCGACGTGCAGCATCTCCGTGCCGGACATGTCGAGCATCAGCTCGGGCGCGAGGTGTGCGATCGTGCCGGCGCCGGCCGAGGCGTAGGTGAGCTTGCCCGGCTGCGCCTTCGCCGCCGCGATCAGGTCGGCATAGGTGTTGATGCCGCTGGCGGAGTGGACGCAGACAAACATGGCGTTGCCGGCCAGGAGGCTGATCGGCGCGAAGCCCTTGTCGCTGTCGTAGGGCAGCTTCTCGAACAGGAAGGGCGCGAGGGCGAAGGTGCCGGTGGGCGAGACGCCGAGGGTGTAGCCGTCCGGCCGGGCGCGGGCGACGGCCCCGTGGCCTACCGTGCCGCTGCCGCCGGCGCGGTTCTCCACCACGAAGTTGCCCCCCAGCCTGGTCGAGAGGTGCTGCGCGAGGAGGCGCGCCACGAAATCGGTCGAGCCGCCCGGCGCGAAGGGAACGATCACCGTGACCGCCCTGTTCGGATAGCCCTGCGCCTGCGCCCGGGCCTCGCCTTGCCCCATCAGGGGCAGGGCGCCGATCCCGCCCATGCCCGCCAGCAGCGCGCGGCGGCGCAGGGCGCCCGGCTTCATGCCGATCTTATCCTCTCGCATCGTCACTCCTCCTCTCGTTCCCGTTGTTCTTCGTGTCCGGGCAGCCCGGGTTGCCGGGCCTCAGCCCAGAAGGTCGTGCATGGACCGTATGGCCGTGGCGTAGCCGCGCGCGCCGAGCCCCGCGATCACCGCGGTTGCCACGGTGGAGACGAGCGAGCGGTGGTAGATCGCGTCCCGCCGGTGGATGTTGGTGATGTGCAGTTCGATGATCGGGCGGCCGAACATCTTCAGCGCGTCCAGTACCGGGATAGAGGTGAAGGTCAGCCCGGCCGGGTTGATGACGATGCCGGCCGCGTCCCCGTCCGTCGCCTCGTGGATCCAGTCCACGAGCTGGCCTTCCCAGTTCGTCTGGCGGAAGACGATCTCGCTGTCGCCGGCGGCCTCGCGGCACATGGCCTCGACCTCGGCGAGCGTCGTCCGCCCGTAGATCTCCGGCTCGCGCTTCCCGAGCCTGTTAAGGTTGGGACCGTTCAGGACATGGATCGGCCCGCTCACGGCAGGCGGCCCGCCATGCGGGGACGAACCCAGGTGCCTATTTCCACATGGCGGGCGCGGCTGCGCGCCCCTGCTCCAACGTCCCGCAAGCCCTGTCCCCTCCGGCCGGCGCGCTCATGAAGCGTGCTGGCCGGACATTACTATGTCCCATCGAAGCGCGAATCAACTGTTTATTTCTGAATCATCGGGCGATCGTGTAAAACAATGATCATCAAGAATTTGGCGCTCCTGACGCTTCGGTGCATGATTGGCTCAACAAGGAGGCACTCTCGACAGTGGACGGTTCTCCAATCCCGGACGTCCCGACGATCGGCGAGGCGGCGTACCGCCGGATCCGCGCCGACATCGTGTTCGGGCGCTTAGCGCCCGGGCAGAAGCTGGGCCTTGACCGGATGCGCGAGACCTATGGCGCGAGCATCAGCACGTTGCGGGAGTTGCTGAGTCGCCTGGCCTCGGAGAGCCTGGTGGTGGCCGAGGGACAGAAGGGGTTCGAGGTCGCGCCCGTGTCGGAGGGCGACTTCGAGGAGGTCACGTCGCTCCGGCTCCTGCTTGAAGCGCACGCGATGGAGCAGTCCTTCGCGGCCGGCGGGCTCGACTGGGAGGGCGGAGTGGTCGCGGCGCACCACAAGCTCGCCGCGCTCGAGCGCCGGCTCCTCGCGCGGGAGGAGGTCGATGTGGAGACCTGGAAGCGCTACGACTGGGAGTTCCACCGCGCGCTGATCGCGGCCTGCGGGTCCAGGCTGCTGCTGCAGACGCACGCGGCCATCTATGACCGCTACCTGCGCTACCAGATCGTCGCCGTGGTGTTCCGCGGAGAGGCGGCCGCGGAGGAGCACCGGCGCCTGCTGGACAGCGCCCTGGCACGCGACAGCGCCACGGGCCGGCAGGCCCTGGCCGAGCACCTGGGCAACTGCGTCCGGCACGTGGTCGAGACCGGCGCTCTCGCGCGCTTCGGCGGCGAGGCCCGGCGCACCCCGGCCGATGCTGCCCCACAGGCACGCTCCCGCTCCGCGCGCGAAGGGGCCGGGAAGAAGGCTGCCGCAAGGTCCGGCGCGGCAGGGCGGCAGGTTCCGGCTGCCAGCGGCTAGTGGCGGGATAGGGGAGAGGAGTTCAGAACTCCGAACGCCTGCCAGCCAGTTCCGTCATCCTCGTTCCGCTGCCCTGCCTGGACAGGCCGCAATCCCTGAGCGTGCTGTCGGCCGCCGGACGAGAGGCGCTTTACCCCCTTCGCCCCCACGCTCTCCAGCCAGGCCGGACCACCTCCGGAGCTTCGACATAGCTGGGTGCCTTCGGCCACCGGCTCACGGCACGACATCGAAGCCCAGATCGGCGGACACCTGCTCGAAGTCGCTGACCAGGATCTCCACCCTGGCAACCCAGCGGCCGGCCAGCGCGAGCTCCGGGCCCTGATACAGGAACTGGCCGGGAGCCTCCGCCCTCATCCGGCGGCGCAGCCCCACGACGCCCGCAGCCGGCTGCGACAGTTCGATCGAGACCTCTTGCGGCCGCGCGGGGCTGCCATCCCCCTGCTCCAGCCGGAGCGTGATCGTGTTGGTGCCGGGACGCGCCGGCCGGACCTCCAGCAGCGCGTCCAGGCCCGCCACCTGGGTCGCGACGATGGCGCCCTGCCGGCTCGGCACGCCATGGTCGTGGGCATGGGCGTGGACGGCGCCGGGATGGGGGGAGGTCATGCCGAGCACCGCCGTGACGCCGAGCAGGACGGCCCCCAGCACCACCTCCAGGCGGATGCTGCGGGACAGTGCCGTGGACGCACCCGTGGACAGGCGCGGCGTGAGGAACAGGCGATTCAGCAAGGCCAGAAGAAGGAGCAGGACGGCCCCGACCGCCTTGGCGACCACCAGCCGGCCGTAGAAGCTACCCAGCAGCCCCCGCCATTCGCCCAGATGCAGCGCGGCCTGGGCGGCTCCGCTCAGGATCAGCACGGCGACCGTGGGGATGGCGATGGAGGAGAAGCGCCGCACCGCCGGCAGCGCGCCCAACCTGCCCATAGAGAGAAGCGCCAGAAGCGGCAGGAAGGCGCCCAGCCAGTAGGCGGCCGCCAGGGCGTGCAGCGCGAGCAGGGCCTGGACCGGCCATCCGCCCGCCGCAGCATGCCCGGAGAGGCTCAGGCCGATGGCGGCGACGGCGGAACCGGCCGCGCCGAGAAGCGCGGCGGAGCCTGCCGGGAGCAGGAGCGAACCGGCGACGACCAGGAGGCCGGCCGCGGTGACCGCCGCGCGCCCGGCGACGGTCGATCCGAGCGCGGCGCGCCAGGTCGCCGGATCGGCAAGTCCCCCGGGGAACGGGGCGTCCTCCATGGCGCCCCCCTGGAAGCCGATCGTGGCAGCGGCCGCCACGACGCCGACCAGCGACGCCGCAGCGAGCCATCGGCGCAGCGATGGGGGAGGAGCCTGGACCAGGGCGCGGAACAGCGCGCCACCCCCGCCCAGCGCGAAGGCACTGAGCAGGAGGAAGCGGAGGACTTCGGCCGCCGCGGTCCAACCGCCCATCCCCGCCCCTGCCGGAGTCGTGGCAGGGACCGGCGCGCTGCCGAGGCCGAAGGCCAGGGTGCCGCCGATCGGATGGCCATCGGCCGAGATCACGCGCCAGCTGACGAGATAGGTGCCGGTTGCGAGCCCTGGCGGCAGGCTCGCCCGGACGGTGTCGCCGCCCGCCTCCGCCGGGGCCGGCTGCGCGACCTCGCCCGCCGGGCCGGCGATGCGGAGCCCGATCAAGGTTACCGCCTCGTCGAAGCGCAGCGTCACGGAGCGTGGCACCTCCGCCAGGGTGGCCCCGTCCTCCGGGCTGGCGGCAACCAGGGCGGCGTGCGCCAAGGCGCCGCCCAGCGGGACCGTGCAGAGAAGGAGCGCGGCCCAGGCGGCACGCAGGAGACGGAGCATGGTGATCGGCGTGGCGCCCTACAGACCTCGCCTCACCCCTTCGGCACGATGCGGATCGCGTAGGCGGGGTAGCGGGGCCGATCGCCGGGCCCGGCGGGCCGCTCGATCCAGCGCGAGACCTTTCCGCCCTCACATTCCTGCACCACCGGGAAGTAAAGCGTCGCGCCTTGCTCGGAGGGGGTCCGGACGAGCATGACGAACTCCTGGTACTGCTCGTCCGGCAGGTTGCCGCCCTGCCAGGAGACCTCGCGGGGGACATGCGCTGTGCCGTGCTCGCCCTGCACGGTCACGCCGCCCTCCATCCGGGTGGTCAGCGTCCAGCCTGCGAGCGGCATGGGCTTCGCACCGCGCAGCTCGGGCGGCACCTGGAGCCGGATGCCGGTGGTGGCGGCACCCTCGCAGCCATGGGGCACGCGGATAGCGATGCGGACGTAGCTGTCGGCGGGCATCGTGGCCCGGTCGACGGTCACATGAGCGAGGGCCGGGCCGGCGAGAAGCGAGAGGCCGATGGCGGCCGCCGGAATTCGGGTGCGGGGCATGGGAGGATCCTTGACGGGGTCAGGTTCGGCACGGGGCCGGTCAGTGCTGGTTGGCGTGCCCCGCGGGACCGGATGCCCCGGCCGCCTGGACGGCGAGCTGCACGGGTACGGCGCCCGCCCGCTCGAAGGTGAGGGTCAGCGGCACGCTGCTGCCGGGCTGCGCCGCCTGGGCCAGGCCGACGAGCATGACGTGCAGGCCGCCCGGCCGGAGCGTGACACTGCCGCCTGCCGGCACCTCGATGGCCTGCACGGGCTGCATCCGCATCACGTCGCCGTCCCGCACGGTGGTGTGCAACTCGACAGCACGGGCGGCCGGGCTGCTGGCCGAAACCAGACGGTCCGGCTGGCTGCCGGTGTTGCGGAGCGTCAGGAAGGCACCGCCGGTGCCGCCCTGGATCGCCGCGCGCATCCAGGGCTGCTCCACGGCGACGCCGCCCGGCGGGGGCTGCTGCGCGGCAACGAGGGCCGGAGCCAGGGCAAGGGCGGCGGCAATCGCGGCGCGACGCGGGATGGACATGGGTCTGTCTCCTTGGTGGTTGCTGATTCTTGTCAGGCCCGACATGCGACCGATTGATTCATCCTGCCGGGGCATGCCCGGCAGGCCGTGCTCAAACCGGCGGCCGGTCGGCGGTGATCGTGCCCTGTAGGCCGGTTGCTAAGGAGGGCGGCGCGGAGGCGGGACCCGCGATGCGTCAGGCATGCGGGCTCGTGAAGCAGGATGGCGGCCACTCACCCCGGCGCGAAACGAGAGGGGCCCGCCAAGGGTCAGGCCCGGGGCGGTGGCCCGATCGCTTCGTCAGGCGTGCGGGGGTGCTCTGGGCTGATGCGGGGGAGAACGCGGCGGAGAGTGGGGTAAGCCGGGATGCCGGAACGGTTCGGCGGCGAGCAGGAAGGTGATGGCTCGGATAACCATCGCGGGCCCGGGCGGCGCATCTCCCATCGCCCACTGGCACAGGCTGCAGCAATCCGTCGCCGGTGCTGGCTGCACGGGCTTGCCGTTCTCGTCCAGCAGGATGGAGCGCTGCCCATCGTGGGTGCAGAGTTCAACCCGCTGGGCCGAGGCCGCTCGCTCCATCGCTCGGGCGTGCGGCACGACCGCGCCCGCCCACTGCATCAGCAGCAGGATCGCGAGAAGGCGCACGAGGCCTGTCCGAGCGCGGGGCATCCGCAAGAGGGTAACAGGGAGGCGCTTCGCCGTCACCGTCCGTTGTGATTTCGACTCAAACGCGAGAGGTCGAGTCCGGTGGCTGTCGGTGGGTGAGGGCTGTCTCGCATTGGCCAGACGTCACTCTGGATCCTGCCATCCTCGACACCTCCGTTGGGCCGAGGCGAGACGCAGGGCCACGTTACTCGTGAGCAGATCGAAAGAGGAACGGCGCCCAGCAACACGCGATCCCACCCGCCAGAAGACGAGATGACGTCAGCCTCGCTGCGACACGCGATTTCGCAAGCTCAGGTGGCTTCACAGACCCGTCAGATGAGGGAGGAGAGGAGCGAATCATCACGAAAGGGAAAGCAACGGCGTCACAAAATGTTGCACTGCACCATGTGTCATTCATGAACACGGTGTCATATCTGGGCCATGTACGACGGCGGGGTGCGGCTATGAGGACAGTTGTGACAACAGGCCGTGCCTTATCGGTTTTTTCGGGTGCCCTGGTGATCCTCGGCCTGATTGCCACGGCATCGGATGCCCGGGCGCAGCAGCGCCTGCCCGTGATCCCGCTTGATGAGCGCGGCATCCGCAGCACGGGTATCGAATGGGCCGTGGTGGAGTCCGAGGAGCGCGCGGCCGAGATCCGGCTGCCCGCCAGCGTCTCGATCCCGCCGCAGCAGCTGCGCGTGGTGGCCGCACCCGTGGGCGGGTTGATCGAGGCACTGCTCGTCACCCCGGACGAGCTTGTGCGCAAGGGCCAGCCCCTGGCGCGCATCCGCAGCACGGAGCTGCTGGAGGCGCAACGCCTGTTCCTGGACGCCATCAACGGTGAGGCGCTCGCGCGCGAGAAGCTGCGGCGCGATGAAGCATTGTCCCGGGAGCGGATCATCGCGGAGCGGCGCCTTCTCGTCACCCGTGCCGAGCACGTGGTGGCGCTGACCACGATGCAGGAGCGCGAGCAGATGCTCGCCCTGCTCGGCATGGCAGCGGCCGAAATCGCACAGCTTCGGCAATCCCGCCGGCTGAATGACAGCGTCACCGTCCACGCCACGGCGGACGGCATCGCCATGGGCCGGGACGCGGTGCCCGGGGAGCGCGTGGCACAGTCCGCGCCGCTCTTCAGCCTGGCGGAGCTGGATCCGCTCTGGCTGAACATCCAGGTTCCGCTCGCCGCAGCCGCGGCGCTGGAGCCGGGCGCGCCTGTGCTGGTGCCCACCCAGGGCGCGGAAGGCCGCGTGCTGCACCTTTCCCGCCGCGCGGACGTGGCCACGCAGTCCGTTTCCGCGGTGGCGGAGATCGACCGCGGCGCTGCGAACCTGCGCCCCGGCCAGGCGGTGGTCGCCGTTCTGCCGCTCCGGGCCAACGGCTCCGGCGGGCAGTGGCGCGTGCCCGCCGGCTCCGTCGTGCGGCACCGCGACCGCAGCTGGGTCTTCGTCCGCCGCCCGGAAGGCTTCGAGCCCCGGCCGGTTCGCGTGCTGTCGGAGACGCCGACCTCCGTCTCGGTCGGCGGTGACCTGGTGGCGAACGACGCCGTGGCCACGCGCGGGATCCTGTTCCTGCTCGGCGCCATGGTCGAGCGCGAGGGGGCCTGACCCGTGCTCGGAAAGCTCGTTTCCGTCGCGCTCCGGCAGCGCCTTCTCGTCATCCTGGCCGCGCTTGGCCTCGCGGTCTGGGGTTGGACCTCCTATCGCTCCCTGCCGATCGACGCTTTCCCCGACGTCTCGCCCACCCAGGTCCTGGTCAGCCTGCGGGCAAACGGGCTGACACCGGAGGAGCTGGAGGAGCGGGTGACCGTGCCCGTGGAACTGGCGATGACGGGGACACCAAGCCTCACCTCCATGCGCTCGACCACCCGTTACTCCGTCGCGCTCCTGACCTTCGAGTTCGCGGAGGGAACCGACATCTTCTGGGCCCGGGCGCAGATCAACGAACGCCTGACGCAGGTGATGGACGAGCTGCCTGACGGGACGGAGGGCGGGCTCGCGCCCATCGTCACGCCGCTGGCGGAGATGCTGCTTTTCACGCTGGACGCGCCGGGCATGACCCTGGAGCAGCAGCGGACGCTGGTGGACTGGACCATCCGGCCCATCCTGCGCTCCGTGCCGGGCGTGGCCGACGTGAACGTGCTCGGCGGCTACGTGCGGACTTACGCCGTGGTGCCCAGCCCCGCCGCCATGGCCGCCCGCGGCATCACCATGTCGATGCTGCGCGACGCGCTCTCCGACAATAACCGCAACGACGGCGCCGGCCGCGTGCGGGACGGAGAGGAGGCGCTGCTGGTGCGGGCCGAGGGCCGCATCCGCAGCCTGGACGAGCTGCGTTCCATCGTGGTGGCCGCGCGGCCGAACGGGGTCGTCCTCGTCTCCGACGTGGCGGAGGTGCGCTACGACACCATGGCCCGCAACGGCGTGGTGTCGCGGGACGGCCAGGGCGAGGCGGTCTGGGCGACCGTGCTCGGCCTGCGCGGCGCCGATGCGCGGCTGGTGGTGGACGGCGTGAAGGCGCGCCTGCCCGAGATCGAGGCCGCCATGCCCGAGGGCGCCAGCGTCAACATCTTCTACGACCGCGCGGAGCTGATCGGCGCCGCCGTCTGGACGGTGCAGAAGGTCCTGCTCGAGGCGGTGGTGCTGGTCGTGGTGCTGCTGATCCTCTTCCTGGGCAACCTGCGCGCGGCCGTCGTCGTCTCGGCGATCCTCCCGCTCGCGGTGCTCGGCACCTTCGGGGTGATGAAGTGGCAGGGGCTGACGGCGAACATCATGTCCCTCGGCGGCCTAGCCATCGCCATCGGCCTGCTGGTGGACTGCGCCGTGGTGGTGGTGGAGAACGCCGCCCACCGGCTCGGCCTCATCGAGGGGAAGGTGGATTTCCGCCGCCGCGCCGGCATCGTGCTGGAAGCGACGCGGGAGGTGGCTGTGCCGCTCGTCTCCGGCGTGGTCATCATCGCGACCGTCTTCTTCCCCCTTCTCTCATTGCAGGGGCTGGAGGGGCGGCTCTTCGGCCCGGTGGCGCTCGCGATCGTCTTCGCCATCTGCACGGCGCTGCTCCTCTCCATCACCGTGGTGCCCGTCCTCTGCGCCATGCTGCTCTCGACGGGGCACCACAAGGAGCCCTGGCTGGTCCGGCAGCTGCACCGGGTCTACGACCCGCTCGTCGCCTCCGCCGTGCGCCGGCCGCTGCCGGTCGTGGCCGTGGCGCTGCTCGGCCTGGGGATCGCCGCCGCCGTTTACCCGCGCATCGGCTCCACCTTCATGCCGACCATGGACGAGGGAACGCCGGTGGTCACCATCCGCAAGCACCCGACGGTGCGGGTGGAGGAGGCGGCCGAGACCGACATGCGGATCCAGCGCGCCCTGATGGAGGAGGTGCCGGAGGTGCGCGGCGTGGTCGCGCGCGCCGGCGCCGACGAGCTGGGCATCGACCCGGTGGGCCTGAATGAGACCGACCTCTACCTGCAGTTCCGCCCGAAGGAGGAGTGGCGCGCCGACGCCGACGGATCCACGGAGTGGGTGATGGAGCGCGTGCGTGAGGTCCTCGCCCGCTTCCCCGGAATCTCCTTCGCCTTCGCCCAGCCCATCGACATGCGCGTGCAGGAGATGATCATCGGTGCGCGCGGCGACGTGGTGGTGAAGGTATTCGGCAACAGCATCGCGGAGCTGAACCGGGTCGCGACCGAGGTGGCCGCCGCCGTGCGGGGCGTGGAGGGCGCGACGGACGTCTTCGCCCTCCGCAACGAGGGCATGAAGTACCTCACGGTGCGGGTGGACCGGCTGGCGGCCGGGCGCCTGGGCCTCAACGTGCGCGACGTGCAGGAGGCGCTGCGGGTCTGGGTGGACGGCCACCAGCTCGGCATCGTGGTGGAGGCCGAGGGCCCGCGCGTGCCGCTGATGCTGCGCGGCTCCGAGCTGCTGCGGCGCTCCGGGCTCGACCTCTCGCGGGTGCCCATCGTGCTGCCGGGCGGCGGGACCGTGCCGCTCAGCGCCATCGCCAACATCCGCGAGGAGGAAGGGCCGGTGCAGGTGGTGCGCGAGGGCAGCGCGCGCTTCGCGACCGTGCTGGCCAACGTCAACGGGCGCGACCTCGTCGGCTTCGTGGCGGAGGCGCAGGCGGCCGCCGCATCCCGGGTGCAGATGCCGCAGGGCTATCGCCTGCAATGGGGTGGGCAGTTCGAGAACCAGCAGCGCGCCTCGGCCCGCCTGGCCGTCGTGGTCCCGCTGGCGCTCGGGGTCATCTTCCTGCTGCTCTATCTCACCTTCGGGTCGATGCGGCAGGCGGTTCTGGTCTTCTGCAACGTGCCCTTCGCGGCGATCGGCGGCATCGTCGCCCTCTGGGCCTCGGGGGAGTTCCTCTCGGTGCCGGCCTCGGTCGGGTTCATTGCCCTGATTGGCATCGCAGTGCTCAACGGCGTCGTGCTCATCAGTGCCATTAACCGCCTGATCGCGGAGGAAGGGCTGAGCCTCCGGGAGGGCGTGCTCGAAGGTGCAAAGCGCCGCATGACGCCGGTGACGCTGACGGCCACTATCGCGGCCTTCGGCCTCGTGCCCTTCCTGTTCGCGGACGGGCCCGGCGCCGAGATCCAGCGGCCGCTGGCGATCGTGGTGATCGGCGGCCTGATCACGGCGACGCTGCTCACCCTCGTGCTGCTACCCATCCTCTACGACCGCTTCGCCCTGCCGCGGGCCAAGCGGACCGAAAGCACCCCTGTTGCCTCGGCCGACGCGGCCAGGACAGGTGCCGCCGGGCTTCCCTCGGCCGCGGAGTGACCGTGATGAGACGTATCCTGCCGGCCGCTCTCGCGGCGACCGCGCTGCTCGCCCTGCCGGCGGCGGCCCAGGGGACAGGCCCCGGGGCAGGCCCGGGGATGGGCCTGAGGACAGGTCAGGGGACAGCCCCGGGGGCAAACCCGGGAATGAGCCGGGGCGGACGTGGCGGGGGTGCCGGCGGAACCGCCGCGAACGCCAACATCGCCGTGCCCTCGGCCCGGGCGCCGGCCGTGCTTCGCGACCATCTCGAGGCCGCGGTATCGCTGGACGCGGATAGCCGCGCCCTCGAGGCCTCGCGTGAGGCGGCGCGCGCGCGCTCGGCCCTGTCCGACAGCCTCGTGCCCGGCAGCTTTGCCGTGTCGGGCAGCATCCGCGGCGATGCCCGCGGCCCACGCACCGCGCGCGAGGGGCAGGTGGAGCTGGCCGCACCGCTCTGGCTGCCGGGCCAGCGCTCCGCCGTGGCGGAAACGGTGGTGCGCGACGTGGCGAGCGCCGAGGAGCGCCTGGGCCTGCGCCGGCTGGAGCTATCCGGGCTGCTGCGGGAAGCCTGGTGGGAGGCCGCGCTGCGCCGGGCGGAGATGCGCGTGCAGCGCGACCGGCTGGCGACAGCGGGCGACCTCGTCAATGAGGCGCGCCGCCGTGTCGACCTGGGCGAGGTGGCCGAGCCGGACCTGCTGCTGGCCCAGAACGAGCGGGTTTCGGCCGAACTCGCCCTCGCCCAGGCGCAGGCAGCGGAGGAGGCGGCGGTGCTCGCCTATCGCACGCTGACCGGCGGCGCCGATCCGGGCCAGGGTGCCGAGGAGCGGGCGCTGCCCGGCCAGCACCCGGCGCTGCGCGCCGCCGCGGCCGCGGTGGAGGCCGCCGAGGCGCAGGTCCGGCTCGTCGCCGCGACCCCGATCGACAACCCGGAGCTGGGCGGCTTCGTCATGCGCCAGGAGGGCGACGTGACGGAGCAGGGCACGAGCTTCGGCCTGCGCCTGCGCGTGCCGTTGCCGAGTGCCGCGCGCAACCGCCCGCGCGAGGCGGCCGCCCAGGCCGAGTTGACGAGCGCGGGCAGCCGCTTGCTGCAGGTGCGTCGCCTGACAGAGGCGGCCGCGGTGCGTGCGGAGGCCGCGCTGCGCCGGGCGGAGGAGGCCCAGACCCTGGCCCGCCGGCGCCTCTCCATTGCGCAGCAGCAGCTCGCCTCGGGCAACCGGGCGTTCCGCGCGGGGGAGATGACGCTGTTCGACCTGGTGAGGATCCGCCAGATCGGGATCGACGCGGCCAGCACGGCCGCGCAGGCCGAGGTGAATGTGGGCCTGGGCCGGGCGCGGCTGAACCAGGCATTGGGCGCCGAGCCCGGAAGCAGGGTTGTCCCGGCCCGTGGGCCGGCGGGCATCCCCGGGGGCTGACGCACGGTCCCGCGCCGGACCCGGCGGGACCGGCCGGTTCAGCCCGTGCAGGCGGCGGCCCGGCGGCTCAGCGCCCCGCGGAGCCGCCCTGATGCCTGCTGTGCTGGCGTCCACCCTGGTCCAGCGCTGCCGGCAGGGAATCCGGCATGAAGCCCAGCCGGACCGAGATGAGCTGGGCGTGCGACATCACAAGGGCCGCGAGCTCCGCGACACGGTCGAGGGTCACGCGCCGGGTGTGGCCACTGACGCTGACCGCGGCGAAGACCTTCCCCGTCGAGTTGCGGATGGGCGCGGCCACGCAGCGCAGCTCCGGCTCGTGCTCGCACTCGTCCACCGCGAAGCCCCGCGCCCGGATGCGCGCCAACTCCTCGCGCAGGGGCCCCGGGGAGATGATCGTCCCCGGCGTGAAGCGGTGCAGCCCGAGGCGGATGATCCGCTCAATGACGGCCTCGTCCTGGAAGGCGAGTGTGGCCTTGCCGACCCCGGTGCTGTGGCACGGGGTGGCCTCCATGGTGGTGACCGTGTTGTGCGGGCGCCCGGAGCCGTGCTCGGACCGCTCCACGAAGACCATCTGGGAGCCGTCGAACACGCAGAGGTGCACCACCTCGCCGCTCATCTTGGAGAGCGTGTCCACGAAGGGGCGCGCCTCGCGGTAGAGGGGAAGGTTCGTGAGGGCCGTGTTGCCGAGCTCGAAGAGCTTGATGCCCAACCGGTAGCGCTCGCGGCTCGCTTCCTGCTCCAGGAAGCCGAGGACGCGAAGGCTGTCGACGATGCGGTGGACGGTGGTGCGCGGCATGCCGGTACGCCGAGCGATCTCGACAACCGTCAGCTCGCGGTCCTGCGTGGAGAAGCACTCCAGAACGTCGAGCATCTTGAGGAGTGACTTGACGCTCTGACGGCCCCCGGCCTCCTGAGGCGGCGGTATCACGGCCATGTCGTCGGGCATTGGAAACGGTTAGGCCGCAGCGGGCGGCGGCGCAAGGGAAATCGCCGCCCGCCGCATCCCACCGCTACTCCGCCGCCGCGCGGACCGGCTTGTCCACGATCTCGAGCAGGTGGCGCAGGGCCGGCTCGATGGCGGCGCGCTGCTTCGCGCTGGCGGCCGGCATCGGGGCACGGGGCAGCCCCACCGGGCAGCCCTGCATCTCCAGCACGGCCTTCACGCAGGCCGGCAGGTTGTCACCCACGATCGTGTTCCAGAAGCGCAGCATCCGGTCGTGCAGCTGCATGGCATAGGCGTGGTCCCCGCGCTGCACCGCGTCCCAAAGGGCGACGCAGGCGGTCGGCACGGCCGTCGGGTTCGCGGCGATCGTGCCCGGCGATCCCAGGGCGAAGGACGGGTAGAGCAGGGCGTCCACCGCGGTGAAGACGAGCTTGCCCTCCGGCACGTCGAGCAGCAGGTCCGCCATCAGCTTCAGGTCGCCCTGGCTCTGCTTCACGCCGATCACGCCGGGTAGCTCGCGCATGATGTGCAGAAGCTGGGCGGGGGTCAGGTAGTTCCAGGGGATGACGTTGTAGATGATGACGGGCTGCTTCACCGATTCCGTCAGCGTCTTGAAGTGGTTGAAGGTCGCCTCTTCGCTCGGCTTGAACAGGTAGTGCACCGGCGTGATCTGCAGCGCGTCGATCGCCAGGTGCTCGATGTCGCGCGCACGCAGGATCGCCTCACGCGTGCTGTTGGCGATGATGCCGGCGATCAGGGGAACGCGGCCGCCCACTTCCTCAGCCGCGATCTCCATCAGCAGCTTGAACTCGTCGCGGGTGAGGGTGTGGCCCTCGCCGGTGCTGCCGCCGACGCAGATGCCGTGCACGCCCGTGCCCAGGAACCACCGGATCTGGTTGCGGTAGGCGCCCTCGTCGATCTCGCCCTCCGCCGTGAAGGGCGTGGTCATCGGCGGGATGATGCCGTGGATCTTGGAAGCCATGTGTCTCCTCCTGGGAATGCCGGTGATGTCCGGATCGCGGACATACTGGAGTGGATCGGTTACTGAGGTCAACGAGGCATTTCAGATTCGGCGGCCGCCCTAAAGAGCATGTTTGCGAACGGCGGATCCAGCCCTTGACAGGCGCGGATCAGGTTGAGCAGCTTATGTCCGGAATATGGACATCCACTCAACAAGTCCGTAGGTGAAAGGGAGGGGCTAGGCCCGTTGCGCCATTCCGGTGCGGCAGCAGCCCCCGAGGAAACGGGATGATCGCAGAACTCGGTGCCGCGCCGCAGACGGCTGATGCCATGCCGCCCGTGGGGGGCACTGTCGGTCCCATTCTGCCCGCGCTCCGCGCCATGCTGGGCGATCGCCTCTCGACCGGGCAGTCCGTGCGCGAGCAGCACGGGCGGGGGGAAGGGGTTCCGGATCTCTACCCGCCCGAAGCCGTCGCCTTTCCGGAGAGCAACGAGGAGGTAGCGGCGATCGCGCGCCTCTGCTGCGCGCACCGTGTGCCTATCGTGCCCTTCGGGGCGGGCACATCGCTGGAAGGGCATGTCACCGCGCTCCGCGGCGGACTCTGCATCAGCCTTTCCCGCATGGACCGCGTGCTGGAGGTCTCGCCGGACGCGCTGGACTGCCGCGTGCAGGCGGGCGTCACGCGTCTGCGGCTGAATGCCGAGCTTCGCTCCCACGGGCTGTTCTTCCCGGTCGATCCGGGCGCCGATGCCTCCATCGGCGGCATGGCGGCGACGCGCGCCTCGGGCACCGCCGCCGTGCGCTACGGCACGATGCGGGAGAACGTGCTGGGCTTGACCGTCGTGACCCCGGACGGCCGCATCGTCCGCACCGGCACCCGCGCGCGGAAGTCGGCCACGGGGCTGGACCTGACGCGGCTCTATGTCGGCTCGGAAGGCACGCTGGGCCTCATCACCGAAGTGCAGCTCCGGCTTTACGGCCTGCCCGAAACGGTCTCGGCAGCCGTATGCCAGTTCCCGGGCGTGCCGGCTGCACTCGACGCCACGGTCGCCATCCTTCAGGCCGGTATCCCCATGGCGAGGATCGAGTTCGTGAACGCGCTGCAGATGCACATGTGCATCCGCTACTCGAAGCTGGACGGGATGGCGGAACTGCCGACTCTGTTCCTGGAGTTCCAGGGCAGTCCCGCCGCCGTCGCCGAGCAGGTGGAGATGGTGCAGGCGGCTTGCGAGGAGATGGGCGGCAGCGGCTTCCTATGGGCCAACCGGCCCGAGGAGCGATCGCGCCTCTGGAAGGCACGGCACCACACCTACTACGCCAACCTGCATTACCTGCCCGGCAAGAGCCAGATGGGGACGGACGCCTGCGTGCCGATCTCGGCACTGGCCGAGTGCATCCTGGAGACCGAGGCGGACGTCGCCGCGACCGGGCTTCTGGCGCCGCTGGTCGGGCATGTCGGGGACGGGAACTTCCATCTCGGCATCCTCTTCGACGCGAACGATCCGGAGGAGCGCGCCCGTGCCGAGGGCCTCGCGCGGCGCACGGGCAAGCGCGCCATTCGCCTGGGCGGCACCTGCTCCGGCGAGCACGGGATCGGGATGCACAAGCTCGACCTCGCGGCGGAGGAGCACGGCGAGGCGCTGTCGCTCATGTGGGCGGTGAAGAAGGCGCTCGATCCGCTCGGGATCATGAATCCGGGCAAGCTGCTGAAGCCGCTGGATTGAGACCACGGAGAAGACGGACGGCATGAAGAAGCTCCTGAACGACCCCCGCGGCGTGGTGCGCGAGATGCTGGAGGGGCAGGTGGACCTGAACCCCGGACAGGCATTGCTGCGGGACGAGGACGTGGTGGTGCGGTCCGACCTGCCGGATCCCGCCGCGCGCGGCGTGGCCGTGCTCTCGGGCGGCGGCAGCGGCCACGAGCCGGCCCATGCGGGCTATGTCGGCGCAGGAATGCTGCACGCCGCGGTCGCGGGCGACGTCTTCACCTCGCCCAGCGTGGATGCGGTGCTGGCGGGCATTCGCGCCGCGGCCGGCCCGGCGGGCGCCGTGCTGATCGTGAAGAACTACACGGGCGACCGGCTGAACTTCGGCCTGGCCGCGGAACTGGCCCGCGCCGAGGGCATTCCTGCCGAGGTGGTGGTGGTGGCGGACGACGTGGCGCTGCGCGACACGGTGGAGCCGGCACGGCGGCGCGGCATCGCCGGGACGGTGCTGGTGCACAAGGTGGCCGGCGCCGCGGCGGCGGCCGGGCTGCCGCTGGAAGCGGTGGTGGCGGAGGCGCGCGCCGCGGCGGCGGCGATCGGCACCATGGGCGTCGCGCTCGGTGCTTGCACCGTGCCCGCCGCGGGAATGCCCGGCTTCTCGCTCCTCGAGGACGAGGCGGAGCTGGGCCTGGGCATCCACGGGGAACAGGGCGTGCGCCGCGTCCCCCTGCGCCCGGCCGACGCGTTCGTGGAGGAGATCCTCGACACAATCCTGGCCGACGCGGCCCTGCGCGCGGGGGAGCGCGTGGCGCTGCTGGTCAATGGGCTGGGCGGCACGCCGCCGATGGAACTGGCCGTGGTTGCCCGCCGTGCCCTGGCCCTGCTGCGCGAGAGGGGGCTGGTGGTGGAGCGCGCCTGGTGCGGCAACCTCCTTACCGCGCTGGAGATGCCCGGCGCGTCGCTGACGGTGATGCGGGTGAACGACGCGCTTGTGGCGCGGCTGGATGCGCCGGCGGACGCCCCTGCCTGGCCTGGCAGCGGCCGGATCGCGGCGGCCCGGAGGCTGATCGGGGTGAGCGCCGTGCCCGCGGCCGATGTCGCGCGCCAGGCCACGCCCGCGGGCGTGGCGGTGCGCCGCGCCGTTCTGGCCGCCGCCTCGGCGCTTGAAGCGGCCGAGGCGCGACTCACCGCGCTGGACAGCGCCGCGGGCGATGGCGACCTGGGCATCAGCATGTCGCGCGGCGCTGCCGCCCTGCAGGCCCTGCCGGATGCCGCCTGGGCAGAGGCGCCGGCCGCGCTGGTGCGGATGGGAGAGGCGCTTCGGCGCGCCATCGCCGGCAGTTCCGGCCCCTTCTACGCCACGGCGCTTCTGCGCGCCGCGCGCGCATTGCCGGCCGAGCCCGCACCCCGGGACTGGTCCCGCGCGCTGACCGCCGCCGTGGATGCCATCGCGGAGTTGGGCGGCGCCAGGCCGGGCGACCGCACCATGCTGGACGCGCTGCGCCCCGCCGCGGAGGCCTTCGCGGGCGCGCTGGAATCGGGGCGCGCGCCAGGCGCGGCCTGGGAGGAGGCTGTGCGGGCCGCACGGGCCGGGGCGGAGGCCACCGCCGCCATGCGCCCGCGCCTCGGCCGGGCCAGCTACCTCGGCGACCGCGCCCTGGGCACGCCGGACGCGGGAGCGGCGGCGGCCGTGGTCTGGCTGGAGGCCCTGAGCCCGCAATTCGCGCACTGAAACCAAGAAGGAGGAACATCCATGACGTCCCGCATTCCCGGCCGGCTGGCGCGGCGCGCCCTGGGTCTCGCCGCGGCCGGCCTCTTCGCGGCCGGTGGCCTCGCGCAGGCCCAGTCCCCCGCCGCGTCCTACCCCAACCGGCCCATCCGCATCGTCGTGCCCTTCGCCGCGGGCGGCGGCGTGGACACGGTCTCGCGCCCTCTTGCCCAGACGCTGAGCAGTATCCTCGGCCAGCCCGTGGTGGTGGACAACCGGCCGGGTGCGGCGGGGAACATCGGCATGGAGCACGTCGCGGAAGCGCCGCCGGACGGCTACACCATCCTGCACTCCAATTCCGGCATCCTCGTCACCAACCCCATCCTCTACAGCAACACGCGCGCCCGACCCTCGCGCGATCTGGTTCCGGTGGGGCAGGTCACCACGGACCCGCTGCTTTACATCGTCCCGGCCAGCCTTCCGGTGAAGGACCTGCGGGAGTTCGTCGCCTATGCCCGGGCGCGGCCGGGGCAGGTCAGCTTCGCGTCCGGCGGCGCCGGCGGCGTGACGCACCTGGTGGGCGAGCTCTTCGCCCTCCGCGCGGGGCTACAGCTGATCCACGTGCCGTATCGCGGCGCGGCGCCCGCGCTGACGGACCTCATCGCCGGGCGCGTCCAGCTGTTGTTCGACACGCTCGGCCTCGTGCAGTCGCACCAGGGGGCGAACAGCATCCGCCTGCTCGCCATCGCCACGCCGCAGCGCCTCCCGGCCCTGCCAGACGTGCCCACCGCCGCCGAGGCCGGGGTCCCCGGGGCCGAGGTGAACAGCTGGCAGGCGCTGCTGGTCCCGGCCAGGACCGACCCTGCCATCGTCGCGAAGCTGACGGCGGCGTTGAAGCAGGCCCTCGCCTCGCCGGAGCTGCTGCGCCTCTACGCCGAGCGCGGCTTCGTGCCGCAGTTCAACCCGCCGGACGTGGTGCGGGCGAACATCGAGAGCGAGACGGCGACCTGGACCGAGGTGATCCGCCAGGCCGAGATCAAGCTGGAGTAGCGCGACGGTCCCTCCGTGCGCCGTGCCGCGGCCCCGGAGGGACCCCCTTCCGACCACGCGCCGGGCCGATCCGGCCGCAACGACAAGAACAAGGACAAAGGGAGGACAACAGCGATGACCACCATCACCCGTCGCGGCGCGCTCGCCGCGACGCTCTCCGCCGCATCCGCCACCCTGGCGCGGCCGGCGCTGGCGCAGGGCGTCGCGGGGCGCCCCATCACCCTGGTGGTGCCCTGGGCGCCCGGCGGCGGCACCGACGTGGTGGCCCGCGCGGTGGCGCCCATCCTGTCCGAACGCCTGGGCGCCACGGTCACGGTGTACAACCGCCCCGGCGGGAACGGCGTGGTCGGGCACATGGCCGTCCGCAGCGCCCCACCGGACGGGACCACGGTTGGGCTGATCGTTCCGAACCTGCTGACCGCACCGCTCTTCGCGCCCTCACCGCTGACATGGCACGACCTCCAGCCGATCGCGCTGCTCAACGTCGATCCCGGCGCCATCACCGTGGCCCGCAACGCGCCCTGGCGGGACCTCGCCGCCCTGGCCGCCCATGCCCGCGCGAACCCGGAAACGGTGCGCGTGGCGAATAGCGGCGCCGGCGGCACATGGCACCTCGTTGCGCTGGAGTTGGAGCGCATCGCCGGGGTGAAGCTTACCCATGTCGTCTATCCCGGCGCGGCGCCCGGGCTGCAGGACCTCGCGGCGGGGAACATCGAGGCCACGGCCTTCAGCGCCGTGGAGGCGCGCGGCCAGGTGGAGGGCGGTGTCGCCCGCATCCTGGCGGTGACGGCGAAGGATCGGCTTCCGGCCTTCCCGGACGCGCCGACCGCGATCGAGCAGGGCTTCGACATCGACGTCGTGACATGGCGCGGCCTCGCCGCCCCGCCCGGCACGCCGGAACCGGTGCTGGCCCGCTGGCGCGACGCCATGCGCGCCGCAGCGGCCGACCCGCGCTTCGTCAGCTTCATGGCGCAGCAGAGCTTCGGCATCCGCTACCTCGACACCGCGGATTTCACGTCGCTGATCCGCGACGAGGATGCGCGCTACCGCCGCTACTTCCAGGGCTGAGCAGCGGGCCGCCGCAGGGGGCCCAGGCGCCACGCGACACCGGGGACGCGACGGGCGGACCCCGGGAACAGAGAAACGGAGGAACTCATGCCATTCGACCGCCGCGGGCTTCTGGCGCTCGGTGCCCTGGCCGCGACAGGCGCCGCCATCCCGTCAGGGGTCCGGGCCCAGGGCTTTCCGAACAGGGCCCTCACCATCGTCGTGCCCTTCGCCCCGGGCGGGAACACCGATCTTGTCGGGCGGATCGTCGCCACGGCGCTCGGCAAGGCACTCGGGCAGTCCGTGGTCGTCGATAACCGGCCCGGCGCGGGCGGTGCCATCGGCGCGGGGCAGGTCGCGCGCAGCGCGCCGGACGGGCACACCCTGCTCCTCGCCGGTGCCGGCGTGATCGTCACGGTGCCGGAGATGACGAGCACGCCCTATACCCGCGCGGATTTCGCACCGCTCAGCCTCGTCAACCGCAGCTCCATGGTGGTGCTGGCCCGCAGCGGCGACGAGCGCCTCCGCAGCTTCGCCGACCTCGCGGCCTATGCCCGTTCGGGGGAGGGCAAGCTCAACGCCGGCCATTCCGGGCCGGGCACGCCGAACCACCTCGCGCTACTCCAGCTCGAGAACCTTCTCGGCACCAAGTTCACCGTGGTCAGCTATCGCGGGTCCGGCCCGGCCCTGAGCGACCTGCTCGGCGGGCAGATCGACGTTCACTTCGACCAGGTCACGAGCGCCCTGCCGCATATCCGGTCCGGCGCGCTGCGCGCGCTCGCCGTTCTCGGCCCGGCGAACGACGCCGCCCTGCCCGACGTGAGGACGGTCTCGCAGCTCGGCTTCGGCGAGGTGGACGGCACCACCTATATCGGCCTCCTCGTTCCCGCCCGCACCCCGAAGGAGCTGCGGGACCGGCTGTCGGACGCGATCCGGGAGGCCGTGGCCGATCCGCAGATGGTGAAGAGCGCCCGCGATCTCGGGAGCGAGGCCTATGCTGGGACCGCTGAGGAGTTCGCGCGCATCCTGGAGGCGGAACACGCCCTCTCCAGCAGGGCGACGAAGGAAGGGCGGCTGAAGGCGGATTAGGGGCCAGGCCGGGCACAGGCACTCGGCCGCCTGCCGTCCGCCAGCTGGGCGTGCCCCGGCCAGGCGGCGATCGCCTACAGCCGTTGCAGATGCAGGGCCGCGCCCGGCAGGCACTTCTCGGCGATGTCCCGCAGGTGCTCGTGGTGGCTCAGCAGGATGACCTGCGTCGTCGTGCTGAGCGCGAGCAGCGCCTGGAGTGCGGCGGCCGCGCGCGCGTCGTCGAAGCTCTGCAGGATGTCGTCACCCACGAAGGGCAGCACGGTCCCGCTGGCCGCCTGGTCCTCGATGGCGACGAGGCGCAGCGCGAGGAAGAGGCCGTCCCGCGTGCCCTCGGAGAGCTGATCCACCCCCGTTTCCTCATCGGGGAAGTCGCGCGACCGCAGGGCCAGCCGCGCCGTGCCGCGCTCATCCTCCTGCGAGGTGACGCCGGTATAGGCCCCGCCGGTCAGCAGGCTGAAGGCCGCGCTGATCCGCCGCAGCAGGGCATCGTCGGCGCCGTCCTGCACCGCGCCCAGCGCCGCCTCCAGCAGGTCCACCGCCACCTGCATCAGCAGGGCGTCGTCCAGCGTCCGGCCGAGCAGGGAAGCCGCTGCCGCCTCGCCCGCCGCGGCCTGCACGGCCATGTCGTCCCCGGCCAGCCGCTGCAACTCCATGTCGAGCGCCGTGGCGCGGGCTACCGCCGCCTGGGCCTCCTCGGCGTGTCGCTGCCCGGCCGCCTGCGCCTCCTCCAGCCCGGCCTCCAGCGTGCCCGGCGGATGGGCCTCGGATTCCTCCCGCACCGCATCGATCGTCAGGCCATCGCTGCCGGCCAGCAGCTCCGCCTCGGCAGCGGCACGCGCCTCCTCCTGCCGCGCCCGTTCGAGCGCCAGCGCGATCCTCTCCTCGGCGGCGTCGGCGTTTTCGGCACCGGCCGCGGCGAGCACGGCGCGGAGCGCGGCATCCGCCTCCGAAAGGGCCGCCTCGCCATTGCGCACCAGCACCGCCTGCCGGTCGCGCTGCTCGATCAGCCCCGCCCGCCGCTCCGCCAGGGCTGCCTCGGCGCGCTGCCGGCGGTCCAGTTCCTTCACCCCGGCGACGGCATCGGACCCCGCCGGCAGGCCGAGCCCGCGGCAGAGCCCGGCATGGCCGGCCTGGAGACGGGCCAGAACCCTCTGCCAATCCGCCACCTGCGCTTCCAGCCGGGATGTCTCGCCCACCGCCTTCGCCAGCTCGTCGTAGCTACCCAAGAGCTCTTCCAGCGCCGCGGGCGGGATCTCAGCCGGCTGCCCGAGTTGCCGCATCGCCGTGGTCCACCCACCTCGCCACTCGTCCCGCCCGAGGGCGATTTCGGCCTCCTCCTGCTCCGCGCCGCGGAGCGCCTCCCGCGCGGCGTCCAACTCGGCCTGCCTCGCCCGCCTCTCCCCCTCGGCCGTCCGGTGTCGGCGCAGGCGGTCCTCGGCCAGGTCGATCAGGACCGGGAGCTCTAGGGCAGGGGCCTCTCCCAGGGCGTGGGCGAGGCGCAGCGCCGTGCCCTCCTGCCAGGCTTCCCGCTCGGCCAGAGCCGCCCCCGCCGCCGCCAGTTCCTGCTGTGCGCCGAGCGCGGCCTCCCGCGCGGCCAGCACGCGCTGGACCTCCGGCAGGCCCGCCCCGCCATCCAGGCCGAGCGGCCGGACCGCCCCTTCCCAGGCCGCACCGGCAGCCGCAAGAACCGCCCGGGCCTCCGCCTCCTCCTGCCGTGCCGCCGCCAGCCCTGCCTCGCGCTCCTCCAGGACCCGCGCGAGGCTTTCGGCCTGTGCGGCGCGCTCCGCATCCGTCCACAGGGCATCGGCCACCCGGTCTGCCCCCGCGACCGCCTCCGAGTAGGCGAAGGGGAGGGGGCGCTCACCGCCATAAACCTGCTCGGCGGACAAGTCCGGCGCTTCGCCAGAGAGGCGACGCAGGACAAGGCTCCATCCAGCCTCCCGGCGGGAACGCGCCAGCGCCAGTGCCTCGCGGGAGGGCGGGGTGCCGCCCGCCTCCAGCCGCGCCCGTTCCTGACGGGCTGTGGCCAGCGCCGCCGCCGCCCGCTCCGTGGCCTCCGCGCGCCGCCCAGCCGCCTGCATGGCCGCCTCGCGGGTGCCGGAGAGGCGTTCCAGCGCGGCGGGATCCGGTGCCGCCATGACCAGGGCCGCGGCCTCCTGACGAGGGCCGGGAAGGCGCGCCAGCGCCGCGGCCAACCGCGCCTCCGCCTCGGAGAGGGTGCGTCGCGCCGCCGCCAGCTGGCGGGTCGGGTCCCCCTCCCGCCGGATCTCGGCCAGGAGAACCTCCAGGCGATCCGTGTCGCCGGGCGGAGGCAGGGCGGCCAGGGCGGCCTCGGCCTCGGCCAGCCGCGCCTGCGCCTCGGCAAGGCGGCGTGGCATTCCGGCCAGTGCCGCAGCCTGAGTCGCGTCCTCCGTGATCAATCGCCGCAGCCGCGACACCAGGGCCGGGGAAGGGATGAGCGCCGCAGGATTCTCAGCCCCGGGATGGCCGAGCCGTAGGAGCGCGGAGGCCACACGAGCCCGCGCTTCCGCCAGGGCCACCTCCGCCGCCGGAAGCCCCTCGGCCGCCTGGGCGGCGAGGCCCAGCATCCCCACCAGCGCCCCGATCTCGTCCCCGAGGGCCAGCAAGGCATCGTTGGTGGCGATGGAGGCGATCTCCTCCTCCAGCCGCGTCAGGGCGGCCCGCGCCGTCTCCAGCCCGTGCGCCGCGCGGGCCACCGTGGCCCGGGCCTCCGGCAACCGGGCGTCCAGGCCGGGCGGCAGGCGCGGGGCCGTGGGATGCGCCTCCAGCCAGGCAGTCGCGGCAGCATGCCGGGCGAGAAGGGGGCGCACGCGGCGGATCCGTTCCAGCCGGCGCAGCCTTTCCGCGGCCTCGCGCGCGGCAGCGTTGCCGGCGTCGCGCGCCGCCTCGGCCTGCCGCAGCTCCGCCTCCCGCGCCGCCCATTCCTCCGGCCGGAGCAGGCTCTGCTTCAGCACCCGCCGGCCCTCCGTCCAGCGGTCCAGGGCCGTGTAGAAGGGCCGCGTGGCCACGCGGCGCAGGGGCGCGAGCTTGTCGCGCTCCTCCTCCAGGCTGCGCCGCAGGGCGGAAGCCTCGCGCAGGCCGCCCGCGGCGGCGAGCAGCGCCTCGGCCAGGGCCCCACCGGACTGCAGCAGCTCCCGCCCGCCCTGGCGAAGCCGCTCCGTGTCCAGGGCGTAGAGTTGGGCGAGAAGTTCCCTATCCGCCCGGCCAAGCTGCCGGTCCAGCCAGGCCTGGTCCAGCGGGGCATCTCCCTCGCCCGTCAGCGTGTTCTTCAGGCCCTTCTTCCGGGTGAACGCGATCGGCGCGCCATCAGCCGACAGGCCCGTGGCCGAGAGCTGCATGCCCGCATAGCCGTGGCGGAAGCCCATGGGCGTCTGCCCGCCGATGCCGAAAAGCAGTTCCCCGAAGGCGTGGCGCAGCACCGACTTGCCCGCCCCGTTCGGCGCGAGGACGAGGTTGATGCGCCCCGGCATCGGGTCGAGCGAGAGGGCCTTCTCGGCGAAGGGGCCGTAGCGCTTCAGGGTAAGGGTGGTCAGGCGCAAGGTCGGCGATCAGCCCTGGGCAAGGCGGGCCAGCAGGAGGTCCCGCGCCCGCCGCAGCATCTCCGGCGGCACCTGGCCGCCCGCCGCCAGCACCGCCGGGTGGTCGGGGCCGAGGGCCTGCCGCAGGCCGCCGGAGGCACGGTCCAGCAGGCCGGTGGCGTAGCCCGGCGCCGCGGGGGCGGCGACCTCCTCCGGCCGCTCCGCCAGGGCCTCGATCGCCCGCACCAGTCGCCCCACCGCATCGTCCCGCGCGCGCAGCGTCTCCAAGTCCTGCATCGGGCGGGTGGCGATGCGGACATCCTCCAGCCAGAAGGAACCCGCCTCAGCGGCCTCCAGCCCGGCCGCCAGGATCTTCTGGCGCAGGCTCGCGGGGTCGCGGGCGAGGGCGAGGTGGGCGGGGCAGGGGCCCTCCAGCCGCAACCGCATGGCGAGCAGGCGACCATCGGCCGCATCCACCGCCGTGCCGATGGCGCGGCGGCAGCGATCCAGCACCGCTTCCTCGTCGGCCGCCCCTTCGCAGTCCACCGTCACGCGCGCCCAGCGCACCGCGTCCAGCGCGTGGTGGTCCAGCGCCACCACGCGGCCGTGCCGCACGGTAACGAGGCTGGCGCCCTTGGCGCCGCCCTCGTTCACGTGGCGGCCCTGGAGATTGCCGGGGAAGACGATCCAGGGATCCCGCAACACCTCCTCGCGCGCGTGGATATGGCCCAGCGCCCAGTAGTCATACCCGTGGGACGCCAGCTGATCGACGGTGCAGGGGGCATAGGAGGCGTGGCCCGGGCGCCCGGTGGCGGCGGTGTGCAGCAGGCCGATGTTGAAGCGATTGGGCGCGGGCTGCGGATAGGACTGGGCCAGGTTCTGCTGCACGTCGCGCGTCTCAAAGCTCTGCCCGTGCAGCACGACGCCAAGCTCCGGCCAGTCCACCGTGTCCGGCCGGTCCGCGCGGAGCAGCGCGGCGCCCTCTGGCAGGCGGAGGGAGCGGGTCAGGACGCTCTCCGCGTCGTGGTTGCCGCGGACGGCCACCACCCGGATGCCGGCGCGGGTCAGCCGGGCAAAGGCGGCGACGAGCGCCTGACCCGTGCGGAAATCCGGCCAGTCACCGTCATAGAGGTCACCGGCCACGACGACGAAATCCACGCGCTCCCGGATCGCGAGGTCCACGAGGTTCCGCAGGGCATCGCGCGTGGCTCCCCGGATGCGCTCGGCCGACGCGTCGGCGCCTAAACCGCGCAGGGGACTATCGAGGTGCAGGTCGGCCGCGTGGAGGAATCGGAAGCTGGTCAAGGTGCCCGATCCTACGCGACCCGCCAGGAGCATTCCAGCGACGGCGCAGGCCCGCACCGCCGGGATTGGGCGCCGGTCCTCACCACACCTGCGGCCTTTCGATATATCATATCTTGCTGTCTCGTCCTGATGTCTTAATGTTCACGGCGCAGGCGGCCGTATGGGCCGAGGGCGCGTGTCACAAGACGGGAGGCTTCCTTGTCTGATCTGCACTCTACCCGCCGGGGATTGCTCGCCGCCGGCTCCCTGGCGCTGCCGGCGTTGCTGATGACGCCCCGGCCCGCCCGGGCCGCGGGAACGGTGACGGCCGTGCTGGAATCCGAGGTGGTGATCGTCGATCCGCACGCCACCACGGCCGCGATCACGCGCAGCTTCGGCTATCAGGTCTTCGACACGCTCTTCGCCCAGGATTCGAAGGGTGCGATCCGCCCGCAGATGGTGGAAGGCCATACCGTGTCCGCCGACGGGCTGGAATGGCGCTTCACCCTGCGCGACGGCCTGGCCTTCCATGACGGCGCGCCGGTGACGGCCGCGGATTGCGTGGCCTCCCTCCGCCGCTGGGCCTCCCGGGACAGCCTGGGGCGGATGCTGCTGGCCGCGATGCGGGAGATGCGGGCGGAGGATGCGCGCAGCTTCTCCATCGCGCTGAAGGAACCCTTCCCGCTGATGCTGGAGGTGCTGGGCAAGCCCAACGCCCCCGTTCCCTTCATCATGCCCGAGCGCATCCTGCCCGCGGGCGAGGCGCGCATCACCGAGATCATCGGCTCCGGACCCTTCACCTTCGTGCGGGAGGCGTGGCGCACCGGGGACCGCATGGTGCTGCGCCGGAACGCGCGCTACGTGCCGCGGGCCGAGCCACCGGACTTCCTGGCGGGCGGCAAGGTGGTGAAGATCGACGAACTCGTGCTCAAGACCATGCCGGACGACGCGACGGGCGCGAACGCGCTCTCCGCCGGCGAGATCGACTACATGCAGTACCTGCCCTTCGACTTCCTGGCCCCGCTGCGCCGCAACCGGGAGGTGCGGCTGATGGGGCTGAAGGGCATCGACATGTTCCAGGGCAATTTCCGCCTGAACCACGCGAGCGGCCCCTTTGCGGATCCCGCGGTGCGGCAGGTGATGTGGAAGCTGGTGGATCAGAAGCAGGTGCTGGACGCCATCGGCATCCCCGCGGAGTTCCGGCAGGAGAACTGCCCGTCCTTCTGGATGTGCGACACGCCGCTGGAGACGGCCGCGGGATCCGAGGTGGCGCGCTTCGACGTGGAGGGCGCGAAGGCGGCGCTGGCCCGCACGGGCTACAAGGGCGAGCCCGTGATCATGCTTGAGGTCTCGGCCTCCATCTCGCAGACGGCCGCGCACGTGCTGGCCGAGAACATGAAGAAGGCCGGCTTCACCGTGGACGAGCAGGTGATGGACTGGGGCACCGTGCTGGCGCGGCGGGCGCGGCCCGACGGGTGGGGGCTGTTCCCCGTCTACGCGAATGGCGTGGACATGATCTCGCCGCTGAACCACTTCTACGTCGCCAACAACTGCTCCGACTATCCCGGGCGGAGCTGCGATGGTCGGATCACGACCCTGCTGCAGGACTTCGTGCGCGCACCGGACGCCGCCGCGCGAAAGGGGGTGGCGGAGCAGATCCAGCGGGCGGCTTACGAGCTGGCGCCGAGCATCATGTGGGGGCAGTTCTCGCGCCCGGCGGGCTACCGCGCGCGGCTGAAGAACCTGATCCCGTCCAGCTTCCCGATGTTCTGGCAGGTGGAGGCCTGAGCGGCCCGATGCTGCTGGGCGGGATCGCGGATGACCTGACGGGCGCGGTGGAGCTCGCGGGGATGCTGGCGGCGGGCGGGATGCGGGTGGCACTGGTGCTGGACGACGCGCCGGTGCCGCCGGGCCAGGACGCGGTGGTGGTGGCAATGCCCTCCCGCGTCGCACCCGTGGAGGAGGCGCGGGCCGGCTTCGCGCGGGCGGCGGAGGCGCTGCTGGGCGCCGGGGCGGAGCGCCTGTTCTTCAAGTACTGCGCGACCTTCGATTCCACGCCCGAAGGCAATATCGGGCCCTGCGCCGACCTGCTGATGGACCGGACAGGGGCCGGTTTCACGATCTTCGCCCCGACCTTCCCGGAGGCGGAGAGGCGGGTGTTCATGGGGCACCTCTTCGTCGGCGCCCAGCTCGTCTCCAACTCGCCGAAGCGCTTCGATCCGCTGACGCCGATGACGGAGCCGGACCTGGTGAAGGTGCTGACGCCGCAGACGCAGCGGCGCGTGGGGCTGATCCCGCTGCACGTCATCGCGCGGGGCGCGGAGGAGGTGGGCCGCCATGTCGCGGCGCTGCGGGCCGACGGCGTGGCCTGCGCGATCGCGGATGCGGGCACGGAGGAGGACCTGGCGACCCTGGCGCGGGCGAGCTGGGACTGGAAGCTGACGACGGGCGGTTCCAACCTCGCGGCGCATTTCCCGGCGATCTGGCGGGAGAAGGGGCTGCTCTCCGCCGCGGCGCCTGAGCCCGCGCCGCGCGCGGCGGGGCACGGCGCCGTGCTGGCCGGAAGCTGCTCCGACCGTACGCGCGAGCAGGTGGAGCACTTCGCCGCACGCCACCCTGCGCTGCGGATCGACTTGGCGCGAATGGATTCGCCGGAGGCCGCGCTGCGTCAGGCAGTGGCCTGGGCCCTGCCGCTGCTGGAGGGCGGGCCGATCTGCGTGACGACGGCGGGCGACCCGGAGGCCGTTTCGGCGGCGCAGGCGCGGTTCGGGCGGGATGGGGCAGCGCGGGCCGCGGAAGGGCTGCTCGGCGCGTTGGCGTCGGCGCTCGTGGACGCGGGCGTGCGGCGCGTTCTGGTGGCGGGTGGCGAGAGCTCCGGCGCGGTGATCCGGGCGCTCGGGATCACGCGGCTGTCCGTGGCACCCTACGTCTCCCCCGGCATCGGCGTCTGCGCGGCGGAGGCGCCGGTTCCGCTGGCGCTTTGCCTGAAGTCAGGGAAGCTGGGGCCGGTGGACATGTTCGGGACGGTGCTGGAGCGGATGCGCGCATGACAAACGCGGAAGCCGCGCGCGGCGAGGTGGCCTGGGCCTACCGGGAATTGGGGCGGCTAGGGCTGAACTTCGGCAGCGCCGGTAACGTCTCCTGCCGGGTCGAGGGCGGGATGGTCATCACCCGGTCCGGAACCACCGTGGATGCCACGGCGGAGGGCGACACGGTGCGGATGGCACTGGACGGCGCCACGCAGGACACCGCCGCGCCATCGAGCGAGTGGCCGATGCACGCGGCGATCCTGCTGGCCTCCCCGGAGGTGGGAAGCGTCGTCCATACCCACGCGGATGCCTGCACGGCGCTGGCCTGCCTCGGCGAGGGACTGCCGGCCTTCCACTACATGATCGCGGGCTTCGGCGGAGACGACGTGCGCTGCGCCCCCTACGTCACCTTCGGCACGCCCGAGTTGGCCGAGGTGGCGGTGGAGGCTCTGCGGGGGCGCACGGCCTGCCTGCTGGGCAACCACGGCATGATTGCCACCGGCCGCGACGTGAAGGCCGCCCTGGCGGCGGCGGTTCGGCTGGAGACGCTGGCGCGGCAATATCTGCTGGCCCGCTCCGCCGGCGCGCCGCGCCTGTTGGACCCGGCGCAGATGGACGCCACGCGGGAACGCTACAAGACCTATGGCGGGGCCGCGCCCTCGCGGGGATAGCGGCGCCTATCCTCTCTGGACCGCCCGGAACCCGGCCTCCGCCGCCTCCAGCGCGCGGTCGATATCGGCCTCCGTGTGGGCGCAGGAAAGAAACATGTTGTGGCGGGGGTGGAAGTAGGCGCCGTGCCGCAGCGCGCTGGCGCAGAAGGCGTCACCCTTTGCCCAATCCGGGTCTTCCTCGAAAATCATCAGCGGCATCTGCGCGGGTCCGGTCTGGCGGACGGGAAGCCCGTACTGGCGCGACAGCGCGTCGAGGCCGGCGCGAAGCCGTTCGCCCATCGCCTTCATGCGGGCCGGACCGTCGATGCGGCGGAGTTCCCCGATCGTGGCGACGGCGGCGGCCATGGGCACGGCGCCGCACCAGAAGGAGCCGGTGGTGTAGACCTGCGTGGCGGCCTCGCGGAAGCGATCCCGGCCAGTGACGGCGGCCAGGGGGTGGCCGTTCGCGATGGCCTTGCTGAAGGCGGAAAGGTCCGGGCGCACGCCAAGCGGTTCCCAGGAGCCGCCGAGATGGATGCGGAACCCCGCGCGCACGTCGTCGAGGATCAGCGCCGCGCCCGTCGCGTCACAGAGGGCGCGGAGGTGGCGTGCGAATTCCGGCGTGGGCAGATCCTGATGGCGGCCGAAATCGTGGCGGAAGGCGGTGACGATGACGGCGGCAAGGTCGCCCTTCGCGGCATCGGCCGCCACGTCCAGGCTCTCCGCGTCGTTGTAGTCGAAGGTCAGGAGGTGGGCGCGATCCTCGGCGGTGACGCCGGCCAGCGACGGCGAGCACCAGGGCACGGCGCCGTGATAGGATCCGCGGGCGACGAGGACCTTGCGGCGCCCAGTGGCCGCGCGAGCGATGGTGACGCAGGCCGTGGTCGCGTCCGTGCCGTTCTTGGCAAGGAGCGCCCAATCCGCGTGGGGGATGGTGTCCACCAGGAGTTCGGCCAGCTCCACCAGCACGGGGGCGGGCCCGTTCATGCAGTCTCCCTGATCGGCCTGGCTCCGCGCCGCCGCTTCCACAAGCGGGTGGCGGTGGCCGAGAACGACGGGCCCCCAGGAGCACATGAAGTCGATGTACTCGCGCCCGTCCGCGTCGCGCAGGCGGCACCCCTCGGCGGAGGTGAAGTACTGCGGGTAGCCCTTCGGCAGCTTCGCGGCGTTCAAATGGCCCCAGAGGCCGCCGGGGATGACGGCGCGAGCGCGGGCGCGCAGGGCATCATCGGATGGGCTGGCGGCGGGGGCCTCGGGGAGGAGAGCCTGCGACATGGACGGTTCCTCGTCTAGCGCCGCTTGATATATCATATTTCTCTTTCGTACGGGAAGTGCCCCGCGGCCTCAGGACACAAGACGGCGCAGGGCGGCCTCGACCTTTCCGGCGTTGCCGAGGGCCGCCAGATTCAGGGGGCGGGAAACCACGGGCGCGGCCTCGCTTCCCGTCACGCGAAGGATCTCGGCATCCAGCCAGTCGAAGAGGCGCTCCCCGATCTCCTGCGCGATGCGGGCGCCGTGGCTCGTGCCGCGCGCTGTCTGCTCGGCGATGAGAACCCGGCCGGTGCGGCGCACGCTCTCCCCGATGCGGTCCCAATCCAGCCCGCCGGGATCAAGGCTGCGGAGGTCGATCACCTCCGCATCGATGCCTGCAGCCTCGGCCGCGCTGATGCCGGCGGAAACCATGGCGGCGTAGGTCAGGACCGTGCAGGCCCGGCCCGGCCGCGCGGTGCGGGCGGTGCCAAGGGGGACGAGGTAGTCCAGGTCGTCCCGGGGCACCGGGCCGGTGGTCTGGAACAGGTCCTGATGCTCGATCACCAGCACAGGGTCGTTGCAGCGGAGCGCCGCGTTCATCAGCCCGATGTAGTCGTGCGGGGTTGAAGGGGAGACGATCCGCCAGGCCGGGTAGAGGGCGAAAAGGGCGGAAGGGTCCATGGAGTGCTGCGATCCATAGCCCGCCTGGGGTGAGACCCGCGCGCGCACCACCACCGGAACATCGGCACCGCCGAACATGTGGGAGAACTTGCCGATGCCGTTGAACATCTGGTCGGCCGCCACGATGCAGAAGTCGCCGAACATGATGTCCACCACCGGCCGCAGCCCGCAGGCGGCGGCGCCCAGCGCCATGCCGGTGAACCCGTTCTCGCAGATGGGGGAAGGGAAGACGCGGTCGGGGAAGCGCTCCACGGCGCCTCGGGTGGAGCCGGAGACGCCGCCGCGCAGCCGGTGCACATCCTCCCCGATCAGGACGATGCGGGGATCGCGCTCCATGTTCCGCAGCAGGGTCGCGGCGATCGCATCGATGTACTTCATCTCCGCCCGCGCCTCGGCCGGGACCGAGGCGGCTTCAAGGAAGCGCTCGCCATTCAGCTCCGAGAGGTCGCCGCGGATGCCGTGCTCCACCGCGGCGGCGTCGGGCAGGGCGCCCGCGCGGATCTGCAGGGCGTTGGAGCCGCGCGGGACCTCGGTGAGGGCGGCCGCGGCATCCTCTACCACCCGCCTGGCGCGGGCATCGAGCGCGGCAAACCCGGCATCGTCCAGTACGCCCAGGGCCTTCAGCCGCGCGGGCATGGTAGCCAGCGGGTCCCGCGCACGCCACTCAGCCTCCTCCTCCTTGCTGCGGTAGCCGAGCTGGCTGCCGAGCAGCGGGCCGCTCTGGTGCAGGAAGCGGTAGAGGATCGCCTCGACGAAGACGGGGCCACCGGTGGTGCGGATGGTCTCCACCGCCCACTGCATCGCCCGGCGCACGGCGACGAGGTCCATGCCGTCGCACTCCACGGAGGGGACGCCGAACATGGCGCCCCGGGTGGTCAGCCGCGTCTCGCGCGTCTGCTCGCTGACATGGGTGGAGACGGCGTAGAAGTTGTTCTCCAGGAAGAAGATGACGGGCAGGTTGTAGAGGGCGGCGAGGTTGATCGCCTCCATCGACTGGCCGGCCATCAGCGTGCCGTCGCCGAAGAAGGCGACGGAGACGTGGTCGCGGCCCAGCACCTTGTCGGCCAGGCCGTAGCCCACGGCATGAGGCAGGTTGCCGCCGATGATGGCACTGGTGCCAACGACGCCCGCGGGCGCCCAGCGCATGTGCATGGAGCCGCCGCGGCCGCCGCAGAACCCTTCCGACAATCCCATGATCTCCGCCATGGCACGGCGGACGAGGGTGCCCGCCTCCTCCACCGCCTCGTCATGGCGCGGGTCGTAGCCATCCGGCAGGGCGCTGTTCAGCAGCTTCGCCAGGATCTGGTGATGCGCGCGATGCGTGCCATTCAGCTTGTCCCCCGTGCCGAGGACGGACATGGCGCCGACCGCCCCCGCCTCCTGCCCGATGGAGGCGTGGGCGGGGCCGTGGACGAGGCCTGCACCGTGCAACTCCAGGATCTTTTCCTCGAAGCGACGGATGAGGAGAAGCTGTTCCATCCAGCGGGCGAGGGCGGCGGGGTCCTCCGCCGCCCAGTCGGCCTCGTCCACCTCCAGCCGGAACCAGGGTGTGTTGGTGGAAATGGTGGTGCGCTGCATCGGGCGTTCCCTGTGATGCGCCTCCTGCCGGCGCTTAGGTGTCGAAGCCCTCGAAAGGAGCGGGATCGAGGAAGCGGCGAAGGATGTTCCCGGTCAGGCGGCTGACGGAATTCTCGTAGCCGTTATGCGAGAGCGCGCAGGCCCAGGCGATGGAGCCCGTCGAGAAGACCGCACCGCCACGCGCTGTTGGGAAGAAGGCGATGTCGGCGCGCACACGCGCGTTCTGGTCGCCCATCGTGCCGCGATGGAGCGTGCGCAACTCCTCCAGCGTCGGGACGCCGCCGTAGTCCAGCCGGTCTGCGGTGGCGAGCCAGAGGAGGTGAGGCGGGGAACTGAGGGTGGGCTCCACGCGGTCCACCTCCAGCCCCGCCGCGCCACCGCCGCGCAGCCCAAAATCGCCCAGCGGGGCATCAAGATCGATGCCTTCCATAGCCCAGGCCACGCGCGGGTCGCGCGCGGGCTCCCGCCAGGCATAGGGGTAGGAGCGGGTGAAGACCTGCGCGTCGAAGCCGACGCCGACGAGGCGCTGCGGCGGACGGCCGCTGGCGCGCCACAGGCCGGAGGGCTCGCCGGTGAAGGAGAGGGCGTTCTCCCCCGGCTCGCCTTCCCAGGTGCGGAGGCCGATCGCGCCGCGCCGGATCTCCATGGTGTGGGGCTGGGTTGGATGCCAGCCGATGCGCCAGTAGAAGCCGTTGCCGCCGAGGTAAATGTGGCGGCCGCCACTGCGCTGGTAGGAATCGAAAGCTTCGATCATCGACCGGCTGAAATACTCGGGGTGCGAGCCGGTGATGACGCAGCGATAGGGCGCGAGGGTCTGCGCGCCGTGGCGGTGGATGTCGTCATCGACGATGATGTCGTAGTCCTGGCCGATCTGCTCGAACCAGTCGATGATGTGCGTGTCGTTGCCGTAGTTGAAGGTGGCGCCGCGGGGCCGCATGTTCAGGATGGGCCGCTTCGCCGTGGAGTAGCACCAGCCGCTGCCGTCGCTGTGCGTGTCGTAGGTGGAGAGGCCGAGCTCCCGGTGCTCCTGCAGGTACACGTCGTCGCGCGAGAGGGCGATGAGGCCCTCCAGCATCGATTCCGCGTGCACCTGATCCAGCCGCAGCGCGGAGTTGGCGTAGGCGAGGAAGGTCGCGGTGCTGGCGACGAAAGCGAGCTCCGAGCGCGGCCTGCCGAGCGGTGCGCGGACGAAGAAGGCGACGAAGCTCTCCACCGGATCCTCTTGCCCCTGCCGGGCACGAAGGCGCAGCGCGTAGAAGCCGCTGCGCCAGTCCCCGGGAACCGTGAGGCGCAGGTCGGGCGTCCAGCCCGCGTCGTGCATGTCGTCGCTGTGGAAATGAATGGCGCCGTAGAGCTCTGGCGCCTCGGTCCACTGCACCGTACGGCCATCCCAGTTGGCGCCGGTGGCGGCGCGCATGGGCATCTGGCGCAGCGCGCCGTCCAGGCGGTTGGCCGAGAGGTCGCGCACTGTGTCCGTGGACATGTCGCGCGAGAAGTCCCAGGCCGCGATCAGGTCGGGATCGGCGGGATGGGGTGTCAGGTTCTCCGCCAGGGTCCGCAGCCGCGCCGCGTCGGGCGCCACGGATAGAAGGCGCGGGCGGTCGATCTTGCCATCGAGATGCCCGCCGGTGCGCGGTGCCGCGCCGGACTCCAGCGCGTGTGCGGCGATGACCAGGGCGGTGTCGGCCGGCCAGGCCGGGTCGCGCGGTCCCTCGGCCGTGGCGGTGCAGCCCGTGTCGCGGCCGGCCTGCGGGTCCAGGCTCTCCTGCGTCACGGTGATGCGTCCCGCGGACGCGTCGAGGCCCGCGGCGACGAAGATCCACTCCCGCTCCATCACCGGGCGCGGGGCGGTAACGCTCCAGACGCAGCCAGCGGCGCCGATGGTGAGCTCCAGCCGCGCCTCCTCCGTCAGCGCCAGCCGCCAGCCTTCTCGTGTGTCCTCGCGCCAGCGGGAAAGGATCGTCTGCGCGCCCGCGCCCGGCGCCGTTGGATAGAAGAAGAGGCCGAGGGAGAGGGAGCCCGCGCGGCCCAGCGCGGGTGCGTCCGGCACAAGGGCGCAGGAGCCCGGCCGAAGTGGCTGGTTCCGCAGCGGGACAGGGCCGTCGATCGGCGTGCCGGGTTGGTGGAAGCGCAGGCCGGGGCCGTCCGGGTCGGGATCGGCGCAACGCACGCGGAGCAGGGTGGCCTCGGCGCTCTCAAGGATAGCGCTGGAGAGATGGAAAGCCACCTCCTCGCCCGGGGAGACGACGAGCGGCCAGGCGTAGCCGAGGACGGCGGTGGTGTCGGTCATTCAGGCTTGTCCCCGGTCTCCTCGATGCGTTGGCCCGTCAGCGCCTCCCAGCGCATGACGAAGACGGCCCATTCGGCGTCGGCAAGGCTGGTGAAGACGCGGTTGGGGAAGGTCTCCACCGGCGCACCGCGGCGGCCGGGCAGGCGGCCCAGCATCCAGCGGCGGTTCGGCTCCAGCACAATCAGCACGTGCCGCTGCCCCACGCCGGACCAGCGCATGCGGTGCAGCAGCTTCTGCAACTCGTCGCTGTGGGGGCCGCGCGGCTTGCGGCGGAACTCCTCCACAAGGTCGCGGCGGGCCGGGTCCACCGGCCAGTGCGCCGCCCCCGGGTCGTTCAACAGCATCCTGCGGGGCCTATCGTGTCAGCCAGCTGACCCAGCGCTCCCGCATCGCGTTGCGGTTGGCGGCGATCCAGTCGTAATCGGCGATGACCAGCCTGTCCCAGTTCTCGGGCCAGGAGGCGCGGTAGCGGCGCTCCGCCTCCGGCACCAGGGCGGCCGTCTCGCGGTTGTTGCTGTCGAAGGAAACCTTCTCGCTGAAGGGCAGGTGCTCCTGCGGGTTCTGCACGAAGAAGTCGAGGAAGCGCATGGCGTTGGCCGTATTTGGGCCGCCCTTCAGCACCGCCCAGTTGCCCACGTCGCGGATGGCGCCGTTCCAGGTGAAGTCGAACTCCCCGCTCTTGGCCAGCGGCACCGCGCGGGAGGAGTAGAGCACGCTCATCACCGCGTCCCCGCCGCGCAGGATATGCATGGAGTTGTCGCCGCTCTTCCACCAGGCGGCGACATGGGGCTTGATCGCGTCCAGCTTGCGGTAGGCCCGGTCCAGGTCCATCGGGAAGAGCTTGTCGCGCGGAACGCCCTCCGCGATCAGGGCGGCGAGGGGGAGCCACCACTCGCGATCCCCCGTATCGGGCAGGGAGCGCGGGCCGGGGAATTTCGCCACGTCGAAGAAATCCGCCCAGGAGGCGGGGCCGCCGTTCGGGAAGGCCTTCTTGCTCCAGGTAATCGCCATGCCGCCGGCGGTGCGGATGATGCCGGTGGGGAAGCAGCCGCCGGGCAGGGCGTGCTGCGTCATCGCGGGCGTGGTGCAGTCCACCGGGGCCAGGATATCCGCGTGCTGGATCAGGTCCGGCGGGGTGGCGGTGACGACGTCGAAGGGAATGTTGCCGCTGCGCTGGCCGGCGCGCGCCCGCGCCCACTGGTCCGGCAGCTCAATCGGGATGGAGCGCACGCGGATGCCCGCCTCGCGCTCGAAACGGCGGTAGAAATGCTCCTGCAGGCTACGCTCCATCAGCCCGCCGGTGGCGCAGACCACCACCTCGCCGGATCCGCGCTGGGCCAGGGCGGGGCGTGCCAGTGCCGCCGCTCCGGCGGTGGCCGCGAGAAGCGCTCTCCTGTTCACGCCCATGTCCCGTCTCCTGCTGAAGGTGGTTGAAGATTCAGCCTGGGGTCACCCAGGCCGCGTCGCGCTCCATGCGGCCGAGCAGGGCGACGAGATTGGCACCGCCCTCCGTCAGGTCCGCGCGCAGGGCTTCGCGCGTGGCGCGGGGATCGCGCGCGCGCAGCCCGTCGATGATGTCGAGGTGCCGGTGGCGGCCGGGGTAGGAGGGGCGCGCATCCGGGTAGAGGAAGGCGTGCATCGGGCCGTTGCGCAGCCAGATGCTCTCGATGATCGAGAGCAGCTCTGGCATGGCGGCGGCGGCATAGAGGGTGTGGTGGAAGGCCCAGTTGGCGCGGTTGGCGGCCAGCGGATCGCCGGCCCCCTCCGCCTCGGTCAGGGCGGCGTGCGCCTTCTCCAGGGCTTCTACCTCGTGCGGGGCGGCGCGCAGGGCAGCGGCCTCGGCGGCCAGCCCCTCAAGCTCCAGGCGGATGGTGCGTAGCTCCAGGTACTGCTCCAGGCTGAGGCCGGCGACCGTGATGGAGCGCGCGGCCTCCAGCCGCAGGGCGCGCTCCCGAGCCAGCTGGACCACCGCCTCCCGCACGGGGGTCTCGGAGACGCCCATGGCGCCGGCGAGGTCACGGATCTTCAGGCGCTGGCCGGGGCGCATCCGCCCCTCGAAGAGGGCGGTGCGGAGCTCCTCATACACGCGGCCGGCCAGGTTCTCCCGGCCGACGGGGGCGACGAAGTCCAGAACTTTGGCAGTCTCAGTCACGGTCTTCACGGTCCGGTCCTGCGCGCCCGCCGCTCCATGCCGCGCTTGAGGGCGTAGCCGAGCAGGAGGGCCGCGATGGTGAGCGCCGTGAGCATGGTGGCCACGGCGGCGAGGGTGGGAGATATATTGAAATCGATGTCCTCGAACATCTTCCGCGGCAGGGTTTTGCGGTCGAGATCCGAGATGAAGAAGGACACCACCGCCTCGTCGAAGGAGATGATGAAGGCGAAGAGGGCGGCGGAGACGAGGCCCGGCGCGATCAGCGGCAGGGTGACGTGGCAGAAGGCGCGAACGGGCCCTGCCCCGCAGGAAAGGGCGGCGCGCTCCAGTTCCGCGTCGAAGCGGTACAATGCGGCCAGCACCGTGAAGACCACGAAGGGCAGGGCCAGCACCGTATGCGCCATGGCGAAGCCGAGAAGGGAGCCGGTGAGGCGCAGCTGCTCGAAGACAAGGAACATCGCCACTGCCAGGGCGATATGTGGGACGATAACGGGGCCGATCACAAGCAGCTCCACCAAGCCCTTGCCCGGCAGGCGGCCGCGCACGATGGCAAGCGCCAGCATGGTGCCGATGGTGGTGGCGCAGAGGGCGGCGATGATCCCGGCTTCCGCGCTGAACAGGGTGGCACGGATCCAGTCCTCGTCCCGGAAGTACTCGGCGTACCAGCGGAGCGAGAAGCCCTTGGGCGGGAAGCTCAGCAGCCGCTCCGGCCCCACGGACATGGGAATGATAATGAGGGTGGGCAGCAGCAGGAACACCGTGACGGCATAGGCGGCGGCGTTCAGAGCCATCCGGCCAGCCCGGTTCGGCGCGCGCGGGCGGCTCACGCGGTCCCCACAAAGCGGTCCAGACGCACCGCGCGCTTGAAGATGACGGTGAGGCCGATGACGAAGAGGAGGAGGATGCCCACCAGCGCGCCGGCGAAGGGCCAGTCCAGCATCTCCCGCACTTGCTGGGAGACGAGAGTGGAGATCATCATCTGCTGCGGCCCGCCGATGAGGGCGGGGGTGACGAAGAAGCCGAGAGCCAGGAGGAAGACCATCAGGCAGCCCGAGGTGACGCCGGGCAGGGCGAGGGGCCAGATCACCTCGCGGAAGGTGGACCAGGCGGAGGCGCCGAGCATCTGCGCGGCGCGGGGCAGGTCCTCCGGGATGCCCTTCAGGGCGGAGAGGATGGGCAGGACCATGAAGGGCAGCAGGACATGCGCCATGGCCAGCACCACGGCCCCTTGCGTGTAGAGGAATTGCACCGGCACATCGATGATCCCCGCCCCCTGCAGTGCCTGATTCAGCACGCCGTTGCGCTGGAGCAGCACCATCCAGGCGTAGGTCCGAACGAGGACGGAAGTCCAGAGCGGCAGCAGAACCGCGGCGGCGAGCAGGCCGAGAAGCAGGCCCTTGCTGCGCGACATCACCCAGGCGAGCGGCCAGGCGAGGACCAGGGCGAGCGCCGTGACGAGCACCGCGATCCAAAGGGTGCGCAGCATGACGCGGAGATACACGGGTTCCGCGAAGGCGCGGGCATAATGCGCCGTCGTGGGCTCCGGCAGGAACAGGCTCTCGTGCAGTAGGGTCGCCAGCGGCAGGATGAAGACGACGGTGATGAGCAGGAGGAAGGGCGCGGCCAGCAGCAGGCTTGCCGCCGGGCTGTAGCGGCGCCCGCCGAGGAGGAAGCGGGAAGGGCGCCTCACGCGGCGAAAGCCCGGGCATCGGTGGGTTGCCAGGAGAGGCGCACCCTTTCCCCCGGCCGGGGCTCGTGCAGCCCCGCCCCGGCGGGGATGCGGGCGCGCAGCCGCCGCCCGCCCTCGCCCTCCAGCATCAGCGTCGTGGCGTTGCCGGCATAGATCGCCTCCGTCACGCGTGCCCCGAGGCCTTCCCCCGCCGGCAGCACCCGAAGCCGCTCCGGGCGCAATGCCACCTTGATCCGGCTCCCCGCCGCCAGGGACTGCGCCGCGGTCGCGGTCATCCGGCCGCCGCCGTCCAGCACGACGGAAACGGGTTCGCCGGCGCGGGCGAACCCGTCCAGCCGGCCCTCGTAGAAATTCGTCTCGCCGATGAAGCCGGCGACGAAGACGGTCTCCGGCGCCTCGTAGAGGTCGCGGGGCGCGCCGACCTGCTGCAGGCACCCGCGGTCCAGCACTGCCACCCGATCCGCCATGGTCAGCGCCTCCGTTTGGTCGTGGGTGACGAAGACGACGGTGATGCCGATCCGCTGCTGGAGATGCTTGATCTCCAGCTGCATCTCCTCCCGCAAGTTCTTGTCGAGGGCAGAGAGGGGTTCGTCCATCAGCAGAACGCGGGGCTGGTAAATGATGGCGCGGGCAATAGCGACGCGCTGCTGCTGCCCGCCGGAAAGCTGGGCGGGGCGGCGCTCCCCCATTCCGCCGAGGCGGACGGTATCGAGCGCGGCGCGCGCCCGCTGCTCCCGCTCCGCGCGGCCCACGCCGCGCATCTTGAGGGGAAAGGCGATGTTCTCCAGCACCGTCATGTGCGGGAAGAGCGTGTAGCGCTGGAAGACCATGCCGAGGTTGCGCCGGTTCGGCGGCGCCCAGGTCACGTCCTCCCCGCCGATGAGGATACGGCCCTCGTCCGGGTACTCGAAGCCCGCGATGGCCATGAGGATGGTGGTCTTGCCGGAGCCGGAAGGGCCGAGCAGCGCGAGGAACTCGCCCGCCCCGACCTCCAGCGTGACGCGGTCCACGGCATTCACCGGCCCGAAGCGCTTCACGAGCGATTCCAGGGCGACGTGCCCCTGGGATCCGTCCGGCACCCCCATCCCACCCCCGCCGATCGACGTGTCAGGTGGATGCTATTTGATATATCGACAGGACCGCAACCCGGTTTCACACTCCGCCGCGTCGTCGGGAGGGACAGGGATGCCGCCACTGGATGCGCAGGGACTGAAGGACGCGCTGCCGCCGATGGAGGGCGAGCTGCATCTGCCCGGCCTTCTCGCGCCCGTGGAGGTGCTGCGCGACTCCTACGGCATCCCGCATCTCCGGGCGGGCACGGCGGCCGATGCCTGGTTCGCGCTGGGCTTCGTGCACGCACAGGACCGGCTGTTCCAGATGGAGCTGACGCGCCGGCGCGCGCTGGGGCGCGCGGCGGAGTGGCTGGGGGCAGGCGCGGCGGAGGCCGACATCCTCGTGCGACGGCTGGGGATGGAGGCGGCCTGCCGCCGCGACCACGCCGCGCTGGGCGAGGCGGCGCGGGCGATGCTGGATTCCTATGCGGCCGGGGTGAACGCCTTCCTCTCCTCCGGCGCGCCCCTGCCGGTGGAGTACACCCTGCTGGAAGCGCGGCCGGAGCCCTGGGAGGGGTGGCACAGCATCGCGGTGATGCGGCGGCTGGGGCTGCTGATGGGCTCGGTCTGGTTCAAGCTCTGGCGCGCGGCGGCGCTGCCGGCCGTGGGCCCGGAGGGCGTCGCGAAGCTCCGCTACGACGATGGTGGCATCGACCTGCTCTGCATCCCGCCGGGCGAGGAAGCGCACCGGCAGGAGGCGGATCTGGCCGCCCTCGCGCCCGCCATCCGGGCGCTGCTCGAATCGCTCGGCCTGCCCGGTGACGAGACGGGGGGCGGCAGCAACAATTGGGCCGTGGGGCCGTCGCGCAGCCGTACCGGCCGGCCGGTGCTGGCGGGCGACCCGCACCGGGTCTTCGAGATGCCGAACATGTACGCGCAGCACCACGTGGCCTGCGACGCCTTCGACATGATCGGCCTGACCGTGCCGGGCGTGCCGGGCTTCCCGCACTTCGCGCAGAACGGGCGCGTGGCCTACTGCGTGACCCACGCCTTCATGGACATCCACGACGTCTTCCTGGAGCGCTTTGACGGCGACGCCGCAAGGGTGATGCACGCGGGCGAGTGGGTGCAAGCAACGCGCCGGGAGGAGACGATCTCCGTGCGCGGGGGGGAGCCGCGGCGCTTCGAGGTGCTGGAAACGCCGAACGGCCCGGTGATCGCGGGCGACCCGCGCAAGGGCACGGCGCTCTCGCTGCGCTCGGTACAGTTCGCGGAGACGGACCTCTCCTTCGACTGCCTGCCTCGCATGACAGGCGCTGGCAGTGTCGAGAACCTGTTCGAGGCGACGCGCGGCTGGGGCCTGATCGACCACAACCTCGTCGCTGCCGACACGCAGGGGCGCATCGGCCACCTTGTGCGGGCGCGCGTGCCGCGTCGCGGGCGGGAGAACGGGTGGTTGCCGGTCCCCGGCTGGACGGGGGAGCATTCCTGGCAGGGCTGGATCGCGCATGATGACATGCCGCAGGTCATCGACCCGGCGGAGGGCCTGATCGTCACCGCCAACAACCGCGTGGTGGCGGACGACCACCCGGACTATCTGTGCACGGACTGCCACCCGCCCTACCGCGCCGCGCGCATCCTGGAACGGCTGCGGGAGATGCCGGCCTTCGGGCCGGAGCACGCGAGCGGGATCCACGGCGACACCCTCTCGCCCAACGCGCTGCTGCTGCGCCAGCGCCTGGCGGCGATGCCGCCGCTGGACGGGGCGGCGGAAGCGCTGCGGGCGCGTCTCCTGGCCTGGAACGCGCGGATGGAGGCGGGCGCGGCGGAGCCGACCGCTTACGCCGCGCTTCGCCGTGCGCTGACCCGCATCCTGGCGGAGCGGAGCGGCCTCTCAGGCGCCGGGGCGCATCCGTGGCTGGCCATGGCGCCGGGCGTCGCGCCGATGAACCAGCTCTGGTGGGCGCTGCCGAACCTGCTGCGCCGGGACGACGCATCTCTGCTGGGTGGGTGGAGCTGGGACGAGGCGATCGCGGCGGCGCTGCGCGAGGCGGCGGAAGCGGAGGCGGCACCCTGGGGAGAGGCGCACCGCCCGCGCTTCTCGCACCCCCTCTCCGCCCTTTTCCCCGAGGCCGCGCCGCTACTGGACCCGCCCGCCCTGCCTATCGGCGGCGACAACGACACGGTTCTGGCGAACGGCCTGCTGGCTTCCGTTGGCCCGGCGGCGGCCTATGGCGCGCTGGCGCGCTACGTCTTCGATGTTGGCGATTGGGACAACAGCCGCTGGGCCGTGTTCCACGGTGTCTCCGGCCAGCCGGGCAGCCCGCACTACACCGACCAGCACGCGGAGTGGGCCGAAGCGCGGATGGTGCCCATGCTCTATGGGTGGGGAGCCGTGCGCGCCGCCGCGCGGTCGGTGCAGGTCCTGCGCCCGTGAGTAGCGCGCCCCCCGTCATCGTCCCGGAACTGTGCCGGATCGACGCCACCCGGCTCGCGGCCATGATCCGCGGGCGCGAGGTGTCCTCGCGCGAGGTGATGGCGGCCTATCTCGGCCACATCGATGCGGCGAACCCGCGCGTGAACGCCATCGTGTCGCTGCGCTCGCGGGAGGAAATCCTGGCCGAGGCGGAGGAAGCGGATCGGGCGGTGGCGCGGGGGGACGCGATCGGGCCGCTGCACGGCCTGCCGCAGGCCATCAAGGACCTGGCCGCGACGAAAGGGCTGCGCACGACGCTCGGCTCTCCCCTCTTCGCCGACCAGGTGCCGGAGGCGGACGCCATCTTCGTCGCCCGGATGCGCGCGGCCGGCGCCATCATCATCGGCAAGACGAACGTGCCGGAATTCGGCTACGGCTCGAACAGCTACAACCCGATCTTCGGTCTGACCCGCAACGCCTACGATCCCTCCCGCGTCGGGGGCGGGTCCAGCGGCGGGGCCGCGGTGGCGCTGGCCACGCGGATGCTGCCCGTCGCCGATGGCGGCGACATGGGCGGCTCGCTCCGCAACCCCGCGGCCTTCAACAACGTCTTCGGCTTCCGCCCCTCCCAGGGCCGCGTGCCGACCGATACGCCCGATCCCTTCTACAGCCAGATGGCGGTGGAGGGCCCGATGGGCCGCTCCGTGCGCGACGTGGCGATGCTGCTCTCGGTCCAGGCCGGCTACGACGTCCGCGCGCCTCTCTCGCTCGATGATCCGGGCTTCCGCTTCGAGGACCGCCTGGAGGAGGGGGGAGGAGAGCTGCGCCTGGGCTGGCTGGGCGACCTCGGCGGGCACCTGCCCTTCGAGCCGGGGGTGCTGGAGCTCTGCACCGCCGCGCTCGGTCTGTTCGAGAGGGCGGGCGGCCGCGTGGAGGAGGCCCGGGTGGACTTCGACCCCGAGCGGCTCTGGCAGGCCTTCGTCGCCCTGCGCCAGCAAGGCATTGGCGGCCGCCAGGACGCGGCCTGGCGCGACCCGGAGCAGCGCCGCCTGCTGAAGCCCGAGGCAATCTGGGAGATCGAGGGCAGCCACCGCCTCACCGCGCTCGACATCCACCGGGCGGGCCTGGACCGTGGCGCATGGTACCGGGCCTTCACGGCCCTCTTCGAGCACTTCGATTTCCTGCTGATCCCCTCGGCCCAGGTCTTCCCCTTCGAGGCGGGCATATACTGGCCGGCGGAGATAAACGGCCGCTGCATGGACAGCTACCACCGCTGGATGGAGGTGGTGGTGGGTGCCACGATGGCCGGCTGCCCGGCCATGGGCGTGCCCGCCGGTTTCGACCTGCGCGGCCTGCCCATGGGCCTGCAGATCATCGGCCCGCCGCGCGGCGACCTGCGCGTGTTGCAGGCCGCCGCCCGCTACGAGGCTCTGTGCCCCTGGATCACCCGCCTGCCGGACTGGCTGGACGCTGCGCCGGCCGAGGTGGGGAAATGAGACCTGCCCGGGTCGAGAATGCACTGTGAGGAGGAAAACGATGAAGCGTCGTGAGGTGCTGGCCCTTTCCGCCGCCACGCTGGCGGCACCGTCCGTCGTCCGGGCCCAGGGCACGCCGGGCGCGCGAAGCGTGCTGCGCTTCGTGCCCCAGGCCGACCTGGCCCTGCTGGACCCGGTCTTCAACACGGCGCTCGTCACGCGCAATCACGCCATGATGGTCTACGACCAGCTCTACGGGCTGGACGAGAACTACGAGCCGCGCCCGCAGCTCGTGGAAGGCCATGTGATCGAGGATGGCGGCCGCACCTGGCGCATCACGCTGCGCGAGGGACCCACCTTCCACGACGGCACGCCCATCCGCGCGGCAGACGCCGTCGCCAGCATCGCCCGCTGGAGCCAGGCGGACGTGCTGGGGCAGAACATCCGCGCCATCACCGACGAGATGACGGCGGTGTCCGATCGCGTCCTCGTCATCCGCCTGAAGAAGCCCTTCCCGTTCCTCGCCGCCGCGCTGGCCAAGCCCTCATCTTTCTGTCCGGTGATGCAGGAGCGCTTCGCACGGCTGCCGACCTCCACCCAGGTGACGGAGATCGTGGGCAGCGGCCCGTTCCGCTGGGTTCCCGGCGAACGCATGGCGGGGTCCCGGGCGGTCTACGCGCGCTTCGAGGGATATGTGCCGCGGAACGAGCCCGCGAGCTTCCTCGCCGGCGGCAAGCGCGCCCACCTCGACCGCGTGGAGTGGCACACCCTACCCGACCCCTCCACCGCCGCGGCTGCCATGCAACAGGGCGAGGTGGACTGGTGGGAGCAGCCGACGCCCGACCTGCTGCCCCTGCTGCGCCGGAACCGCAATCTCCGGGTGGAGGTGAAGGACAAGAGCGGATCGATGTCCATGATCCGGCTGAACCATCTCCAGCCCCCCTTCGACAACCCGGCCATCCGCCGCGCCTTCCTGCCGGGCATCAAGCAGGCCGACTACATGACGGCCGTGCTCGGCGAGGACCGTTCCCTCTGGAACGACCGCTGCGGCTTCTTCCTTCCGGGTAGCCCGCTGGCGACGGAGGTGGGGCTGGAGGCAATGGACGGCGCACCGAACTTCGACCGGGTGAAGCGCAACCTGGAAGCCGCGGGCTACAAGGGTGAGCGCGTCGTCTTCGTCGTCCCCACCGACAACGCGCGGCTGAACACGATGAGCGAGATCGCAGGCGACATGTTCCGCCGCAGCGGCGTCAACCTGGACTACCAGACCGGCGATTGGGGCACGATCGCCGGGCGCGTGAACAACCGCGGCCCGCTCGACCAGGGCGGATGGAGCGTCTGGTGCAACACCATCCCCGGCATCATCGCCACCAGCCCCGCCACGCAGTCCTACCTGCGCGGTCCGGGGCGGGCCGGGACCTATGGCTGGCCGGACCTTCCGAAGATCGAGGCCCTGCGCGACCGGTTCATGGATGCGGAGGACCCCGCGGAGCAGAAGCGCCTTGCCGAGGCAATGCAGCGCCAGGCCTTCGAGGACATTCCCTACCTGCCGACCGGGGGCTTCACCCAGCCAACGGCCTTCCGGTCGGACGTGACGGGCATGCTCAACGGCTTCCCGATCTTCCACAACATCCGACGAGGCTGACCGCCGCTCAGCGGCCAGACCTATTGCAGCAGGCTGTTAGTAGGACTTCGGCATCCCCAGTACATTCTGCCCGATGAAGGCCAGGATCAGGTTGGTGGAGATCGGCGCGATGCGTTGCAGCCTGCAGTCCCGCCACTTCCGCTCGATGTCGAACTCGGTGGCGGCGGCGAAGCCGCCATGGGTCTGCATGCAGGCCTCGGCCGCGTTCCAGGCCGCCTCGGCCGAGAGCAGCTTGGCGATGTTCGCCTCCTCGCCGCAGGGCTTGCCGGCCTCGTAGAGCGCAGCCGCCGCGCGCGTCAGCATCTCCGCCGCGCGGTATTCGGCATAGGCGCGCGCGATGGGGAACTGCACGCCCTGGTTCTGTCCGATCGGCCGGCCGAACACCACCCGGTCCTTCGCGTAGTCCACCGAGCGGCGCGCGAAGTAGCGGCAGTCGCCGATGGATTCGGATGCGGTGAGGATCCGCTCCGCATTCATGCCGTCCAGGATGTAGCGGAAGCCCTGTCCCTCCTCGCCGATCAGCGCGTCGGCGGGAACGCGCAGGTTGTCGAAGAAGACCTCGTTGGTCTGGTGGTTCACCATGGTCTCGATGCGGCGCATGGTCAGGCCGCTGCCCACGGCCTCCCGCATGTCCACCAGCAGCACGGAAAGCCCCTCGGTGCGCTTCTTCACCTCTTCCAGCGGCGTGGTGCGGACCAGTAGCATCATCAGGTCGGACTTGTGCGCGCGGGAAGTCCAGATCTTCTGGCCGTTGATGACGTATCCCTCGTTGTCGCGCACGGCGCGGGTGCGCAGCTTCAGCGTCTCGGACCCCGTGGTCGGTTCGGTCACGCCGAAGGCCTGGAACCGGATCTCGCCCGTGGCGATGCCCGGCAGGTACTTCTGCTTCTGCTGCTCGGTGCCGTGCCGCAGCAGCGCCTTCATCATGTACATCTGCGCGTGGCAGGCGGCGGCCGAGCAGCCGGCGGCGTGCACCTCCTCCAGGATGACGCAGCCCGCGCGCAGCGGCAGGCCGGCGCCGCCGTACTCCTCGGGGATCAGGGCACCGAGGTATCCGGCATCGCTCATCGCGCGCACGAACTCCTCGGCGTAGCCGTCCGTCCGCTCCAGCTCCCGCCAGTAGGCGCCGGGGAAGCCCTTGCACACGGCGCGCACGCCCTCGCGGATGTCGGCGAAGTCCTCGCCCAGCTCGACGCTGGCGCCCGCCAGGGCGGGATCGATGTGGTTCATGCCGCGTCTCCTCTTCAGCGGCCCTGGAACACGGGCCGCCGGCGCTCGTTGAAGGCGCGCACGCCCTCGCGCCGGTCCTCGGTCGGGATGGTGCGCTCATAGGCCTGCACCTCGAGCAGCAGGCCTGTCGTCAGGTCGGTCTGCAGCCCCTGGTGCACGGCCTTGCGGATCTGGCGGACGGAGATCGGGGCGTTGGCGCAGATGGTCCGCGCCACCTCCATCACCCGCGGCATCAGCCCCTCGGGCTCGCAGACCTCGTTGACCATGCCCCAGCGCTCCGCCTCCGCGGCGCTGAAGGGGCGGCCAGTCATCAGCAGCTCCTTCGCGCGCCGCTCGCCCACGGCGCGCGGCAGGTTCTGCGTGCCTCCCGCACCGGGCATGATGCCGCGCGTCACCTCCGGCAGGGCGAAGCTGGCGGTGCTGGCGGCGTAGATGAAGTCGCAGCAGAGCGCGAGCTCGCAGCCGCCCCCGAAGGCCGCGCCGTTAACCGCGGCGATCACCGGTACGGAGGAGTTGAGGACGGCATAGGCGCTCTCCTCGGCGATGGCGTGCTGCAGCCGCCACTCCTCGTCACTCATGCCCTGGCGCTCCTTCAGGTCGCCACCGGCGCAGAAGGCCTTGTCGCCCGTGCCCGTCAGCACGATGCAGCGCAGGCCGCCGGGGGTGAAAGCGAGCGGACCGAACAGCTCCCGCAGGTCCTCCATCGTCGCCGTGTCGATGGCGTTCCGCACCTCCGGCCGGTTGAAGCGCACGATGAGAAGGCCGGGCTCCGCCTCCTCCACCGCCAGGCGGCGCCAGCTCCGCGCCGCGCTCATTCCGCCGCCCTCGCGGGGGTCGTGCCGAGCACGCGCGCCGTCGCCTCGCCAAGCGCGGGCGGGGAGGATCGAAAGGCCGGGCGCTCGCCGTCGAAGCGCAGCGGCAGGCCGAGCAGGGAAAGGTCGCTGTCCGGCGCGCGCTGCATCATTCCCACCGCATCGAACTGCGGCTCCGCGCAGACCTCGTCCAGGCCGAGCACCGGGGCGCAGGGCACGCCCGCCCCCATCAGCGCCTCAAGCCACTCAGCCCGGCTGCGCGTGGCCACCACGCCCTCCACCAGCGCGTTCAGCTCCTCCCGCGCGCGCACGCGGTCAGGGTTGGTGCGGAAGCGCGGATCATCGGCCCATTCCGGGTGCCCCAGCGCGGCGGCGCAGCGGCGGAACAGGTTGTCGTTCCCCGCCGCGATCACCAGCCAGCCGTCGCTCGCCTGGAAGGCGCGGTAGGGCGCGATGCCCGCATTCTCCGTGCCCAGCTTGCGCGGCGCGCGGCCGGAAACGCCGAAGGTGGAAACCTGCGCAGAGACCCAGGCCAGCGCCGTCTCGTAGAGCGAGGTGCCGACCTCGCAGCCCTCCCCGGTCGCATCGCGCCTGCGCAGCGCGGCCAGCACCCCGATCATGCCCCACATGCCCGAGCCCTGGTCCACGAGGGAGGGCCCGACCCGCACGGGCGGCCGCCCCTCCTCCCCCGTGATGCCCATGATGCCGCCATAGGCCTGCATCAGCGGGTCGTAGCCCGGCCGGTCCTTCAGCGGGCCGGCCGGGCCGAAGGCTCCGAGATGGCAGTAGATGAGGGAGGGCTTCTCCGCACGCAGGGTCGCCGCGTCCAGGCCGAGCTTCTCCACCAGCCCGGGCCGCAGGTTCTGCACCACGATGTCCACCTCCGCCGCGATGAAGCGGCGCAGCGCCGCCACCTGGGCCGGGTCCTTCAGGTCGATCGCGGCTGAGCGCTTGTTGCGGTTGAACGCGTTGAAGACGGTGGAGGCGCCATTGGCGAAGGGCGGACCCCAATTCCGGGCGTCGTCGCCGCCCGAGGGAGGCTCGACCTTGATCACCTCGGCCCCCAGCTCCGCCAGGATCATCGCGGCGGAGGGGCCGGCGATGCTCGTGCCCAGCTCCACCGCCATCAGCCCCGCCAGGGGCGCCGCCGCGCTCATGCCGCACCCCGCAGCGCGGGCGCTTCGGGGGAGAACAGCGCTGCCACGCCGGGCAGGCGGTCGATCTCCTGCGCCCGCTCGAAGAGGCGGGCGGCCTCCGCCTCGCCCAGCACGGGCCCTGCGCATCCCATGAACTTCTCCATCAGTTCCTCCGGCCCCGCGGGCGCGCGGAAATGCCCGCGCGGGAAGGCCACAGGGCCGGAATCCAGCACCCGGCCATCGGTCAGCACGATCCGCGCGCGGTCGCTCGGCGCCAAGCTGGGCTCGTCCGGGTTAGACCCCTCGACCGTGCTCACCGACACGCGCGGGAAGAGGGCGCGCAGCTCCGGGCGGGCCAGGAAAGCCTCGCTCAGCTCCGCCGGGCCGCAGCGCCGGGCGACCGCCATGCTGGCGGCGGCGAACTCGGCGCTGAACTTCGCCTCCAGCACGGTGCGGGGCGCGTGCTGGCGCAGCATCCGCGCCTGGCCCACGCCGATCTCCAGCTCCACCCTCTCGATCGCGGCGGGATCCACGTCCTGCGTCCGGCACAACACGCCCACCGCGTCCAGCACCCGGTGCGCGGCGTAGCAAACAGGGTAAAGCTTCACGTTCAGCCCGCGCTCCAGCAGGTGCCAACGCGTGCCGAAAGCGGCGGGTGAGGCGGTGTCCACCGCACCGCGCGGCGAGAGGGCGCGCAGCAGGCCCAGCCCGTGCTCCAGCGCGTCGGGGGAGGCGGTCAGCCCCGCTTCCGCCAGCCGCGCCGCCTCCAGGCCGGACCGCACGGCGTGGCCGAGCTGGAAGGACTTCGTCATGGAACCGAAGTTGGAGACCACCCCGCCGGCGAGAGAGGCGGCGATACCGACGGCGTGGGTCGCCGCGTCCTCGTCCAGCCGGCGCAGCACCGCCGAGGCGGCCGCGGCGGCAAGCGCCCCGAACACGGCGCTGGGATGCCAGCCCTTCTCGTGGTGGGGGTCGCCCTCCCGCCCGATCAGCTCGGCCCAGGTCTCGTAGCCCGCGGCGTAGGCCGCGGCCATTGCCGCGCCGTCGGCGCCCGTCGCCGCGGCCTCGGCCAGGATCGCGGGGACCAGCACGGCACTGGGATGGCCGCTCAGGCCGGTGTCGTCGAAGTCCAGTACATGGGCGGCGGTGCCGAGAAGCAGCCCGGCCTCCGGCGCCGGGACCGTGCCGCGCAGCAGCCCCGCCCAGTCGCGGCCGGCGTCGCCGGTAACCGCCTTCCGCACCACGCGGCAGGCCGGCTCGTCCCAGCCGGCGAGCATGACGCCGAGGAGGTCCGTAAAGCCCGTGCGGATGATCGGGCGCGCCGCCTCCGGCAACCTCTCGCCGACCATGCCTGTAACGAAGCGGCCGATCTCCCGCGTCAGGCCCACGCGCACCTCCCCCCAGGGCTCTTGTCAGCCCCGTCACGGCCAGAGAGAACTAGAAATGTTGACCTGTCAACACATGTGTTGAGAACAGCCCGGGTGGTCGGCTGGAGCGACGGCGACGGCGGCTGTATCCTGCCGCGCCGGCAGGTTCCGGCCCGGGAGCAAGGGAACGGTCGGATGGGAGATGACGGCTTCGCGCGGCCCGAGGGCGCGGAAGGCGGCGAGGAGGTCGATCCCCGCTACATCGTGCCCAGCCTGTCGCGCGGCCTGGCCCTTCTCCAGCTTTTCAGCCGGCAGCGCCCCGCGCAGACGCTGCAGGAGCTCGCCGCCGGCCTCGGGATCACCCGCTCTGCCGCCTATCGCCTCGCCTACACGCTGGAAAAGGACGGGTTCATCATCCGGGACGCGGCGACGCGGCGCTATCGGCTGACCGCGCACGTGCTGACGCTGGGGTTCGACTACCTCAACTCCCAGCCGCTGACGGGCCTTGCCGGCCCAGCTCTGCAACAGTTGAGCAGCCTGACATCCGCCGCGACACACCTTGTCGTGCTGGACGGGTGGCAGGTGGTCTACCTCGCCCGCGTGGCGCCGCCCGTGGCGCTGGTGAGCAACCTGCAGGTCGGCACGCGGCTGCCCTGCCACATCACCGCCAGCGGTCGCGCTTTGCTGGCCTGCCTGGACGAGGCAGAACTCCGCAGGATCTACGGCGTCCTTCGCCGCGAGAGCCGTGACGTGCCGCCGCCCTCCTCCTTCGAGGCGCTGGCGGAGCAGGCGGCGGAGGACCGGGCCCGCGGCTACGTCTTCCGCGGCTCCATCCTCGATCCCGGGCTGATGACCTTTGCCTGCGTGGTGCGGGACGGCGCGGGCAAGGCCGCTGGCGCCGTGAACGTGGTGGGCCCGGCGGCCCTGCTGGAGCGCTTCGGCGGAGAGGAGGCGCTGCGCGGCGCGGTGCTGGAGGCGGCGTCCTCCGTCTCCCGGCAACTCGGTTTCCAGGGCGGCTGACCGCCGCCGCCGGTCCATCCCGGGCAGCGTTGTTTGACAAACACCTCTGTTGAGGGGCCAACTTCCAGGCAATCGGCCCGCGGAACGGGCCGGCGCGGGAGGAACGATGCTGACGAACGCCGATTTCAGCCTGGAAGGGCGCGTCGCCCTCGTCACCGGCTCGGGCCGCAACATCGGCCGCGCGGTGGCCGAGGCCTACGCGGCCGCCGGTGCCCGGGTGGTGGTGAACGGCCACAAGGACCGCGACGCCATCGAGGCCGTGGCCGCCGGCATCCGGGAGCGCGGCGGGGAGGCGATCGCGGTCCTCGCCGACGTCTCGGACCCCGCCGCCGTCTCGGCGATGGTGGCGGAGACGGTGGAACGGTTCGGCGGGCTGGACATCACCGTCTCGAACGTCTCGGTCCGGCCCTATCAGGCCTTCCTGGACATCAGCCTGGAGGACTGGGACCGGGTGATCCGGACCAACCTCTCCTCCACCTTCTTCCTCGCCCGCGCGGCGCTGCCGCACATGATCGCCCGCGGCCGGGGGCGGCTGATCCACATCTCCGGGATGGACGGCTTCTTCGGCAATGTCACCCACCGCGCCCACAACGTGACGGCGAAGGCCGGCATGCACGGGCTGGCCAAGGCCATCGCCCGCGAGTTCGGGCCGCAGGGCATCACCGCCAACACCGTCGCCCCGGGCCCGATCGACACGGAGCGTGACTGGACCCAGTACGTCCACCAGGAGCGGGAGCAGGTGCGCGCCGGGGTCCCCCTCGGGCGCTACGGCGGCGTGGACGAGGTGGCCGGGGCCTGCCTGTTCCTTGCCAGCGATGCCGGTGGCTACGTCTCCGGCCAGGTGATCCATGTGAACGGCGGCTACCTGATGGCCTGAACCCGAAGGATTACTGTTGGTGGGCCAACAATCGGTTTGACATCCTAACCTCAGTGCCTAGGCTCCGCTGGGGGACGCGCCAGAGAGCGCGCCGGAAACGGGCCGGGAGCCAAACCATGCCGTTCAGCACGTCGCGCCGCTCGCTCATCATGGCCGGGGCGGCGCTCACGGCCGGTCCGGCCAGGGTGTGGGCGCAGGAACGATACCCGGCCAAGCCGATCACCCTCGTCATCCCGTTCCCGCCCGGCGCCTCCACCGACCTGGTCGGCCGCCCGCTCGCGCAGCGCATGTCGGAGGCGCTGGGCGTGCCTGTTGTCGTGGAGAACCGCGCCGGCGCGGGGGGCATGCTCGGCTCCGAGTACGTCGCCCGGCAGAAGCCGGACGGCTACACGCTGGAGATCGCGCTGAACGCGACGCACGGCCTCATCTCGCTGTTCAACCGCAACGTCTCCTACGACCCGTTCCGCGACTTCAGCTACGTCGTCCTCGCGGCCAGCGCGCCCACCGCCTTCATGGCGCATCCCTCCGTGCCCGCCTCCAACGTCGCGGAGCTGCTGGACTATGCCAGACGCAGCCAGGACAACCTGCAGGTCGGCAGTTCCGGCGTGGGCTCCCACCACCACCTCGGCGTTGCGCTGCTGCGCCAGCGCACCGGCCTGCCCTTCGTGCACGTGCCCTTCCGCGGCGGCGGAGAGGCGATGACGGCGCTCATCGGCGGCCATGTGCCGCTCGCCTTCGGCACCCTCTCCACCGCGCTGGAGGCGGCACGGGGCAAGCAGGTGAAGATCCTCGGCCTCATGGACGCGGAGCGGGCCACGGTCGCCCCGGGCGTGCCGACGATCGGCGAGACGCTGGAGGGCTACAGCGCGCCCTCCGTCCTCATCGGCGTCCTCGGGCCCGCACGGATGCCGGAGCCCGTCGTGGCGCGCCTCAACGCCACCATCAACGAGGCCCTCTCGAACGAGGCGGTGCGCACCCGGCTGATGGAGCTGGGAGTCCAACCCGTGGGCGGCACGCCGGATGCCTTCCGGGACCGCTTCAGGGCGGACATGGACCGCTTCCGCGGCATCATGGAAACGGCAGGGATCCAGCCGGAGTAGCGGATCACCAGCTGCCGAGCACCTCATCCACCGTATCCAGGAACAGGTCCGCCTGCTCGCGTGTCAGGCACAGGGGCGGCCTGATCTTCAGGATGTTGGCCCCCGGCCCGGAGGCGCTGATGAGCACGCGGCGCTCGCGCAGCGCATTGACCAGCCGCCCCGTCTCCGCCGTGGCGGGCTCCTTCGTGCCACGGTCCCGCACCAGTTCCACGCCGATGGAGAGACCCGCACCGCGCACGTCGCCGATAATGGCGCAGCGCGAGGCCAGCGCCCCGAGGCCGTCCAGCAGGTAGGCGCCCACGGCGGCCGCGTTCTCCGCCAAGCCTTCCTCCCGCAGCACCCCGAGCACGGCCAGGCCCGCGGCCGCCGAGACGGGATTTCCCCCGAAGGTGTTGAAGTAGCGCACCTGCCCGCCGAAGCGCTCCAGCAGCGCCGGCCGGATCACCAACCCGGCCAGGGGGTGCCCGTTCCCCATGGGCTTGCCCATGGTCACGATGTCCGGCTCCACCCCGTGCCGCTGGAAGCCCCACATGGCGCCCGTGCGCCCGAAGCCCGGCTGCACCTCGTCGGCGATGAACAGGGCGCCCGCCGCCCGGGCCGCCTCGACGGCACCGGCCAGGAAGCCCGCCGGGTCGGGGAAGACGCCGTCCGAGGTGAACATCGTGTCCACCAGCAGCGCGCAGGGGCGGATGCCGTGCCGGGCCAGCCCCGCGAAAGCCGCCGCCACATCCGCCGCGAAGCGCGCCGGCATCTCCGCCCCACCCCGATAGGCATCGGGCGGCGAAACCGTCGCCACGTGCCGGCCCAGCGGCACGCCTTCCCCGAGCGAGGGCGAGAGCTCGGCGAGCGAGGACGTGACCCCGTGATAGGCGAGGCTGGTGACGACGATCCCTTCACCACCCGTATGGGCGCGCGCGATCCGCAGCGCGAGGTCGTTTGCCTCCGACCCCGTGCAGGTGAACATCGCGTGCCCCAGCGAGGCAGGGAAGGTCGCCAGCAGCGCCTCGGCATAGTCCAGCACCGTCTCGTGCAGGTAGCGCGTGTGAGTGTTCAGCAGCGCCGCCTGGCGCGCGATCGCCTCCACCACGCGCGGGTGCGCGTGGCCCATGGAGGCGACGTTGTTGTAGCAGTCGAGGTAGCGGTTCCCCTCCGCGTCGAACAGCCAGGCGCCTTCCCCGCGCACGAGATGCACGGGGTGCTCGTAGAAGAGCCGGTAGGCCGGGCCGAGCAGGCGCTGCCGCCGCTCCACCATCGCCCGTTCATGCTCCGACAGGCCCGTGGCGCGGGTCGGGTCGAAAGCGTTGATCATGGCCATGCCGCGCGGGGCGTCATCGGGCATCGCGTCTATCCTTCGAAGGCCCGCGCATCCGCGCCGCGCGCCAGGGCTTCCAGCCCCGCCCGCGCGCCGGGCATGTTGCGCAGGATATAGGCCGCGTTCTCGGGCTGCCGCCGCGCGCGCCAATGGGTGATCAGCACCGTCATCGCCATCCGGGTCGCGATCAGCGCCGGCAACAGGGCCGCCTGTTCATCGGGCAGGGGCAGCACGCGCCGATACCCCGCGACGAAAGCCGCAGGCCCCGCCAGGGGTGCGCCCCCGGGCTGCACGAGATAGGCGCAGGCCGTCGCCACCTCCTGCAGCAGCGAGGCGCGCACCATGTCGCCGAAATCGATGATGCCGGCGAGTTGTCCGTCCGCATCCGCCAGCACGTTATGCGGGTTCAGGTCGTTGTGGATCACCTGCATCGGCAGCGCGGTCAGCGCAGCCGAGGGACCGCCCTCGAAGCGGTCCAGCGCCGCCTCCGCCAACCGCCGCAGCCCGGCATCGGCCACGTCCGGAAGGAATTCCCGCAGGGACGGCGCCTCCCGGATGTCCCAGAGCAGCCGCCGCGCGTCCGCCGGGTGCGCGAAGCCCGCCAGCGCCGCGTCCAGCCGCGCCGTGAGTTCACCCAGTGCCTCCGCCGGCACAGGCGGTGCGACAGGCCTCCCGGGCAGGTAGGTGAGCACGCGCAGCAGGCAGGTCCGCCCGTCCTCAGCCGGGTGCGCCCGTTCCGTCGCCCCGTTGCGCGCGCGGACCATGTGCGGAAGCGGCAGGTCGGGCGCCGCCGCCTCGAGATGCAGCAGGGCCCGTGTCTGGAAATCCGTGATCGCGGGATCTTCGTCCGGGTGCCCCAGCTTTACCAGCAGCGGCGGTGCGCCCTCGCGCTCCAGTCGGAAGTTCCGGTCCCGCTCCCCGCCCAGCGGGTGCAATACGCCGCCCAGGCCCCAGTCCCGGCGCAGCGCCTCCGCCAGCGGCAGCGCCCCGATCACGGGCGGCGCGGCCAGCATCAGCGGGTCGTGGATCGGGTGGATCAGCATTGATCTCGACTTAGCCGCGATCCGGGCAAGGTGCCAGAATATGGAATGCCACTTCTGGCATCCACGAAGCGACATCCCAGAGTGCCATGTACCGTGCCAGCTACTCGCCGGTGCTCTGCGCGGCCAACCGGCCCGTCTGGCTGCGGGTCGGGCCCTAGGTGGGGCGAATACTGCCTGTATTGGGCGGCGCTGCTCGTCTCCGTCCCCCAGCACCGCGAAATTACCGAGGCGCTCGCCCGGCACGACGGCAAGGGGGCCGAGATCACCTCGGCAGAGGAGCGCCGCGCTCCGCCCCCGCCTCGGCGGGCATGATGGTCCCCTCCGGGTACTCTCGTCGCGGGCCTGGAGCTTGCGCCGCGTGGTCCGGTCGCGCTTGATCGGGCAAACGAGCCGGGAGGATCCACGTGACGGAACCGCATGCATCGGGGGCGGTCTAAGGCCCATGGACCTCGACGCGACACTCATCCTCCTCGGGGCGGGACTGCTGGCGGGCGCGATGAACGCGGCCGCCGGCGGGGGCTCCTTCATCACCATCCCCGCCATGGTCTTCGTGGGGCTGCCCTCGATCGCGGCCAACGCGTCGAGCACCGTGGCGCTGCTCCCCGGCACGCTCGCCAGCGCCTGGGCGTGGCGGCGGGACTACCGCGCCCTGCACGGCATTCCCTTCCGCATCATGCTGCTGATCAGCTTCCTGGGCGGGCTGGCCGGGGCGCTGCTGCTCCTCGCGACCACCTCCCGCGCCTTCGACCGGCTGCTGCCCTGGCTCATGCTGGTCGGAACCCTGGCCTTCGCCTTCGGCCGCCCGCTCGGCGCCGCCCTGCGCCAGCGGGTGCGGATCGGGCGCGGCGCCGTGCTCGGCGCCCAGGTTCTGCTCTCGGTCTATGCCGGCTACTTCGGCGGCGGAGTCGGAATCATGATGCTGGCCGCCTGGGGACTGCTGGGCGACCTCGACATCAAGGCGATGAGCGCGCTCCGCACCATCCTGGTCAGCGCGGCCAACTTCGTCGCGGTGCTCTGCTTCGCCTTGGCGGGCCCCGTGCACTGGCCGGCCACGGGTATCATGCTCGTCGCCGCGATCATCGGCGGTTACCTGGGGGCTATCCTGGCCAGCCGGATGCCGGCGCCTGTCCTGCGGGGCTTCGTCATCGTCTTCAGCGCCGCCATGACGGCCGCCTTCTTCTGGCGGGCCTGGGCATGAAGGCCGGCTGACAGCAGAGGAAGCCCGGACCGCACGGGCCGGGCCTCCGCTGGGCGGGCTAGCCCTCCGCGGACGAGCGGCAGGAGGAGGCCCCGGATCCCGGCGGCAGGGCAGAGGCCAGGAGCTGCTGGCCGGCCCGCTCCAGCGCGGCCGCGGCCTCGTCGGTCCCGAGATAGGCGGCGGAGGAGAACGCCCCCTCCGTCAGCATCATCAGCGAGTCGCCCAGCATGTCCGGGTTGTGGGCACCGGCTTCCGCGCACATCCGGCGCAGCGCGTCGCGCATCCCGCGCTTGTAGTTGTCGGCCACCTTCCGGGCGGGGTGCTCGGGATCGGGGAACTCCGCGATGGCGAGGCCGAGCGAGCAGCCCCGGAAGCCGGGCTGGCGCAGCTCCGCCGCGGCCGCGGCCAGGTAGGCCGAGGGGCGTTCCCGCGGCGGAAGATCCGGGCCGAGGGCCACCTGGTACCAGGCCGATTCCTGCTCGCAGTCGTCGCGCAGGATGCAGGCCACCAGCTCATCCTTGGATGGGAAGGCCCGGTACAGGCTGATCTTCGTGGTGCCGGCCACCCGGCACAGCTCCTCGACTCCCGTGGCGCGGATGCCCTGCCGATAGAACAGGTCCCGGGCCACCTCCCTCAGGCGCTGCGCCGCCGATCGGCGCTGCGGAGTCGCGGGCGCTTCGCTCACTTCCACCTCTCCATTCTGCCGGGCGTAAAGCACGGACCGGCGGGGCTTGTAATGTGACCGACCGGTTCGTATCGTTGTAGACGAACCGGTCGGTTACATCCGACCCCCGGAGATTGGCCATGCCGACCCCTTTCCGCAAGAGCCTCGCGCCGCTGGCGCTCGCTCTTGCCCTCCCTCTTCTCCCATTCTCCCTCGCGGCGCAGCCGGCGCCCCCGACCGTCACCGTGTCCGAGCCGCTGCGGCGGAACATCACGGAGTGGGAGGAGCACATCGCGCGGCTGGAGCCCTCGGCCCGTGTGGAGCTGCGCCCCCGCGTCTCCGGCCAGGTGGAGCGGGTGCATTTCCGCGACGGGCAGATCGTCCGCGCGGGCGACCTTCTCTTCACCCTCGACGGGCGGCCCTTCGACATCGCCATCGAGAGCGCCCGCGCCGAGTTGGCCCGCGCCGAGGCGAAGCTGGAGTTGGCGCGTCAGGAGATCGACCGCACCTCCTCCCTCGTCCGGGACCGCTTCGCGCCCCAGGCCCAGCTGGACACCCGCCGCGCCGCCCAGCGGGACGCGGAGGCCGGCATCGCCGACGCCCGCGCCCGGCTGCGCCAGGCCGAGCTGGAGCGGAGCTGGGCCGAGGTGCGCGCCCCGCAATCCGGCCGCGTCTCGGACCGGCGGGTGGACGCCGGCAACCTCGTCCAGGCCGGGACCACCCTGCTGACCACAATCGTGGCCCTGGACCCGATCTACGCGACCTTCGACCTGAGCGAGGCCGACCTCCTCCGCTTCACCCGCCGCGGCACGTCCCGCCCGGAAGGTGGCGTGCCGGAGCCGGTGCGGCTGCGGCTGGCCGACGAGACGGAGTGGGACCGCCAGGGCCGGCTGGACTTCCTCGACACGGCGCTGGACGCCCGTTCCGGCACCATCCGTGCCCGGGCCACGCTCCCCAATCCCGACCTCTTCCTCACCCCCGGCACCTTCGCCCGGCTTCGGCTCCGCGCAGGGGAAGGGGAGGTGCTGATGGTGCCGGACGCCGCCATCGCCGCCGACCAAGCCGCGCGGGTGGTTATGACAGTGGCCGCGGACGGCACGGTGGTGGCCAAGCCCGTCACCCTTGGCCCCGTGGTGGACGGGATGCGCGTGGTGCGCGGCGGCCTCTCCCCGGCGGACCAGGTGATCACGGCCGGGCTGCACCTGGCGCGCCCCGGCGGGCGGGTGACGGCGGAGGTAAAGCCCCTTTCCCCCGCCCGCCTGGCCCAGGCACGCTGAGAGGGCCGCCGCCATGCGCTTCGCCCAGTTCTTCATATCCCGGCCGGTCTTCGCCTCGGTCATCTCCATCGCCATCGTGCTGATCGGTGCCATCTCCGGCTTCCGCCTGCCGATCAGCGAGTACCCGGAGATCGCACCGCCTACCGTCACCATCGCCGCCACCTATCCCGGCGCCTCCGCCGCCGTGATCGCGGAGACGGTTGCCTCCCCGATCGAGCAGGAAATTAACGGGGTGGAGGGGATGCTCTACGTCTCCTCCCAGGCCACGGGCGACGGGCGGCTCTCCGTCAACGTCGTCTTTCGCCAGGGCGTGGACGTGGACCAGGCGCAGGTCCTCGTCCAGAACCGCATGGCGGTGGCCGAGGCGCGGCTGCCCGAGGAGGTGCGGCGCCTCGGCATCACCGTCCGCAAGGCCTCGCCGGACATCATGATGGTGATCCACTTCACCTCGCCGGACGGCTCGCGCGACGAGAGCTACATCTCCAACTACGCGATGCTGAACGTGAAGGACCGCATCGCCCGGCTGGACGGCGTGGGAGACGTGCAGGTGTTCGGCGCGCGCGACTACGCCATGCGGATCTGGCTGGACCCGGCGAAGGTGGCCGCCCGCGGCCTGACGCCGGGCGAGGTGCTGGACGCGCTGCGCCGGGCCAACGTGCAGGTGGCCGCCGGCGGCCTGAACCAGCCGCCCACCGCCGCCTCCAACGGCGCCTTCCAGCTCAACATCCAGGCCCTCGGTCGCCTGCGCGACGTGGAGGAATTCTCCGACATCGTGATCGCCACGAGCGAGGCCGGCGCGCCGCTGCGGCTGCGCGACGTGGCGCGGGTGGAGCTGGGCGCGCAGGACTACACCCTCAGCGCCTACCTGGATGCCGACAAGGCCGTGGCCATGCCGGTGTTCCAGCGCCCGGGCTCCAACGCGCTCGCCACCGCCGCCGCGCTGCGAGCCACGCTGGAAGAGCTGAAGAAGGACTTCCCGCCCGGCCTGGCCTACCACACGGTTTACGACACCACACGCTTCATCGAGCAGTCGATGGAGGCGGTGGTCCACACCTTCGTGGAAGCCATCATCCTCGTCGTACTGGTGGTGATTCTGTTCCTGCAGTCCTGGCGGGCTTCCATCATCCCGCTGGCGGCCATCCCCGTCTCCATCATCGGCACGCTCGCCTTCATGGCGGCGCTGGGGATCTCGCTGAACAACCTGTCCATGTTCGGCCTGATCCTGGCCATCGGCATCGTGGTGGACGACGCCATCGTGGTGGTGGAGAACGTGGAGCGGCACATGGCGGAGGGGATGGACCCCGTTGCCGCCACGCGCCGCACCATGGACGAGGTGGGCTTCGCACTGCTGGCCATCGCCCTCGTCCTCTGCGCCGTCTTCGTGCCCACCGCCTTCATCGAGGGGCTGTCCGGCTCCTTCTACAAGCAGTTCGCCGTGACCATCGCGGTGGCCACCCTGCTCTCGGCCCTCGTCTCGCTCACGCTCTCGCCGGCCCTGGCCGCGCTGCTGCTGCGGCCCCATTCGCATGAGAAGGCAACGGGGTGGCGGGCCTGGGTGGGGGCGCCCTTCGGGCTGTTCTTCCGCGGCTTCAACTGGATGTTCGACAGGCTCTCCATCGGCTACGGCGCCCTGACGCGCCGGCTCGTGCGGCTCTCGGCGGTGCTGCTGGTCCTCTTCGCCGGGCTGCTGGGTTTGACGGGATGGACGGTCTGGACCACCCCCACCGGGCTGATCCCGCCACTGGACCGAGGCTACCTCATCGCCGCCTTCCAGCTGCCGCCCGGCGCCTCCCTCGCCCGCACGGACGCGGTGATCCGCCAGGCGACGCGGGACGTGCTGGAGGTTCCGGGCGTCGCCAACTCCATCGCCTTCACGGGCTTTGACGGCGCCACCTTCACCAACGCGCCGAATTCCGGCGTGATCTTCGTCAACCTCAAGTCATTCGAGGAGCGCGAGGCGCAGCACCTGACCTTCGCGGGGATCACCGGGGCGGTCCAGGCGCGCCTGATGCAGCAGCGGGATGCGCTGGCCCTCGTCATCCCGCCGCCCTCCGTGCCGGGCATTGGCACGGGCGGCGGCTTCAAGCTCTACATCCAGGATCGGGGCGACCGCGGCGCCCGCGCGCTGGAGGAGGTGACGAACCGGATCGTCGCAGCGGCGAATGCCCGGCCGGAGATCGCCATGGCCTTCACCCTGTTCAACACCAAGACCCCCACCCTGCGGGCCGAGGTGGACCGGACGAAGGCCGAGATGCTCGGCGTGCCGCTCTCCCGCGTCTCGGAGGCGCTGTCCACCTATCTCGGCTCCACCTTCGTGAACGACTTCAACATCCTCGGCCGCACCTACCGCGTGACGGCCCAGGCGGAGGAGACGCAGCGACTGACGCCGCGCGACGTGGCCCTGCTGCGCACGCGGAACGAGGCCGGGGCCATGGTGCCGCTCGGCGCCCTGGCCAGCCTGGAGGAGGACAGCGCGGCCTACCGCGTGCCCCGATACAACCTCTACCCCGCCGCCGAGGTGCAGGGCGCGCCCAAGCCCGGTGTCTCCACCGGCCAGGCGATCGCGGCCATGGAGGAGATGCTCCGGCAGGAGCTGCCCCCGGGCTTCGGCTTCGAGTGGACGGAGATCGCGCTGCAGGAGACGACGCAGGGCAACACCGCGCCGATCGCCTTCGGGCTGGCGGTCGTCTTCGTCATCCTTCTCCTGGCCGCGCTCTACGAGAGCTGGCTGCTGCCACTGGCCGTGGTGCTCATCGCGCCGATGTCGGTGCTGGCCGCGCTCACGGGCGTGGTGTGGCGGGGCCTGGACAACAACGTGCTCGTCCAGGTCGGGCTGGTCGTCCTGATTGGCCTGGCGGCGAAGAACGCGATCCTGATCGTGGAATTCGCCCGCCACGCCGAGGGGGAGGGCATGACCCGCTGGCAGGCCGCCGAGGCCGCGGCCCGCACGCGCCTCCGCCCGATCCTGATGACCTCGCTCGCCTTCATCCTCGGCGTGCTGCCGTTGGCGGTTGCCACCGGTGCGGGCGCGGAGATGCGTCAGAGCCTCGGAACCGCCGTCTTCGCGGGGATGCTGGGGGTGACCGGCTTCGGGCTGGTCTTCACCCCGGTCTTCTACGTCGTGGCCCGGGCGATGGCGCGCCGGGAGCGCGCCCGGCCGGCAGCGCTGGAACCGGCGGCGACCTGAATGCAGTGCCGCACCCGGACCAGGGTTGACGCCCTGGTCCGGGTGGGAAGGGAGAAGGGGAGGGGGCCAGCTGGCCGGGGCCGGTGGGTCACTCCCTCATCAATGGGGAGGCGAGTCGACGGTTCGACCCGGAAGGCGAAGTGCGGTGGTGGCGCAGCCTCCACCGCACGTGCCACCCTCCCGCCCAACGCCGCGCCCGAAGCGGCGATGAAACGGGAGCCCACCAGGATGCAACGTCGCACACTCGTCGCCGCCCTCGCTGCCACCCCTGCGCTCGGGCACCGGGCCCGGGCGCAGGCCGCCTACCCTGACCGCCCGGTCCAGATGATCGTCGCCTACCCGCCCGGCGGCGGCACCGATATCGCCGCCCGCACTCTCGCGCAGTTCCTGGAGCGCGAGCTCGGCCAGCCCGTCCCGGTGCTCAACCGGGCCGGCGCCGGCGGCGAGATCGGTTTCGGCGAGCTCGCCCGCGCCCGGCCGGACGGCTACACGATCGGGTTCCTCAACACCCCCAACATCGTCACCATGCCGATCGAGCGCCGCACCGGCTACAAGCTCGACGACATCGCCCCGATCGCGAACATCGTGGACGACCCTGGCGGCTTCTTCGTCCCCAGCGACAGCCCGCACCGCACGCTGGCCGACCTCGTCACCTACGCGAAGGCCAACCCGGAGAAGGTGACCTACGCCACCACAGGCATCGGCTCTGACGACCACCTCGCCGCCCTTGCCTTCTCCCGCCAGGCCGGGGTGCGGATGACCCACGTTCCCTACAACGGCGCCGCCCAGACCCGGAACGCCCTCCTCACCCGCCAGGTAACGCTGGCCTCCGTCAACATGAGCGAGGGGCTGCCGGATGCGCAGCAGGGCACCGCCCGCGCGCTCGGCCAGATGTCCACCGCCCGCTGGGAGGGCATGCCCGACGTGCCCACCTTCCGGGAGCAGGGCTACGACGTGATCCAGTCCTCCATGCGCGGCGTCGGCGCGCCCGCCGGCACGCCGCCCGCGATCCTCAACCGCCTCGCCGATGCCATGCGCCGCATCGTGGACAATCCGGAGTTCCGGCGCCTCGCCACCCAGCAGACCCTGCCGCTCCGCTTCCTCGGCCCCGACGAGTACCGCACCGAGCTGACCACCTTGCGGACAGACTTCGAGAAGCTCTGGGCGCAACACCCCTGGCGCGACTGAGCCCGACCCAGCCACGGAACCATTGTTCCGGCACCCCGGATGTGGCGTGGGCGAGGCCGCTCAAGCGCACAGCGTCACGCCGCCATCCAGCCGCCATCCACCATGAGGTTGTGGCCGTTGACAAAGCTCGCCTCGCCGCTGGCGAGGAAGAGCGCGGCGCGCGCGACATCCACGGGCGCGCCGAGGCGCGGAAACGGCGTGCGCGCCTCGGAGTAGACGATCCAGCGCGGCTCGATGGCACGGCCGGACTTCCCCGTCAGGATCTTGCCCGGCGCCACGGCGTTGCAAACGATGTGCTGGCGCCCGTAATCCGCCGCGATCTGCCGCGTCATGTAGACGAGGCCGGACTTGCTGACCCCGTAGGCGAAGTCCTCCGGCGCGGCGATCATGCCGTGCTGGGAGGAGATGTTGACGATGCGTCCCCGCGCCTCCTCAACCACGGGCTGCCGCAGCATCTGCCGCACGGCGGCGCGGGCACAGAGAAAAGCACCCTTCAGGTTGACGGCGATCACGCTGTCCCACAGCGCCTCCTCCGTCTCGGCCAGCGGCTTGCCGGCGCGGATGGCGGCGTTGTTGACGAGGATGTCCACGCTGCCGTGGCGCGCAATCGTCTCGGCGAAGAGGGCCTCCACCTCCGCGGCGCGGGATACGTCGCAGCGGATGAACTCCGCCCCGTGCCCATCGGCCCGGATCGCCTCCAGCACGGGCTCGCCGCCCTCCACCACCTCCTCCGTCGCGTCGGCGACGACGACACGTGCGCCCTCCTGCGCGAAGAGCCGCGCGATCGCGCGACCGATGCCCGAGGACCCACCTGTCACGATCGCGACCTTGCCGGCCAGCCTTGCCATGCTCGTCCTCTCTTCAGGCGCCGCAGAGGGCGATACCCTCGGGGCTGTTGCGCCAGGCCAGGTAGCGCCGGGCGATCCCGGCCAGGTCCTTCGTGAAGGGTGCGCGCCCGATCGCCGCGCGCAGGCGGCCCGTCTCCATCGGCGCGCGGTCCCGCTCCAGCCCGTAGCGAACCGTGGGCGCCCCGGCATCGATGCGCCAGCGGAAGCCCGGGTGGAGTGAGGCGAGTGCCTCGCACCAGGCCGCGGCCGTGGTCAGGGCGCTGCCCCCGAGATTGAAGATGCGGTGCGGCGGGGACGGCACCGCGAGGAGGTCGGCGATTGCGCCCGCCGCCTCTTCCACATCGATCCAATCGGCCGCCATGGGGCGGGGCAGCACGCAATCCCGCCCGGCACGCGCCGCCTCCGCGCACTGCCAGTGCGGCGAGAGCAGCGGGCGCACGCCGGTTGCGTGCTCACGCGCCCCGAAGCAGGGGCCGAGGCGCACGGTCAGCGTCTCGATGCCGTAGAGGGCGCCGAGGCGATGGATGGCCTGCTCCGCCGCGAGCTTGGTAATCCCGTAGAGGGCAGCGGGCTGCGGCGGGGTTGATTCCTCGTGCAGCCGCCCGTCGGCTGCCGGCGCGGCGTAGCCATAGACCGCGACGGAGCTGAGCCCGAGCACCCGCCGCACGCCGGCCCGGTGCGCGGCCTGCATGAGGCGCACGGTGCCGCCCAGGTTCACCTCGGTGATCACATCCGGCCGCTCGGCCTCGGCCTGGGCATCGGGCGTGAGGGCGGCGGCGTGGATGACGCGATCGATAGCCTGGGCAGCGAAGGCGCGATCCAGGGAGTCCGGCACGCGGATGTCGCCGGCCACGAAGCACGCATCGGCAAGCGAGCCGCCGGCCAGGGCTTCCGGCGGTGGCGCCGGCGCGAAAAGCACGACCTTCTCACCCCGTGCCAGCAAGGCGTGAGCGATGTTCAAGCCGACGAAGCCGGTTGCGCCGGTAAGTAGGACGGCCATGGGGTCAGTGCCTCGCGATCGCCCGCCGCTCCAGCACCGCCACCCAGTGGGAGAAAGGCCAGAGGAGGACGAAGTAGATCAACGCCGCCGCCATCAGCGGAGTCGGGTTGTAGGTCTGCTCTTGCGCCACGCGGGCGGAGCGAAGCAGCTCCGGCATGGCCACCAGCGCGCCGATGGACGTGGTCTTCACCAGCTCCAGTGCATTGCCGGCGAGCGGGGCCATCACCTTCCGCACGGCTTGCGGCAGCAACACGAGGACGAGGACCTGGAAGCGGCTGAGGCCGAGCGCCGTCGCGGCCTCCGCCTGCCCCCGCGGGATGGAGGCAAGGCCGGCGCGGAAAATCTCCCCGAAATAACCCGTGTTGTTCAGCCCGAGCGCGAGCACCACCGCGGCGAAGCTGCCGAGGCGTATGCCGAGGAAGGGCAGCCCGTAGAAGACAAGTACGAGCAGCACGAGGACGGGGAAGGCGCGCAGGAAATCGATCAGCACGATGAGGAGGCGGCGCGTGACCTTGCCGCCGAAGCTGTAGAGCAGCGCGACGGTAAGCCCGCCCGCGAGCGCCGTGGGCAGCGCCACCGCGGCGAGAAGAAGCGTAAGCCAGAGCCCCTGCAGCAGCAGAGGATAGACATCTATCAGGCTGTCCAGGTTGGCGAAATTGTCGATGAGTTCCTGCATTGCCCGGCGCCTAGCCCGCCCGCGCCGCGCGCCGCTCAAGCCAGCGGCTGAGGATCACGAGGGGGATGAAGAAGGCGAGGTAGAAGGCCGCCGCCAGGGTGAGGGGGGAGGGGTTGGCCGTAATGGCCGTCACGCTCTGCGCGCTGCTCAGCGCCTCCGGCAGCGCCACGGCGGAGCCCAGGGCGGTGCCCTTGGCGATGGCGATGGCGCGGTTGGTCAGCAGCGGCACCGCCAGGGTGATGGCCTGGGGCAGCACAACATGCGTAAAGACGCGCCCGGTCCGCAGCCCCAGCGCCCGCGCCGCGTCCCACTGGCCGCGCGGGACCGCCATGATGGAGGCGTAGAAGATGTCGGCCGCGAAGGCGGAGAGGACGCAGCCCAGCGCGAGCACCGTGGTGGCGAAGGGCGAGAGCGCGAGATCCAAGTAGGGGAGCGCGAAGTAGAGGACGATGATGATGACCAGCTGCGGCAGCGTGCGGAACACGTCCACATAGGCAGCGACCACCCAGCGCAGCGGCCGCACGGGCGCGCAGCGCAGCAGAGCCAGCGCCAGCCCGAGACTCAGCCCGAGGGCGATGATGCAGAGCGAGACCATCACCGTGATACTGAAGCCGCGCAGCACCTCCGGCAGGGCGCCAGCCATGACGGCCGCGTTGAAGTAGTGATCGATCAGCCGTTCCATAACGCGTCCCCGGAGGGCAGGGCCATCACTAGCCCCGCCCCCTTATCGGTCTCAGCCGCAGCTGGCGGCGTGCGGCGTGGCGTCGTGGCCCTCGAAGCCCGGCGCGCCGTAGCCGTCATAGACGGTGGTGAGGGAGGAACCCTCGGCGGGTGCCTCGCCGTACCACTTCTCGTAGAGGCCGCGCAGGCTGCCGTCGCGCTTCATGCACTCCAGTACGCCTTCCACCCGGTTGCGGTACTCGGCGTCCTCCAGCCGGAAGGCGTAGCCGAAGTTGCGGCCATTGAAGTCCTTGAACCCGACCTTGATTCCGCGGTTTCGGGAGGCGGCATAGACGGTTGTGGGAATCTCGTTCAGCGCGGTAAAGGCGCGGCGCGTCAGCACGGCCTGCACGGTGTCCGGGAAGGTGTCGTAGCGCTGCACCTCGAAACCGTAGCGCGCCGCGTTCTCCGTCGCCCAGGTGTCGGAGATGGTGCCGCGGTTCACGGCCAGCACCTTGCCGCGCAGGTCCTCGAAGCCGTTCATCGTGTCCGCCTGGCGGATGATGAAGCCGTTGCCGGTGGCGAAGAACGGCTCGGTGTAGAGCATGCGCGCGGCGCGCTCCGCCGTGATGTTCAGCGGGTTCACGGTGAACTCGATCCGCTTTGAGAAGAGCGCAGGAAAGAGGCCGGAGAAGTTGATGTCGACGATCTCGACCGAGGGACGGCCGAGGCGCTTGCCAATCTCGCGGATCAGGTCGGCGCCGAACCCTTCCGGCCCGCCAGCCCCGCGCACCATCCAGGGCGCCACGCCGAAATCAGAGCCGACGACCATGGGCGCGTTGGAGGGGTGGTCCGCCTCCTGCGCGATCGCGCCGGCCTGCAGGCCCAGCGCCAGCAGCGAGGCGCAGCAGAGGTGCCCGAGGGCTTTCAATCGGATCATCGGTATCGCTCCGGTTCGGTGCTTCGGTCGCAGAACGGCCGCTTGGTCAGGGTTTGGACAGGGCTTGCTCGTGCCGACCGGTCTTGAGCAACGGCCGCCGAGCAAACCCCATGCCATCACTCGTTCAGTCCTCGTCCCGTATAGGGATGCGTCGCAGCCCAGTGCCGCGCGATGTCGATGCGCCGCGTGATCCACACCTTGTCGTGCCGGGCGATATGGTCCAGCAGCCGCGCCAGGCCGATCGCGCGGGCGGGGTGGCCGATCATGCGCATGTGCAGGCCGATCGACATCATCTTCGGCGTCTCGCCCCCCTCCGCGTAGAGCATGTCAAAACCGTCGCGGATGAAGGCGAACCAGTCGTCGGCGGTGCCGACGCTGCCCATGTACTTGCCGTCGTTGTGGGTGAGCGAGTAGGGCACGACGAGGTGCCCCTTGCCCTCCACGGTCACCCACCAGGGCAGCTCATCCGCGTAGCTGTCGCTGTCATAGAGGAATCCGCCTTCCTCCACGAGCAGGCGCCGCGTGTTCACGCCGGGCCCATAGCGGCAGTACCAGCCATCCGGGCGATGCCCGACCGTCCTCTCCAGCGAGGCGACGGCGCGGCGGACGTGCTCCCGCTCCTCGGCCTCGGGCAGCTGGAAATGCTTCACCCAGCGCCAGCCATGGCAGCACACGTCATAGCCGGAATCCCGGATCGCTGCCGCGGCCTCCGGGTTGCGTTCAAGGGCAAGGGCGCAACCGAAGATCGTCATGGGCAGGCCGCGCTCCTGGAACAGCCGCATCAGCCGCCAGAAACCGACCCGGGAGCCGTACTCGAACATCCCCTCTGCCGCGAGGTCGCGCCCGCTGCCCGCACCCTGGCCGCCGGAATCGGAGACGCCCCATTCGGAGACGCCATCCCCGTCCGGATACGAGAGTTCCGACCCTTCCTCGTAATTCATGACGAAGTTCACGGCGATTCGCGCACCGCCCGGCCACTTCGGATCGGGCGGATTGGCGCCGTAGCCGCGGAAGTCGCGGCGCACCTCATAGGCCATCAGCGCAGCTCCTGCGGGAGGTCCAGGTCGAAGGGAGCCACGTCCACGAACTCCTCGTCCTCCGCCGTTCCGGCTTGCCATATCAGGACGGCGAAGCGGGCGGGCGCATCAAGCACGGTCATGCCGTGATGCCAGACATTCGCACCATAGGTAATCCCTTGTCCGAAGCCCGCCAGGAAGGCCTCGGCACGCGTCATGTCCGGCCCGCCCTGCGGCGCATGGGGCGCAACGAGGACAAGGAACCGTGCCGGGGCCAGCGGGATGAAGCTCTGCGAGGAGAAGACGTGCCGCTCCATTTGCCGCACGCGCAGGGGCAGCGCCAGGGGATCGCGCTGGCTGAAGGTGAGGACCGGCTTCGCCTCGGGCCGGGTGGAGAGAAGCGCCCGCTCATAGGACCGGCGCCCGTTCGAGACGGGAACGGTGAGCACCTCGCCATAGGCCGCGAAAGCGTCCTCCGTCAGCGGCTGAACCGATATCATCCTGCCATGTGCCTCCCGGGAGGGTCGGAGCGGGGGAGCAGACGGCGTGTTGCTCCCGTCCAAGGCACGACCCGAAGCCCCGCCATATGCCGTCGTGACCAGTGCTGGCCACCCGACGACGAGATCGCGATGGCCTTCCGGGAGGAAAGCACAAACCACGCCAGCGGGGCGAGGGGGAAGGCAGGACGACAAGACGTCTTCAGGCAACCGGGTGCGTCAGGCAGGCGCGCAGCCGCACCAGCGCATGGAGATGCTGCCGGAACTCAAACAGCACGCGCAGCTCCGGCACCGGCGGGGGCTCGTAGGCCCGCCCTGAAGGCGGGCAGCGCGGAGGGGGCGTGCAGGCGGTCTCGAACCCTCAGCTCGAAATCGGAGAGCTGGCCGCGCGTGTGGCGGGTGAGGGCGTAGGGCGTGATGCCTATCCCCAAGCAGGCCGACCCGGCGCTTACGTTTCGATTGTGTTACGGAATGCCTGTATCTAGCCTCGGCTGCGGTCGGCTTCCAGCAGATTGCTGAGCCGGATAGGAACGGGAGGTACGAATGGGCAGTCACGCCGATCGGAATGACGAGGGGCGGCACAGCGGTCACGGGCATGATGATTGGGCAGGCCTGATTCAACCGGCCAGCGGCCATGGCGACAAGGGTTTCCCAGGCGACCACCACGACGACTATCCGGGCTTCGACCTCGACATGCTGCAGGTCCTGCCCTGGGAGGATGCGCTGCTGTGGAGCTGGAGCTACAGCGCCGAGGACATCTTCGCGCACGGCGTCCTGAAAACCGCGGATACGGCCGATGCTCAGGGCTTCTACCTAATCACGGATATCGCCGGAGAGCGCAACGGCGAGAGGATCATCGGCCTGCAGCCGACCGGGACGGCCGTTCCGGGGAACGAGCCCTTCGCCGTGGACAACCTGATCCGCGCGGGTGACCAGCAGCTCACGGGCAACGGCTTCGGCTACGCGCTTGAGGACGGCACCTTCGCCAACCCGTTCTTCGCCGATTTCCTCTCGCCGGAAACGTACAGGGAGTTCTTCTCAGCCCCGCCCTTCACCTCCGGAATCGGGCCGGAAGACAGCGAAGTGTCGATCGACTTCGCGGCCCACCAGCGCCCCCACCGGCCAGCACGCCCCCATGATGAGCCCTGGAACCACCGCCACCACGGCGGCTCGGATGACTGGGAGGGGCACGGGCACTCCGGGATGCACCAGGCGGATCCTTGGTTCGCGTGATGCCATCCGTCCCTTCGCGGGCAGATAGCGACGAGATGAGTGCCGGATCGGCAACCCATCCAGCGTCTCCGTGCTTCACCGAGCGCCGTTGCGCGCCGTAAAGAGGCGCGATTGCGGCCCAGCCGTGAGCGCGGCGCGAGGCGGCGTGGTGCGATTGACAGGCCGGTATCGATATGTCCTAGTTTTAGTACAACATGACGATCGGCCCCGGAATGCTCCTCCAAGATGGCCTGGGGCCGACGATCCACATCTCCTCCGGAAGCCGCGCCGCGGATCCCGCGCATGATTGACTTCGCACCGGACGAGACCCAGCTCGCCATCCTCGATTCAGTCGATCGCTTCCTGCAGGACCGGCTGCCGCCCGACGAAATCCGCCGCCGCGACGCCGGTCACGTTCCCCCCTACGACCTGCTGCCGGCGCTCGGTGAGCTGGGCCTGTTCCGGCTGGCCGTGCCCGAGGAGGAGGGCGGGCTGGGGCTGGACTGGCGGACCGTCATGCTCGTGCAGGAGCGGCTGGGTCGCCACGCCTACATGGTCGCCTCCATCTTCAACCGCGTTGTTGGCTTCGGGATCGCCTCGGTGAAGGGCTATGGCAGCGCGGCGCAACGCGCGGCCCTGATGCCGAAGCTGCTGGAAGGGCGCCTCCTGATCGCGCTTGCCCTGACCGAGCCCGAGGCAGGGACGGACGCATCGGCCATCCGCACGCGCGCCATGCGGGTGGAGGGCGGCTGGCGGATCCGGGGCAGGAAAACGTGGATCAGCGACGCGAAGGGGGCCGACTACCTCCTCGTCGCCGCCCGCACCGATCCGGAGAGCAGCGGGAGCCGCGGGATCTCCCTCTTTCTGGTGCCGCCCACGGCAGAGGGCGTGGCAATGACGCCGCTCTCGAAGGTCGGCAACAACTGCATGCCCTCCTGGGACATCGGCTTCGACGACGTCTTCGTGCCCGACCATGCGATGATGGGGCAGGAAGGCCAGGGCTTCCGCCACATGATGTCCACGCTGCACAACTCGCGCGCCTCCATGGCCGCGACGGTCACGGGCTGCGCGCAGGCGGCGGTGGATTGCGCGCTGGCGCACGCGAAGGAGCGTGTCCAGTTCGGCCGTCCCCTCGGCGCACTGCAATCGGTGCGGCACCGGCTGGCCGACATGCAGATGCGCGTCGATCAGTCCCGCCTGACGGTCTGGCACCTCGGCTGGCTCATCGCGACAGGGCAGAAGGCGCAGCGGGAAGCCTCGGCCGCGAAGGTCATCGCGACGGAGACGCTGCAGTACGTCACCCATCACGGCATGCAGATCCTCGCCTCGGCGGGCTACTCCTCCGAGAGCGACATGCAGCGCTTCTGGCGTGACGGGCGCCTCTACACGTTCGGCGAAGGCGCTAACGAGATCCAACGAGAGATCATCGCGCGCGAAATGGGACTTTGAGGGGATGGGTACGGACGTGGACGAGGAAGTCTGGGCGATCGATGCCGTCGTGAACATCTGGACGGAGGAGGCTCTGGCCGGCCGGCCGGAACGGGGCAGCTTCTACCGCGGCAAGATCGGCGTGGATGCGGAGACGTTCCAGGGTGTCTCCCTCGACGAGATGCTCCGCCGTATGGACAAGGCGCGGATCGAGCGGTCCTTCCTGATCGCGGCAAAGGTGGGTACGATCGGCCACCCGGCCTGCTACCACGTTCCCTATGATCTCGTGGCCAAGGCGGTGGCGGCGCATCCGGACCGCTTCAGCGGCCTAGCCGGGCTGGACCCCACCGAAGGCATGGACGGCGTGCGGGCGCTGGAGCGCGCGGTGCGCGACCACGGTTTCATCGGCGCCCACTTCTACCCACACTGGTACGAGCTGCCGCCGGACCATGCCCGGTGGTATCCGTTCTACGCCAAGTGCGTGGAGCTGGACATCCCGGTCCAGCTGCAGGTCGGCCAATCCCTCGTCTATGATCCGCGCTATCCCCGCCGCTCCGTGGGGCGGCCCATCACCCTCGATTCGGTGGCCTGCGACTTCCCCGAGCTGAAGATCATCGGCATCCACCTCGGCGTGCCCTGGATGGACGAGATGATCGCAATGGCCTGGAAGCATCAGAACGTCTTCATCGGGACGGACGCCCACAGCCCGCGCTACTGGCCCGCCTCCCTCATCCACTACATGAACACTTACGGCCGGAAGAAGGTGATCTTCGGCACGGACTTCCCCGTGCTCGGCTTCGAGCGGACGCGCGAGGAATTCGAGGCGCTGGATCTCCGGCCGGAGTCGAAGCGCGCCGTGCTGCGCGACAACACCCTTCGCATCTACAAGCTCGCCTGAGGAGGGCCGGGACGGTGATGAACCTCGCTGACGCGCTCGCCCACCACGTCGCGGCCCGGCCGGACCAGGCGGCGCTGATCCATGGCGAGCGCGTGATCCTCTACCGCGACCTGGACGGGCTGGTGCGGCGCTGGGCCGCCCATCTCTTCTCCCTCGGCATCGGGCGCGGGGAGGTGCTGGGCATCGCGCTGCGGGACACGGCGGATCACGTGCTGGCGCTCTACGCCTCGGCCCGGCTCGGCGCGATCACCCTGCCCATCGACGTGCGCTGGACGGATGCGGAGAAGCAGTCGGTCGCCACCCGCTTCCGGGCCAGGATCCTGCTCGTCGAGCCGGATGCCGCCCCGATCGAGGGCGTTCGGTGCGTGGCGCTGGACGAGGGCTTCCTGGCCGCCGCCGCATCTGCCCCAGCGGAGCTGGAATTTCCCACCGGTTCCGATTGCGGCGACATGCCGCTGCTCGTCTCACTCTCATCGGGCACGACCGGCCGGCCGAAGGGCCCGGTCGTCACCCACTACCAGTTCCTCCGGCGGTTCTGGACCCACTGGATCGACCTCGGCCTGGATGCGCGGCAGACCTATGTCTCGGCCACGCCGCTCTACTTCGGGGGCGGGCGGACCTTCGCGATGTCGCAGCTCTTCTGCGGCGGCACCGTCGTCCTCTTCCCGCCGCCCTACAAGCCGGAGGCGCTGGTGCGCGAGGTCGAGCTGCGCGAGGCCACGAGCTGCTTTCTCGTGCCCACCCTCATCCGGCGCCTGCTGGACCTGCCGGCGGAGGCGCTGGCACCCATGAAGCGCCTGTCGCTGCTGCTCTCCTCCGGCGCGCCGCTGCACGCCAACGAGCGCACCCTGATACGGGAGCGCATCTCGGCGGGCTTCCATGAGTACTACGCCTCGACGGAAGGGGGCGGCGTGTCCCTTCTGCGCCCGGAGGACATCGACCGCGCCGCGGATTCCGTGGGCCGCCCGGTCTTCGGGGTGGAGGTCCGCGTCCTCGACGACGAGGGGCAGCCCCTTCCGCCGGGCGAGGTGGGCCGGCTGGCCTATCGCGGCCCCGGCGTGGCCAGCGGGTTCTTCGACGACGCGGAGGCGAATGCGGACGCCTTCGAGGACGGGTGGTTCCTGCCGGGCGACCTGGCGACGGTGGACGAGGCCGGGTTCATCCGGCTGCGGGGGCGGCGGAAGGACATGATCATCCGCGCCGGCATCAACATCTATCCGATGGAAGTGGAAGCGGTCCTCGCCTCCCACCCCGCGGTGCACGAGGCCGTCGTCGTCGGCTGGCCCGCGAAGGAGATGGGCGAGGAGGTCGCGGCCTTCATCCTGCCGCGCGAGCCCGTGGACCAGGCGGAGCTGGAGGCGCTCTGCGCCAGCCGGCTGGCCCCCTACAAGCGGCCGCGCGCCTTCTTCGTGGTGGAGGAGCTGCCCCGCAACGCCTCGGGCAAGGTGCTGAAGGCGGAGCTCGCCCGAACCCTGCCGGCCATCTGACCCACGGTGGTTCCGGCCCGGCCCCGCGGCGCGCCGGCCCCCGGCCGGCCTGCCTGGCCTCTCGCGGGGCCGTGCGTCATGGTCGCCCCGCCCCGAACCATCTCGCGCGAGCCTGGAGCCATCCCTGCCATGCGGAAATCCCCTCCCGGCCGAAAGGCAGGCCGATCCGGGACCGAGGGGCCCCTGCCGCTCTACCACCGGATTTTCACCGTGCTCCGGCAGGAGATCACGGAAGGCACCTGGCCGGATGGGGTCTCCCTGCCCAACGAGCACGAGCTGGCCGCACGCTTCGGGGTGGCGCGCATCACCATCCGCCGCGCCCTGGATGATCTAGCCCGTGAAGGGCTGCTCGACCGGACCCGCGGGAAGGGAACCTTCGCGCGGGTGGGAACGGAGCCGCCCTTCCGGCAGGACCTCCGCGGCCTGCTCGAGAGCCTCATCATCATGGGGCGCGAGACCAGCGTCAGCATCCTGGACTTCGCCTATGTCGCGGCGCCACCCGAGGTGGCGGCCGCGCTGGAGATCCCGCCCCAGGCCGTGGTGCAGAAGTCCGTCCGCGTGCGCAGCCACGGCGGGAAGCGCTTCTCCTATCTCACCACCTGGGTGCCGGAGGAGATCGGCCGGCATTTCGAGCGGGACGACCTGGCCCGCGCGCCGCTGCTGAGCCTTCTGGACGCGGCGGGCTACCGGGTGTCCAGGGCGGACCAGGTCATCTCGGCCCGGGCGGCGGACCCGATGGTCGCGGAGGCCCTGGCCGTCCCGCTGGGCACCGCGCTGCTCTCCATCCGGCGGCAGGTGCGGGACGAGAGCGGGCGCGTGGTCGAGTACATCCAGGCGCTCTATCAGCCCGAGCTCTACGAGTACCAAATGGACATGCAGCGCGTCCTGCGGTCGGGCCGGTCCCTCTGGGCCGTCGCGGCCGAGGCCGCCGAATGACCGGGCACACAGAAAGGGCGCTGGCGCCGTACCAACGGTTGGCCGCCACCATACCAGAACATCCGGGGCCAAATCCGGAGCGGAAAACGCAAGCACGGCGATCCACGTGAATCCGGTGATCTGATGGGAGACCCTGCATGACCACGCGCCTCGTTGGCCGTCGCGCACTGATCGGCGCCATGGCGGCCGTACCCTGGGCCGGGGCCGCCATGGCCCAAAGCCAGAGCCAGAGCCAGAACTGGCCGGACCGGCCGATCCGCCTGATTAACCCCTGGCCGCCCGGCGGCCCTTCCGACCTGCTGTCCCGGCCGCTGACCCAGAGGTTGACCTCTACGCTCGGGCGGCCGGTGGTGATGGAGAACCGCCCCGGCGCGAACGGGACCATCGCCACCACCCTCGCGCTGCGATCCCCGCCGGACGGCTACACCATCCTGCTCGCCCATGCGGGGCCGCTGACCCTGGCACCGGTCTTCCAGTCGAACGTGTCCTACGATCCGCTGAAGGACCTGGAGCCGGTGATGCAGATCGCCTCCGTGCCGACCGTGCTGGTCTGCCGTGCCGATCTCGGTGCGACCGACCTGGCCTCGTTCATCGCCATCGCGAAGGCGGCGCCCCAGCCGCTCACCTATGCCTCGGTCGGGCAGGGGAGCACCACGCATCTTGGCACCGAGCTGCTGTCCCAGCTCTCCGGGGCGCCCATGCTCCACGTGCCCTATACCGGGTCCACCCAGCCCATCATCGACATGCTGGCGGGCCGCATCGACTTCGCCCTCTTCAGCATCGGGGCCGTCACGGGCCATCTCGAGGCCGGCCGCCTCAAGGGCCTCGCCGTTTCCACCCTGACGCGGGTGGCCCGCCTGCCGGATCTCCCGGCGATCGCCGAGACCTATCCAGGGTACGAGCTGAACTCCTGGTACGGCATCGCCATGCCGGCCGGGACACCCCGCTGGCTGATCGAGCGGCTGCACCGGGAGTTCGGCGCGGCGCTGAACGTCGCGGACTACCAGGCATCCGTCCAGGACAGCGGGATGGTGATCGAGGGCACCGACCCGGCCTCCTTCGGCCGGAAGATCGCGGAGGACCTGAAGCGCTGGGGCGACTTCGCGCGGACCACCGGCATCCGCGCCGGCTGATGCCGCCCCTGCGCGCCGGGAGCCTTACGGGTCCCCCGGCGCGCGCAGGCCGCCCTGGCCTCCCACCCCGTGAAGGATGAGCGATGACTGGCAGCCAAACTTCTTCCCGCATCCGCCGCGGCTTTGCCGACATCGCGGAGGGGCAGGTACACTTCCGCACGGCCGGAGAGGATCGAGGCGGCACCCCGCTGGTGATGCTGCATGCTTCGCCGGGCTCGGCGAAGATGCTCGAACCGTTGATGCTGGCCCTTGCCGGGGGCCGGCGGGTGATCGGGACGGACACGCTGGGCAACGGCGATTCCTCTGCGCCGCAGGCCGGCGACAAGCCCCCGATCACCTACTTCGCCGACGCGCATCTCCGGGCGCTCGACGCGCTCGGCCTCGAAACCTTCGATCTCTACGGCACCCATACCGGCGCGAACATCGCCTGCGAGATCGCCATCGCCCATCCCCGCCGCGTGCGCCGCCTCATCCTGGACGGCGTCTCGCTCTACGCGCCGGAGGAGCAGGCGGACATGCTGGCGAACTACGCGCCCGGCGTGACCTTGGACCTGAACGGCAGCCAGCTGCACTGGATCTGGCACTTCGTGCGGGACGTCTATCTGTTCTGGCCGTGGTACCGGCGCGACGCCGCGCATCGCCGGAACCTGGGGCTGCCAAGCGCGGAGGAGTTGCACGACAAGGTCGTGGAGGTGCTGAAGGCCGCGCGCACCTACCACATCCCGTACAATGCCGCCTTTGCCTACGACAAATCGGCCCGGCTTCCGCTCGTGCGGGTTCCCACGCTGGTCGCCTGCGCGAAGTCCGACATGTTCGCCGAGTACTTCGATCGCGTGAAGGACCTCATCCCGGGGTCGGAGGCCTTGCTGACCCCCGGCACAGGAAGTGAGGAAGGGCTCGCGGGAACGGTGGCGCTGTTCGAGGCTTTCCTGAACCGCCCGGCACCCTAGCCACGCGGTTCCGGGGGAGCGGCATCGGGTCCGCTCCCCCGCACCGCGTCAGTTGCGCTTCGGCGGTGTGGCCGGCCAGCCGCGGATCAGGGTGTCGTAGTCAACCGTCTCCCCGCGTGGCTTCTCATCCGCCAGCTTCCGTTGCGGCGCGATGTTGCCGTCCTTATGCGCCTGCTCGTACCAGTGCTCCGCGCTGGTGCGCGGGTTGAGGCGCGGCCCGCAATCGCCCTGGACGTTCGCGCGCTGCAGCCGCTCCATCACCCCGTCCTGTGCCGCGGCCAGGGCATCCATGGCCTGCTGCGGCGTTCTCGCGCCGGAGGAGGCGTCGCCGATGTTCTGCCACCAGAGCTGGGCGAGGCGCGGGTAGTCCGGGATGTTCACGCCGGTCGGCGTCCACTGCACCCGGGCCGGGGAACGGTAGAACTCGACCAGCCCGCCCAGCTTCGGCGCCCGCTCCGTGAAGGACTCGTGCCAGATGTCGCTCTCCCGGATGAATGTCAGGCCGACATGGCTCTTCTTCAGGCTGGTGGACTTGGCGACGCAGAACTGGGCGTAAAGCCAGGCAGCGCGGCGGCGATCGGCGGGGGTGGACTTCAGCAGCGTCCAGGACCCGGCATCCTGGTAGCCGAGCTTCATGCCCTCCCGCCAATAGGACCCGTGGGGGGAGGGCGCCATGCGCCACTTCGGCAGCCCCTCGGCGGTCACCACTGGCAGTCCGGGCTTCACCATGTCGGCCGTGAAGGCGGTGTACCAGAAGATCTGCTGCGCGATGTTGCCCTGGGCCGGGACCGGGCCGCTCTCCGAGAAGGTCATGCCGGCCGCCTCCGGCGGGGCGTACTTCTTCATCCACTCCACGTACTTCGTCACGGCATAGACCGCGGCCGGCCCGTTGGTGTCGCCGCCCCGCTCGATGGAGGAGCCCGTCGGGCGGCAGCCCTCCATCCGGATGCCCCACTCATCCACCGGCTTTCCGTTCGGGATGCCACGGTCGCCATTTCCCGCCATGGAGAGCCAGGCATCGGTGAAGCGCCAGCCGAGCGACGGGTCCTTCTTGCCGTAGTCCATGTGGCCATAGACCTTGACGCCGTCGATCTCCTTCACCGTGTTCGTGAAGAACTCGGCGATGTCCTCATAGGCCGACCAGTTCACGGGCACGCCGAGGTCGTAGTTGAACTGGCGCCGGAAGGCCTCCCGGATCTGCGGGCGGGTGAACCAGTCGTAGCGGAACCAGTAGAGGTTGGCGAATTGCTGATCGGGGAGCTGGTAGAGCTTGCCGTCCGGCCCTGTCCCGAAGCTGCTGCCGATGAAGTCCGGCAGGTCCAGCGTCGGCAGCGTCTGCTCCTTGCCCTCGCCGGCCATCCAGTCCGTCAGCGGTACGGCCTGCTGGTAGCGGAAATGAGTGCCGATCAGGTCGCTGTCGTTCACCCAGGCATCGTAGACGTTGCGGCCGGACTGCATCTGGGTCTGGATCTTCTCGACCACGTCGCCTTCCTGCAGCAGGTCGTGCCGCAGGCGCATGCCCGTGATCTCCGAGAAGGCACGGGCCAGGGTCCGCGCCTCGTACTCATGCGTGGTGATCGTCTCCGACACCACGTTGATCTCCTGGCCGCGGAAGGGCTGCGCGGCGCGGGCGAACCAATCCAGCTCCTGCATCTGCTGGTCGCGGGACAGGGTGGAGGGCTGGAACTCGCTCTCGGCCCATCGGCGGGCCGCATCCGTGGCCTGCGCCAGGCTGTGGCGCGGCGCCAGGATCGCCGGGGCGGCGAGTACGGCACCGCCCCCGATCAGCAGCCTTCTCCGGCTCGTGCTCATGTCGTTCATTGGCGTTTCCTCCCGTATGCCATACGCGCCCGGCGCGGAGGCGCCGGCAGTCAGGCCCAGCGGAACAGGGCTGCGCCGAAGAGAAGCGAAAGGATGCTCGCGCCCCAGAGCGGGGCATCACCGGCCAAGGCCAGCCAGCCGAGATGGATGAATGCGGCACCGAGCAGCGTGAGGAAGAGCCGGTCCCCCCGCGTGGTCGGCAGGCCGAGGATCCCGATCCGCTCCGTTTCCGGCCGGAGGGCCGCCAGGAGCGTCATGACCACCAGGGTGGCGAGGAGCAGCGCGAAGAAGAGCGCCGTCTGCCAAGTCCACGCCATCCAGGACAGGCCCATCACATCCGCCCCCCTCACACGCGGCCGAGCGCGAAACCGCGCGCGATGTGATTGCGGACGAACCAGATGACGATGGCGCCGGGAATGATGGTGAGCACGCCGGCCGCGGCCAGGAGTCCCCAATCCATGCCGGCGGCGGAGACGGTCCGCGTCATGGTGGCGACGATCGGCTTCGCGTCCACCGTGGTCAGCGTGCGGGCCAACAGAAGCTCCACCCAGGAGAACATGAAGCAGAAGAAGGCGGCGACGCCGACGCCACCCGCGACCATCGGCAGGAAAATCCGGACGAAGAAGGCCGGGAAGGACCAGCCGTCGATGGCCGCCGTCTCGTCGATCTCGCGCGGCACGCCGGACATGAAGCCTTCCAGGATCCAGACGGCGAGGGGGATGTTGAAGACGCAGTGCGCCAGCGCGACGGCCCAGGGTGTGTCGAACAGGCCCACCGCGCTGTAGAGCTGGAACACCGGCAGCGCGAAGACGGCGGCCGGCGCCATGCGGTTGGAAAGCAGCCAGAAGAACAGGTGCTTGTCGCCGAGGAAGCGGTAGCGGCTGAACGCGTAGGCCGCCGGCAGGGCGACCAGGAGCGAGATGGCCGTGTTCAGCAGCACGTACTTCAGGCTGTTGATGTAGCCGCTGTACCAGGAGGCATCGGTGAAGATGCGCCTGTAGTTCTCCAGCGTCGGCCTTTCCGGCCAGAGCGTCATGCCGGATGCGATCTCGGCATTCGTCTTCAGGCTCATGTTGACCAGCCAGTAGATCGGCACGAGCAGGAACACGATATAAAGGGCGAGCAGCAGGCGTGGCCCGATCGCCCGCAACATCTCCGGCCGCGCCGAGCGGCGGGTGCCCGGCAGGACCGCGGGGACTGGTGCCGCGTCCTTGCGCCCGACAGGTGCGGCCACGCGGGGCTGGGCACCGCTCATCGGCCCGCCTCGCCCTGCCCACGGGTGGTCGTGGCGAAGAAGACCCAGCACACCGTCAGGATGATCAGGTTGTAGACGATGGACACCGCCGCCGCCTTACCCAGATCGAATTGCCCAAGCGCGATCTTCACGAGGTCGATCGAGAGGAAGGTCGTCGCGTTGCCCGGCCCGCCGCCGGTGACGACGAAGGGCTCCGTGTAGATCATGAAGCTGTCCATGAAGCGCAGCAGCACGGCGATGGTCAGCACGCGCTGCATCTTGGGCAGCTGGATGGCCCGGAACACGGCCCAGGCCCCGGCGCCGTCCACCTTCGCCGCCTGATAGTAGGCGTCCGGGATGGCGCGCAGCCCGGCGTAGCAGAGCAGGACGACCAGGGAGGTCCAGTGCCAGACATCCATGGCGACCACGGTGATCCAGGCGTGCAGCGGGACCTGGGCGTAGTTGAAGTCGATCCCCAGGCCGTTCACCGCCGCGCCCAGCAGGCCGATGTCGCGCCGCGCGAAGACCTGCCAGATGGTGCCGACGACATTCCAGGGGATGAGCAGCGGCAGCGCCAGCACGACGAGGGCGGCGGCCACGCCCCAGCCCCGCCGCGGCAGGACCAGCGCAACGGCGATGCCGAGCGGGATCTCGATGAGCAGGCACAGCGCGCTGAACAGCAGCGTCCGCCACAGCGCATCGAGGAAGCGACCGCCCAGATCGGTGGAAGGGTCCAGCAGTTCCTTGAACCAGCCGGTGCCGTTCCAGAAGAACTGGTTGTTCCCGAAGGTGTCCTGCACGGAGTAGTTCACCACCGTCATCACGGGGATCAGGGCCGAGAAGGCCACCAGTGCCACCACCGGCAGGACCAGCAGCCAGGCCCGGTTGTCGCGCGGCTTGGCCATGGCTAGGCCTCCCCCCGGGCCAGGCGCCCGTCGGCGTATATGTGCAGGCGGGCGGGATCGAGGGCGAGGCGCGGCTCCGCCGGCACCGGCATTCCTTCGGGCAGGGTCGCGGCGAAAGGGCGCCCGTCCAGCAACAGCCGCGCGATGCGGCGGCGGCCGAGATCATCGACGCGCTGAACCGTAACCGGCAGCCCGTCGCGCGCCAGGGTCGCGAAGTCCGGGCGGATGCCGAGCTCAACCTTCCCGGGAAGCGCCGGGTAGGCGTGCGGCAGCGCGATGCGCCCACCGCCTGCCAGCACGGCCTCCCGGCCCTCTACGGTGCAGGGAAGCAGGTTCATCCCGGGGCTGCCGATGAAGTGCCCGACGAAGGTATGCGCCGGGCGCTCGAACAGCGCCTCCGGCGTGCCGACCTGCACCACCTCCCCCGCCGACATCACGGCCACGCGGTCGGCGAAGGTCAGCGCCTCCGTCTGGTCGTGGGTCACGTAGATCATGGTGACGGGCACCTGGCGGTGCAGTTCCTTCAGGCGGGACCGCAACTCCCACTTCAGGTGCGGGTCGATGACGGTCAGCGGCTCGTCGAACAGGATGGCGGCCACGTCGTCGCGCACCAGGCCGCGCCCGAGCGAGATCTTCTGCTTCTCGTCGGCGCCCAGGTTCCTGGCGCGGCGGTCGAGGTCCCGGGTCAGCCCCAGGAGCCCCGCGACGTGCTCCGCCCGTGCCCTGGCGGCCGCCGCGGGGACGCCCCGGTTCCGCAGCGGAAAGGCCAGGTTCTCCCGCACCGTCATGGTGTCGTACACGACCGGGAACTGGAACACCTGCGCGACGTTGCGCCGCTCCGTCGGCAGTGCCGTCACGTCGGTGCCGTCGAACAGCACCCGCCCTTCGCTGGGCCGCAGCAGGCCGGAAATGATGTTCAGCAGCGTTGTCTTGCCGCAGCCCGAGGGGCCCAGCAGGGCATAGGCGCCGCCATCCTCCCAGACCATGTCCATGGGCTTCAGCGCGTAGCCGCCACCAGGATAGGCATGGGCCAGGTGGTCGAAGCCGATGCGGGCCATCACGCGGGCTCCGCCAGCGCGGCGGCGGCCAGCTGCCCGTCCGCGCCGAAGGCGAGGCACCGCCGGGGGTCGAGCCAGACCGTGGCAGCCTCGCCCGGCTCCGGCCGCCGGATGCCCGGCGCCAGCACGACCCAGGGCAGGCCGCCGACATCCAAGTGGATGTAGCTCTCCGATCCCGTGACCTCGGCGACGCGCACGACCGCCGGGATCGGCACCGCCCCCGGCAGCGGATCCAACGACAGCTCGTGCGCGCGGATGCCGATGGTGCACGGCCCGTCCGGCAGGAGGGCCGCGGGCGCCGGCAGCACGATCCCGCCCGCCAGGACGAGCCGCCCATCCCCCTGCCTCGCCGGCGCCTCGTTCAGCGGCGGGTCGGAGAAGACGCGCGCGGTGGCGAGGTCCGCAGGGCGCCGGAACACCTCACCCGCCGGACCCACCTGCGTGACGCGGCCTTCCGAGAGGGTCGCGACGCGGCCACCGAGCAGCAGGGCCTCCGCCGGCTCCGTCGTTGCATACACGAAGACGCTGCCGCTCTCGGCGAAGAGCCTCGGCAGTTCCTCCCGCAATTCCTCGCGGAGCTTGTAATCCAGATTCGCCAGCGGCTCGTCCATCAGCACCAGGGCCGCGCGCTTCACCAGCGCCCGGGCGATCGCGGTGCGTTGCTGCTGGCCGCCCGAGAGCTCCAGGGGGCGGCGGGATAGGTAGGGGGTCATCCGCAGCAGCCCCGCGGCGCCCTGCACCCGCGCCTCAATTTCCGCGCGCGGCAGGCGGGCGACGCGCAGAGGGGATGCGATGTTCTCGAACACCGTCATGGACGGGTAGTTGATGAATTGCTGGTACACCATGGCGACGCTGCGCCCGCGCACGGGGCGGCCGGTCACGTCGCGCCCTTCGGCGAAGATGCGGCCGGAACTCGGCCGGTCCAGCCCGGCGAGAAGCCGCAGCAGGGTCGTCTTGCCCGCACCGGTCGGGCCCAGCAGGACATGGGGCCGGGCGGCGGACAGCTCCATCGTCACGGGGTGCAGCAGCGGTTGCCCGCCGGCGGTCAGGCCGATGCCCTCGAGCGAGACGCTCACCCCGGAGCCTTCCCGGCCGTCGCGGCCCTGGGCGGCAAAGGCCCGCGCCGGCCCCGGGCCAGCCCTGGGCCGCCGGTGCCGCCGGCGACGAAACGGTCCCGGATCTTATGGCGATCCTTCCCCGGCACGCTGGAAATCCTTGAGGCGTTTCCTGGACGTCCAGGCACTCTGACGACATCGAAACCATGTCACAAATGAAAAATGCCGCCCCTGCCTAACGGCTTCGCACCTCCGCCAGATGATCGAAGCGGTGCACGAAGCTCCCCAGGCCCTGGGTCTGCGAGCGCAGCTCGATGATGAAGTCGCCGAGTTCGGCGGCGGGCACCAGGGCCTGAACCTCGTCCCAGCCATCCCAGCCATCCTTCGCGGAGAAGCCGAGGATCTGCCCCCGCCGCCCCGTCAGCAGGCGCTGGACAGTGGAGGTGAAGCCGGCGGGGGTCGAGACGGCCACGTCCTGCACCGGTTCCAGCAGGAAGGGGCCGGCCGTCGCCAACCCTTCCTGCATCGCCATGCGCGTGGCGGTCGCGAAGGCCATGTCGCTGCTGTCCACGGCGTGGAAGCCGCCATCCAGCAGGATGACCGCGATATCCACCACGGGCTGGCCCAGCGGTCCCTTCCGGGTGGCCTCCTCCGCCGCCTGGGCGATGGCGGGGATGAAGCGCTTCGGGACGGATCCGCCCACCACCTTCTCGTCGAAGTGGAAGCCGGAACCGCGAGGGCGCGGCGCGATCTGCAGCTTCACGTCGGCGAACTGGCCGTGCCCGCCGGTCTGCCGTTTCAGGCGCGCGTGCTGGGTCACGGCGTGGCGGATCGTCTCCCGGAAGGCGACGGGGGGCGGGGCCGTGCGCAGCTTCACGCCCGTCAACGCGGCCAGGCGGTCCAGGGCGGCGCGAAGGTGGATCTCCCCCTGGCCGCCCAGGACCGTCGTGCCGCTCTCGGCATCCTGGGTCACCGTCAGGGCCGGGTCCTCCTCCGCCAGCCGCTGCAGGCCGGTGGACAGGCGCACGTCGTCGTTCCGCGCCTCCGGCGCGATACCCAGGGCCAGGCTGGGCGGCGGCGGCTCCGGGAAGGGAAGGGGGGCAGGCCCGCCGAGGACGGCCCCGGTGCGGGCGCCCTCCAGCCGCCCGAGGGCGACGAGGTCCCCCGCCACGGCCTGGCGCACCTTCTCCATCTCGCCGCCGGGGAAGCGGTAGATGCCGCCGACGCGCTGTCCATCCAGCGCCATGCCATCCTCCAGCACCCCCCGCCAGGCCCGCACGAAGGACAGCCGGCCGGCATGGCCGGCCTGGAGGGTCCGGAAGACCTGTGCGAGCGGCGCGCCCGTCCCCTCCACGCCGCGCCGTGCCGCCGTCTCGGCCGCCGAGGGGACATCGTGGCGAAGGGTCTTCCAGAGGCGCTGGATGCCGCTACTGCGCTCGGCCGAGGTGAGGAGAACGCTCATCACGGCACCGCTCCCCTCGCCGTGGTGGAGCGGCCGGTAGATCTCGGCGGGCTCCGGCGACAGGTCGTCCAGGATCTTCTCCAGAAGCGCGTCGTCATGGTCGGCGAGGGTCTCGAGAAGCTCGCTGCGGGCCTCTCCCTTGCGGGCCTGCACCGCGTCCGGCAGGTCCACGCGCTCGGACGGCTCGCCGCGGCGGTAGCGGTAAGCGCGCTCGCTCACCAGGTCCACGTAACCGGTGACAGCTTCCCCGTCCCGGATCGGGATCTGCCGCAGGACCAGCTTGCGCCGCGTTTGCCCTTGCAGGGCCGCGAGGCTTTCCCGGATCGTCCCGGCCAGCGTGTCGATTTTGTTTATGACGACGATGGCGGGCGTCCCTGTCTCCTCGAGGCGGCGGAACAGCGGCGCGAGGCTCGCGCCGCGCGCCGGCGCCGCATCGCAGACCACCACGGCCAGATCGGCGGCCGCGAGCGCCGCCTCCGCCTGGTAGGTGAACTCGACGGAGCCCGGGCAATCCAGGATCGACCATTCCGACCCTGCCACCCGGCAATGCGCCAGCCGCAGCTCCGTACCCGGCCCGCGCTGCGCGGCCCGGCGCGCGGGCGGGGTGCCGGACGCGGTCAGGAGAGCCTCGAACAGGGCAGACTTGCCGCTTCCCTGCGGGCCCACCAGCGCGATGGCGCGGTGCGGAACGTGGCCGGACGGGTCATCGGGTTGGGGTGCCATCGAACGTCCTCCCGAACGGCCCCTTGTTCATGTTTTCCTGGCCGATCCCCCGGATCATCAATCAGGAAGACGCGGAAGCGGTTGTCATAGTGCCGTGACCGACCTCATCGGACCCTGCCCCGGCAGCTCTCCCCAGGTCATCCTTCCAGAATTCATGGCGGCGTTTCTATTCCCGAGCCTTCCCTCGCTTTTCGACGCTGAACGTCCGATCAGATGGCGACCTCACACCGCTTCCGCGGTCCGGGCCTGGATCGGCGCCGCCTTGCGGGTGACCTCGGCGTAGCCTCGCCCGTAGTGCCGCTCCAGCCGGACCTGGACGAGATTCCACAGCGTGGTGAGCACAAGGTAGTAGACGGCCGCCACGCAGTAGAGCTCCAGCACCTCGAACTTCTCCTGCATCAGCACCTGGCTACGGCGCATGACCTCCTCCAGCGAGATGACGGAGGCGAGGGAGGTGGCCTTGAGCAGCCCGTTCAGCGAGTTGCCCAGCGGCGGGATGATGAGGCGGGCGACCTGCGGCATGAGGACGAGGCGCAGCGTCATCCAGCGGGAGAGGCCGAGTGCCTTGGCGGCCTCAGTCTGGCCCTTGGCCACGCCGTTGAAGCCGCCGCGGATCGTCTCGGAGAGATAGGCGGCCTCGTTCAGGCTCAGGGCGAGCAGCGCGGAGGGCAACACGCCGAGCCGGATGCCGAGCTGCGGCAGGCCGGTGTAGATGAGGACGAGCTGCACCAGCAGCGGCGTGCCGCGGAAGACCCACACGTAGAAGCCAGCCACGCCCGAGAGAGCGATGCTCTTCGACATGCGCATCAGCGCCAGCGCGGTGCCGAGGATCAGGCCAATGATCATGGTGGCGATCGTCAACCCGATCGTCACCCCGACGCCTTCCAACAGGTAGGCATTGGTCAGGTAGGACAGGAAGGCCCCTACGTCGAACATCGGCCCGATCCTTCTCGGTTGGTCGCAGTGGCTCAGTTCGGCCCGTTGCCGCGAATGGCGAAGGTGGCGTTCGCCAGGCTCGTCATGCCGAACTTGTCGAAGAGGCGGTCATAGGTGCCGTCGGCCTTCAGCTCGTTCAGCGCGGCGGCGAAAGCCTCGGCCAACGCCTTGTCGCGGAAGGCGAAGGTGATGTCGGTGCCGAAGAGGCTGCGGACGTGGATCTTCGCGATGCCGCGGCTCACCATCTCGTTCGCCGTCTCGTCGATGTTGATCGCGGCCTCCAGCTGGCCGGCGCGCAGGGCGGCAACGGTCTCGCTGGCGGTGGAGAAGGTGCGGAAGTTCACGGGGCGCAGGCCGCGCGCCACCATCTCCGCATTCGCCTCGCGGGCCTTGCGCTCGTTGTAGGTGCCGGTCTCCACGCCTACCGTGCGGCCGGAGAGGTCGTCGAACTTCGTCAAGCTCAGCGTGCTGTTCGGCAGGGTGTAGATGCTGATGGCCTGCTGCGCGTAGGGCACCAGGTAGAACATGTTGGACCGCTCCTCGGTCCAGAACATGCCGGTGTTGATCGTGTCGAACCGGCCGGCGCGCAGGCCGGGGATCATCGGCGGGAAATCCATCCGCATCAGCACGGGCTCGATGCAGATCTTCGCGGCGGCGGCGCGTGCCAGTTCCACGTTAAGGCCCTGCAGCTCGCCCTTGCTGTCCACGAACTGCTGTGGCGGCAGGGTGGGGTTGATGGACATGGTCCACTTGCCCGCTTCCACGAAGCTGCCAGCCGGCACGCGGGGCGTGCAGGTCTGCGCCGTGGCGGCAGAGCCGAGGAAGGCGGCGCCGGCAAGGCCGAGGAGGAGACGTCGCATAGGCATCATACGGTTCCCGTTGCTGGGGTTGTACGACCGGCAGGCGAGAGGCGGGCGGTCACCTCAAGACAAACAAGAAAGCGTCGCAATAAGCGTGCCTGGAGCGCAGCCTAGGCAGCGTCCCGGGTGAGGATCAGAGAGGTGTGCTCGGCGTCGATCACCACCTCGCCGCGCGCGTTCACCAGTTCCAGGAACTCGGTGACCACGCCGCGACCGGGGTTGCGGGTAGGACGCTTCGCGGTGAAGCGCATGCGGAGGTGCAGCTCGTCCCCGGCAAGGACCGGGGCTCGAAAGCGCACCTTGTCCCAGCCCAGCGAGGCGATGGAAGTGCTTTCGTAAAGCCGCAACTCGGTCTTCAGCCCCTCCATCAGCGAGAGGCCGAACAGCCCGTGCGCAATCACGGTGGGAAAGCCGCGGCTCCGGCAATACGCCTCGTCCGTGTGCAGCGGGTGGTGATCCCGCGTCAGCTCGGCGAAGGCGGCGATCTGCGCGGCGGTCACGGTATGCGGGCCGGTGCGCCACTCCTCGCCGAGGGTGATGTCCTCGAGGAAAAGGCTTGTGGAGGCGGGGGCGGAAGCGCTCATGCGGCGTGCCTCGGGCGTGCTGCCTTCATCAGGAACTCGTCCCGCAGCGCCATGGGGCCAGGGCGGAACAGGCGGGCGTCCATCGGCTTCACGGCGGGGCTGACCAGGGGCTGGAAGCCCATCTGATCCAGCACGTCCTCCTGCATCCGGGCGCCGGGGGCGACTTCCGTCAGCACAACGCCCTCCTTCTCCAACTGGAAGACCGCGCGCTCGGTCACGAAGGTGACCTCCTGGCCCTTTTCCCGCGCCAAGTGGCCACTGAAGCTGATCTGCTCCACGGCGGGCACGAATTTCTTCATCTGCCCTTCCTGGCGGATGGCGATGCCGCCATCGGAGAGGCCGATTTTCAGGCCGCCGCCCGTCATCGTGCCGCTGAACACCAGGCGGCGCGTGTTCTGGGTGATGTCGATGAAGCCACCCGATCCGGCGAAGCGGTTGCCGAACTTCGTGACGTTCACGTTGCCCTGCGGGTCCACCTCCGCGAAGGAGAGGAAAGCCGCGGAGAGGCCGCCGCCGTCGTAGAAGTCGAACTGGTAGCCCTGGTCGATGATGGCGCGCGGATTCACCGCCGTGCCGAATTCGCGGGCATGGCCGGGCACGCCGCCGATCACGCCGGCTTCCACGGTAAGGGTGATCAGGTCCTCGATCCCCTCCTCCGCCGCCACGTTCGGAATCATGGCGGAAACGCCGACGCCGAGGTTCACCACATCGCCCGGGCGCAGTTCCAGCGCGGCGCGGCGGGCCATGACGCGGCGCTCGCTCATCGGGTCGGGCAGGATGGAGGAGGTGGGGACGCGCGTCTCGCCGCTTCGGCTGGGATCGTAGACCGTGCCGAAGGTCTGCATCTGCTCCGGCTCGACCACGATGTAGTCGATGAGGAAGCCGGGGATCTTCACCATATGCGGGTTGAGGCTGCCGCGGCGGGCGAGGCGCTTCACCTGGCAGATCACCGTGCCGCCGGCATTGTGCACGGCCTGCGCGATGGAGAGGTCCTCCCGCGTCGTCGCCTCGTGCTCCATCGTCACGTAGCCGTCCTCGTCCGCCGTGGTGCCGCGGATGAGGGCGATGCGCGGGGCGCCGGGGACGCGGTAGAAGAGCCAGTCACGGTCCAGCAGCCGGACATGGTCCACCAGCTGCTCGGTCGTGCGCGCGTTCATGCGCCCGCCGCTCTCGGCCGTGCCCTGGCGCGGGTCCATGTAAGTCTCGAGCCCGACATGGGTGAGGATGCCGGGCTGGCCGGAGGCCATTGCGCGGCACAGCCCGGTCATCACGCCCTGGGGGAAGTTGTAGGCCTCGATGTGGTTGCCATCGATCAGGGCCATGAAGGGCACCTGCAGCCCGTAATGGCCGCCAATCACGCGGCGCACGAGGCCCTGGTGACCGAAATGGCACATCCCGTGCTCGTGGATGGCGCCGATGCCCGTGACGTGGAACAGCGTCAGGTCATGCGGGCCCTGCCCGGCCAGGAAGCGGCGCTCCACCGCCTCGATCAGCGCCTCCGGCGTGCCGGTGCCGCCATTGCCGCCGACGATGACGAAGTCGCCATCCTTCACCAGAGCGGCGGCCTCGTCGGCCGAGATGTGGCGCGGGGCGGTGGCACCCATCAGGCCGTCTCCTTTTCGACCTGCCGGGCGATGATCATGCGCTGAATCTGGTTCGTGCCCTCGTAGATCTGGGCCAGCCGCACGTCACGGAACAGGCGCTCCACCCGATACTCCCGGGAATAGCCGTTGCCGCCATGGATCTGCAGCGCGTTGGAGACGTGCTTCACCGCCATATCCGTCGTGAAGAGCTTGGCCTGGGCGGCCTCCTTCGCGATCGGCATCTCCGCGTCGTAGAGGCGGGCGGCGTGGTGGATCAGCATGCGGGCCGCCGCGATGTCCGTGGACATGTCGGCGATCATGAACTGGATGGCCTGGTGGTTGATGATAGCCGTGCCGAACTGCTTCCGGGTCTTCGCGTAGGCCACCGCGTCCTCGAACGCCGCCTGGGCCATGCCGAGAGCCATGGAGGACATCATCAGCCGGCTGAAGTTGAAGTTGCCCATGGCCATCTTGAAGGCGCCGTTCTCGGGCCCGACCACGGCATCGGCGGGCGCAAGCACGCCGTCCAGCGTGATCATGCAGTCCTCCAGCCCGTGCATCCCCAGCAGCTCCTCGTTCTTGCCGCGGTGGATGCCGGGGGCGTGCCCGTCCAGCATGAAGCAGGAGATGGCCTTGTGGCCGCCCTGGTCGCCGCTGCGGGCGAAGACCATCAGCGCGTCCACGACATTGCCGAAGGTGACCCAGGCCTTGGTGCCGTTCAGCACCCAGCCATCCGCGTCGCGCTTCGCGGTGGTGCGGAGGCCCGCCACGTCGGAACCGTGGTCGGGCTCCGTCACGGCGGTGGCGGGAATGATGTCGCCGGCGAGGATGCCGGGGATCATCGCCTTGTGCCGATCGTTCCCGTGGTGGTCGAGGAAGAGCGCGGCCTCCACGGGGATGGCGAAGGCGTTGCCGACCGCGCCGGAGCAGCGCGCGATCTCTTCCATCACGATGCAGGCGCCGATCGCGCCCATGCCGGCCCCGCCCGCCTCCTCGCGCAGGGCCACGCCGAAGAGGCCCAGATCGGCCATGCCCTTGTAGAGGGTGCGGTCGAAGCGGTCCTCGCGGTCAATCGCGGCGGCGCGGGGCAGCACCTCGCGCTCGGCGAAGCGGCGGGCCGTCTCGCGAAGGGCGGCCTGGTCCTCGGTGAAGAAGCGGTGCATCGGCGATCTCAGGCGGGTTCGGCGTCGGAGGAGAGGAGGCCGGCATGGGCCACCTCGTCCTTCGCGCGGTCGAAGAAATAAACGGCGAGGGCCTTGGCAGTGGTGCCGTAGATCTCGGCGAGCGGTCCCGTGATGGCAGCGGCCTTGCGGCGCTCCGGGATGTCGCGGCGATAGGCGTGCACCTTGACAAAGATGCGCTGCTCCTCCGGCAGCGCACCCATCACCCCCGCATGGGCGTAGGCGCCCGAGGCAACGTCCAGGAAGTAGATCGTCACCGTCTCCGGGCCGACGGAGAAGGCGTCGCAGATGCCGTCGGTGACTGCGGTGGCCACCTTCTGGCGGCGCTCGGCCGGGAGAGGCGGGGCGAGGATTTCGATATAGGGCATCAGTGGGCCACCGGACGAACGGATTGGCGTTGGATCAGTCGCGCGCCGATACGGTACTCGCCGGCGGCGGATGGGGCTGCATTCGGGCGAAGGCGCTGCAGCAGGCGATCGGCGGCCAGTTCGGCCATGGCGTTGGCGCCGCTGTCCACCACGCTGATGGCGGGACGCTGCCAGGCGAAGCCCGGTACGTCCTCGTAGCAGAGGAGGGAGATGTCGTCGGGCAATGCAATGTTGCGTTCTGCCAGCCCGCGCAGCACGCCGAGCGCGGATTCGTGGTTGGCGGCGAACAGCGCGGTCGGCCGGTCGTCCCGGTCCAGCAGTTGCCGGCAACCGGCAAGCCCGGTCTCCGGCTCGTAGCGCCCGGCATGGACGAGGGTGGGATCGAAGGCGATCCCCGCTTCCTCCAGCGCGCGGCGATAGCCGGAAAGGCGCTCGCGGCCCGAGGTCGTCTCCTGCCGGCCGACGATCAGGCCGATCCGGCGATGTCCGAGCTCCAGCAGGTGCCGCGTGCCGGCATAGGCGCCCTCCGGATCCGCGGCCAGCACGGTTTCCAACTCCACCGTCTCGTCGCGGCGCACGACGCAGGTCACGGGCGTGCCGCTCGCGTCCAGCGAGGCGAGGAGGGCGCCGTTATGGCCGGTGGGGCAGATGATCAGGCCATCGACGCGCTGGTCGGCCAGCGTCTCGATCGTTTCCGCCTCCTGCTCGGGATCATCGGCGGTGATGCAGAGCAGCGCCTGATACCCCTCGGCGCGGAGGCGACGCTGCACCACCTCCGCCAGCACGCGGAAGGAGGCGTTGGTGAGGTTGTGCACTACCAGCCCGACGAGCCGCGTGGAGCGCGTCTTCAGCCCGCGGGCGAGGGTGTTAGGGCGGTAGCCCAGCTCCGCCGCAATGCGCTGCAGCCGCGCCTCCGTGCTCTTGCTCGTCAGCCCGCCGCCGGCCAGGGCGCGCGAAGCCGTGCTGACCGACACCTTGGCGGCCCGCGCGACGTCTCGAAGCGTCACCGTCGTCTGCATGCACCGACCATGCTCCGCAAACGTTTGCGGAAGCAAGCCCCAATTTTGGGCACCGAAACCCAAAACTTCCTTTGACTTGGCGGCTTCTGATCCGTTTTAGTGCATCCGCAAACGTTTGCGGCACTTGCGAAGGGATTTCCCTTGGACCTGACCGGCATCGGCGGCATCTGGCCCGCCTCCCTCACCCCCTTCGACCGGGACGGCGCCATCGACGAGGCGGCGCTGCGGGCCCATCTGCGGCACCTGGCCGCCACGCCGGGCGTGCGCGCGTTGGTGGTGAACGGCCATGCCGGCGAGACAAGTTCGCTGGATCGCGCGGAACGGAAGCGCGTGGTGCAGGTCGCGCGCGAGGTGGCGGGCGAGGCGACGGGCGTGGTGGCCGGCATCGTGGCGGAGGACCCGCGTGCCGCCTGCGACCTGGCGCGCGACGCGAAGGAGGCCGGGGCGGACGCGATCCTGCTCTTCCCGCCCCTGCTCTTCGCTGGCGGCGCGGAGGCGCGGCCGGAGATGGTGCTGCGCTTCTTCCAGGCCGTTGCCGAAGCCGCGGCGCTGCCGATCGTGCTGTTCCAGCTCTCCCGCCCCTCCGGCCTCGGCTACACGCCGGATCTGCTGGCGCGGCTGCTGCGCGAGGTGCCCTCCATCATCGCGGTGAAGGAGGGCAGCGACCTCGTCGCCTCCTACGAGGACAACCTGGAGGTGCTGAAGGCCTGCGGCCGCAAGGTCAGCATGCTGACGAGCAACAACTCCTGGCTCCTCGCCTCCCTTTCCCTGGGCGGAGACGGCATCCTCTCCGGCATCGGCAGCGTGGCGTCCAGCATCCTGGCCGAGATGCACGAGGCGGCCGCGCGCGGCGATTTCGCTGCCGCCCGGCGCGCGAATGATCGCCTGCGCCCGCTGGTGCGCGTGTTCTATCGCCGCCCGGCGCTGGACATGCACAACCGCATGAAGACCGCCCTGAACCTGATGGGGCTGATGCCCAACCCGGCGCCCCGCGCGCCGCTGTTGCCGATCGAGGCCGGGGAGCGGGAGGAGATCCGCCGCGCCCTGATCGCCGCCGGCCTGCTCCCCGCCGCCGAGATGGCGGCCTGAGGACCGAGAACAATGAAAACCTTTCGCGGCACCTACACCGTCATGATCACGCCCTTCGACGAGAAGGGAGAGCTGGACCTGCCGGCCCTGCGCCGCTTCGTGGAATGGCAGATCGAGCAGGGCATCCACGGCCTGATCCCGCTGGGCTCCACCGGCGAGTTCCTCTCCCTCTCGGATGACGAGCACATCGCGGTGGCGGAGACGGTGATCCGCCAGGCTGCCGGCCGCGTGCCCGTCCTCATCGGCACGGGCGCGGAGGACACGCGCCAGTCCGTCCGCCTCAGCCGCCGCGCGGAAGCCCTGGGCGCGGACGGCGTGATGATCATCCCACCCTTCTACTCCACGCCGACGGATGACGAGCTGGTCCATCACTACAAGACCATCGGCGACGCCATCGGCATCCCCATCATGGTCTACAACAACCCGGCCACCGCCAACGTGGACCTGAACCCGCAGCTCGTCGCACGCATCGCCGAGGTCCCGAACTGCCTCTACATCAAGGAGTCCACGCTCGAGGTGACGCGGGTGCGCGACATCATCCGGCTCTGCGGCGACAAGATGACGGTGTTCGGCGGCATCCTCGGCTTCGAATCCTTCGTGGAGGGCGCGCAGGGCTGGGTGGCCGTGGCCTCCAACATCGCGCCCGGCCCGCTGGCCCGCCTGTTCGAGCTGGTGGCCGACGAGGAGAAGATCCGCGAGGCGCGCGACCTCTACCTGCGCTACCTGCCGCTGATCGAGTTCGTGGGCGGCCAGTACTACGTGGCTGGCAGCAAGGCGCTGCTGCGGCACATGGGCTTCCCCGTCGGCAACCCGCGCCCGCCACGCCTGCCGCTGCCGGCCGAGCGCGACGCGATGGCGCGGGACATTGTGCGGACGCTGGACCTGGCCTTTCGCCAGGCCGCCTGAGAGAAGCGATGAGGGAAGCGGCCGGGCGGTCACGCCGCCCGGCCGGTCGGCCTCAGCCCGGGCCGGGGCCACGGATGGCGAAGGGCTGGTCAGCCGGCTGCGGCGTCAGCCCATAGCGCTCGAACAGCGCGCCGTAGGTGCCGTCCTTCCTCATGGCCTCCAGCGCGGCGGCCACGGCTTCCGCCACGGGCCGCTGGCGGAACGCCATCGCGCTCGGCGCGCCGCCCAGGCGGAACAGCACGGTGCGGATCATGTTCCGCTTCGTCATGTCTACGGCCATGTAGTCCAGCAGCGCGGCGGCATCGCCCTGGCCGGCGCGCAGCGCGGTCATCGCCTCGGTCGCCGTGGTGAAGCCGCGGATCGTAATGGGCGGCTTGCCGCGGCGCACCAGGTCGTCGCTGACCGCGCGCAGCCACCGCTCCTGGTAGGTGTTCACCTCGATCACCACGGCCTTGCCGGAGAGATCGTCCGGGCTGTTCACCTGCAGGCTGCTGTTGGGCGGCAGGCCGACGCTGATCGCCTGCAGCGCGTAAGGCACCATGTAGGCGACCTTCGACCGCTCCTCGGTCCAGAACATCGCGGTGTGGATGCCGTCGAACCGCCCGGCCTGCAGCGCCGGGATCATCGGCGGGAAGTCCATGCGGATGAACTGCAGCTCCAGGCAGAGGCGCTTCGCGATCTCCTGCCCCAGCTCGATGTTGATGCCCTGCAGCTCGCCCTTGCTGTCCACGAACTGCTGCGGCGGCAGGGTGGGGTTGATGGCCAGCTGCAGCTTGCCGGGGGTGACGAGCTGGCCCGGCTGGACCTGCGCCACGGGCGTGCAGGCCTGGGCATGCGCCGCATCGCTGGCAAAGGGCAGCAAGGGGGCGGCGAGGAGGGCGAGCGCTAGCTTCAGTCGCGTGCGGTGTCGCATCGTCGGGTCTCCGGTTCGTCGCGCCGTGGCCGGGTAGGCGCCACGCCGTGGCCTGGGGCGGATGCAAGTCTGGGCCCATGCTGCCGCGCGCCGAAGACAATGCGTTATCAGAACACAGGGCGCGACTAAGCGCTGCGTGAATAGGGTGGGCCAGGCAGGGCGTCCCTCTCCCGTGGCCCGCACGCCCTCAGGCCGGCACTTCCGGGAATGCCTCCCGCACCGCCTCCCCCGCGTGCCGCAGGAAGGACTGCACGAGGCGCGAGGGCGGCTTGTCCCGCGCGAGGGCTGCGTGGACGGTGATGGGGATGGCGGGCCGGAAGGGGCGGATGGCAATGCGCTCCGCGGCGCCGGCAGCGGCAGTCAGGGGATCCACCACCGTGGCGCCGATGCCCTGCTCCACCAGGCTGACACCGGTGTTCATGAAGCGCACCTCAATGGAGGGCGCGAAGGGCTGCTTGGCCCGGCGGAAGGCGTCCGCGACCAGGTTGTGCACGCGGCTGCCGGCCGGGGCGGCGATGAGGGTAATGTCCTGAAGGTCCTGGGGAGTGACGAAGGGCAGGGCCACCAGCGGGCTGCCCTTTGGAAGGACGCAGGCCATGTCGAACTGGCGCAAGGGGCGGGTTTCGATGCCCGGGCGGGGATCGGGCTCCATGACGAGGCCCAGGTGGGTGATCCCGGCCTCCAGCGCGTCCAGCATCTCGATCATCGGCCGCGTCTCGATGGAGATGGCCACCCCCGGGTGATGCGGGACGAAGCGGCGGAGGATGGCGGGGACGAGGGACTCCGAGAGCTCGGCCGTGGTGGTCAGGCGTACGCGGCCGATGCGGCTGGTGCGGAGGTCGCCGGCCTTCTGGCGGATGCCCTGGAACATCAGGAACAGGGGCTCGGAATCGAGGAAGAGGCTGGTGGCCTCCTCGGTGGGGATCAGGCGGTTGTTGACGCGGTGGAACAGGCGGAAGCCCAGGTGGGATTCCATGTTCTTGATGGCGTTGGAAACCGAGGGCTGGGACATCCCGATCTCCCGCGCCGCACCCACGGTCGTGCGCAGCCGCATGACGGCGCGCAGGATCTCGAGCTGGCGGAGATTCAGCATGCCGCATCCCCCGGGGTTGAGCCGGGGGATGGTAGCAGGAAACGGGCCGGATCAGGCCCCGAGAGGCGCGAGAACCTGCCGTTGGAAGTTCCGGATGTGGGGGGTGAGGTGCATGAATCCCTTCACCGCGTGGAATTCCGGCGTGTCGTAGACCCACGGGCCGGCGATCTCGTACACGGCGGCGTAGCGGGGGCCGCCATCATCCACCGTGTAGCGGTGGGCGGAGAGCCAGCCAGGGCAGCCCAGCAGGTCGGGGATGTGGTTCTCCACGTACCAGCGGTTGAACTCCTCCTCCACCGCCGGGTCCACGTCCACGCGGACGATGTGCAGCCAGGGCGCCCCGCTCACGGCGCCACCCCGGCATGGGCCAGGGCGGCGCGCAACGCTTCCATCTCCACCGCCTCCAGCACGGGCAATGGGGCGCGGCAGACGGGCACCGGCAGGCGCCCCAGGATGTGGAGGCAGGCCTTGAGGCGCGGAGTGGCCAGGCCCGGCGGGGCGGTGCCATAAATGGCCTTGGCCAGCGGTGCCAGGCGCTCATGCAGGGCGCGGGCCGCGGGGATGTCCTCCGCCTTCACCGCCCGGTCCAGCGCCACCACCAGTTCCGGCACCACGGCCGCGAGGCTGACGAGGCTGCCGACGGACCCCGCCAGGAAGCAGGCGAAGAGGTGCTCGTCGCCCGAGGCCATGACGGCCACCTCCGGCCGGGTCTCCGCCGTCACGCGGCGGGTCTCGTCATAGGCGGCCGAGTCCCAGCTTCCCTCCTTGATGCCCACCAGCTTCGGCAGGCCCAGCAGCTCCTTCAGCAGCGCGGGCGGAAAATGAAGCCCGCCGGAGCGGACATGGCCCTGGAAGAGGAAGAGGGGCAGGTCGGTCGCATCGTGGATCGCCTGGTGATGGCGCAGCACCACGCGGGGATCGACGCCCAGGCCCCAGGAATACGGCGCGAAGACCATGATGGCATCGGCGCCCTCGGCCGCCGCGTCCCCCGCCTGGGCGGCGGCGATGGCGCTGGACTCCGCCATCACGCCCGCCACGATCGGCGCCGTCCCGGCGGCCTCGCGGCAGAGGCGCACCACGCGGCGCAGTTCGTCGCGAGTCAGGAAGGCGTTCTCGCCGGCATGGCCGTTGATGAGCAGGCCGTGCATGCCCTCGCAGGCCATCACGGCGCGGACATGGGCCGTCAGCCCGGCCTCGTCGATCGCTCCATCCGCCTGCATCGGCAGGATGATGGAGGCGTAGATGCCATGGAAGCGTTCGGCATTCATGCGGCCACCTGCGGGGGCTTGGGGCGGGGGTATTTCAGCGTGGCGCGGGCCTTCAGCACCTCAAGCCCCTCCCCATTTTTGCAGCTGCCCTCCCACACGATGGTGCGGGTGTCGGCGTGGCTCTCGGCGATCCACACCTCCACCGTCAGCGTGTCGCCGTAGAAGACCGGCCCGGTGAACCAGAAGCGGTCCTCGATGGAGACACCGATGGTGCCGGCCAGCTCCGCCGTGAGGACGCTGGTGCAGAGGCCGGCCACCATGATCCCGGGCGCGAGCCGCCGCCCGAAGCGCGTACCGGCCGCGTAGCTGTCATCCACGTGCACCGGGCCGAAATCGCCGGTGGCCGCGATGTAGAGGGCACCGTCCGCCTCGGTGACGGTCTTTGTCATCACCGCGCGGTCGCCGACCGACAGGCTGTCGAAGGGCTTCAGGTCGTACATGGCGTCAGGCTGCCGCGCGGAAGGGCAGCAATTCGGCCTCGCCCTCCATCACCGCCCCGGCACCGTCCAGCGTGCCGGTGAGGCGAAGCGTCAGCGCGCCGTTCTCCGCAGCCGTCACCTCGGCGGCGGCCTCTACGCTGCCGCCCACGGGAACGGGCGCCAGGAAGCGCAGGTCCATCCGGCCGATGCGACGGGAGGGGCCGCCGATGCGGGAGAGGCAGGTGGTGGCGAGAGCCCCCAGCACCAGCTCGAAGGCGATCATCCCCGGCGCGCCCTCCGCCTTGGCACGGTTGGCGTCCACATAGAGGGCGCCAAGATTGCCGGAGATGCCGGTGAACAGCGCCTGCTCCGCCGTGGTGAGGGTCTTGCGGAAGGCAACCCGCGTGCCGATGGCGATCCCGCTCACAGGGAAAGCCCGTTCTTCATCACGCCGCGGGCGACGAGCATGCGATGGATCTCCGATGTTCCGTCATAGATGCGGGTGACGCGGGCATCGCGCGCGATGCGCTCCAGCGGCAGTTCCTTGCTGTAGCCGGCGCCGCCGAAGAGCTGGATGCCGCGATCCGCCACGCGCCCCAGCATCTCGGAGGCATAGAACTTCACCATCGAGACCTTGTCGCGCGGGTCGCGGCCCTGGTCGATCTCCCAGGCGGTGTTCAGCACCATCATGCGGGCGGCGAAGATCTCCGCCGCGCTGTCCGCGATCATGGCCTGCACCATCTGGAACTCGCCGATGGGCTGGCCGAACTGGCGGCGCTCCGTCGCATGGGTGCGCATCATCTCCAGCACGCGCTGCGCCATGCCGACGCAGCGCGCGCCGATATGGCCGAGGCGGATGCCGGAGACACTGCTCATGATGAGCTTGAAGCCGCCGCCCAGCTCCCCGAGGATGGCGTCCTTCGGGATCCGGCACTCGTTGAAAGCCAGCTCCGCATGGCCGTACCCGCGGTGCCCCATCATCGGCTGCTTGCGCGCAACGGTGAAGCCGGGCGTGCCCTTGTCCACCAGGAACAGGGTAATGCCGCCGCGGGCGCGCTTCTCGCGGTCCGTCACGGCCATGACGATGGTGTAGTCGGCGATATCGCCGTCGCTGATGTAGTGCTTCGTGCCGTCGATCACCCACTCATCGCCGTCCAGCCGCGCCGTGGTGCTGATGGAAGCGGCATCCGATCCCGCGCCGGGCTCGGTGATGGCCATGGCGACGATCTTCTCGCCGGCCACGGTGGGCAGCAGGTACTTCTCCCGCTGCTCGTCCTTGCAGGCCAGCAGCATGGGGTAGACCTGGCCGAAGACGCGGCGGATCAGGGCATCGCTGGTCTTGCCCAGCTCCTCCTCCACCAGGCACATCTCCAACACGGAGAGGCCGCCGCCGCCCACATCCTCCGGCATGTTCATCGCAAAGAGGCCGAGCTCCTGCGCCTTGGCCTTCAACGCGCGCAGCTTGTCCGCGGGCACCTCGCCCAGCGCCTCTACCTCGGCCTCCAGCGGCTTCACCTCCTGCGTCACGAAGCGGCGCACGGTCTCGGTGAGGAGGCGCGTGTCCTCGGGGATGGAAAAGTCGATCATGCGGAGGCTTCCGGCCAGTTCACGGCGCCGTCGCGCTTCATCGTCTCCATCTCCTCCGGCGAGAAGCCGAGCTCCGCGAGGATGTCGCGGCTCTGCGCGCCGAGGGGTTGGGGAACGAGGCGCACGCGCGGCACCTCCCCGTCGTAGCGGGCGGGGTGAGAAATCAGGGTGACGGGATGGCCGGTCGCGCCATCCGTGGTGATGAAGGCGCCGAGGTGCTGCAGCTGCGGGTCGGATTGCAGGTCCCCGTAGTCCTGCATCGGCGCGTGCCAGACCTTGTGCTTCTCCAGCCCCGGCAGCCACTCGGCCGTCGGGCGCTGCTTCAGGCGCTCGGTGACGAGGCGCGCGATGTCCTCGCGCCGCGCGAAGGCGTCGCCCTCGCTCATCCCCGCCAACTCCGGCACTTCCAGCGCCTGCCCGATAATTCCGGGCGGGGACATGGAGAGCGCGAGGTGCCCGTCCGCCGTGGCGTAGATGCCGTAGGGCCCGCCGCTGAACCAGGAGGCGATGCCGCCCGGCCCGCGCGGGGAGGCAGCGCGGGCGCCGTTCATCCAGGCCGTCAGCGCCTCCGTCTGCAGGTCCAGCGCGGCCTGGAAGAGGTTCACCTCCACCAGTCGGCCCTTCCCCGTTCGCTCCCGCGAGAACAGGGCCGCCAGGATCGCCATGGCGTAGATCATCGCCGCGTGCTGATCGACCACCACCGCGCCCACCGGCGTCGGCGGCCCGTCCGCGCGCCCGGTGCGGGCCGCGAGGCCCGAGAGTGCCTGGAGCAGCAGGTCCTGGCCGGGACGGTCCTTGTAGGGGCCGGAGGAGCCGTAGCCATAGGCCGCGGCGTAGATCAGGCGTGGGTTCGTCTCGCGCAGCGCCTCATACCCCAGGCCCAGCTTCTCCATCGTGCCCGGTCGGAAGTTCTCCATCACCACATCGGCTTCCCGCAGGAGCCGCGCGACGACTTCCCGCCCCGCCGGGCTCTTCAGGTCCACGGCCAGGCTGCGCTTGTTGCGCCCGGTGGAGAGGAAGTTGACGCTCTGCCCACCCACGAAATGGTTCGCCACCGCCCAGTTGCGGTGGAACGCCCCTTCCGGCGGCTCCAGCGCGATCACGTCGGCACCGAGGTCCGCCAGGATCTGCGCCCCCAGCGGCCCCGCCAGGAAGTGGTTGAAGCTGACGACCTTGATGCCGGCGAGAAGATGCATCCGACGCCCAAACCCCTGAAAAGACCCGGCTGGCGGGACGGGGCGCAGGATGGCGGCAGGCGGCGCGGTGCCCAAGGGGCCAGACAATTCGAAATCAGGGCGGGGCTATAGGCCGGACCAATGCTCCGGGGAGGCAGCACCAAGGGCCCCGGCCAGGACGGGAGCCCTTCACCCCGCGCGCACCCTCAACCGCTCGGCCAGGGCGGCCCCGCCATCCACCAGCAGGTTGATGTCGTTCGTCGCGACGACCACGCTGGCGCCAAGGTCGAAGCCCAGCGGGCCGAGCAGGGGCTCCGGTACGCCGATCACCGCGAAGCGAAGCCCGTGCGCGCGCGCGGCATCGGCCACGCGCGCGAAGGCCGCCCGCACCACGGGGTGGTCCAGCTGCCCGGGCAGGCCGAGATCGGCGGCCAGGTCGTTGGCGCCCACCATCAGCGCATCCAGCCCGGGCGTGGCGGCGATGGCCTCGGCCGTTTCCAGCCCGGCGCGACTCTCGATCATCGGGATGATCACGGTGGCCGTCTCGGCCTCCGCCATGAAGCGCGGCGCAGGGGGCATGCGGTAGCCGAACTGCGGCAGCGGCGCGGGCAGGGAACGGCGGCCGGCGGGTGCGAAGCGGCAGAGATCGACGATCCGCGCGGCCTCCTCCGGCGTGTCCACATGCGGCACCACCACGCCTTCCGCGCCGATATCCAGGGCGCGGGCCAGATCCGGATGGTGCGGGCCGCCCACGCGGATCAGGGCGGGGAAACCAGCGGTGCGTGCGGCCACGGCGAGGTTCCCCGCCTCCCCGATGGTGATGGGCGTGTGCTCCAGGTCGATCAGCAGCCAGTCGAAGCCGGCGCTGCGCGCCACCAGCACCACCTCCGGCGTGCGCAGCACGCAGGCTGCCAGCGCGAAGAGCCTCTCGCCCCTGGCCAGGCGCGCGCGGAACGGATCGGGCATCGTCATTCTCCGGATGTGCGGGGGCGATGCTACGCACGGCGCGGGCCAGCCGTCTCCGCGGGCCCGGTCCGGGCCGATAATGGCCCCCGCCGCGCAGCCAGCAGGCCAGGCCTCCTCCGATCGGCCAGCCCGCCCGCCCTGTCCCCGGCTACCCCGGGTACGCTCCTCGGCCGTGAAATCTACGCGAGGCGGGCGGCGTCAATTGGCCCTGAAGCACCGTTTCGTTGTCGGCCAGGTTCCCGAACCACCCGCCATCCACGGCGTTGTGCCGGGTGACGCGGCGAGGCCGGTCCTGGCCGCAGACCCGCCTTCGCGGGAGAGGGAAAGGCCGGGATGCCGATCGCACCGCCCCTCCACCATGCCGCCTTGCTCCCGGCCGAAGGGACCGGACCAGGATGAGGTTCCGGGACCGGGCCGAGGCGGGCCGCCAACTCGCCGCCCGCCTCTCGCACCTGCGGGACGCCGGCCCGGTGGTGCTCGCCCTCCCGCGCGGCGGCGTGCCGGTCGGCTTCGAGGTGGCGAAGGCGCTGTCCGCGCCGCTCGACCTGCTGGTCGTGCGCAAGCTCGGCGCGCCCGGCATGCCGGAACTTGCCGCGGGCGCCGTGGTGGACGGAGCGGCCCAGGGCGTCGTCCGGAACGAGGAGGTGATCCGGCATTTCGGGATCACCGATGCCGCGCTGGAGCAGGAGGCGGCCCGCCAGCGCCTGGAAATCGCGCGCCGGCGGGCCGCCTACCTGCGCGGCCGCCTCCCGCTCGCCCTCACCGGACGCACCGCGATCGTCGTGGATGACGGCATCGCCACCGGCGCAACGGTGCGCGCGGCCTTGTCGGCGCTGTCCGGCCCGGCCGGAGCACGGCGGGTTGTGCTGGCGGCGCCCGTCGCCGCGGAAGCGGTGGCGGGAGAGTTCCGGGCGCTGTGCGACGAGGCCGTTTTCCTGCACACGCCGCGGGCGCTCCGCGCCGTGAGTGCCTATTACGACGACTTCGACCAGACCGAGGACGGGGAGGTGGTCGCGCTGCTCGACCGGGCCTCGGCCTGGATGGGTGCCTCCGCCGCGGATCGGGCAGGGGAAGAATAGCCCCCCGGCAATGGCCGCCTTTTTGCCGGCGCCAAAGGGGGTGCTGGGGCGAGAGGCCCCTTTACAGGGCCCGCCACGTCGTGATGGCGCCGCCGCGCCGGTGGTGATTAAACTTCCGCAATTATGCAGAGAAGCCCCGGCACAGGGGCCACGGGAGACGTTCACATGCCCATCCGTTTCACCCTCAACGGCAAGCCCGTGGAGGCGGAGCCTGCCGCCTCCGACATGCCGCTCCTCTATCTCCTGCGGGAGGAGCCCTTCGCGCTGAACGGGCCGCGCTTCGGCTGCGGCCTGGCGCAGTGCGGCGCCTGCACCGTCCTGATCGACGGGCGCGCCGTGCGCTCCTGCTCCTACCCCGCCGAGGCCGTGGAAGGGCAGGCGGTGATGACCCTGGAAGGGCTGGGCACGGCCGCGAACCCGCACCCGCTCCAGGCCGCCTTCCACGCCGAAGGTGCGGGCCAGTGCGGCTACTGCACCAACGGGATGATCATGCAATCGGCCGACCTGCTCTCCCAGAACCGGCGGCCGAGCGAGGACGAGATCAAGGAGGCGCTGGCGCAGAACCTATGCCGCTGCGGCGGGCACAACCGCATGGTCGCTGCAGTGCGCCGCGCCGCCGCGCAAATGGCCGGTTGAGGGGAGGGGACCATGAAAGCCATGCTTTCCCGCCGCGCCGCCCTGACGGCGGGCGCAGGACTTTTCGTCGCGCTCGGCCTTCCGGGCGCGCCCGGTGCCCTGGCGCAGACCAACCTTTCGAACCCGCCGGCGACGGACGTGGATTCCATGATCGTCATCAGCGCGGACGGGCGCTGCGCGGTGCTGACGAGCAAGACGGAGTTCGGCCAGGGCATCCTCGCCTCCCTCGCCCAGATCGCGGCCGAGGAGCTCGACCTGCCCTATGAGATGGTCGAGGTGCCGCATCCCGACACCGACCGGATGCCGGACCACGGCCTGACGGGCGGCAGCGCCACCCTGCAGGTGGTCGGGCCGCGGGTCCGGATCGCCGCCGCCACCGCCCGCGCCGCACTTGTCCGCATGGGCGCCGAGAGGCTGGGCGTCACCCTGGAGGCGGTGGAGACGGCCGATGGCGCCGTGCGCGTGAAGAACGCGCCGGACCGCCGCGCGCCCTATGCCGAGCTGATCGGTGGGCGGCGCTTCGACCTCCAGCCCGACCCGAACGCGCGGGTGAAGCCGCGCGCGGAGTGGAAGGTGGCGGGCCGGCCGCAACCCCGGCCCGAACTGCTGGCGAAGCTGACGGGCGGCGGCGACTACATCCACAATCTTCGCCTGCCGGGGATGCTGCACGCCCGCGTGATCCATGCCCCAGGCCTCGGCGCGGAGCCAGCCTCGGTGGACGCCTCCTCCATCGCGGAGATCCCCGCGCGGATCGTGCGGCGGAACGGGCTGCTCGCGGTGGTGGCGGAGCGCGAATGGGACGCGGTGCGCGCAGCGCGCGACCTGAAGGTGGAGTGGACGGCGGGGAAGGCCATCCCCTCCATGGAGGAGGTCTATGACGCCGCGCGCCGCACGCCGGAGGTCCGCCAGGACGTGACGGTGAACCGGGGCAACCCGGAAACCGCGCTGACCGAGGCCGCGATGCGGCTGGAGGCGACCTACAGCTTCGGCGTGCAGACCCATGGCACCATCGGCCCTTCCTGCGCCGTCGCGCAGTTCGAGGGCGGGCGGCTGACCGTGCATTCCGGCACCCAGGCGCCCTTCGACCTGCGGGAGCAGATCGCGAAGACACTGGGCCTGGGCTCGCCGGAGGTCCGCGTGGTCTATCACCACTCCTCCGGCTGCTTCGGCCGGAACGGGCTGGAGGACGCGGCCGCCGAGTGCGCGGCGCTGGCGATGGAGCTCGCCCCCCGCCCCGTGCGGCTGCAATGGATGCGGCACGACGAGCACGGGTCGGAGCCGAAGGGGCCGCCCGTGGTGATGGACCTGAAGGGCGGCATCACGGCCGAGGGCCGCATGGCGGCGTGGGACTCCGAGGGCTGGGTGCCGCACTCCACCGTCACCCTGCTCCGCACCACGGCATCCCAGCTGCTGGACAAGGAGGATGGCGGCGCGCCCGGTTCGGGCAACTGGCACGCCAACTCCAACCCGCCCTATGACGGCATCCCCGCGGCGAAGACCGTGGTCCACCGGATCGCGGAAACGCCCTTCCGCCCCTCCTGGATCCGCACGCCGGGCCGGGTGCAGAACTGCTTCGCGGTGGAATCCTTCACGGACGAGCTGGCGGCGGCGGCGCGGAAGGACCCGGTGCGGTTCCGGCTCGACCACCTCTCCGACCCCCGTGGCCGCGCGGTGATCGAGGCGGCGGCCCGGATCGCGAACTGGGATGAGCGACCCTCTCCAAGAGGAGGGGAGGGGAGCGGGAATTTCCGGCGCGGCCGCGGCATCGCCTATATCCGCTACGACAACACACGGACCTATGTGGCCTGCGTGATCGCGGCAGAGGTGAACCTGGACAACGGGGCGATCCGGGCGACCGATGCCTGGATTGCCGAGGATTGCGGCCAGGTGATCAATCCCGACGGCATCCGGATGCAGGCGGAGGGCTGCGTCGTTCAGACCCTGTCCCGCTGCCTGCGCGAGGAGATCGCGTGGGAGGGGAACCGGATCACCACCCTCGACTGGGCGAGCTACCCCCTCATCACATTCCCGGAGGTGCCGCGGATCACGGTGGAGATCCTGGACAGGCCGGACCAGCCGATGTGGGGTGCCGGGGAACCGGCGGCCGCCGTGATCGCGCCGGCCTTCGGCAACGCGATCTTCGACGCAACCGGCGCGCGGCTGCGGCGCGCGCCCTTCACGCCGGAGCGGGTGAAGGCAGCGCTGAACGGCGCGGCCAAGACGCCGCTGCCCTAGCCAGGGCGGCACCCGCCGCTCCAAGCCGGCCCTGACGTGACCCACGACGTGCGGGAACGGCACGGCGATCCGGCCGAGGCACGCACTCTCGCCGCGGCAGGCCGGCCTTCCGCTCACCGGCGGCGTCGTTCAACCGGCTGCGCGGCAGGCTCGCGGCGTGAGCATTCCAGGAGAGACGAAAGAATGACCCCCATCATCACTCGCCGCGGCCTCGGGCGCGGCCTCGTGGCCGGCGCGGCCGTACTCTCATCCCGTGGTTTGGCCCGGGCGCAAGGCGCATGGCCGAACCGTCCGGTGAAGCTCGTCGTGCCCTTCGGGCCTGGGGGCGCGGCGGACACGCTCGCCCGCGTCATCGCCCAGCCCTTCCCACAGGCCGCGGGCGGCGGGTCCCTCGTCGTGGAGAACCGCTCGGGCGGCGGCGGCACCATCGGGGGCGGCGCGATCGCGACGGCGCGGCCGGACGGCTACAACCTCATGGTCGCCGATATGGGGCCGAACGCGGTGGGGAAAGAACTCATCCCCGCGCTCTCCTACGATCCGCTCCACGCCTTCACGCCGATCGTGCACCTGGTGAACCTGCCCCTCGTGCTGATCACGCGCGCGGACCTGGGCGTGTCCGACGTGCCCGCGTTCATCGCGCTCGCGAAGTCGCGCAGCCGGCCCCTGTCCTACGCGGCACCTTCCGTCGGCCACCCCACGCATCTCGCGGACGAGCTCTTCCTCGCCAAGGCCGGCGCGCGCTCGGAGCCCGTGCAGTACCGCAGCGGGGCCGAAGTGCTGCGCTCCCTGGTCGCGAAGGAAACGGACTGGGCGATCATCTCCGTCTCCTCCGCGCTGCCCTTCATCCAGGAAGGGAAGGTCAAGGCGCTCGCCGTGGCGAACCGCGAGCCGATTCCGTCGCTGCCGGGCCTGCCGCCCATCGCGGCGACTCTGCCGGGCTTCGAGGCGACGACGTGGCATGGCATCGCCGGGCCAGCGGGCATGGATACCGCCCTCGTCCAGCGGATCAACGAGGTGTTCAACGCCATCATCGGCCGGCCGGAGGTGCGGGAGAACCTGACCCGTACGCAGGGTGCCGAGTTCGTCGGCGGCTCGCCCGATTCCTTTGCGACCTTCGTCCGGAAGGAAGCGGAGCGCTGGCTTCCCATCATCCAGGCCGCGAGCATCCGGGCGGAGTAGCCGGGTGGCCCTGGCGCCCATGGCGTGCCCGCACCGCCGGGCTGGACCTCCTCCCGCGCCATGCGCACACTCCGCACGCGCGGGCGAGCGGGCCACCACCTGTTGCCCAGCGCCTGATGTCGGAGCCATGTGATGCATCGTTCCCTGGTGATTCTGGCGCTTGCCGCCCTGGCGACGCCAGCGGCGGCAGCGGATGCCGAGAGGGGAGGGACCCTGTTCCAGCGGCAATGCGTTGCCTGTCACCAACTGGCCCAGCCCCGCAACGGCGTGGGGCCGCACCTCCAGGGCGTGGTTGGCCGGGCTGCCGGTTCGGTCCAGGGGTTCAACTACTCGCCCGCGATGAAGAATGCCGGGATCGAGTGGACCCCGGATCAGCTGGACACCTACCTGGCTAATCCCATCGCGAAGGTGCCGGGCTCCCGGATGCCGACGCGCGTGCCCAACGAGGCGGACCGCGCCGACATCATCGCCTTCCTGCAGGGCGCCGCCACGCCCTGAGCCGGCCGGCCATTCCCGATCAAGGTGCTTTCGATCGGCAGGATGGCGGCCAGCACCGGTGATTGCAGGACAGCAACGCGATCGCCCGGGTTACCGGGGCGCCGCTCACCCCCGCTTTTCCAGCAGCCCCCCGTCCACGGGCAGGATTACGCCGGTGATGTAGCCGGCCTCGTCCGAGGCCAGGAACACCGCGGCGTTCGCCACGTCCCAGGCCGTGCCCATCCGCCCCATCGGCACCAGCGCCTCGCGCTCCGCCCGCACCACCTCGCGCGGCACGCCGCGCTCCTGCGCGCGGCGCTCGATCGCCATGGGCGTGTCGATCAGCCCGGGCAGGATGACGTTGGCGCGGATGCCGTGACGCGCGTTCTCCATCGCGATGTGCTGGGTCAGCGCGTTCACCCCGGCCTTGCTCGTCTTGTAGGTCACGGTCGGCCGCGCGGAGAGCGAGGAGGTGGAGGAGATGTTGATGATGCAGCCGGACTTCTGCGCGACCATGTGCGGCAGGGCGTGCTTGCAGGTCATGAACATGCCCTTGAGGTTCATGCCCATGATGGCGTCCCACATGTCGGCGTCCATCTCCGCCGTCTTCCGGTCCCCCCTGGAACGGCCGACATTGTTGTGCAGCACGTCGATGCGGCCGTAGCGCTCCACGCAGGTCCGGGCGATGGCGGCGCAGTCCTCCTCCTTCGTGATGTCGGCGCGCAGGGTGGAAGCGGGGCGGCCATGCCGCTCCACCGCTGCGCGCGTGGCCTCCGCCCACTCCTCGTTGATGTCCACCAGCAGCAGCGTCGCGCCCTCTTCCGCGAAGCGCTCCGCCACCGCGCGCCCATTGCCGATCGTCTCGCCGGGCTGCTGCCCCGCGCCGACGACGATCGCGACCTTGCCTTCAAGCCGTCCGGCCATGTTCTTTTCCTTCAATCCGAGGTGATGCGGCCGTCGGTCACCACGCGCCGCCAGCGGGCCTCCTCGGCACGCATGAAGCGGGTCATCTCCTCGGGGCTGTTCACCGCGACGGTCAGCCCCTCGCTCGCCAGGCGGGAGTGGTAGGCGGGCGCGGCCGTCACCTTCTTCATCGCCTCGTTCAGCCGCGCCAGGATCGGCGCCGGCGTGCCGCCGGGTGCGAAGACGGCGTACCAGACCTCCGCCTCGTAGCCCGGCAGGGTCTCCGCGATCGTGGGCACGCCCTCATAGGCCGGGGTGCGCTGCGGGGAGGTGACGGCCACCGCGCGCATCCGGTCGCCCTTCACGAAGGCCGCCACGCCGCCCGCCGTGCCGAACACCATGTCCAGCCGCCCACCCAGCAGATCGGTATAGGCCGGCCCCGCGCCGCGATAGGGCACGTGGGTGATGTCCACCCCGGCCATCAGCTTGAACAGCTCCGCCGCCAGGTGCACGGCCGATCCGTTGCCGGAGGATCCGTATGTCAGCTCTCCCGGCTTCGCCTTCGCCGCGCTGATGATGTCCGCCACGCTGCGATAGGGGCTGTCCGGCCGCACCACCAGCACGTTCGGCCCGTGGCAGATCAGCCCGACCTCGGAGAAGCCCTTCTCCGTATCGTAGGGCAGGCTTTTCACGAGCGAGGCGTTGATCGCTAGCGCCGAAGTGGTGAGCAGCAGCGTGTAGCCGTCCGGCGCCGCCTTGGACGCCAGGTCGGACCCCAGCACCGTGCCGCCGCCCGGCCGGTTGTCGATCACCACGGCCTGCCCGAGCTCCGTCGAGAGCATCTGGGCCAGCTCTCGCCCGACCACATCCGTCCCGCCGCCAGCAGTGAAGGGCACGATCACCCGGATAGGCCGGGAGGGATAGGCATCCGCGCCCAGGGCCGGGAGGGCGCGCAGCGGGGCCAGGAGCCCAGCCGCGGCGGAAAGGCGCAGCAGGCTCCGCCGCCGCGTGGGCGGTCTCGTTCCGGCGGCCCGGTCGCCGCGCTGCCCGGTGTTCATGGCGCATCCCTCCGCTTCGTTCTGGCGGCAAGCTAGGCCGCCACTTCCGTCCTGCGCAAGTCACTTCCATCACGTGAAAGGAAGGGCTAGCCTGCCGGTATGGCAAAGCAGCCCCGACGCGCACCGAAGCCCGCCGCGGAACCCGCGCCCGAGGAGGCGCCGGCGCCCTCCGGCGCGCCGCTGCGCGCCGTGCCGCCCCTCGCACCCGTCGGCGGGCTGCCCGGCGACGGCGTGCGCGCCGTGGACCGTGCCCTGGTCCTGCTGCGCGCCTTCCGGGAGGAGGACGGGCCGCTGGGCCTGACGGAGCTTTCCCGCCGAGCCGGGCTGAACATGACCACCGCGCTGCGCCTGCTCGGCACGCTGGAAGGGCACGGCTTCGTCAAGCGCCTGCCCTCCGGCGGCTACCTCCTCGGCCCCACCCTGCTGCTGCTGGGCGACCTGTTCCGCCGATCCCTTCGCCTGGAGCACCACGTCATGCCCGCGCTGGAGCGACTGCGCGCCGAGAGCCGGGAGAGCGCCGCCTTCTTCGTGCGGGAGGGCGATCAGCGCCGCTGCGTCTTCCGCCTGGATTCACCCCAGCTCGTGCGTGACGTCGCCCATGTCGGCGAGGCCCAGCCCCTCGGCCGCGGCGCCCATGGCCGCTCGCTCATCGCGCTGGAGATCGGCGAGGCCCTGCCCGTGGTCAGCCGGGGCGAGCGGCTGCCCCAGATCGCCGCCATCGCCTGCCCCGTGCTGGACGCGGACGGCAAGGTCGCCGGTTCCATCGGCATCTCCGTGCCGCTCTACCGCTTCACGCCGGAGACGGAGGCGATCTGCGTGCCCCTGGTGCTGCGGGAAGCCATGGCCATGACTCGCGACCTGGGCGGCGACCCGGCGCCGCTGGAACGCGCCGCGCGCTGAGCGCCGCAAGGGAGAAACGGAAGAGATGGCACGCATTCAACTGACGCCCGAGGCGGATCGCACGGTCGAGGAGCAGGAGGTCTGCCAGGAGGCCGTCTCCGGCATCCGCGGCCGCGTGCCCGCCCCGATGATCGCCTGGCTGAAGAACCCGGAACTGGCCCGCCGCGGCCAGCGCCTCGGCGAGCTGCTGCGCTACCAGACCACGCTCGAGCCGCGCCTGAGCGAGCTGGCCATCTTGATCGTCGGGCGCCACTGGACGGCGCACTACGAGTGGACCGTGCACAAGCGCGAGGGGCTGAAAGCCGGGATGGACCCGGAGGTGGTGGCCGCCATCGCCGAGCGCCGCGCGCCCGTGCTGCGGGACGCTCAGGAGCAGGCGATCTACGATGTCTCCACCACCCTGATGGCCACGCGCCGCGTGCCGGACGACCTCTACCGCCGCGGGGTGGAAGTCCTGGGCGAGCGCGGCATGGTCGAGCTCGTGGCCCTGCTCGGCTACTACACCCTCGTCGCGATGACACTGAACGTCTTCGAGATCGGCCTGCCCGACGCCTTCGCGCCGGAACTGGGCGCAGAACCGGGAGACCCTGTGCCGTGACGGCCTGGGAACCGAGCCTCCGCTACCCTGATCCGGCAATTCGCGCGCTGGACCACAGCTTCGAGCGGTATCACCTGGCGCTGGCCGGCGTGGAGCGCCTCCACACCGGCTGCCGCTGGGCCGAAGGCCCGGTCTGGTTCGGCGCCTGGCGCAGCCTGCTCTTCAGCGACGTGCCCAACGACCGCATCCTCCTCTGGAGCGAGGCCACCGGCACCGTCTCCACCTTCCGCGCCCCCTCCAACCGCGCCAACGGCAACACGCGGGACCGCGAAGGACGCCTCGTCACCTGCGAGCACGGCAGCGAGGCCGGCGGCCGCCGCGTGACCCGGACCGAGCATGACGGCGCGATCACCGTGCTCCTCGACTCCTTCGGCGGCAAGCGCCTGAACTCCCCCAACGACGTGGTGGTGAAGTCGGACGGCTCCATCTGGTTCACCGACCCGCCCTTCGGCATCGTCGGCCACTACCAGGGCGAGAAGGCCGAGCAGGAGCTCCCCGCCAACATCTACCGCATCGACGGCGCCACCGGCCGCGCGACGGTGGTGGCGGACGACGTGAACGGCCCCAACGGCCTCGCCTTCAGCCCGGACGAATCGAAGCTCTACGTCATCGAATCCCGCGCCCGCCCGCGCAACATCCGCGTCTTCGACGTGGCGGGCGACACCCTGCGCAACACCCGCGTGCTGGTCGATGCCGGCACCGGCACGCCGGACGGCTTCCGCGTGGACGTGGACGGCAATCTCTGGTGCGGCTGGGGCATGGACCCGGAGCAGGACGGCGTACGCGTCTTCAACCCCGCCGGCGAGCCCATCGGCCACATCCACCTGCCGGAGCGCTGCGCCAACCTCGCCTTCGGCGGGCGCCACCGCAACCGGCTGTTCATGGCTGCCAGCCACTCCCTCTACGCGCTCTACGTCAACACGCAGGGAACGCCCGGCGGCTAGCCGCGCCCTGATCCGGAAGGAAACGCCCATGACCACCCGCCGCCAGCTCGCCGGCCTGATTGCCGCCGCAGCGATCCCTCTCGCCCGCCCCGCCCTCGCGCAGTCCGCCCGCATCCCGGACGGCCCCATCCGCCTCGTCGTGCCCTTCCCGCCCGGCGGCCCGAACGACCTCGTCGCCCGCGTGCTCGGCCAGAAGCTCGGCGCCATCCTCGAGCGCAACGTGGTGGTGGAGAACCGCTCCGGCGCCGGCGGCGTGATCGGCACGGACAACGTGGTGAAATCCGCGCCCGATGGCCGCAGCCTCTGCCTTACCAGCGCGGGTGCCATCGCCATCTCCCCCGTGCTCGGCGCCCCCATGCCCTTCGACGTCGCGAAAGACGTGGCCCCCATCACCCTCGTCGCGCTGATGCCGGAATTGCTGGCGGTGCCGCCCTCCCTCCCCGTGAACAGCGTGGCGGAGCTGGTGGACTACGCGAAGAAGAACCCGGGGAAGGTGAATTACGGCTCCTCCGGCATCGGCTCCATGCCCCACCTGGCCGGGGAAGCCTTCCGCGCCGCCGCCGGGATCGACATCACCCACGTCCCCTATCGCGGCGCCGCGCCTGCCGTCACGGATCTCATCGCCGGCCAGGTGCAGATGATGTTCGCGGACATGCCGGCCATGATGTCCCAGGTGCAGGGCAACGCCCTTCGCCCCATCGCCCTCGCCAGCGGCGAGCGCTCCCCCCTCCTGCCGCAGACGCCCACCATGGCCGAGGCCGGCGTGCCGGTCGTCGCGGACAACTGGTACGGCCTCGTCACCTCGTCGAAGGTGCCCGCCCCGATCCAGGCCCTGCTGCAGGAGGCCGCCGCGCGCGCCCTGCGCGACCCGGATCTGGTGAAGGCTTACGCCGAGCAGGGCGCCCGCCCCGTCGGCGGCACGCAGGCCGAGTTCCGCGACTTCATCGTGGCCGAGAGCGCCCGTTGGGGCGAGGTCGGCCGCCGCGCCAACATCCGGATGGACTGAGGCGGAACGCCTCCCTCAACAAGCAGGAGACCAAACAATGGCAGGACGCCTCGAAGGAAAGGTCGCCGTCATCACCGGCGCCGGCTCCGTCGGCCCGGGCTGGGGCAATGGCCGCGCCGCCGCCGTGCTCTTCGCGCGCGAAGGCGCGCTCGTCTACGGCGTGGACAAGAACCCCGGCGCCATGGATGAAACCGCCGCCCGCATCCGCGAGGAAGGCGGCCGCTTCGCCGCCGGCAGCTGCGACGTGATGAGCAGCGATTCCATCGCCGCCATGGTGCAGGCGGCGCTGGCAGAATACGGCCGCATCGACGTGCTGGTGAACAATGTCGGCGGCTCCGCCAAGGGTGGCCCGGTGGAGATGAGCGAGGAGGTCTGGGACACCCAGATCGACTACAACCTGAAGAGCGTCTTCCTCACCTGCAAGCACGTCCTGCCCGTCATGGAACGGCAGGGCGGCGGCGCCATCGTCAACACCGCCTCCACCTCCGGCCTCCGCTGGACCGGCGCGGCACAGGTCGCCTACGCGGCCTCCAAGGCTGGGATCATCCAGTTCTCCCGCGTCGTCGCCGTGGAGTACGCCGCCCGCAACATCCGCGTGAACACCGTGGTCCCCGGCCAGATGCACACTCCGATGGTGGAGACGCGCTTGGCCGGCCAGCGCGCGGGCGGCGACGTGCAGGCGCTCCTCGCTTCCCGCGTCAAGCGCATCCCGCTCGGCTTCGCCGGCGACGGGCGCGACACGGCGGCCGCCGCCCTCTTCCTCGCCTCGGACGAGGCGCGCTTCGTCACGGGCACGGAGATCGTGGTGGATGGCGGCATGTCCGTCCGCTGCGACTGAACGACAAGACGAGGAAACGTCCCATGGTCCCGCCCCTTGCCCGCCGCGCCCTGCTCGGCGCGGCCCTGGCCGCACCCGCGCTGCGCGGCGCCGCCGCCCAGTCCTTCCCCGACAAGCCCATCCGCCTGCTTGTGCCCTTCCCGCCGGGTGGCCCGGTGGATCTCTCCGCCCGCATCGTGGCCCAGGCGCTGTCGGAGGAGCTGAAGACTTCCGTGGTGGTGGAGAACCGCTCCGGCGCCGGCGGGGTGGTGGGCACGGACGCGGTCGCGAAGGCCCAGCCGGACGGCTACACCCTCGGCTTCAGCAGCACCGGCGCCGTGGCGGTGAACGTCACGCTCCTGCCGAACAACCCATACGACTCCCGCAAGGACTTCGCGCCCGTCTCCATCGTGGCCGGCGTGCCCACCCTGCTCTGCGTGAACCCCAAGCTCCCGGCCCGCAGCGTGGCGGAGCTCGTCGCGCTGGCCAAGGCGCAGCCCGGCCGCCTGAACTTCGGCTCCTCCGGCCCTGGCGGCACGCCGCATCTCTCCGGCGAGCGCTTCAAGCTCGCCACCGGCGCCAACATCGCCCATGTCCCCTATCGCGGCGCCGCCCCCGCCATCACCGCCCTGCTGGCGGATGAGGTGGAGGTCGCCTTTCTCGACCTCCCCGTGCTGCTGCCCCATGTGCAGGAAGGCCGCCTCCGCGCCCTCGCCGTCACCAGCCCGCAGCGCTCCCCCGCCCTGCCCGAGGTCCCGACCTTCGCCGAGGCCGGCGTCCAGGGCATGGAGATCGAGAACTGGTATGCCCTCCTCGCCCCCGCCGGCACGCCGCCCGATCGCGTGGCCCGTCTCCATGCCGCCACCGCCGCCGCCATGGCCCGGCCCGCCACCGCCAACCAGTTCATCTCCCAGGGCGCCCGCATCATCGTCAGCCGCCCGGACGAAGCCCTGTCCTTCATCCGCGAGGAAGTGGGCCGCTGGGGCGAGGTGGTGCGCGCCGCCGGCGTGAAGGCCGACTGATGCCCGGCTACACACCCCCGCCGAACGCCTGCGACGCCCACTGCCACATCTGGGGCCCCACGGCGCGCTTCCCCTTCGCGGAGAACCGCCCCTTCACCCCGCCTGACCGCGGGAAGGAGGACCTGGCCGCCCTCTACGCCCGCCTCGGGCTCACCCGCTCTGTCATCGTCCAGGCCATCGTCCACGGCACCGACAACCGCGCCATGCTGGATGCCATCGCCTCCAGCAACGGCCGCTACCGCGGCATCGCCCTGATCGACGACAGCTTCGACGACAAGGCCCTCCAGGCCCTGCACGAGGGCGGCATCCGCGGCGTGCGCTTCGGCTTCGTGAAGCACCTGAAGGCGCGCCCCGACCTCGGCTTCTTCCGTCGCACCGTGGACCGCATCGCCCCCCTCGGCTGGCACGCCCAGATCCACCTGGACGCCGCCGACCTGATCGAGCTTCGGGACGAGCTGGACGCCCTCCGCATCCCCTTCGTCATCGACCATATGGGCCGCGTGGACGCCGCGGGCGGCCCCGACCAGCCCGCCTTCCGCGCCCTGCTGGAACAAGTGCGGCGTGAGAACTGCTGGGTGAAGCTCTCCGGCAGCGATCGCGTCTCGGCGACCGGTGCACCCTTCCACGATGCTCTGCCCTTCGCCCGCGCCCTGATCGCGGCCGCGCCGGACCGCGTCGTCTGGGGCACGGACTTCCCGCACTCCAATCCCCGCCACGCCGTGGAGGACGACGCCGCCCTGCTGGACCTTCTGCCGCTGATGGCGGAGGAGAGCGGCCTGCAGCGCCTGCTGGTGGACAACCCCGCCCGCCTCTACGGCTTCTGACAGCGGCGGCATCAGGGGCCAGCGCCGGGCAACAGCCCGGCCTGGCCGCTCCATCACGCCCGGACGGCGAAGCCCGCCAATGTCGCGTAGCCCTGCGTCACCGCCGCGATCTCCTCCGGCCGTACCACGTCCTCCAGCCTCTCGAAGCCGGCAGGCGCACGCTCCGCGACCAGGTCGATGACCCGCTCCGGCCCGCCCGTCCTGTTGGAGCCGACCAGGGCCGCCGTGGCCGGTAGCCGCCCCGCCTCGTAGGCCGCCAGCGCATCCTGGGCCGGTCGCGACGCCAGCAGCTCCGCAAGGCAGCGCGCGTCAAGGATCGCCTGGGACGCGCCGTTGGAGCCCACGGGGTACATGGAATGCGCCGCATCCCCCATCAGCGTCACGCGCCCTCGCGTCCAGAAGGGCAGGGGATCCCGGTCACACATCGGGTACTCGAAGATCTCCCTCGTCGCACGGATCAGCGCTTCCACGTCGATGAAGGGCAGGCACAGCCGCCCGGCGAAATGCGCGAAATCATCGTAGGCGCCGAGGCGCCTGGAGGAGCGTGCTGTGCACGCTGGCCCGCACATAAGGGTGCAGGAGGGCAAGGTCCGGCAGCAGCTCGCCCGCATGCCTGGCCGCCAGGGCGGGGCGGTCCTCGAACAGCGCCAGCATCATCCGGCGGTGGCGCAGCAGGCGGCGGAGCCGTGCCGCCTCCTGGCGCTCGGCCGTGCCGCCCTGCGCCATCGCCTCGATGCGCGGCTCCAGCAGGCTCAGCAGCTCCTCCACCAACCGGAACTGCCAGCGGTTGCAGAGGACCCAGCAGATGGAGAGAACGAGGTCCGGGAAGGCCACCAGCGGCGTGTGGCCGCGGGGGTCACCAGATCCGTGATGCTGTGCGAGCTGGCCGAGACGTCGCGGCAGACCTGCTCCAGCAGCCGGTAGGCGCGGCGCGCGTCGCCGGAGTGGAAGGCGTGCTGGCCCGCCTCAAGGTCCAGCCCCTCCGCGTGGAACCAGGCAGCCGCGCGCTTCGCGAGCCTGCTGGCGAGCGCCGGCGCCTCGTCCTTCAGAAGCCGCCGCATGAATTCGAGGAACAGCGGGTGAAGCCGGAACCACCGCCGATCGTCGTCGAGCGGCTGGAGGAAGAGCCCCTCGCGCAGGAGGGCTTCCAGCCGCGCCTGGCTGCCGGCCTCCCCCGTCAGTGCATCGCAGAGCGGCGCGCAGATGCGGCCGGGCAGGGCGACATGCAGCAGGAAGGTCCTGGTCTCGTCGGGAAGCCCGTCCAGCACCTCCTCGCGGAAATAGTCGAAGAGCAGGCGCGTCTCGCCGCCGATCGCCCGGGCGCCCGCCATCCCGCGCCGCGCGGGCCTGCAGGGCGAGGGCGAGGGGCCAGCCCTGACTCCGCGACTGGATCTCGGAGAGTTCCGCCGGGGTCGGGTCCAGGCCCGACAGGGCGCGGTAGATCGCCCGCGCCTCGTCATCGTCCAGCCGCAGCTCCTCCGGCCCGATCTCGAGAAGCATCCCCATGGCCCGGGGCCTTCCCAGCCGTAGCCCGCCCAGTGTCCGGAGCGCGAGGACGACCGAGGGGAACCCGTCAGGGTTGGCGAGCCGGGCCGCGATGACCGCTTCCGCACCCGGCCCGAGCTCATCGACCAGCAGGATGGCGGGTTGCGCCGGCCGGGCCAGGGCGCCCCGGAGAGTTGCGGCATCCGGCCCCACCAGCAGCACGGCGTCGAGGCCCGCCCGGCCCGCGTGCCCGTGCCATTCCGCCAGGGTGGACGACTTGCCATAGCCCGCAGGGGCATGGAGCAACGTCAAAGGGTGCCGCAGGGCCGCTTCCATCCGTGCCAGCAGCCTCGGCCGCGGCACCAGGGCTCCGGCGGGCGCGACGGGGGCATGATCAGGCAAATCCGGAGATCCCGCGTCCTCTCGCGCGGTCGCGCCGAACAGCACGGCCTGAACGGGCCGGCCTTCTTGCTGCGGTCGCCGCGCCAGCCTTGCCGATATGCCCTGTCCCTGTCCCCCCATTTTACCGTCCCGTCATCGGATGGATCGCTTCTGGCCTCCCGGTCCTCTCGGCGGTCAGCTAGCCCGCCCTGCTCCGGCGGCATCCGTCGGGAAAGCGGCGAACTCCGCGCGGATGCGCTCGGTGTGCTGCCCGAGAGCAGGAACGGGGCCGAGCTCGCGCGCGCCGTCGCTGAAGAGGGCGGCGGGGGCGGCCACGGACACGGGGCCACCCGGCGTTTCCAGCGTCACGCGCCGCAGGGCGGGGTGGCGCGCGAGGCCAGGCACGTCATTGACGAAGCCGAAGGCCGTGCGGGCCGCGGAGAGGCGCTGCGCGGCCTCATCCCGCGTCAGGCCGGCGAAGACGGCGGCGACATGCGCATCCACCACCGGGCGGTTCGCCACGCGCTCCACGTTGCTGCGGAAGCCCTCGCGCCCCGGCAGGTCCGGCTCCAGCAGGAAGCGGGCGCAGAAATCCGCCCATTCCCGCTCGTTCTGGATGGAGATGAGCACGGGCACCCCGTCCGCCGTCTCGAAGGCGCTGTAGGGGCAGATGGAGGGGTGGGCGAGGCCCACCCGCTGCGGCTCCCGCCCCGTGCCCTCGTAATAGACCAGCGGCACGTTCATCCAGTCCGCCATGCCGTCGAAGAGGGAGATGGCGATGCCCTTGCCGCGCCCGGTGATCCCGCGCTCGATCAGGGCCTCCAGCACGGCGGCGTGCGCGTTCATCCCGCAGGCGATGTCGCAGACCGAGACGCCGACGCGCCCCGGCCCCTCCGCCCGGCCGGTGACGCTCGCCAGCCCGCTCTCGGCCTGGACCAGCAGGTCGTAGGCCTTCATGGCGGCGTAGTCGCCGCTCTCGCCGTAGCCCGAGACGTCCACGGTGATCAGGCGATCATGCGCCGCCCGCAGCTCGGCGCTGCCGAAGCCCGCCCGCGCCGCGGCGCCGGGGGCGAGGTTCTGGATGAACACGTCCGCCCGCGCCAGCATGCGCCCCAGCAGCGCCAGGTCCTCCGCCCGCTTGATGTCGAGGACGAGGCTCTCCTTCCCCCGGTTCAGCCAAACGAAGTAGCTGGATGACCCCTTCGCGCTCGCATCGTAGCCGCGCGCAAAATCCCCCTCGGAGCGCTCGATCTTGATCACCCGCGCGCCGGCGTCCGCCAGCTTCGCCGTGCAGAGCGGCGCGGCCACCGCCTGCTCCATGGCGATCACGAGAAGCCCGGCGAGCGGCTTGGAACCGGGCATCAGAAGGAGCGCGGAAGGCCGAGGATGTGCTCGGCGACGTAGGAGAGGATGAGGTTCGTGCTGATCGGTGCCACCTGGTACAGCCGCGTCTCCCGGAACTTGCGCTCTACGTCGTACTCGTGCGCGAAGCCGAAGCCGCCGTGGAACTGCAGGCAGGCATTCGCCGCCTCCCAGCTCGCCTTGGCCGCCAGGTACTTCGCCATGTTCGCCTGCGCGCCGCAGGGCTGGTTGGCGTCGAACAGCCGGCAGGCCTCGAAGCGCATCAGGTCCGCGGCCTCGATCTCGATGTAGCTCTCGGCGATCGGGAACTGCACGCCCTGGTTCTGCCCGATGGGGCGGCCGAAGACCTGCCGCTCCTTCACGTAGGGCACGACCTTGTCGATGAACCAGTGGCCGTCGCCGATGCACTCCGCCGCGATCAGCGTGCGCTCCGCGTTCAGCCCGTCGAGGATGTACTTGAACCCGCGCCCCTCCTCGCCGATCAGGTTCTCGGCCGGGATCTCCAGGTTGTCGAAGAAGATCTCGTTCGTCTCGTGGTTCACCATGTTCTCGATCGGGCGCACGGTCATGCCGTTGCCGATCGCGTCCCGCAGGTCCACGAGGAAGATCGACATGCCCTCGGACTTCTTCTTCACCTCGGCCAGCGGCGTGGTGCGGGCGAGCAGGATCATGAGTTCGGAGTGCTGGATGCGGGAAATCCAGACCTTCTGGCCGTTGACCACGTAGCGGTCGCCCTTGCGCACCGCCGTGGTGCGGATCTTCGTCGTGTCCGTGCCCGTGGTCGGCTCCGTCACGCCCATGGACTGCAGCCGCAGCTCGCCGGAGGCGATCCGGGGCAGGTAGCGCGCCTTCTGCTCGGCCGAGCCGTGCCGCAGCAGCGTGCCCATGTTGTACATCTGCCCGTGGCAGGCGCCGGAATTGCCGCCGGAGCGGTTGATCTCCTCCATGACGATGGAGGCCTCCGTCAGGCCCAGCCCGGACCCTCCATACTCCTCCGGGATCAGCGCCGCGAGCCAGCCGGCCTTGGTCAGCGCGTCCACGAAGGCCTCGGGGTAGCCGCGCTCGGCATCCACCTTGCGGTGGTACTCGGCCGGGAACTCGGCGCAGAGCGCGCGGACGGCGTCGCGCAGCTCCTGATGGGCGTCGGTGCTGGTGAGCAAGGCAGTTTCCTCAGACAGGTTGAGTGCCGCCGGCCGGGGCAGGCCGCAGCTCCGCCCCGCCGCCGGCCTCTCCCGCATGCTGGCCGGAGCGGCATTCTCCCTCATGGATCGTGGCGTGGGAACAGCGGGGGCCAGCCCCGCGGCCCGGTCCTCTCACGGTCGGCCATCCCCCTCGCGCCCAGAGAGCGTGGCGATGTCGCCGCGCAGGGCGTCGATCAGGGCCACGCGCGGGGAGGCCCGTTGCCAGACGAGGCCGATCGAGCGGCTCGGTGCATCCGGCAGGGGAAGCTTGGCAAGGGAGAGGCCGCTCGGCCATGGCGGTGCCCAATCCGGCACGATGGAGATGCCGAGGCCCCGGTCCACCAGCACGGCGATGGCGTCCAGCGTCTCCAGCTCGAAGATCTCGCGGGGGCGGATGCGCCGGCGCCGCAGATAGTCGCCGGCGAGCTTCCCGCCCCAGGAGCGCTCGTCGTAGCGGATGAAGGGCTGGGTCGAGAGGAGGGCCATCGGCTCCTCCCCCGCCAGGCTCTCCGGCACCAGCAGCACCATCGGCTCGATCCGCACGTCCATCCAGCCGCAGGATTTCGGCACGCCGAAGGGAGGCTGCGCGATGAGGGCCGCGTCCAGTGCGGCGTCGAGGATCGCGGCGTAGAGCTCGCTCGACCGCCCGGGCTGCAGGCGCACGTCGATCCCGGGATGACTGGCCCGGAGCGAGACGAGAAGGTCGGGCAGGAGGCCGATCGCGGCGGTGGTGACGGCGCCCAGCCGCAGCTCCCCTGCCAGGACGCCCTCCTCCAGCCCGGCGGACAGGTCGCGCAGTCCATGGAGCAGCGGCCGGGCGCGCTCCGCGATCCGCAGCCCGGCGGGGGTGGGCGCGACGCCCCGCCCGGTGCGGGCGAGAAGCGCGGCGCCGATCTCCCCTTCCAGCGCCCGCAGCCGCTGCGTCACCCCGGCCGGGGTCAGGTGCAGGCGCCGCGCCGCCTCCGAGATGGACCCGCCCTCCACCACCGCCAGGAAGGTCTCGAGGAAGCGCGTGTCCACCTTTCACAAAACCTATCAGGTCATTGTTCAATCTCTTATCTTTCGTTGCCCTCCTCAAGGGCTATGCTCGCGGAAACCGGCCGCCGGGCGCGCGGGCGGGACAAGAACTCCGGAGGACGCGTTGGCTCCCGCCATCATGCGCAGCAAGCTGTTCGTCCCGGGCTCGCGCCCGGAGCTGTTCGCCAAGGCCGTGGCCTCGCGGGCAGATGCCCTGTCCTTCGACCTGGAGGATGCCGTCGCCCCGAACCGCAAGGAGAAGGCGCGGGAGAACCTCGCCGGCTTCCTGCGCGGCGCGGAGCATGGGGGAAAGGTGATCGTAGTCCGCGTCAACGGGACCGGCACGCCGCACTTCCTGCCCGATCTCTCGGCGGTCGCGGTGCCCGGCACGCACATGGTGAACCTCCCGATGGTGGGGGACGCCGCGGAGGTGCGGGACGCCGCCGCCGCGCTGGAGCGGGCGGAGCGGGAGAATGGCGTCACGGAGCCGATCGGCCTTCTCTGCAACGTCGAGACGCCGCGCGCCCTGCGCCTGGCCCATGAGATCGCGGCGGCGCATCCGCGCGTCCGCGGCCTGCAGATCGGCTACGCGGACCTGCTGGAGCCCGCCGGCATCGACCGGATGGACGAGGCGGTGCTCGCCCACCTCCGCATGACCCTGCGCCTGGCCGCGGCCGAGGCGGGGGTGCCGGCCTATGACGGCGCCTTCGCGAAGGTGGACCGGCCCGATGCCTACCGGGCCGAGGCCGAGGCCGCGCGCCGCATGGGCTTCGCGGGCAAGAGCTGCATCCACCCCAGCCAGATCGTTGCCGCCAACGAGGTGTTCCAGCCCACCCTCGCCGAGATCGCCCGCGCCCGCCGCGTGGTGGAGGCGGCGCGGGAGCAGATCGCCGCCGGCACGGGCGCCTTCATGGTCGATGGCGGCATGGTGGACGCGCCGTTCATCGCGAGCGCGGAGGCGCTGCTGGGCCTCGCCCAGCGGCTCGGCCTGCCGGCGACGGATTGAGAGACGAGGGAGGAAGAGATGAAGGGCATCACGAGGCGCGGCCTGACGGCGGCGATGCTGGCGGCCCCGGCCGTGGCGCGGGCCCAGAGCGGGGGTGGAGGCGGGGGCGGGGGCGCCTCCTGGCCGTCTCGGCCGGTGCGGGTCATCGTGCCCTTCCCGCCAGGGGGCAGCAACGACGCGGTGGCGCGGCCCCTGGCCGAGCACTTCCAGGCCAGTTTCGGCCAGCCCTTCGTCGTGGAGAACCGGCCCGGCGCCGGCAGCACCATCGGCTCGGCCGAGGTGGTGCGGGTGCCCGCCGATGGCTACGCGCTGATGGTCACCTCCTCCACCTTCTCGACCAGCGCCGCGGTCCAGCGCACCCCCTATGACGCGGCCGGCGACTTCGAGGCAGTGACGATCCTCGCCTCCGCACCGCTCGTCGTCCTCGCCGCCCCGGACTTCCCGCCGAAGAGCCTCCGCGAACTCGTCGCCTATCTCCGCGCGAACCCGGACAAGGTGGATTACGGCTCCGCCGGGCCGGGCAGCATCAATCACCTCTCGGCAGCGCTTTTCGCCCAAAAGGCAGGTGGATTGCAGATGCAGCACGTTCCCTATCGCGGGATGGGGCCGGCGACGACGGACCTCGCGGCCGGCACGATCCAGCTCCTCTTCACCACGCTCCCCTCCGCGCGCGGCATCATCGATTCCGGGCGGGTGAAGGTGATCGGCTGGACCGGCGAGGACCGCCCCGCCGGTGCCCCGGCCGCGCCCACCCCGAAGGAGAGCGGCCTGCCGGACTACGAGGCGAGCATCTGGTGGGGCCTGCTGGCGCGCCGGGGCATCCCGCCCGCCATCCGCGACCGGCTGAACGCCGCCGCGCTGGAGACGCTGCGGGGCGGGCGCCTCGCCGAGTACCTGGCTGGGGAAGGCGCGACGCCGCAGCTCCTCCCGCCCGCCGAGGCGGACGCCTTCCTGAAGCGCGACCTCTCCCAGTGGCGCAGCGTCGCCACGGCCGCGAACATCCGCGTCGAGTAGCCCATGGCCGAGACCTCTCACCTGCACCGCAAGAGCTTCGACTCCTCCGCCACCGGCGCTCTCCACGGCGTGCGCGTGCTGGACCTCTCGCGCCTCGTCGCGGGCAACACCCTGACGAAGGTGCTGTCCGACCACGGGGCGGAGGTGGTGAAGGTGGAGCCACCCGAGGGCGACACGCTCCGCGCCTGGCGCGTGCAGGGTGTCGAGACCTCCTGGAAGATCTTCTGCCGCAACAAGAAGAGCATCTGCCTGGAGCTGCGGAACCCCGACGCGCAGGAGGCGGTCCGCCAGCTCGCCGCCACCTCCGACATCCTGGTGGAGAGCTTCCGCCCGGGCGTGCTGGAGGCGATGGGCCTCGGCCCCGAGGTGCTGCTGGGGATCAACCCCCGTCTCGTCATCGTCCGCATCAGCGGCTGGGGGCAGGACGGGCCCTTCCGCCACAAGCCCGGCTTCGGCACGCTGGTGGAAGGGTATTCCGGCTTCGCCGCCGTGAACGGGTTCCCGGACCGGGAGCCGGTCCTGCCGCCCATGTTCATGGGCGACGGCTATGCCGGCCTCTACGGCGCGGCCACCGCGATGATCGCCCTTCTTGCCGCGCGCGGGGCGCACGGGAAGGGACAGGTGATCGATATGTCCCTCATCGATCCCATGCTGATGGTGATGGACCCACAGGTGGCGAACTATCGCCTGACCGGAAAGACCAAGCAGCGCACGGGCAGCCGCAGCACCAACACCTCGCCCCGCAACGCCTACCGCACGAAGGACGACCGCTGGGTCTGCCTCTCCTCCTCCACCCAGGGGATGACGGCAAAGCTGCTGGCCTCCATCGGGCGGCCGGAGCTGATCGAGGACCCGCGCTTCCGCACCAACCCCGACCGACTGCGCAACTGGGAGGAACTCGACGGGATCGTCGCCGGCTTCGTGGCCGGGCGGACGCTGGAAGAGAACCTGCGCCACTTCGACGAGGCAGGCGTGACGATCGGCCCCATCTACGACGCCTCCGACCTGCTGGACGATCCCTATGTCGGCGCGCGGGAGGCGCTGATCGAGGTGCCGGACGAGGAGATGGGCTGGATCCCCATGCACGGCATGGTCGCGCGCCTGTCCGGCACGCCCGGCATCCTGGCGCGCCCGGCACCGAAGCTGGGCGAGCACAGCCGCGAGGTCCTGCTGCCCGTGCTGGGGGAGGCGGAGTACGGGCGGCTCTCCGGCTCCGGCGTGATCCGCGAGCACGGGCACGGGACGCCAGCCGCCAGCGCCGCGGGTGCCGGCGCGTGAGCAAGGCGGACGGCGGAGGGCCCGTGCCCAACTCCTCGGGCACTCGCCCGCCGCGCCTTCCGATGCCGGAAGGCGCCTGCGACAGCCACATCCACGTCGTCGATCCGGCATTCCTGCCGCCCGGGACGGATGCGGCGCCCTTCCGCGGCATGGGACCGGAGGACTACAAGGCCCTGCAACGGCGGCTGGGCACCCAGCGCGCAGTGGTCGTCCAGCCCAAGGCCTTCGGCACGGACAATGCCGGCACGCTCGCCGCCGTGGCGGCGCTGGGGCCGGGCGCGCGCGGAATTGCCGTGCTGCACCCGGACGCCACCGAGGCGGAGCTGCGGCGCCTGGACGCGGGCGGCATCCGCGGCCTGCGCTTCAGCGTTTGGAAGCCGGCCGACACCGTGACGACGATCGACATGATCGAGCCGATGGCGGAGCGCATCCGTGCCATGGGCTGGCACGCGCAGATCAACATGTCCGCGGATCAGATCGCCGGGAACGCATCGTTGCTGGAGCGCCTGGCCTGCCCAATCGTGTTCGACCACCTCGGCCGCATCCCGCCACCGGGCGGCACCGGGCATCCGGCTTTCAGGGTGCTGGAGAGGCTGCTGGGGCGCGGCGATGTCTGGGTGAAGCTCTCCGGGGCCTATCTCGATTCCATCGAGGGTGGGCCGGACTACCCCGACATGGCGGAGGTCGCCCGGGGTCTCGCGCACCTCGCGCCGGAACGCACGGTCTGGGGCAGCGACTGGCCGCACGTGACGGAGCGGCACAAGCCCGACGATGCCGGCCTGCTCGACCTGCTGCTGGACTGGCTGCCCGACGAGGCGGCCCGCCGCCGGGTGCTGCGGGACAACCCCGCCATCCTGTACGGCTTCGGATAGCACTGCGCGCCCCAGGGAGGAAAAGCGATGACGAGCGAGAGGGATCACTGGCCCACCCGCCGCGGCCTGCTGCTGGCAAGCGGGCTGGCGGCCTGCGCCGCCCGCGGTGTCCGGGCGCAGGGCACCTACCCGGACCGGCCGCTGCGGGTGACCGTGAGCTACGGCGCGGGCGGGGCGGTGGACACGCTCGCCCGCATCGTCATGCCGCGCCTCGGCCAGCGCCTGGGGCAGCCGGTGGTCATCGAGAACCGGCCGGGCGCGGGCGGGACGATCGGGGCGGCCTTCGTCGCCCGCTCCACACCCGATGGCTACACCCTGCTGGACGACGGAAGCGGCTTCGTCATCAACGCCGCGCTCATGCAGCTGCCCTACAACATCCGGCAGGACTTCCGGCCGGTGGCGCGCGTGGCGACGATCCCGAACGTCATTCTGCTCGGGCCCTCGGTCCAGGCGCGCTCCCTGAAGGAGCTCTTGGACCTGGCGCGCGCGAAGCCGGGCGAGCTGGACTGCTCCAGCACCGGCGTCGGCTCCTCCCAGCACCTGGCGCTGGAGATGCTGAACCGCATGGCGGACGTGCGGATCAACCACGTGCCCTACCGCGACGCCCCCTCCTCGCAGAACGACCTACGGTCCGGCCGCATCGCGATGACCTTCGCGACGGCGACCACCGCCATCCCCCTGAACGGGCAGGACGGCATGCGCGTCATCGCCCAGGGCGGGGAGGAACCCATTCCGCGATTGCCCGGCGTCACCGCCATCTCGGAGCTGGTGCCGGGCTTCCGGAGCGAGGAGTGGCAGGGCGTCTTCGCGCCCGCCGGCACGCCGCGCGACATCGTGGCGCGCCTCAACGCCGAGCTGACCGAGGCGCTGGCCGAGGAGACGATCCGGGAGCGCTTCACGGCGCTTGGCGCCCGCAGCCGGCGGGAGACGCCGGAGGAGTTCGCCACCTTCGTGGCCGCCGAGGCCGAGCGGTGGTCCGCCCTGGTCCGCGAGGCCCGGATCGCGCTCTGAGGGCTGCCCTGGCCCGCTGCGGCGATCGCTCTCGGCTCACCGCGAGGCAGAAGGCCCCCGGGGCCGGGGGCGCCGCCGCGCCGGCCGGGGGGCAGCGACATCGGGGGCCGGCGGAGAGGGTGGGACCAGCCGCGGGTCCAGGCTGAAGGGCGCCTGCGAGCGGCGGGTGTAGCGGCCCGCTGCTCGGTCCGGTGCGATGAGGAGGTTCCAGCTGGCCGTCGATACCGCGCTCGGGATCAGCACCAGGGGATGTTGATCGAGGACCGAATCCCCGAAGGCGGTCTGGGCCGGGTCCGAGTAGCGGGGGTGTAGCCAGGCCGGATCGGGAATTTCCGATGGCTGGACGACGAAGATCCCGGACGGATCCGGGATGACGAGGGAGGTCAGGACGTGCGGCAGGAGGTCGAGCGTGTCGAAACCCTTGTGGACCGCGACCTCGAGGATGGCGGTGGCGGCATCGAGGGAGGCGTAGACCACGCGGCGCCCGGGCGAGTTCCAGCGGCCGCCGCCGCGATAGGCGCCCTCGCCGCTGTCCCAGCCCTCCGCGTACCGGGCCTGGTCGAGCCGCCACGCGATGAACTCCGTGCCACCCAGATGAGGGGGCAGGGCAATCACGTATAGACGCCGTATTCCAGGCGGGTGAGGAAGTTCTTGACCATCGCCGTGCCGGCCGGGGTCGCCAGGAGGTCGATCGGGCGCTCGTGGTTGAGGCCCATGGCCGGGCGCTGCATCCAGGTTTCCGCAGCCTCCTGCGATCCGAAGACCTCCGTGGCCGCCGCCAGCACCTCGGCGAATTCCCAGGTGCGGCCGCTCTGCTCCTTCGTCAGCGGCTTCCTTTCCTGGGCGGCCGTCGCGCCGCGCGCGCGCTGGCCGGTCCGGACGCTGATGCCGATGGCGTGGTGGATGTCGGCCAGCCGGAGGACCTTCACGTGCCGGATCATGTGGTTCAGCGAGGCCTTCGGAAGCCCGTTGACCAGCAGGTGATGGATCTCGACCGGGCTCTGCGGGGCGCTCTTCAGGAGCTTGGCGCCGCCGAGAAGGGCCGCGGTGCGATCGAGAAGAGCACCGACGGAAGGCTGGGCGGGCGAGGGGAGGGTGGTCTGGGTCATGAGGGTGGCGCCATCTGTCGCACCAAGAAGTGCCATTTGGCGCCTTCGGTTTCAAGGGTTCGGCGGGGCAGCGGCACCGGGTGGCCGGAGCCCCCCGAAGCCTCAGCCCTCGTCGTCGAGGTAGTAGCGATGTCCTGTCATGACATGCTTGCCGCCGTCGATGGGCAGGATTGCCCCGGTCGTGTAGGAGCCGCCCCTCCCGCAGAGGAAAAGCAGCGCCGCCGCAATGTCCTCCGCCCGCCCGAGCCGCCGCATGGGAACGCCGGCTTCCGTGCGCGCGCGCGCCGCCGCGTCGGCGGTCGCGAAGGCCATCATGCGGGTCTCGAAAGGGCCGGGGGCGAAGGCGTTCACCGTGATGTGCCTCTCGACCAGCTCCTGGGCCAGGATGCGGGTGAGGTGGTGCACGGCGGCCTTGGAGGCGGCGTAGGAGTAGGCGCGGTTCCCCATGGGCTGCGAGCCCATGACAGACCCGAGATTGATGATCCGCGCCGGGTCGTCCGCCGTCGCCGCGTCGGTCAGCATCGGCAGGAGCGCCTGGGTGAGGCTGAACAGGCCGGCGACGTTGACGGACATCACGGTGTCCCAGGCCTTGAAGGGAAACTGCCCCATCGGCGCCCCCCAGCTCCGGCCCGCGTTGTTCACGAGGATGTCCAGCCGCGCCACCCGCTCCCTCGTCGCGGCGGCCAGGGCCTGCACGCCCGCCTCGGTTCCTACGTCCCCGGCCATGCCCTCGGCGCGCCCGGGCGCCCCGAGCGCATTCAGCTCCTCGGCCACCGCGGCGCAGACCTCTCCCTTGCGCGAGGCGATCAGCACCTCCGCCCCGGCCCGGACCAGCGCCTCCGCGATGATGCGGCCGATCCCCGTGCCGCCGCCCGTCACCAGCGCCGTCTTGCCGGCGAGGGAGAAGAGGGATTCGAAGTAGTCAGCGGCCGCCATGGCGGACCCTCCCGATCAATGGACGGCATTCCCGCGCGTCAGCCGCCCTGCCGGCGCAGCTGCTGCTCCCGCAGGAAGATGAAGAGGCCTGCGCCGACGATGATGCCGGCCCCGATCAGGGGGAGCGGCCCCATCACCTCGCCGAAGAAGAGATAGCCGAAGAGCATGCCCCAGAGGAGCAGCGTGTACTGGTAGGGCACGACGACGGAAGCCGGCGCCATCCTCAGGGCCTGATTGACGCAGAGGTTGCCGCAGAGGGAGCCGATGCCGAGCAGCAGCATCAGCGCGAGGTCCAGCGTGCCGGGCGGCGTCCAGCCCTGGATCAGCACGAGGGTCGCGCCGAAGGCGAGGGCGGCGATGAGCTGGGCCGTCATCAGCACCGTGCCCGGGGTGCCCGCCAGCTTGCGGGTGGCGATGAGGAAGAGGGCGTAGCTGAAGCTTCCGGCCAGGGCGCAGAGGGCGCCGAAGGAGAGGGATCCCGGCGAGGGGTGGAGCGCCAGCACCACGCCGCAGAAGCCCACCGCCACCGCCGTCCAGCGGCGCCAGCCCACCTTCTCTCCCAGCAGGAAAGGGGAGAGGGCGGTCACGTAGATCGGCCCGGCCATGTAGTAGGCCATGACCTCGGCCATTGGCAGGTCCGTCAGCGCCCAGAAGAACAGCGAACCCTCGAGCGTGGAGAAGACCACGCGCAGCAGCTGCAGCCCCGGGCGCGGCGCGCGGCGGAAGGCGCCACGGCCCGCGCGGCGGATGAAGGGCGCCATGGCCAGCAGCCCGGAGATGCTGCGCACCAGCATCAGCTGGCCCACCGCATAGGCGCCGACCAGCCACTTCCCGAGCGTGTCGTTGACGGCGAAGAGCAGGACGCCGAGCAGCATCATGGCAATGCCGCCGGCGGCGCCCACCGGTGCGGCACGCGAGAACATGGACACAGCGAATCCCCGTCTTCTTCGTCGTCTTGTCTGCCCTGGTAGACCAGCCCGGCTTTGGGGATCAGGGCCCCGTGACCACAACTCGCCGTATTTCTGGTGCCGGTTCACGGCCACCACCTCGAAAGGCAGATGCATGCGCCTCAGGCTTGTCGCGTCCTTGTTGATGACCGTGCTCACGGCGGCCTGCGACGACGCGGAGACCAAGAGGAAGCGCGTCCAGGCCGAGCAGGCGGCGCGCCTGGAGGCGGAAGCCGGGGCTGCGCGCAAGGCGGCCGAGGAGCGGTTGCGCTCGACGGCCCGCAACATCACGCCGGCCGCCAGGTTCAGGGGCGTGATCGTCCACCGGCAGGCCCTGGGCGGCTATGCGGTCTGCGGCCAGGTGAACCTCACCGGGGCGATGGAGGATCCGTTCCTGCCCTTCGTCTCGGTCGTCAGCGCGGGCGGGGAGCGGATCGAGCAGTTCGTCGCCGCCGGCAGCGCGGAGGCCACCCGGACCTATGTGGAGACGAACACCCGTTGCTTCGATGGCGGCGGGCCGACCTCCGCGCGTTCCGTCCTGCCCCTGCCGCCCGTGCCGGACACCTCGGCTTCGGCGCCGGCCCCTGCGGCGCCTCCACGGCCGCCGGCACCGGCCACGGCAGAGCCGGCCCCACCCCCGGCCCTGCCGGCTCCGCCTGCCGGGAGCCTGCCCGCGCAGGGGTCCGTCACGACGACCTCGGCCCATCCGGTCAACCTCCGGAGCAACCCGGCCGGCGGCGGTGCGGTCCTGCGCGTGGTGCCGAGAGGGACGAGGCTGCGGGTCTTCGCGGAGGCGCCGGGTGGCTGGTACCAGGTTGGCGAGACCGAGCCGGTGGGGTGGATCCATGGCTCGATGCTCGAGCGATAGGAGGCCGGGCGGGGTGGAGTGACGCTGCGCCGGCCGGCGCGTGCGTGCTGGCCGGCCGTGAGCCCCCCGCAAGGCGTTTCCGCCCGGAACGATGGGCACGGGGGCGCGGCACCGATCCGCACGGGCAGCGCCTCCGGCGTTTCCCCACATGGCCGGATCGCATTATGGCTGGCGCCGATCTTCTCCAGGAGGTTCCGATGTCCGAGCATGAGGCTGCGGCGACGCCATCCACGAAGGATGCTCACATGGCTCTCGCCCGCCTTCCCCTCGACCGTCTGGACGAGGCGGTCCTCGCCATAGCCGCGAGGATGGAGGAAGCGCAGGCGGCCGCCGGCGAGCAGGCGCTGCGGGCCGATCGCCTGGAACGGCAGGTCGTGGAACTCGAGCGCCAGCTCGCCATTGCCGAGGCAAAGCTCGCGGTGGAAACGATGCATTCCGCGGGCCTGGCGGCGCAGGCATCCCACCTGCTGGCTGTCGCCGTGGAGGCCGACGTCTTCGCCCTGCCGGAGTTGCTCGGCGAGCCGAGGAATGGGGAGCAGAAGAACGAAGGAGCGCCGAAAGGTCGCCTGGCGCAGATCTACGACGCAGCCTTCGACGCGAAGGGCGCCGACCTCGGTATCGAGGAGCCCGGCCGGTTCCGGGAGGCGTGAGAGGCAGGCGGCATCGCGGCCTGAGGCCCAGGAAACAGCAGCCGGGAGACCGGGGCCTTGCAGGGCCGCGGCGTCGGCCTCCTGCGTGCCGCCTACCTTCGTCATCCGTCCCTGAAGACCGCCTGGACGGGCAGGCCGGGGCCTGAAGGCCCGGCTGTCAGCACTTCTTACGACGACGCATTAACGAGCCCGGAGCGACACGACAATCTGTTGTTATGTATAGCAGAAATACCTTGGCATGATGCTTGCCCTCTTACCGCCGTTCACATCGAACACAGGGAGAGACTTACTATGCGTTCGTTCAAGGTGGCACTGCTCGCCGGCACCACGCTGGCCCTGCTCGGCGCCGGTAGCGCCCACGCGGCGTCCTACGCGATCTCCGTCATCACCGGCCTGACCAACGGCAACGGCTTCGACACGACCAACACGGCGCCGGCCTTCAGCGGATCGACCGCCTCGGCCTCTTTCACCTACACGGGCAACCTGAACTTCAGCAACACGGCGGCGCAGAACGGTCCCTCCAACCCCCCGGGCGACCTGAACAGCACCTTCGGCTTCACCGCGGGCAACGTCACGAACTACTCGGGCACCGGCACGGTGACCTATCAGGGCACCCAGGTCGCCGACTTCAGGAACGAGAACCGCTTCCTCAAGTCCAGCGGCAGCGTGGCCAACTTCGGCTACGGGTCCTACTACACCATCGCGCTGGGCAACCTCGTTGCCGGCACGAGCATGACGATCACGCATGACGACGGCATCAGCCTGTACCGGGACGGTGTCCGCGTCGGCGGCGTCAGCGGCCCGACCAACGTCGTGACGGATACCTTCAGCAATCTCGCGGCCGGCAACTACACGCTGTACTACAGCCGCCAGAATGGCAGCCCGTCCGTCCTGCAGGTCGCGGTGCCGGAGCCCACCTCGCTGGCGCTCTTCGGTGCCGGCCTGCTCGGCCTGGGCTACATCCGCCGCCGCCGGAACAACCCGACGGCCTGAGGCCACGCAGCGACAGCATGGCTTGGGGGAGGGTCGGGGACGCACGGTTCCCGGCCCTCCTGCGCCTCTATCCGTCGCGTCTCCGCTTCCAAACAGCAGGTTTCCGCCGCGGCCATCCTGCCAGCCGATAGCCATGCCAAGGGCGGCACTCGCTCTCGGAGTTTGGGCGACCCTGTCGTCGGCTGAAAAAAGGGATTCGAGAGCAGCAGCACCCCGCCTCGGCTTGTAGCGGGTGGGCTCTCGCGCAGGGCCGCAGGCATTGGCCTCGAGGCGTACGAGGCTCTGCCGGCGCTCTCACTCTGCCCGCAACCCTTCCCGGCAGCACAATCCGGTCCTTGGGAGCCAGAAGCGGCGCGTGGTGCTCGCACCGCCAGCCCCGATCCCGGGCGCACTCATTCCGTGCGGGGAAACCCTACGGCGAGATCCGGCGCGGCAGTCACGTTCCGATATCGTGCCGAAATCTGTGAGAAGAGAATAGAATCCCACAAGAAATCGCGCGGCGATCCTGAAGGATCGCTATCAAAAAGCAGTATTGATGGAACTGTGCAGGTGCAATAGAGCATCTTCATCAACAACGGAGGCCAAAGAACGTAAAATTTTCTGACAGATTCTGGCGTATCCCACCGCGATCTTCAGAAGATTCAATCTCACACAGCGGTGTTAGACGACGAGGGGTTCTATTTAATGAAGCTTACTAGTTTTTTTTACGAGAATGCTGGTCAGGGTAAGTTGGCTGGTGGCGTTGCGACGTTCGGGCAGGTTTTTGCGAAGGGGGAGCTGCCGGCGGGCGCGGGGCTGATCGAGACGATCAACGGGGCGAGCTCGGCCGTC